>SCNT01000010.1 GCA_005503165.1 Sphingomonadaceae bacterium 3R27E2-A
CCCCCCAGGAGCCCACAACCTGCACCCCGCAGGAGGCAGCATAGATGGCGCGCGCCAGCAAAGCCGCGGCCGCCGCGGCCATGAGCGCCCTCGCAGACGGGGCGGTCAGTCGAATTCTTTGCTCAGCTCGCGAAATACTTCGCGGAACGGAGCAAGGTCGGGAGGCATCTTCTCGGCCACTTCGTCCACAAGCGAGCGCGCCTCGCTCGCCGTCAGGACGTTCCGTTCGACGAGCGCGGCAAGGATCATCCCCGTCAGACGAACGTGATAGACATCCTGCTTCGCAAGCATCTGAGCAGCGGCATATTCTGGCATGTGATCCTCCTACGGTCAGTGTTCCCACATCGACTGTAGCGGGCGGCGGTGGGGCGTCGAGTCCCGCCGCCGATGCCGCCCCCGCCCAGGACACCGCAGCATGAACGCGGGGGATCCCCACGGACGCCGCCCTGAGCCGTCGCCCACTCGGCACGCGGCCCGAACCGCAATTGAGGCCGAATGGCTGGTCGAAGCGCGCTTCAGATATCGCGAAAAAGAAACTCGACCTGATCCAAGCCAATCTGGAGGCCGGCATGCGCCTCAGGACTAAGGCCATCGCGCTCAAGCGCTCGCTCGTAGGCTGCGCAAATTTCATCCCGGATGGCGGATCGCTCTTCTGGCGAAAAGAGTCGGCGCAGCATTGCGCGAATAACCAAGTCGCGCGCGGCCTCTCGTTCCTGCGCATCCGGAAGGCGGGCGTATTCGTCCATCCCCATTCCTTTCGTGCTCTGCTGGTCCCAGGCACGATGACCGAAGCCGGCGGGGCGAACAACCCCGTCGGCGGAGGTGCGGCATGAACGCGGTGGCGCATGTCGAGCCGGAAGCTGCTTTCGAGCGCGTACCGCCCGTCGGCGTGAAATGGCATCCCTATGCCGACGTCTTTCCGTGGATGGAGGGCGAGGCATATGAGGCATTGAAAGCGGACATCGCCAAGAACGGCGTGATAGAGCCGATCGTCTTCCTCGATGGCTACATCTTGGATGGCCGCAATCGCTATTCGGCCGCGCGTGAGCTCGGCATAGCCTATCCGCGCGTCGAATATGAAGGCGACGATCCGCTCGGCTATGTCATCAGCCTCAACCTTCGCCGGCGGCACTTGACCGAAAGCCAGCGGGCGATGGCCGCTTCCAAGCTGGCAAATCAGGCTCAGGGTCGTCCACCAGAAAAAAGGGCAAATTTGCCCCTTTTGTCGGACCCCGCCGACAAATTGCCCGCGACAATCAGCAATGCAGACGCTGCGAAGATGCTCAACGTCTCGGAGCGCAGTGTAAAAGCGGCCCGCAAAGTTCGCGAGGTCGGCGTCCCGGCGCTGGTCGCCGCCGTCGAGACTGGCGTCGTGTCGGTGGCGGCGGCGGCCGAAGTCGCAAAGATGCCTGTCGAAGAGGTGGAAGCCCTCGTCGCGAGAGGTCCAAAGGCGGTCAAGGAAAAGGCCCGCGAAGTCCGGGAGCATGGCGTTATGCCCCGCCCCGTGATCGACCACAAGGGCCGCGATCCGCTCGATTTCAACCGCGCCATGCACTTCACCGGAATGCTCCGCGACTATGCCCGCGAGCTCGCTTCTTGGGACATCGACGACCTTCTGCCTCGCTTGATCGAGGACGACCGAACCGTCGTGCGCGATCTGATCGCCAAACTCGACGCGGCGCACTCTTCCATCATCGAAAGGCTCTGACCGATGAGCGACATCACCAAGCAGGTTCGCAAGGAAATCCACGACACCCTCGATAAGGGCCTGATCGTCGACCAGGACGAAATCGCCGCCGCGATCATCAACGCGCGTCCCGATATCCATGGCAGCGACGCCGAGTTCTATCGGCTCTTCGCGTTCGAACATGCGCGCGATGTTGCGCGATCGTGCATCAAGAAAGCGAAGGCGACCGACCTCGATCCCGAACTGCAGTTGACGCTCCCCGGCTTCGATCACCTGCAGAAGGCATATTTCGTCCGTCGCGGCCGCAAGAACCTGCTCGTGCCGGTCGACCAGTGCACCGACATCGAACTGCTCGCCCGCGCACGCGAATATGATGACATGGCCAAAGGTTGCCGCGCTCATGCTCGCGAAATCCGAGAATATGTCGCCGCCCGCGCTGGACAGGCCGCGTGACGCCTACCCCACCCCCTTCGCCGGCAATTCGCCCGGCAAGCCAGCCCGTCGGCCACCCCCCCCGGTCGGCGGAGGACGGCTACACGAGTCCAGCGGCGCGCCTTTTGGCCGATAACCGGTTCCCCGGATCGGTCGCAAAACTGCTGAGCCAGCCCTGTCTCATCGAAGACCTGAGCGACGACGACGGCCCGATCTTCGTCGCGACCCCGCTGAAATATCTGCGCTTCGACCGCGATAGCGGCTGCTGTGTGGATGCCCCTGTTCATTCCCGACCCAATAGCCGGAGTTCGCAACGTGATCCCGTCTGACGCACAAGCAATCGGACGGGATTCCGTCGAGCAGCAAACCGAACTCTTTCGGCTCGCCGAGAGCCGGTATGGCCTGAAGCTGGCCGACATAGCCAAGCGCACCGGCATTCCCCTGACCACGATGCAGGGCTGGCGCCGCGGCACGGCAATGCCGGCGTGGGGCCTTTTCGCGCTGAAGCAGGCTGGCGTGCCGGACGAATTGCTTTCGCTGGTCTCGGCGCCTTTCGGCTGCTCGGTCACATCACGGACCGAGATCGACATCGAAGAGCTTTGCGAGATCGCGGCCGAGCTCGACCAGCTTTACACCGACAGCCGCCGCCCGGCGAGCGAAGCGGGCATCCATATCGGTCACACCGAAAGCGCGCGGCTGCACGAGATTGCCGAGAAGCTTCGTGCGCGCGCCGGGGTGAACGGCTGATGTCGACCGCGGGGCACCGAGTCATCCACGGCGATTGCACTGTCGTCCTGCGCGGCCTCGCGCGGGAAGCAATGCTCGTCGACGCTGTGGTCACCGATCCCCCCTATCACCTCGCCAGCATTGTTGCCCGTCTCGGCCAGCCTGACAGCGCCCCCATCCAGTCGGGCGTCACCGGCGTGTACGCCCGCTCGAGCAGCGGCTTCATGGGGCAGCAATGGGACGGCGGCGACGTCGCGTTCCGACCGGAGACATGGCGCCGCGTCTATGACGTGATGAAGCCCGGCGCGCACCTCGTCGCCTTCGCGGCGACCAAGGGATATCACCGGATGGCCTGCGCGATCGAGGATGCCGGGTTTGAAATTCCTGACATGCTGCTCTGGCTCTACGGCACTGGCTTTCCGAAGCGGCATACCCTTCTGAAACCGGGCGTTGAGCCGATGGTATTCGCCCAAAAGCCGATCAGTGAATCCAGCATCGACGCGAATATCGCCCGCTGGGGCGTCGGTGCGATCAATATTGATGTGTGCCGCATTGGCACCGATATCGTCGGCTGGGGCGGCGCTGCGGCTGGCCGTCCTGATAGCGAGCAATCGCAGGGGCGGAATTATCGCATGGGCGCCGGTGAGGCGCGCCCCGTTACTGGCCGCTGGCCCGCGAATGTCCTCCACGACGGCAGCGATGAAGTGCTCGAGGCATTCGCGGCTTTCGGAGATGACAAGGGCGCTGTTGCTCCGGTGAATGAGCGCGGGTCCGACAAATTCCGCAACGTCTACGGCACCTTCAACGGAAACGGTGACAACGGCAAAAGCTTTCGGGGCGACAGCGGCACCGCCGCGCGCTTCTTCTACTCCTCCAAGGCAACGCAGGGCGAGCGCATCTTCGAATGCCGGGAATGCGGCGCGCACCAGCTAGGCAAGCCCGCCTGCGACCACGCCGACCAGCGCACCCATCCGACGGTCAAGCCGATTTCGCTGATGGAGTGGCTCGTCAAACTCGTCTGTCCAATCGGTGGCCTCGTCCTTGACCCGTTCGCCGGCACCGGCACCACGGCCGCCGCGGCCCGCACCGCCGGTATGCAGTCACTCTCGATCGAGGCCGACGAAAATCACGTCCGCGACATCGGCATCCGGCTCGGCATTCCGGTCGATGACCTGATCGCGGCGAAGGTCTCTGCAGGTCCGGTCGATCATGGGCCGCAGCACGAGATGTTCGCATGATCGCCACCCTCGCCCTCTGCGCCACGACCGGCGGCCTGATCTACGCCTGCATTCGCTTGCGGACGGCCCGGTGTCAGGTCCAGCGCGCGAACCGCTGGCGCTCCCATTGGCGAGCAAAGGCCCTCGAAGCGCAATGCCGCCTCGACGTCATCCACCAGCAGCATGTCGACGCCGGAAAGGCCGCCCATGCACCGTGGAAGGCCAAGCGCGCCGAAACGACCGAGGCCCTGCGGCAATGCGTCGCGGCCAAGCAAGCAATTCCTGCCCGGGCTCAGCAGCCGGGAAAGAGGACGGATCGGTGTGGCATTTCCGAATCGGCCGACAGGACGCGGGGCGCCCTCTCTTCGCCTGCGAACGGGGTCGAGGCCCCGCGATGCAACCGCGCGGTTCAATCCATCCCTGCTGACATTTTTGAAGGAGCATAATCATGGGAAAAGCAGCATTGAAGCCGGTCACCGGCGAGGTCGCGCAAAAGGACTTCGCCGGCGCCGTTCGAGCCTACCGGAACGACATCAAGCCTGCGGTCTCGAAGATCGGCGAGTTCGCGCAGGAGGTGTCGACCGCCACCAAGCACGTCAAGAAGAACTGCCACATTCAGCCGGCGGCCTTCAAGTTCGCGTGCAAGGTGGCTGAAATGGAGGAAGCGAAGCGGGACGACTTGCTCCGCGGCCTCAACGGCATGTTGAAAGAGTTCGGCATTTTCATGCCGCGCGACATGGTCGACATCGCGGAAGGTAAGCCGGTCGAATCCGTCATACCTGCCGCGGAAACGCCGAAGCCGAAACTGGTCACCGTCGGCAACCCCGACGACAGCGACCTGGCTGAAGCAGCCGAATGACGGCAATCCTCGCTTTGGATCTGTCGAAGCGGTCGACCGGCTGGGCGCTGTGGGAGCGAGACTCCGACAGCGCCCGGTTCGGTACGTGGGTGCTCGGATCCGAGTTCACCTCCCGCGGCGCGACCTACAAGAAGTTGCGCCGGCAGGTGGCCGACCTCTCGTCGCTCGTGACGATCAGCCACATCTTTTTCGAAGAGCCGCTGCGGCAAGACCAATTGCAGGGGCACACGAATATCGAATCCCTCCGCGTGCTGACCGGCCTCGCAGCAACCGCCGAATGTCTCGGCGAAGAGCTCGGCTGTCGCACCGTCATGCCCGTCAGCAACAAGACTTGGCGGGCCCTATTCATCGGCCGCCAGAAGCGCGGGACCGGGCGCGAGACACTGAAGGACCTCGCCAAGGAACGCTGCCGCCAGCTCGGCATGAAGCCGAAAAATGACGATGAAGCCGACGCGATCGGCCTGCTGGATTATGGCTGTGAAGCTCTCGGGATAACGCCCCCTTGGCGGGCCAACGAAGTGCTGCGGCCGCCTTTGGGAGCACCGGTGTGAATGTGGCTCTACATCCCGCCTTCGACCCCGGACACCTTAACGTCCTTTCCATCTGCGCCGGCGTCGGCGGGCTCGAGCTTGGATTGCAGCTCGCCCACCATCATCGGGGAAGCGCTGTCCGCGGCGTCTGTTACGTGGAGAGGGAAGCTGGAGCCGTCGCGAGCCTGGTCGCGTCGATGGAAGCGGGGTGGCTTCATCCGGCGCCTGTCTGGTCTGATGCTCGAACCTTCGACGGCCGACAATTTCGCGGCTGCGTGGATATCGTCACTTCGGGCGACCCGTGCCAGGGCAACAGCGTCGCCGGAAAGCGGCGGGGCGAGCTCGACGACCGCTGGCTGCTCGACCGCGCCATCGACATCTTCGATCAAAGCGGGGCTGATACTTTCTTCCGCGAGAACGTGCCGGGGAACACCGACGGACAGCTCGCCGTCGCCGTCCCGGCACTGGAGCGACTGGGCTGCCGCATTGCGGTCGGAATATTCAGCTCGGCCGAAACCGGCAATACGATGCGGCGCGAGCGATTGTTCATCCTGGCCCGGCGCGCGGGCGGAGGACTCGGAGAGTGCCGGACGTCGCCACGGCAGGGATGTGTCGGACACGTTGACGGCGGTTGCTCGCGATGCGGTGGAGACATGGATGGGGCCGCGCACGGTGATGGGTGCCTACACCCGCGATCAAGGCGACCCGACGAAGGAAAGGCCGACGCTCAAGGGGCAGGCGCAGGAATGGATGGCCCCGAATGTGCCGAACGGCGGGCGGTCGACGAAACATGCCGAGCAGGTCGGCAACACGATGTACCACAACGGCAAGAAGGTCCAGATGGGGCTGGAAAGCCAGGCAAAGGAATGGCGGGCGCCGCAGGCGGGCGACAGCAACCGGGGGCCGAAATCCCAGCGGGGGGCGAGCTACGGCTATCGGGATCAGGCGGGCATGCACTCGCTGGTGTCGCAAGCGAACCACTGGGCGGGCCCCGCGGCGCAGAACCACAAGGGCAGCAGCGAGGGCAGCATCACGCGGCAGGACGGCAAGTCCAGAGCCGATATCCTGTCCTATCAGGCGGAACAATTCTTCCGCCCGCCGTCATCCCCGGACCAGCCGATAATCGCGGGTGGATCGACGTCCTCGACCGCTGGCCCGAACTCCAACCAGCCCTCAGCGAAGAGGAAGCTCAATCCCATCTTCGTCGAGGGATTGATGCGATGGCCCACCGGGTTGAGCGGCTTCGCGCGACAGGAAACGGCGTGGACCCGGTGGTGGCTGCTTATGCCTGGCTTCGTCTCGACGCTCTTCTCCGCGATCCCGGAGCAGAAACAGCACGAGCTATTCTGATGGAACGAGCCGCATGACCGACGACCTCAAAGCCTGGAAGCGGCGCACCGCTGTCCGAAAATTCAATGAAGTGAAAGCGAGCGCCGAGCGCGCCGGCGATCCCATGACCGACCTCAGGGCTGCAAAGGCCGCCGCGGGATATGTCGATGCGACCGCTGAGGACGTGCTGCGCTGGGTAAGGGAGGCGGCATGACGGTCATCGGTCTCTGGATCGTCGCCGCGTTCATGGCCTTCGCGATCATCGCGATGGTCTGCACGTCGCCTTCCGATCGCCGGAACATCAACAAGGAGGATCACGATGTCTGAGGATTGGCAGGCGGGCGACGAAGCGCTCTGCGTCAAGGCGGGCGAGATCGAACTGTCCGACGGCTCCATTGCAGTCGGGGAAGGTCTTGTCGTCGGCAGGAATTATCATGTCTCGCGCGTCGGTCTGAATTACCTCGGCGACCCGGTTTTGTTCCTAGATGAAATCGACCATCGCGGAGGACTTGGGCGGCTCGCCATCCGGTTCGTCAAAGCTACCCCGCGCGCGGCGGATGAATTCGACCGTGAAGTGATTGCTGACATGGCCCGCCAGCCGGTCGGGGAGCCGGTGTGATGGCTTCCGTTTGCCAGAAATGCTCGGCGCCGCTCGGCCGCTACAACAAGAGCGGATATTGTCGACGGCACGTCTCAGAGTTCAATCTCTCGCGCCCCGAGGTCCGCAAGCGCCAGCGCGAAGGTATCAGGCGCAAGCACGCGACCGACCCCGCGTTTCTGGACGATCTGAGGCGCCGCGCGCGCGCCCTTGGCGAAGACCCGGATGTGAACCATCGGCGCACCCGCCATTTCGTTCATCGGCGTCTCTGGGAGAAGGGATGCGAAGCGGCGCGCAATCCGGCCTCGCGGGCGAAGGCGGGGCGATCCAGTAGCGCAACGAAGCTTGCATGGTGCCCGCCGCATTTGCGCAAGGATTACCTCCACCTCGTCCGCGGCAAGCGCTTTCTGGCCGCTGAGGCTCGAGCCTTCATCGAGGAGCAAAACGAAGTCGAGATGCGCCGCTGGCGCGCGAGCGTGGGGGCTGCTTGACTGGCTTCATCGCCTTGCACCGGGAAGCGCTCGACCATCCCCTCCTGCAGGACGGGGACCGCTTTCGCGCGTGGTTCTGGATGCTCGCACGAGCCGCTTGGAAGCCGACACCCTACGACGTGAGCGGGAAGACTATCACCCTGCAGCGCGGGCAGCTTTGCGGGTCCGTCCGCCAGTTCGCGGAAGCATGGGGCATGTCAAAAAGCGCCGTCGACCGGTTTTTGACCCGATTGAAAACCGAGACAATGATCGAAACGGAAACGGGACACGGCAGACTAGTCATAACTATCTGTAACTATGCCAAATATCAGGACGTAGAAAAGAGCGACCGGGACAGCAGCGGGACACCGACCGGGACAGCAGCGGGACAGCAGCGGGACATAAAAGAACAAGGGAACAAGGGAACCATAGGGAAAGAAGCTAACGCTTCTTCCCCTGATCGCGAGCGCGACGGTCTCTTCGGCGATGAAGGGGCGCGGAAGCCAAATGGCAAACGCAGCAGTGTCGACCATGACCTGCCCGATAACTGGTTCCCGGCTGAGTTCGGCCCGAACACCCAATGCCGAAAAATCGTCGACGGCTGGCCCCCTGGAGATCTCGAATATCAGGTTGAGCGCTTCGCCGCTCACCACCGATCGCGCGGTAACAAGTTCAAGGATTGGCAAGATGCTTGGAAAACATGGGTCCTCAACAGTCGAGATTTCGGATCAGGCAATCGGAAGCAAGCTCCCCGCCATCATGGGGACCGTGACAACCGGGACGGATTCGAGCGCGCTCTCGACCGACGGATTTTCGGCGCCGAGGCAGAGGCTGGACGACGCGACACTGGCGAAGGCAGTGGCTTTGGCGAACTCCCCCTTGCCCACCCTGCCGCCATGCGATGATGACCATTTCGCGAAGCTCATGCGTTCGCTCGCAATCCTGCCGCGCCGGGCCGACGACGGGGCGAAGGGCGAGCTGCGGGCCGCGGTCTACCAGCGGATGCTTGGCCATTATCCCCGGCAGGCGCTTGGCTTCATGGTCGAAACGGCGCTGGTCGAGCTCGAATGGTTCCCCAGTGTCAAGCAGTGCCTCGATATCCTGGGTCGGTGGGAGCGCCGGGACGATGCGGTTCGTGCCCAGCGCGAGGCAGGCAACGCGGCGCGAGCGGAAGGCAGGGCGCGGTTTCGCGACACGATGGCCGCGCTCGAATGCCGGGAACTCGACCAAGCTGCTATCGACGCCATGCCGCAGCGTATGCGCGAGATCGGCGCCGAGCGGGGCTTCCTTCGCCTTCACGAAGACGGGGTCTACCGCCCCCGGCCGCTGCGGGAGCCGTCCGATGCATGAAGCCGAAAAGGCGCTCGCCGCCAAGTACAACGCCAAGCGGGCCGCTGAAGGAAAAACCGGGGCGAAATGGATCGTCGATGACGGCGGTAACTTGCGGCTCGTCAGCACGGCACGACGCGAGCCCATCGAACAGGCACAGGAAGATTTGCCGCTATGACCCACAAATCCGACCAGCCCGTCGGCTACCGCTCGTCACTGGCCGCTTATGCCCCGAACTTCCGCGAGGCCGATCCGTCGCTTGGCCGCGCCGCCGGGGCCAAGGCGTGGCACGAACTTGGCCTGCTCGTCGTCAACCCCGATCATGTTCGCGACCTCGGCACGGCGCTTCGGGTGCAGGCCTTTGCCGAGGAATTGTACGGCAAGCGGAAGGAACAGGGCGCATGAAGGTTGCAGGCTTCAAGGAGACCTTCGACGCGCTGGCCGAAACCGAGCTGGTCGGGGAGAGGTTCGCGGCGGCCTTCTGCGGGCCCGGCACGGCATGGACCGGCTTCGTTGTCTGGCTTCAATCCATGATGCGGGTCGCCGCTCAAAAAGAGAGCGAGGATCGGCGCGTTGCCGATATCCTCGCTCGGGACAGTGCCGACGCAGCCACCGAAGCCGAGCGGCAGGCGGCCATGATCCAGGTCGCCGAAGGCCTGACCGTCAACATCGGCAATACCGTCATCCCGCCCACGCCGGAATGGCTGGCCAAGGGTGAGAGCCGAACCTTTGCGGTCGACGGCGAACGCTGGACCGATATGCCGGTCGCCACCGTCCGCCGCGTCGAGACCAGCCATGCCCGGCGCGCCTTCAACGCCGGCCGCATCACGGCCAGGCAGGACAAGGCATGCGAATGGTACGAAGAGCAGCACGAACTGAGCGGCTTGGCTGGGAACGTGCCCTCGAGCAGTTTCGAGCCTCGAATTGCAGGCGGCATCAATGGCGGCAGCGTCTTCTCTCCTTCCCAGATCGATGCGCAGGACGAACTCCGCAACGCCCGGCTTCTCATTCCGCTCCGGCTACGGATGTTCTTTGACCTCGTCGTGATAGACCGGATGGCGATGAAGGCAGCATCCCGAAAGGCCTATGCCGGGCGTGACGCCCTCGACAGCTTCCGATGCTGCGCTGACCGGGTGGCCGATTACGTCGAATATTCGACCGGGAAGAATCTGTGATGCGAGACTATCAACGACTGATTGACAATCCTGCCCGGATTATTTATCGCACCTTCATTGGTCGAAATGCGTCGGAACGGAACCGACCCTCAACCCCACCCCGTAAATCGCAGGTTTCCTGATGCCTCAGCCGATTTCCATTTCGGCCCGGATCGAGGCGCTGGAAGCGGCAAAGCGCCGAATCGAGGCGCTGGACGAATGCGAGAAAATGTCTTCGCGGCCCATGTCGGACCTGCTCGGCGTAACATGGCCGTCGCTCCGCAAATGGTGCGACAGCTTTCAGTCCTTTTCCGACAGCGGGGCGTTCGTCCGCGGTGGCAACGGCATCGAATGGGAGTTCGATCCTCAGGCGACTGTCGACGCTCTGCTCGCCCACTTCCGCGGCGAGATGGCCCAGCGCCAGGACAGAAACCGCCGCGTCGTCGAGTCCGCCGGCATCCACATGGATTCGGTCGAAGCGGGCCAGATCGATATCGCCGAACTGAAAAAGCAGGTCGATCTGACGATCGCCATTCAGGAACAGAAAATGCGGATGGGTGGCTACACGCCCTCCCCCAAGGTCAGCGAGTTCATCCGCGGCTATAATCAGGCCGCGATCGGCGCCGTGCTCGGCACCGAAACGACGATCGACCCCACCGGCATCCTCCCGCCCAATATCCGCGCGGCGATGAACGAGGAACTGCGGAAGGTGGCCGTCACATTGAACCAGCGCTGCACCGAATTCATAAGGAGCTTCGGTGCGGGTTCTGTCGAAATGGGAGATCGCAGAGCAATGTGAGCTTCTCGGCGAGGATGCATTCTGCGCCGACCTGATCAAGCTCGCCGAGGATGAGCTTCGGTTTCTCGACCTCCCGCAAGAGATGTCGACGCTCGATTACAGCGTCACCAAACGATACTTCCGCAAGGAAGACGGCACCAAGGTCAAATGGCGGCTCGACGTCACCCCGTACCTGGCCCCGGTCATGCGGGCGATGGATCGGCCCGAGGTTCCCGAGGTCATCGTTCCGAAGCCCGGCCGCAGCGGCGGCACCGTCGTCGCCGAAAACTTCGAGCTCAAACGCAAGGACATCGGTCCTTTCGGCAACACGCTCTGGTATCTCGCCGGCCCCGGTGAGGTCGCCAGCTATGCCGAAAAGGTCTTCAAGCCCCTCTTCGAAGATCACGAAGATGTCGCGGCGAAGATCGGAACCGGTCAGAGCGACAACAAGCTGACCTTCAAGCGGATCGGCGGGTTCACGACCGAACTGCTGGCGATGTCAGCGAAGACCCTGACAAACCGCGAAGCCGGGTTCATCTTCGTCGATGAATCGGACAGTCTTCCGAAAAAGCTCGCCTCGAGTTGGCTCGACGAAGCCCGCCTCCGCCAGCGCATGCTGGGCTCGAACCGCAAGATTTACGGCTGCTCGCACCCCGACATCGGATGGTCGGGCGGGATTGCTCAAGCTTGGCTCAATTCGAGCCGCGGCATATTCATCATGGCCTGCGCGGAATGCGGGGGTCACGCTTCGCCCTATCCGACGAAGCACTGGAAGGACATTCCGCGCTTCCAGTTGCACTATCAGAAGTCACCCGACCGGACGCCGGTCGACGAACGCTTGAAGCGGGCGCGGGAGACGGCCGCCATGCTCTGCCCCCATTGCGGTGCGATGCTGGACGAAGACCAGCGGAAAGACATGGTCGTCGCGGCCTGCGAACAGGGCGATCGGGCCTACATGCACGTCGGCCAGACTTTCGACGTGGATCGCGGCGTTCTCGGCGAAATGCTGCCGAGCCAGACCATGGGCTTCTGGATCCATGCGCTGATGGTCACTCAAGTGCCTCTCGCGGAACTGGCTTCGGCCATGGAAGGCGCGAAAGAGCATCACGAGCGCACGACGAAAACTGACAAGCTGCGCAAGGTCACGATCCGCACCATGGGCGAGGTCTACGAAGGTGCGGCTAGCAGCGCAGGGTTGGACGCCGATGCCCTGAGAAAGCGGGCACGTCCGGAGGATGCCGCGGGATATCGACTGGGCACCGCCCCTGCCGATGTCATGTTCATCACCGCAGCCGTCGACGTCGGTGGCCACAAGTTCGACGTCCTGCTGCGCGGTTGGGATTTGGAGCGGCGATCATGGCTGATCGACCGCTTCACGATCCGCCAGCGCCGCCATGCCGACGACGTGATGCGCGACATCCACCCGACCCGGGTGCAAGATGATTGGTCGGTCCTCGAAAAGGAAGTGATCGACCGGCTCGTTCCGTTTGCCGATGATCCGACCAAGGCCCTGCCGGTCGCGGTCACGCTGATCGACACCGGCGACGGCAATGCCACCTGGTTGGCGTATGAGTTCGCCCGGCGGATGGACAAGAAGCGCTGGAAAGACTGGCGCAAGGTCCGCTGCATCAAGGGCCAAGCAGGGAAGCGCGATCGCGTTCCTCTCGTACCGACGAAGATTTCGAAGGACAGCAACGGCAAGGCGGTCTCTCCCGAGATTACCCTGCACGTGCTGGGGGTCGATGACCTGAAAAAGGACACGGTCGAAGACCTCGCAGTCACCGACGGCTCGCCCGGGCAATGCGACTTCGCGATCGACACCCCGCACGACGCGTTCGACGAACTGTTCGGCGAAACCGAACAGGACGGGACCTGGGTCCGCACCGGTCCGAACGAAACGCTCGACCTCTACGGCTACACCGAAGCGGGTCGCATCATGCTCGAGCCGAACCGCGAGGGCCGACCATGGGAGCCTGCGGAAAAGCGGCCGCCATGGGCGCGAGCAGTGACACTGAGCCCCGAAGAAGAACAGCCACCCCCGGCGCCTGCAAAGAAGCAGTCGACGCTGAGCCGCTTTGAACGATTGAACCAAGGAGGACGTTGACCCGATGGCCGAAACCGCCGCCGACATTCGAGCCGACTTGGTCGTGCTGCGCGCGGCGCGGACGAAACTGGCCACGGGGGAACGCATCAAAGAGGTCATGCGGTCGGGCCGCAAGCTCGCGAACAGCGAGGTCTCGCTCGAAGACCTGACCAACCTGATTGCTATCCGCGAAAGCGACCTTGCTGCGGCTGAGGCGGCAGAAGCTGGCGGAAAGCGCCGGCGCGCCATCCGGCTCGGTTGGCCGAACTGACATGAACGTCGTCGCGCGCATGGGCGCTGCCGTCCGATCGGCATTCTTCGGCGTGAACAAGCGCGATGCCGCCCGTCGTGACATATCGGAGATGCTGGGCTGGAATCCCCGCCCACGCTGGGCCGGGGGTATGGACAGCAGCGACGCGGACCTGATCATGGGTCGCGCCCGCGACCTCGACGAGAACAATGGCTGGATCAACGGCGGGCTCGACCGTCGCGTCGAATCGGTCATCGGCGGTCAGATCAAGCTCAGCGCTCAGCCGGTCTATTCGCTGCTCGGCCGCGACATCAACTGGCGCATGACGTGGGCGCGAAATGTCCAGGCGCGTCATCGGGTGTGGGCCAACGACATCGAGCGCCGGAACGATACGCGCCAGATGCTCAGCTTCGGCGCGCAGGCAAAGCTGGCCTATTTGACCTATGTTCGAGACGGCGAGGCGGCGGCGGAAATCCGCGACATTCAGCGCGGCCTCACGAACCCGACAACGATCCTGCTGGTTGCGCCCGAGCGGATCAGCCACCCGGAAGACCGAGCTCTGGTCGAAGGACCCAACCTTCGCAACGGCGTGGCCATGGACGACGATGGGGCAGCGATCGGCTACTACATCCGCAGCCGTCATCCCGACGATCCGTCACCCGAGGCCAAGCGGTTCCGCTGGGATTATGTGCCGGCGCGGGGCCCGACGGGGCGGGCGAAGTTCGTGCATGTCTTCTCGCCGCGCCGCGTCGAGCAAATCCGGGGCATCTCGCGTCTCGCGGAAGCCATGGTTCCGGCCAAGATGGTCGACCGAGTTGACCGGGCCGAGGTGGCCGCAGCGCTCAAATCGGCGATCTACAGCTTCTTCATCAAATCGCCCGGCACGACCGAAGACCTTGAAGCGGCGCTTGCCCCTGACGACGACGGCCAGCTCGACGCCTGGGTCGATCAATATCTGGATTACCGCGGCCAGAAGCCCGTCACTGTCGATTATGCGAACGTCGTCCACCTTCTCCCCGGTGAGGACGTCAAAACGCCCGAGCGGACGAGCCCGAACGAAAATTATCCCGCCTTCGTGCGGTTCGTGCTGCAGAAGATCGCGGGCTCGCTGGGCGTCAGCTATCAGCAGCTGTCGCAGGATTGGGCATCGATCAATTACAGCTCGGCGCGCGCGCTGCTCAACGAGATGTGGCGTTCGTTCCTCGAAGACCGGCACTTCTTCACACAGCAGTTCCTGACCCCCTTCTTCGCCGCATGGCTGGAATGGGAAGTCGCGAACGGCGATGTCAAAATCCCCGGCGGCCCAGCGAACTTCTACCGAAACAAGACGGCGCTTTGCATGGCCGAATGGATCGGCCCCGGACGCGGTTCGGTCGATCCGAACAAGGAGGCCGACGCGGCGAACAAGGACACCGCGGCGGGCCGCACGTCGACGATCGAGCACATCCTCGAACGCGGCCGCGATCCTGACGACGTGCTGGCCGAGGAAGCATTCTACCAAGCCGCGCGAGCCGAAATGAACCTGGCGCCGGTCAATCACAACACGAAGCCGCTGGAAGCTTCCGGCGGCGAGGCTGAACAAACGGAAGGAGCCGATCAATGAGGCCGATCGGCACTGGCCCTCAGCCGTTCACGAACGTCGCGAGGCAGCTGCTTGATCGCCCGCTCGCAATCCTGCCTCATCAGCTCGAAGCTATGCTGCTGGCCCTTCAGACGAAGCTCGGCATCGCGGACATTACGAACATCGACGCCACGGCCATGGAGGCCAAGGCGATGCTCGAACGCGGCGCCTTGGGCAGCGACGCCCGGCGCGAATGGGACAGCGGGAAGAGCTTCCATAGCGACGGCTCAATTGCCGTCATCCCGATCACCGGGACGCTCGTTCACAAGTTCGGCTGGCTCGATCCGATGTGCGGCATGACCGGATATGATGGTCTGACGCGCAAGGTGCGCGATGCCATCCGCGACCCGGAAATCGAGGCCGTCTGGACCGACATCGACAGCCCTGGCGGAGCTGTGGCGGGACTCGAGCAATTCGTCCTTGAGCTGGCCGAACTCGCCGACACAGGCGGCAAGCCGATTTATGCTTGGGTGAATGAGATGGCCTGCAGCGCAGCCTACGCGATCGCGTCCGTCTGTCACAAGGTCTATGGTCCGGAAACGGCCATGGTCGGGTCGATCGGCTGCTGCATGGCACACACCGACATTACCGGCGCTCTCGACGAGGCTGGCGTAAAGGTCACCATCATCCGTTCGGGCGAGCGCAAGCACCGCGGCTCGGCTGTGGAAGCACTCGACGATGTCACCCTCGCGAAGTTTCAGGCGAGCTGTGACGCGGTGCGCGACCGCTTCGCAAAGATCGTATCCATGGGTCGCGGCATTTCCGTCGACGACGCCATGGCGACCGAGGCCGACTGGTTCGAAGGCTCCGAAGCCGTCGGTCTCGGTCTGATGGATGCCGTGACGACCGAGCGCGAGGCATGGGCCCGGCTCGAAGAAGAAATCGACCGCAGCAAGCGCGAAAGGAGATCGGCCAGATGAGCCGTTTTGCCGGACTTCCCGCTGCTCTCAAGGCGTCGAAGGACGACGCCAAGAGCAAGCCCGAAGAAATCGAAGACACCCCCGAAACCGACGACGAGGACGGCGCACCGCCGCCCAAATCAAAAGGAAAGGACAAGGATATGGCGGAAGCCGATCAGAATGCCGCGGTGGAAGCCGCGAAGAAGGAAGCGAACGCGGAGGGCTTCAAGGCCGCCTCGGATCGCCTCAGCGCCGTCATGGCGAGCGAGCATTATGCCGGGCGCGAAGCCGCCGCAGGCAAGCTGCTCACCAAGGCCGCCCTGTTCAGCGCCAGCGCCGACGACATCGTCGATCTGCTCGCCGACATGCCGAAGGTCGAGCACACGGCGCTCACCGAAGAGCAGCAGCGCGAAGCCGCCGAAGAAGGTGGCCGCAAGGAAATGAGGGACGCGCTCGGCGCGGACAAGAACAGCAAGATCGACGCTGACGAAGGCAAGGGCGGCAAGCCCGATAAGCGCGCCGCCAGCGACGCCGTCTGGGATCGCGCGCGCGCCACCATCGACAAGAAGGAGTCCAAGTAATGGCTGTCGCTACCTACAACAACAAGCGCTCGGGCTGCTACCTCGGCGAGAGCGCTTCCCCGAACATCGTCAACGAAGAAATCCGCGTCCGTTCGGGTTCGGGCGTCCTCGTTGCCGGTACGCTGCTCGGCAAGGTGCTGGACGGCACCCCCGGCGTCACCCCCGGCACCCCGGTCAGCACGACCGGCGGCACCGTCGGTAACGGCGCGGTCGGCTCGTGGACGGCCGATGCCGGCGTCGTCGAAGGCGCATGGAAGCTGAACATCACCGTCACCGGCGCCACCGGCAAGTACGAGGTGCTCCGCCCCGACGGCTCGCTCGACGGGATCGGCACCATCGGCTCGGCCTATAACGGCGGCATCAACGGCACCCTCGCCGATGGCGCGAACGACTGGCTCGTGGGCGACCAGATCCCCATGGTCGTCGCCTATGCCACCGACGCGGTCGAGTATGTACCGCACGACCCCGCGCTGACCAACGGCGGCCAGAATGCCGCTGCGATCCTCTTCCACGGCATCGACGCGACCGCGGCGGACGTGAAGACGGTCGGCACCGTGCGCGGGCCCGCCACCATCAACGGCAACATGCTGACCTACAAGTCCGGCATCTCCGCCAATGACAAGGCCGCCGCCATCCAGGCTCTGCGCGACAAGGGCATGATCGTCCTTCCGCAGCACGCCGCCTGATCCAGTTCGAAAGGAACAAGCCCATGCCCATCAATATGTCCGTCTTCGACGGCGATGCGTTCACCCAGGCGTCGATGATCCGCGGGATCCAGAAGCGCACCTATATCCCAAAGGGCCTCGACGACATCATCGGCTTCGAGCCGGTGCCGGTGACCACCGACGTCGTCTATATCGGCCAGAAGACCCGCACCAACGGCGTCATCCAGTCGACGCTCCGCGGCGCGCCGATCGAAATGCGCTCGAAGCCCGAGAAGAACTATCGCCCGATCCAGATTCCGCGCATCGCGGAAGGCGACCAGCTCTTCGCCCACCAGCTCGCCAACATGGCGCCGTGGGAAGACGAGACCGACGAAGACGTCGTGGCCGCCGAAATCGCCCGCATGCAGGAAGATCTGATCGGCGACGTCGAAATGACCGAAGAGCATATGCGCCTCGGCGCGCTCAACGGCCTCGTCCTCGACAAGGACGGCAGCACGATGGTCGATTATTATGACGAGTTCGACCTCGTGGCGCCGAGCGACATCGACCTGACGCTCGACAACGCCAGCATGACGATCGGCGAGCTGCAGGAAAAGATCGGCACCCAGCTGGTCATCCCCATCTCGCAGGCCATCGGCAGCGGGAACGCGCAGCAGATCCAGATCCGCGCCGTCTGTGGTAACGCCTTCTGGTTCAAGCTGACCGGCCACCTCGCGGTCACGCAGACCTACCAGAACTATGCCGCCGCGGCGAACCTGCGCGACGGCAAGGTCTGGGAAACCTTCGACTTCGGCGGCGTGCTGTGGTTCCACTATCGCGGCACCGACGACGGCTCGACGATCGCCATCAACACCAACAAGGCCAAGGTCTTCCCGTACCGCCTGCCCGGCATGTTCCAGCATGTCATGGGGCCGGCGAACGAGTTCCTCGACCTCATTGGCCAGCGCGGCCGCCGGTACGTGCCGTTCCTGGTGCGCGACCTGCAGCGCAACCAGTGGGTGCAGCCGGAAATCTACGCCTACCCGCTCTTCGTCAACGCGCGTCCGGACCTCGTCCTGACGGCCACGGTCTAAGGAGGGCGCCATGGCGGTCAAAACTGTCCGGGTGCTGGCGGCGCTGACCGCCACCCTCCATGACGGCAAGAACATGATCGTGCTGACCGAGGGCAAATATGCCCGCGTGGCCGAGACGTCCCTGTCGTTCCTTCGCGAGAAGGAGGCCATCGACGAAGACGGTCCGCTCGATCACGACGGCGACGGTGGCCAGGGCGGCAGCAAGCCCGCTGACCCGCCGGGGCTGACGGGCAAGAACAAGGACCAGCTGCTCGCGATCGCCGAAGAGGAGTCGGTCGCGATCGAAGACGGGGCGACCAAAGCCGACATCGTTGCCGCTATCGAGCTGGCCCGTGAGGCGAAGTCCGAGGGCGACAAGGCCCCCTGATGCCCACCCCGCTCGAAACCGCGACCGTCGACCTTGACCGGAAGACGGTCGCGGCCTTGGGCGATACCTTTACCTATACGCCGGTCGGCGGGCCTTCCGTCACCGGCGTGCTCGGGTTCGTCGAATATGAGGAAGAGATCACGAATGCCGCGCCGGGCGGAGGTGCCGGGTCGGTGTCGCAAGTCATGACCGTCGACCTCGACGCCGCGCAGTTCCCGATCCGTCCCAATGAAGACTGCCGCGTGACCAACATCGCGCGCTTCCCCGGCCTCATCTATCAGCCGGTGGGCGTGACGGTGGCCGACACGGGCTTCTGGCGCTTCGGCCTCAAGCGGGTGGCCGCATAATGGCCGCGACCGACACCGCATGGACGAAGATCATCGACGAGATCAAGGCGGTGCTGGCCAATGCCCGGCCCGACGTCCACTGGTTCACGACGACCGAGCGCGGCGACATGGAGCCGCTGTCCGAAGCCCTGACGCCCGGCGTCATCATCGGCATGGCGCGCGTAGACTTCGCCTATTCCGAGATGGTGGGCCAGATGCGGCACCGCGGCCAGATCATCTTTTCCTGCCAGAGCGGTATCCTGACCGGCCTCAGCATCGATGCGGTCAACCAGGACATCATCGCCTCAATCGTCTCCGCCCTCGCCGCGAGCGAGCTGCTGGGCGGGCGCGTCGAGTTTATGGACCCGGACAGGGCCGACGCGACAGAACAGGCCGCGCCTGACATCGGCGAGGCGCTGCTGACCTACGCCTGCCAATTTTACACGCCGACCGACGACTTCCGCACCCTCGTGGGCGCGGGCGGCGCGACCTTCTGACACCAGCCCCGAAAGGATTGACCCAATGGCCCGCAAGCCCGTGATCGAGGTGGCTCCCGTGCTGCCGCCCCAGAGCATCGATTTCAACGCCATGCACGACGCCATAGCCAAAGGCGCGACCGCCGAGGAAGCCGTCGCTGCCGGGACCGGCGAGCCCGTTCCTGCCCCCGAACCCGAAGCGCCCGCCGAAGCGGCCGAATAAGGAGACACCATCATGGCCTTCGCAACGCGCAAGTCGCGCAACACCGTCATCGCGATCGGCAACCAGTCGGTGCGCGGCACCTTCGTCGATCCCGCGGCCAACGTCATGCCCGTGTCGAATGTCTCGCTCGGCATCGCATCGGTCGCCGTCGCCAACCCCGAATATACGGGTTCCATCGACCAGCAGGGCGATGAAATCGCGGGGAAGAAGCTGACCCTCAGCTTCGACGTCAACCTTCGTCCTCCGGGCGGCTCCGACGTCCCCGCGGCCAATGCCTATCTGCTCGGCCTGCTGTTCCAGAACGCCAAGATGAGCGAAGTCCGCACGACCTCGGCAATTCCCGCCTCGCCCGAAGCGCTTTCGTCGGGCAGCACGACCGGCTTCACCGGCGGCGCGGGCGTCACCGGCACGCTGGATCTCTACAAGGCGATGCTCGTCCAGCTGCTCGGCGTTTCGAGCGGTTTTTCGGGTATCTCGGCGATCCGCACGAACAGCGCGAGCAAGGTGTTCGAGCTGTGCGAGACCTTCGGCAGTTCGCTCTCCGGCAACTATCAGATCCCCAAGCAGCTCGCCTATGTGAACAGCGTCTCGTCGGTCGATCCCGTGCCCCTCTCGGCAACGGTCTGGATCGGCGGGGTCTGCTACGACCTCGTGGACTGCCAGGTCGCATCGCTGCTGCTCTCGGTTCAGACGTCCACCCGCGACAGCGCGACCATTCCCATGGCGCGCATCACGATGGACGTGACGCTGTACGACTATGCGGACGAGTCGACGCCGACGATTCCCGCGCTCGGCACGACGCCGAAGTTCCAGAACGGCAAGCAGTTCCTGTCGAAGATCGCCGTCGGCGGCTCGGGCTTCGAACTCAACTTCGGCCTGCAATCGGCCGCGGCGCCCAACCCGAACATGCCGACGGGCGACGAAGGCGGCGAGCTGGTCTCGAAGCAGATCACGCTCACGCCGACCCTGCTCGCCTATGCCAAGGCCGATTTCGACACGATCGCCAAGGCCGACGCGCAGGCGAAGCACAGCTTCTTCGCCATGTGGGGCAGCGGCGCCGGCGGCATCGTCGCCATCGTGATCCCCGATGCGCGGTTCAGCCACAGCGGCCCCGACATCGGCCAGCAGCACGTCATGGAATCGCCCCAGCTCTGGGTCGATGTGCTGCAGAAGGGCGCGGCGATCGTCTTTCCTTATCCCGCCTAACCTCAACATAAGGACCGTCCCAAATGTCCACCATGCAGCGTATTCCGGCCCATGCCGAGGAAACCAAGACCTTCACCCCGGCGGCGCTTCTCAATGAGAAAGCGCCGCCGAAGTTCGTTCTGAAAGCCGTCTCCCGGCGCGAGCGCGAGGCAATGCAATATGCAATGGCCGAGGAAGGGCTCGTCCAGTTCAATGACGAGCGGATGCGCGAAGTGGCGATCGAAGAGTTCTGCCGCCTCTGGAAATGCGACCCGCAGGACGAAAAGATCGAGCGCATCCGGACCTATTGGCAGGCGCTCGACGAATATGTCGATCAGGCGCGCGCGAACCGGCTCGAAATCGAGGAAGCGACGGCGGCAGGGGACGACCCGCCTCCGCCCCTCGGCGACTTCTCGCATCCCGACGAGAAGGAAATCGACGGCCTGATGGAGCGGCTGGACGAGGCTTCGCCGACGGTGCGCAAGATGCGGGTCAGCAACGTCCGGTTCCAGCGCGAGCTGTCGCGGTTCGCCGTTGCCCATGCGGTGACCGACTGGACCGGCCTTCCGACCCCGCCCCAATTCGAGGCCGGGCTCTTATCGCTCGAATCGGTCGTCGCTCTTTCCGAAGAGCTCGCCGAACAATTCGGCAAGGAGAAGGGCGGCATCGCGTTCCTCGAATTGTCGATGGAAGCCATCCGCCGTATCTATCTCGACAAGGACGCGGAAAAAAACTCAAGCTCGCCTGCGCCGTCTCAGCCGACCCCGCAAGCTACGAAGGAACCTGGGTCGGCCGAAACGAATGGGTCGTCCCCGGCATCGGCATCTTCCGACGCAACCCCCGACGCCTGATCGATCCGCGATGCTTCGAACTGATCCGGCTGTTTTATCAGTGCGACCGGGGCATGGCGGGTCATGTCTGGCCCGATGGCCGGGGCTTGCTCGACCAGCCGAATCTTCTGGTCGAAGCATGGGCGATCATCGGCGTGTCGCTCGAGCGGGCAAAGAAGGGTGAGCCGCTTTAGGGGGCGGGTCCGCATGCCGCCGCGCAGCGCGTTCGATCAGTTCCGGCGCGACAGCGAAGCACGGATGCAGGCCGCGGCGCTCAACGCGACGGCGACCGCTGCCCGGAACGCGAAAGGGGTCATCCGGCGAGAAATGGCCGCCGCGAAGCTCGGGCGCATGGGCAATGCGATCGACGACGGTTCGGATGCCGAGAAGACCGGCCGCATGAAGCTTTCCGGCAGCGGCTGGCGGGCGTCGGGATGGGTCTTCATCCGTTCGCGATCACCGCGCACCCGGGGCGCGATCGAAGCATATACCGAAGGGGCAGAGATCGCGCCGCGAAATGGACGCTATCTCTGGATCGCCACCGATCAAATCCCGGTGCGCGCGGGCCGGGCCAAGATGACGCCGGGCAATTGGAGCAAGGCCGGGCTCGATACCCGCATTGGCCCTTTGGTCCCGATCAAGTCGGCGAGCGGGACTCCGCTGCTCATCGTCAAGAAAGTCGGCGTGTCGGCATCGGGCAAGTCCCGCTCTGCCCGCTCGCTCACGAAGAAGGGTCTGGCTCGCAAAGGGCAGATCGGGGTCGATTACATCGTCGCATTTTACGGCATCCCCCGCACCTCACGGCAGGCGCGGGTCGATGTCGACCAGATCGTCGCCGAGGCGCAAGCATCGCTGCCCTCGCTCATCGCTCGTGAACTGAAAGGAAGGTAGGACGTGACATCATTCCCCGCCTTCATCACGGCCGAATATGACGGCTCGGGCAACGGGTTCCGGGAATTCGAAAGCGCCTTCGAGCAGAGCGCAAGGAGCGCCGAGCAGCGTTTCACACGTGTCTTCGACGACATCGGCGCGAAGATCGGCAAGTCGCTTTCCCGTGGGCTCGGCTCGGGCGGCGCGATCGACCTTGACGTTCCGGGGCTTCGCCAAGTCGTTGCCGACGCGAAGTTCAGCGAGCAGGCGTTCATCTCCCTCACCCGCACGGCGAGCGCTCTTGCGGCCGAGACGGGCGACACGAGCCGCGCGACGCGGGACTATATCGCCGCCCTGGCCGCGCAGACGAATGAGCAGCAGCAGGCCGTGCGCGCAGCCGAGGCCGAACTCGCCACCCATACCCGGCTGCAGGCCGCGCTCGACGTCACCAGCGACAAGCAGAGCCGTCTCGCGCAGGCCTATCGCGAAACCTTCGCGGAGGCGGCCAAAGCAGCCCAGATCGAGGTCAACCAGCTGAACGCCAGCCGGGCCGTCGGTCGTCAGGTCGCTCCCGCCATGTCCTCGCGCGCGATCGATAATGGCGCTGGCTACGCTGCCCTCGAACAGGCCGCGCGTGCCGCGGACGTATATGAGAAAGAGCTCGCCGACCTTCGCGCCCAGCTTGACCCGCTGGCGGCGGAGCAAGCCCGTCTCAACGCCCAGCTCGCGATCGCCGCCGAAGCTCTGCGCAAGGGCGACATCACCGCCGAACAGTATCAGGTTCGCGTTCAGCAATTGAATGCGACCATGGACGCCAGCGCTGAAGCATCGGGGCGGGTGCGCGCCGGCTATGCGAGCCTAAATTTCCAGCTGCAGGACATCTTCCAGGGCATCGCGATGGGCGTTAGCCCTTTCACGATCCTCGCCCAGCAGGGCGGGCAGCTGGCATCCGCGCTGGCGGACATCGCCGCAGCATCCAAGCCGGTGAGCAGCGCGACGGCCTCGGCGGCTTCGGCCGTTACCGGATTGAACACTGCGACCGCGGCTGCGAAGTCCAGCACGCTGCAACTTGCGGCTGCTGACGTGGCGGCCGTCCCGGCCACAAACAGTCTGTCGGCCGCCGCGCGCGTCGAGACGGGCGCTCTGTCCGGCGTTGCTGCGGCGGCAGCTGGCGCGGCTGCGGCTACCAATTCACTGACGACCGCCTCCAGGCTCGCGACTTTCGCCGCAGGTCCTTATGGTGCCGCCTTGATCGCAGCGGTGTCGGTCCTCGGCATGTTCGCGCTGTCGAGCCGCAAAGCAGGGGAGGAAACCGACAAGGCGAAGCGGTCGACCTTGGACTTCACCGACGTTCTTGAATATCGGGCCATGTCGGTGACAAAGTTTACCGAGGCGATCAATCAGTTGAACGCCAGCACGGAGCAATTGATTTCGACCCAAGCCCGGCTTGCCGACTTTACCCTGGCTAACGCGCAGGCGCAGGTGGCCGACCTTGATCGCCGCATTGCAGAGATCGGGAAGCAGATCTCTGACCTTGGCCCGGAGCGGACGAGCGGGCAGGTCATGGCCCGCGGCTTCGATGTCTCTACGGAAGCGGCGCGCGCGCGGCTGACCCGCGAATACAGCGATCTTGTTCGCCAGCGTGAAGTCGCGATGGGCTCGGTGACTACGGCGCAGATCGCGCTCGCACAGCGCGCCGTTGACGAACTCACCGACGCATCGGCCAAGCTCAAAGGCGAATATGATCGCGCGATCGTCGACCTGACTTTGCGTCGGCAGCGAAGTGCCCGGTCGGAGACGACCATCGGCGCCGAGCAACCCTCGGACTATATCAGCAAGGAGCAGTACGACCGTCGCATCCTCGAACTGAAACGCGAGTATGACCGAAACGCCAAGGTCCTGAAGGATTCTGAGCGGACGACTACTCCGCGGCGGACAGCGCAACAGGTGCTGGGCGAGTTCATCAAGGAACTTGAGGCTCAGGGCATCGACGTCATTTCGAGCTATCGCAGCGCAGCTAAGCAAAACTCGCTGTACAAGCAGGGCCTTACTCCGCTTGATGGCTATTCGCGGCCGAGCCCGCATCAGGCCTATCGCGCGGTCGATGTCGACAAGAATACCCTCAACGAGCAGGCGGCATATGCGGCGGCTCAAAAGGTCGGCTTGAAGGGCTTCCAGATCGTTACCGAAAGCGGGGGGCGCAAGCACTTCCAATGGAAGGGGCACGGAGCGCCCGGCGAGGTCGATTACCAGAGCGCCCAACGCGCGGCGGAGCGCGCCCAGCGCGAGGCCGCAGAATTGCAGCGCGCGATCGACAGCGCGGCCGAATCCGTGTCTCGCCTTCGTGGTCAATTCGACGAAGCCCCCCGAGACGTCGATCGCGCCACCGCTGCCGTGATCGACCTCAATCAAGCCATCGCGCAGGCCGACGCCAAGCTGAAGGCCGGCGGGTTGACCGATGAACAGAAGAAGGTGATCGAGCAGACACGCGACAGTGCGATCACCACGCGCGACACGCTTATTCCCCAGTTTCTCAAGCGCCCGCTAACCGACGAACTGAACGAGATGCGCGAACTGGTCGCGGCGCAGGACGTCATGCTCAACAGCGGCCAGGCCGAGTACGAGGTCCGCAGCGACATGCTCGATCTCGCTCGCTTGCTGGGTGCAGAGACGCTCGACCAACTGGCGGCCCAGATCCAGCTGCGCGGCATCACCGACGACCAGGTCAAAGCATATGGCGATATGCGCCGCGAGCTCCGCCTTCAGAACATCGAACTCGAACAGCAGCGCGAGCGCCAGCAGCAGTTGCTTCAGATCGTCGATGACGTCGCCAGCACGACAAAAAATGCCATCTACGACCTTTTCGACGGGAGGGGCCTTGGTGCCGCAAAATCATTCCTGAAGGGGATCTTCGAAGTCCAGAAGCAGGCTTTGACCGAAGACGTCTACGAGGCGCTTTTCGGCGAGGCGTTCCGTCAGCAGAAGCTGAAAATCCTCGGGCTCGACAAGGTCGATGAAGCCGGACGCGATATGGCGCGAGCGATCCGCCAGACCATAGGCCCCATCGAGGAACTCGGGGCGGCAGTTTCGGATGCTGTGGCTGATATTCGCGGTGCTGCCAATGATAACACCCCGACTGTCCAGACAGCGGAGATTGTCGTCACCGCGCAAAAATCGGTTCAGCGCGAACTGAAGGACACGCTCAAGGCACTCGGCGACAAAATCCTCGGCCCTGACTTGTCGGCCAGCATCGGCGACGCGGTTGGAAGCGCGCTGCGGGGCGCGGCAGTCGGCCAAGCGGCATCAGGGATTCTTCGCGACCTCGGCATCAAGCAGAGCAAGCTCGGGTCACAGATTGGCGGCGCGATCGGCTCATTCTTGCCCATCCCGGGCGGAGACATCATCGGCGGGGCGATCGGCGGAACCATTGGCGGCTTGTTCAAGAAGACGCCGAAGGGCTCGGCGACGATCACAGGCATCGACGACGATCCGGCCTATCGGGGCAGCGGCAAACTCCGCGCTGGTGTCACGGACATGGCCGGCGGCGTTCAGGCGCAACTTGCCCGAATTGCCGATGCGCTTGGGGCCGAGATCGGGTCCTTCCGGGTATCGATCGGCCAGCGCAAGAAGAGTTTCGTCGTGGACCCGACCGGTCAGGGCCGCACGAAGGGCGCCGGGGTTCAGAAATACGCGAGCGAGGAAGAGGCGGCGTACGCGGCCTTGCGAGACGCTCTGCTCGACGGGGCAGTCCAGGGTCTCCGCGCCGGCTCGCAACGCCTGCTGCAGGCTGGCAAGGACATCGACGTCGCGCTTCAGAAGGCGCTCGATTTCCAGAGCGTGTTCGATCGGCTCAAGCAGCGCGACGATCCCGTGGGCGCTGCTCTGGACACGCTCGACCGCGAGTTCACGCGCCTCAAGAAGATCTTCGCCGAGGCCGGGGCGACGACCGAGGAATATGCCGAGCTCGAGCGGCTTTACGGCATCGAGCGGGCAGAAGCCGTCAAGGAAGCCGCGGAGCGCATGACCGCCTCGCTCAAGAGCCTCTACGACGACCTGACGATGGGCGACAACGGCCGCTCCCTTCGCGACCGCCTCGGCGCCGCGCAGGCCGCCTATGACCCGCTCAAGGCCCGCGTGGCCGCCGGGGACCGCAGCGCCTATGACGCCTATGCCGAGGCCGCGAAAGCCCTGCTCGACATCCAGCGCGAGTTCAGCGGCTCGCAGACGCCTTATTTCGAACTGCTCGACGAGATCACCCAGCTGACGAAGTTGCGGATCGACGCCGAGACGAACATCGCCAGCATCGCAGCGGGGCGGGACAGCCCGTTCACCTCGACGGGACAGGCGAGCAACAATTATGCGCCGGTCGTCGGCGCGATCGAAAACCAGACGCAACAGCTTCTGCAGGGCTGGGCCGTGATGATGGGCCAATGGCAGCAATATAACGGGGTCGGCGGCTTTACGACCCAGCGCTTCGGCACCCTATGATCGTCTTCCTAGAGGTCACCCCGCGGTGGCCTCTCCCGGCAACGGTCGTGCGGGTCTGCTCCGCCGCCGACCGGCGCGCCCAGACATGGGACGGGCATCGGTGGGCGGCGGCGCTTTACGACCCCGGGACCCTCTCGGTTTCGCTTTTCACCGGCGATCTTGGGGCGGCGATCGACAGCGGGTCTTCGCCGATCGTGATCGCCGAGACGGCGCTCTTGCAACTCTTCCCCGCCGCGGAGACCATCCGATGGGAAAGCGCGCTGGTCCGGATGTGGGCAGGGACATTCACGACCAGCCCGGGCGGTGCATATCCCTATGAAAACACGGTCACGCAGGTCTTTTCGGGGAAGGTCAGCCGGTTCGAAAAAGACGGGGGCGCGATCAAGCTGACGCTCGACGCCCGGGGCGAGGCGGGCGATACAAAGGTTCTGAACCGCGAATATGCGGGGACCGGCGATGCCGAGGGCGGGCTCGACCTCAAGGGCCGGTTGAAGCCGTGGGTGTTCGGCGCGGCGAAGAATGTCGAGCCGGTGCTGATCGACACCGACAACAGCGTCTACCAGTTCAGCGGCTATGGCGCGATCCTCGGAGTCGACGCGCTTTATGAGCGTGGGGCGAGCTTCGGAGCGAGCATCGGTGACTATGCGGACTATGCTGCGCTTGTGGCGGCAACGATCCCCGCCGGCCGCTGGGGAACCTGTCTGGCCGAGGGCCTCGTTCGGCTCGGCGCGCCGCAATTTGGCGTGATAACCGGCGACGTCGAGGGCGATACCGTCGGCGGCACGTTCTGGCGCCTCACGGGCGAGATTTTGCAGCGTATCGCCGATGAGCGGGACATCGACCCGGCGACGATCGACACGGCCTCTCTGGACGCGCTTGACGACTTCGCTTCGGGCTTGCCGAACGGCGGGGTCATCAATCTCGTGCTGACCGAGCAGACGACGTTCCTCGACCTCGCACGCCGCCTGTGCGCGCCGCTGAATGCCCAAGCCGGATATTCGCTGCTCGGGAAGCTGTTCGCCTGCCGGGTCGCGATCGGAACGCCGAGCTTCACGATCGACAGCATGGGCCGTCGCCTTCCGATTGCGGCAAACTTCATCGAAGCCGACACGCCCCCGCCGTTCAAGAAGATCGTCATGGCGGCCGAGACGAGCTGGCGGGTTCACGACCTGTCGACCGAAGTCGCCTTCTACGCAGACATCATCCCGGTCGGGAATTATTCGGCGACGGAGACTTATCGCGAGGGCAACGTCGTCACCCTGCCCGACGGATCGACCTGGCTCTATACCAACCCGACCGCGACTTCCGGCAACTATCCGCCCGACAGCCCCTCATACTGGGCATCGCTCAGCAGCGGCGGCGTGCAGACGATCCGCGTGCCCGACCCGCCACCCGAAGACCCGCCGGAAGGCACGCTCTATTTCGACGACGTCAACAATCAGTTCCGGTTCGAGGGGCTGGCGCTGGTCTTCGAAGGGGAGCCGATCCTGTTCGAAGGCGACCCCGTCGACGGACCCGGCTACGTCTATGTCGTGCCGGACGCGCTGGGCAACAACGCCTATGTCGTGACGATCGCGCCGCCGCTGACGCAGACGATCTATAAGGACTTCGCCGGGACGCAGCTGCCGGGTCAGTTCCCGCCGCGCGTGCTGACCCCGGCCGTGTCCCAAGGCGGCGTCGACATCCGAACGGGCAATCAGGTCCAATACAGCATCACGACCAGCGGTGTGACGGCGACGATCAACAATATCGCCGGAAGCCCGGACAAGGGACGCATCACGGTCACTGCCGGCGGCATCGGGCACATCATGCTCTCGGTCACGGTCGATGGGGTCGCCTACCCCGCCTACAAGATCCAGTTCGTCCTGCAGCAAGCCGCGGCCCCCAATCCGGGGGGAACAGGATCGAAGAGCGGGAGCGATTCGACCTTCCCCTATCTGACATCGGGGAGCTTCACCGAAACCGCCGGGCCCTTCACGGTGACGGTCGGAAGCGGCGAGGACATCTCGTGCGCCTTTCCGGCGACCTATGCCGTTAACGACACCGGCTTTGCGACGTCGTCGCTGGTCGGGAAATGGCAAAGCTCGCCAGCCGGAGCCGGGACGTGGACCGATGCGCCGGGGTCGCCGATCGAGGGTAGCGAGGCAAGTTTCGATCCCGAGACGTTCGACAGCGACGCGGGCTATGGCCTGTTCAACCAGACGATCACCGGCCTTTCGGCGGGTGATTACGACGTTCGGTTCGTCGCCGCGCTGGACATCGTCCTCGGCACCCCGAGCCTCGAAATCTTCGGCAGCACGGCAACCGTGCTCGTCCAATAATCGGAGAATTTCATGTCAACCGACGCCACCACGGCGCCGATCCTTTCGGCGGCCGACCTTTCGCTTGCGCAGCTGCTGGCGATCAAGGACGGCTCGCCGAAGTCGTTCGTGCGCGTTCAGATGACATCGATCCTGGCGCTGATTACCGGCGCGGCGACAGGGCTGCTGAGCTATGCGACGGTCGCGCTGATGGAAGCCGACACGGCGCAACCCGATGGCGCGCTCGCGAAAGTCTATGCGAACAACGACGACCCGGAGGATCCTGAGAACGGCTTCTATCAGTGGGACGATGGCGCGAGCGAGTGGGTAGGCGCGCCCTGGGTGGCCAACTATTTCCTGTCGATCGTTCAGCCCGCTGTGGACGAAGCGACTGCGATCCTGACCGACCCCGGCTTCATCGCCGTGTCGGCGGACCTCACCGGCGACAACGACATTGGCACGGTCGCGACCAACATTGCAGACGTAACGACGTGCGCGGACAATCTGGCGGACATTCAGGCTGCGCCGGGGGCGGCCGCAGACGCGCTGACCGCAGCGGCTTCGGTATATGTGACCAGCAGCGCCCATGCCCTGGCCTCGGGAAACCGCACGACCACCGCCATTGCAAACGGCGGCAGCTTCACCACGACCCTGACCCTTGGCGGCGGCACGATCCTCAACCTGATCAACGGCAATGTCACCAACGACAACAGCAACGCGGTCACGCTGACCGGCATCGCCCTCACCGGGCACGAGTTGTTCCGCTGGATTTTCCCCCTCGGCCGATCGCTGATCTGCGACAGCGTCACGATCAAGAACAGCGGCACGCAGAGCTATGGCGCGGGCACCTTCTATGCACTGAAAAACGACGGCACCTGGGTCGCGGTCAGCACCAGTTCGAACCTCGGCGGAGCGACGTCGGTCACCATCGCGCTGACCGCGATCGACAAGGGGGGCTATCTCGGCCTCAAATGCGTGTTCGACAGCGGGACCGCAGGCAGCGGGCGGATGCTGGAGATCGAGTTCAAATTCGCGAACGGCGCGCAGGATACGCTTTATAAGATTCCGCCGGAGACGGCGCGCGGCAAGGTGCTGACCCAGCAGAGCGCGAACCCCGGCGATGTCGTGTTCGCCGAACCGATCGATTTCAACGCCGCCGCCGTTTCGGGCGCCGGGCTGCTGTGCGAATATTTCTTCAACGAGGGGACGGGCGAGACCGTCTACGACCGCTCGGGCAACGGACGGCATATCGTTTTCGACAGCGGCCATCGCGCGACCTATGGCGGGGTGTTCGGCACCAACTATGCCTGGACCAAGCGCGGGCTGCTGCTGCGCAAGGCGATGATCCAGTCGCCGAGCCTGACCAGCACGCGCACCGTTGTCGCTGTCTATGTCCCGCTGCGCGAGGACGGCAGCAACGTCCAGTGGAACGTCAGCAACAACACCGCGATCAATTCCAACCATGCCCGCATGGCGTCGGGCGGGTCGACGCAATCGACGCAGACCGTCCATGTCGGGCATGGCGGCGAGGGCGTCGTACCGCTTTATCGCGACGCCAGCACCAACGGCTATGCGATCAGCCGCGGCGGGCCGTTGCTGGTCTTCTCGGAAAGCAGTGCCGGGATCACCGGCAATCTCGGGATGGGTGGGCAGTGCAACGTCACCGTCGATACGGTGCGGTCGACCCAGATGGTCTGCGTCTATTTCGCGGTCTATTCGGGCACGCTGACCAGTGACCAGCGCACATCGATCCGGCGCGCCCTTCGCCGTGCGCTCGCGGTTCGCGGGATTTACTTCGACTGGCGCGACTGCGAGGTAGTTCACGCCGGGGCCTGCAATTACGGCCAGTCGAATACCGGCAACCTCTCGATTAGCCCCGCCGATCTGTCGGCTGCCAATGTCACGGCCCTGTCGTTGACCCCCAACACTTTCATCCTGTCCGCAGGGCGACGCGTCGACTCCACGCCGATGGCGACCCCTTCGGAGTATCGCGTCGGCTTCAACAGCTTTCCCGGCTTCCGCGCGCTCGGCATGGGCTACGAAGCGGGCATGGCGCTGGCGCACGAAAAGGCGAACGGCACCGCGCGCCGTAAGCTGGCGATCTGCAAGGTCGCGGCGGGCAGTTCGAACATCTCGGACTCCACCGCGCTTAGCTGGAATGTCTCGGTCAACCCCGGCACGGGAATGCTCGGCTTCGCGCTCAAGGCGTGGCGCGACCTCGAGCAGCATTTCCTGAACCGCGGGGAGGGCGTGCGGCTATTCGCGGTCAACACCCAGAACGGCGAGCAGGAAGCGAATAACACCGGCGTCGCGAACGGCTGGCCCGCCTCATATCAGGCGAACATGCAGGGCATATGGGACAAGCTGAAAGAGCAGCTTCTGTTCAACGGGCTCAAGATGCAGGTGGGCGAGTTGTTCCCGTTCGATACGGGGCAGAGCAACTACACGCAGGCCGGGGTCGATGACGTGAGGGCTGCGCAGGCGGCGTTCGTCGCTGCCAACCCGAGTGATACCTCGCTCATCACAAGTACCACCGGCCTCAAGCAGACCGACAAGTTGCACATCACCGCCGACAACAGCGTCGTTCGCGGCGAAACGCAATTCTATCCCGGCATGGGGATCGTGTGATGCTCGTCGTCAACCGGGCTCGGCCACACGAACGGCAGCGCCAGCATCGCCGCGAAGAAGGCGATTGCGACGCCGCCGCCGAGCAGGGCCAAGACTTGTTTCCGGTTCATCGGCACGGTCTGCCATCGACATTCGCCCCCGTCAATCGGACCTCGCCTAACCCCTCCTGACATCGGAGACGTGAAATGCTCGTGCTGGACGCTGCGGTTTGCGGCGCATTCTTTGTTGGCGGCCTTCTGATCGGCGCGGTCACAGTCTTCGGGCTCGGCTTCACGAGCTGGTGCTACGGCTGGCCGCGCGGGGTGTGGAAGTGACGGGCGGTCAGGACATCCAGGCGCTCGCCGTAAAGGTCGGCGAGATCAGCGGCCAGCTGCGCGAAATGTATCATGCGCAGAACAACATGGCCCAAAAGGTCGACTTCCTGACCGAAAAAGCCCTGCTCGCCCCGACGACGGCGTCTCTCGACGAACTGACCAAGCGCATCGACGCCCTGGAGTCCGAGCGCGATCGCCGTGACGGAGCAACTGGGCTCGGCGCTGCAATTCTAAAATCACCCGCTGTTGGATGGCTGGTCGGCCTTGCTGCTGCGGCCCTTGCCGTTGTCAAAGGAGATGTGTTGCGATGAACCTCAGAGACCTGCAGCTGTGGCTCAACGCCCACGGCGCGAACCTGATCGTCGATGGGCTGCGCGGCCCGGCGACGCGATCGGCGATCCTGAATGTCTTCGTCAACCGCGGCGCGCCGGCGGTGACCCCCGCCGAAATCGCGGAGATCGCGGCGCGGCTGGGCGGCTCCGCTCGACAGCTGGCGGCGGTGGCAAAGGTCGAAAGCGCCGGTGGCGGCTGGGACGACGCAGGGCGCCTGAAATGCCTTTACGAGCGCCATTATTTCTGGCGCCGCCTTCGGGTCAATATCCCGTTCCTCTCGAACCCGACCCCCGGCGGCTACACGATCGACGCCGACCGCGACGGCATCAATGATAGCTGGGAAAAGGTGGCCGATGCTGCCATGCGCTCGCCGATCGCTGCCTTCGAGAGTGCGAGCTGGGGCAAATTCCAGATCATGGGCGCCCATGCGTTCGCAGATCCCAAGGATTGGCCGAGAGCGGTGTTTCAGGGCAATGCGGTCGAGTTCGTGTGGTGGCTGACCCGCGCCGAGCGCAACCATTATGAGGCGCTCGCTCGCTTCATCGAGGTGAACGGGTTGCGCAAGGCCTTCCAGCAGTTGTCGACCAACCCCGCCGACTGTCTCGCCTTCGCAAGAGGTTACAACGGGAAGGGCCAAAAGGGCTATGACCGCAAGCTGGCGGAGGCGATGCGATGAACGAGCGTCAAGCTTTCACCGCTGGCCTGTTCGCGGTCCTCGGCCTCATGCTGCTCATGGCCTGGGACAATCCTAAGCTCTGGGACGTGAAGCTGTTCGAGGTGCTACTGCAAGGCGTCGCACTCACCGGGCTGCTCAATATGGCCGGCGCATTCCATTTCACCGCGAACAAGCACGCCGAGCAGGCGAGCGACAACACCGGCAAGGCGTTCGAGGCAATCGCGGCCGCAGCTGCCGCGACCCCCGCCGATCATCAGACCGACGCAGCCGTCGCTGCCGAGCAAGTCGCTGGCGCAGCGGTCGACGAGGCCGAGCGCATCAAGGGAGAGGGCTGATGGTCAAGAATATGTTCCCGTGGCTGCGCGGTCTCTCGCTCGCGTGGAAGCTGGTCGTGCTGCTCGGGCTGATCCTGCTCGCCATGCTGGCCGTCAATCTGCTGTTCGGCGGCAATGCCGAAAAGGTGAAGGCCGACCTCGGCGCGAACCAGACCGACGCGGCGCTCGAAAGCGGCTCCGATGCGGTCGATACCGTGGGCAGGGCTGGCGATCGGGAAGCCGACATCGACCGCACGACGGCGAGCAACGCCGAATCTATCTATAGCGCCGACGGAGCGACAGAAGCTGTCACCCCCGCTGTGCGCGATGCTGGTCTTGCCGCACTGTGCCGCCGCGCTGCCTATAAGGACGATCCCCGATGCGCAAAATGATCTTGCTCACCCCCCTTCTGCTCGCTGGATGCGTTACGACGGGTCCGATTATCGCCAGTCAGAGCGCGTGCTCGACCATCATCCCCGATAGCTGGCGATCGCCGGTCCCGGGAGCCCCGTTGCCCGCGGGGGAAGACGTAGGCGATTGGGTGGCGTTCGGCGATGCGCAGACCGGGCAACTCGACAAGGCGAACGGTCGGACGGCGGACAGCATCGGGATCGTTGAGAGGTGCGAGCAGCGGGACCGCGAGGCCATCCGCAAATCCCGGCCTAAGTTTCTCGGGATATTCTGAATGCCCGCCACCCCGTCCCGCATTGCCTTCATCACGAAGCCGAGCCGCAACTTCATCGCCGGGCCCGACGTCGACGTCGAGGCGGCCTATGGTGAGCTTGCACGCGAGACCGATCCTGACGCCCCGGTCGAGACCTTCTTCGATAGCGGGGACGACGCACAGGCGATGGCCGACGAGCGCCTTGCCCTGCTCTCCCCGGAGCGCGGCCGCTATCAGGCGCAGCTCCCCGATGGCCTCAGCTTCGCTCTGGCGCTCGATTATTCACAGGCGACCCCGACCGGCACGGTGATCGACCTTGAACGGGACACGAACAAACCGGCGCTCACCGGCGAATTGGGGATAGACCTTCGCCGCGGCGCCGCTTCCATCATGATGTGGGGCTGACATGGCGATCGAGAAACCAATCTTCTGCCTGCCGCTGGATCTCGGTACGATTGCGACGGGCAACGAGCGCACCGAGGCGCCGGCCGTCCACCTCAACCATCACGAATCGCCCGGCCTCGTCTGGCGCACGAACGGCAACGGCACGATCTGGGCGCGCGGGCAATTCGCCGCGTCTCAGGTGGTCAGCCTCTGCTCGGTCCTTGCGGCCAATGCACAGGCCGGGACGACCATCCGGCTGCGATTGGGCACGTCGCAGGCCCATGTCGACGGAACGGCGCCTTACGATAGCGGGGCAGTCACCTTCATCTCGCCCGCCACGACCCGGGAAAGCGGGCTCTATCACAGCTATCTGAGCTTTGCGGCCCAGACTTGTACATGGTGGCGGATCGACATCGCGGGCCACACCGGCGATTTCGAGGCGATGGGCCTCGTTTTAGGGGCAGGTGTGCAGACCACCCGCTTCTATGATCGGGGCTGGGAGCTCGGCACGATCGACCTCGGATCGATCGACTTCGGCCGTTGGGGCGTCGCGCTCGAAACCGATGGCCTCGTCTGGCGCACGCTGACCTTCAAACTGTCGTGGGTGAGCGAGTCCGAGTTCGAGGCGAGCTTCCGCAAGATCATGCTGCAAAGCCGCAGGGGGCCGGTCTTCTGCCTGTTCAACCCGGAAGCGGTCGCAGCGCGCCAGGAGCAATTCCATTTCGGGCGCTTCGGTCAGCCGCCTTTCGCGGCCAACAGCCGGAAGCCCGGCACCTTTGCGATGGAGTTCGCGATGCAATCGATGATCTGAGGCGTATCGAAATCGCGCGGCTGTGGGACGGTCCAGCGCGAGGAACGGCGGGATGGGCTTCGGCCTGTCCCGCCGTTTTTGCGTTTCAGGGCTTGTGCATGCAGAACGACCGAGAGAGCAGGCTTTCAGCTTCCGCTGGCGTTATCTTGCTCTGATCCCGGCCGGTGGGGCTCGGCTTCCTGTCGCGTATCGCTTCCAGTTCACGAACCATATAATACGGCAGGGCTAATGGCTGGGGCTTGTAAACGCCGGCCCCGAGCGCGGCAGCGCCGCTACGAAGTTTCCCGAATATGTCCACAGTCACCCCTCCTCTATCGCTGCGTCGATCATGGCCGAGTACACCCCGCCGATATCATCGGGATTGCATTGCCAGACGTTGCGCAGACCAATCTGGCGCGCATGGTCTGCATCGGGCTCGCGGATAGCCGATAGCACTGCCCTCACCTCGGACACATAGTCCTGCCACAGCGGCTTCCCGTCCATGGTAGCGCCGGGAGGATTGCCGTCGAGTTCACATAGGGCACGCGCTGCCCGTTCGATCGGTGACATGGCGGCTATCCGTCCTTTCCTAATTCGTAAGTGAGAGCGCATAATCAGTGCCCATTATGCAGTTCGTGCCAGTCAGGCCACGCCCGGCCGCTTCACCTTGAGCCACGCATCGGACCGGGCCCGCACATACGGGGCCTCTGCATCCTTGAGCATAAGCCCTTCGCCACCTGCTGCCCATACCCGAGCAGCCTCGTTGCGGACGTCATCGGCATCGAACACCCACTGGTCGGCAAGGACGGCGACAGGATCGACGCCATGGCCAGCGCCCCTGCTGCCCTCGGCCCACTCCCAATCTTCCGCATCGGGGGCTGTAGCGGCCACAGCGCGCGCCAGCGCAGCCTTCCGGGCATAGAGGGGCATATCGCACCGCCCACGCTCCCAATCGGCCATAGGGACGGCATCGAAGGCAAAGAAGGTGCCGGCGTCCCCGAGGCGCCAGCCGCGGTCCTGATGCGCCTTGGTCGCCGCCAGCGTCCCGTCGACCTGAAACTCGCCGTCGATCATGAACTCGCCACCCATCTCGGCTTCGACCTGGCGCAAGCGGGCAAGGATATGTGACGCACCCATGATAGGCAGGCCCCCGCGGGTCCAGAGACCGGGCTGGCCATCGAGGCCGCGGAAGTAGAGGCAGCGGTAACCATCGATCTTCTGCTCGGCCATGGCCCCGCCCTCGGGGAGGGCGCCAGCCCACCGCCCCGCCAGCTGGCAAAGCTCAAGCGGGCGTACCCGCACAGAGGAAGAGAGGGGCTGCATCAGCATGGGGCGGAAGATGATGGGAATGAGGGCGGTTTGCAAGCGAAATGCGACCGGAAAACCGCAGAAAACCGCGGGTCCTACCCCCGCGACCGGGATGGGGTATGCGCTGAGGGACCCCGATTTTGACGCCGGCCCCCGGTCAGCGCGCATAGGTCAGTTAGAAGACCGAGTTCGAGCGCGATCCGGGGACGTCATCCCGGCATATTCGATGGTCGGTGGAGTGGTTTTCAGCGCTGGCGAGCGATAATGCTCAGAACATCCCATCCCTTCTGGGATATTTCGGCCAGCGGCTCATCGAGCGGCCCCGTCATGAGCCCGACCAGTTTGGACGCGCAGAGCCCTTCGTCGACATCCTCCCACGGCAACGCTTTCTGGGCCTGCGCGATGGCCTGTAGCCGGCGCTTCTGCTCGCCAGTGAGCGATCGTGCGGTCTTCTCGGGATCGAACATGGCCCTCACCTATCCCGAGACCAGACGAGGCGCAAATCGGGCGGGGGCCTGACAGGAAGCTTGGGCTTCGGAGCGATCCGCCGAGCATGCGCGTCGATCACCTGCCTCGCCGCGGCCTGGCCGATCGTGCCGCCCTTCGACCGCTTCCCGATCGAACGCATGCCGTGAAAGAAGGCCTCGACCAGCAGCGCCGGTGCATTGTGCGGTGTCTGGGGCCGGGATGCAGGGAAAAGCCTCACATGCTCGCTCGAGCGGCATTTGCGGCAAGGGAAGCGCGCGGCCGCGAGTTCGAGTTCCATCGGCCAGCCCCGCGCCTCGAACCGCTGCCACATGATGCTGTCGATCACCGCGCCCCGTGCGCAATCGAAGCACCAGGCGCGGATGTCATGCCCGCTTTCGTCCAGTTCTTTGAGGGTGATCGAATCGCGCGCCATCGGATAACGAGGCTGCGCATGTTCTGAATTTGTTCGCAAGCGATTCGGTCAGTCGCGAATGTCGTTGAAGTTCCGCTCGGCATAGGGCTGGTCATGCTCTCCCCGTGCAAACAGGACGGTATCGCCAGGCATGATCTCGCGCCGCGCCCGCCGATCCCAGCCCATGTGGATGAAGTCCGGCAAGCCGAAGACCTTGACGGCCCGGCTATATTCGTCACCGCGGAACCAGACGAAGTGCAGCGCCAAGGCTCACCCCTTCTCCTTCATAAGAACGTCGCGGACTGCGAACTACGCCACAGCGAGATAAGCTGTCCATTCGTAAGCTCGGGGTGGCCCGGCACTTCCCAAAGCCCCATCATGTCGCTTGGGGTTGCTCCCAGCGCCTTCGCGGCCCGCACAAGGCTATCGGCGTACCGACGAGCCATCGCGACTTCACCGGCGCTGTACCTCGCCGCAATCGCTTCTGCGTCTACCTGGTCGGTCATGGCTGCTCACCCTGCTTGACGATCTCTCGACAGGTGATGTCCACCATCTCCCGCATGAGCGGCGGATAGAGCCATGCCGCCAGCCTGACGAGGTTGTAGGCGATCCCGGCGCGAAGGTCGGTTCCGGTCTTGGCGATGGCGCTACGTAGCATCCTGCTTCCTTCCTGCTGCACTGAGAACGGCCCTCTCCCGCGCGTCAGCCTCTGCCTTCGATAGCTTCCCCGCCGGCAGATAGAGCGCGTTCGAATCCATGATCGGCCCGTTCGCGATGCGCTTGAGCACGTCCGGCGTGAAGCGGTCGGGGTCGCTGCCATAGTCGTGCCGCACGATCGCTCGGCGGCCGACCTCCCCGGCATCCGAAGCGCACTGGCGGCACCATCTGACAGCGCCCCACATGCAGATATCGCCCTCGGTGGCGAGGCAGCGGTTGCAGAGGGTCAAGCTGCCCTCCAAAGCATCGGCTTCGCGAGCGGGTCGATCCGGTTCTTCCCGCGGGCCATGGGATGCGTTGGCGCCCCGCCCTTCGTCTCTCCCCAGCACCAGATATCGGGATAAGGCGCGACCCCGCTGAGAATCTCTTCGACGACGTGCTCGATCCAGTCCCAGTCCTGCGCGATACCGCCCCAGCAGGCGAACACCTGGTCGGCCGACTTCGCTGCCTCGACGACCGCTGGCAGATTGACGAAAAGCAGCTGGTCGCGAGCCTCCCAGTCGTTCGTCTCGTGCCAACGGGCGCGCTTCCGGCATTCGGCCGGGTCAGGCGTGACGAAGGGATACAGGTTCACCGCAACGAAGCTGCCGAAGCCATAATGCTGGCACCATCGAATCCACCATTTGATGGTCGGGTCGTCGGTCTGGCCGTCCCCGACCGACGGATTGTGCCCGACGATGCAGGCCCGCGGTCCCGGCGCCCATTTGCGCGTTAGGGCGATGCGATCGCCATGATGGAACACCGCCTCGCGTTGCATGACCGGGGCGCCGAGAAGGTCGAGCTGTTCGGTCATGCTGCCTCCGATTTGCAGTGGAAGCCGCAACCGCCGAAGTCGGCGCCACGAACCTTGGTCGACTGGTCGGCGGGGATCTCGTCGAGGAAGCCGCGGATGTTGACGGTCTTGCCGGTCTCATCCTTTGTGCGCCCGAGGATGACCAGGCGAGCGCCGAAGCGTCGGCACTGGTCGGCCCGGCGCTCAAACACCTCGGGAAACTCCTTGCGGATCAGTGCCCAATAGTTCGGGCTGCTCGACTTCACGCAGCCGATGCAGTTGCCGTTAGGAAAGCCGAGGTCATAGACGATCGGTCGCCGGATGCCGTGCTGGCGAAGCAGCGCGTGTGTGTCGCGCTTCTTCATCCCCATCTCGATCAGCGGCGCGCGCTGCTTCATGAAGGGGTAATCCGCGAGCATCCCGTCGAAGCGCTTGGCGTCGAGCTTGTCGGCCGTATAGCCCCAATGATGAAGGTCGCTTGGGCGCTCGAAAAGCTCGCGCGGATCGAACTTCATGTAGCCGGTGCAAGGCGCGCCGTTCATGCCCGATAGGTACTTCCTTCGCTCGAACACCTCGTCGATGTTCGCGAATTCCTCGCTGCGCAGGCGGACAATCTCCTTGCCGTACCATTGCTCGAGGTCGTTGACGAATCGGTGGCTATCTTCGTGCACGCTGGTTCCGAGGTCGCAATGCACGGGGATCGCGTCAGGATCGTCCATCAGAACCAGATGAGCCATGACTGCGCTGTTGACCCCATCGACCCACAGCAACCGTCGACCCTGCCCCCAATCCAGGTCGAGGGTCATCTGGCTCCGCTCGCGGCTCACCGACCCCTCCCCCGCTTCCACCGCCGTCGATCCACCCGATACGAAAGCTCAGCCACAAGGCAGTAGGCCAGCAGCAGGGGGAGGTTGAGGACGGGGCGGAGGAACCTCATCGGCCCGTCTCCGCCTGCAGGCGGCTTATCTCAGCCAGGACGTCCGGATGAGGCTCGAACCATTCTCCGTTCATGCGATGTCTGCCAAACTTCTCGTGATAATCGCGTTCGGTCGCCAGCGACCCTTCGACCATCGCGAGAATTCTCAGCTGGCACCAATGAGCAGTCTGAAGGATAGCCAGCCGTTCATGAGGCTGCGAGCTGAACCCTATCTTGACCGGCGTGCCTTCGCCGCCGATGAAATAGACATAGGATTTGCCGTCCCGCTTGGCTTGTATATTGCGCGGTTCGATCGTCGCTTCGGGGAGCGTCGCGTGGTATCGGGCCCAAGCATCCGAGAGCGTCATACGGCTCCTCCGAACGTCGCGGTAAAAGTGCGGTAAAAGCCGCCGCGAATCGAGGTTTGTTCCCCCGTCGTTCCGCTACTCGCGTCGGCAAAATTGTAGGATTTCTGCGCTTCGGCGCACTTTACACTGTGTTGACATCGCAGGGGTCGCAAGTTCAATCCTTGCCACGCCCACCATTAAAAAGGCCGCTTACCCATTGGGTTGGCGGCCTTTTTACGTTCAGGCCATGCCCTTCGACAGGTCGCCGCGCGAGGCGTCGCCGATCTGGCTGCCGCCGTCGCAATCGAGGATCGAGCCGGTGATGTAACCCGCCGCCGGCGAGCACAGGAACACCGCCGATTCGGCGACCTCCTCGATCTCGCCCCAGCGCTTCATCGCGATGCGGTCGAAATGCGACTGGCGCGTCGCGGCGTCGGGCGCGAGCCGCGCCATGCCCTCGGTCCCCGCGATCGGCCCCGGCGAGATGCCGTTGACGCGCACTTCGGGGCCCCATTCGAGCGCGAGCACGCGGATCAGCTGGTTGATCCCCGCCTTGGCGGCGCAGGCATGCGCCTGCAGCGCCGAGGCGTTGATCGCCTGCCCCGCGGTGATAGCGATCAGCGACGCCCCCGGTCGATTGAGCAGGTCATGGCAGCCGCGGAAGACGTTGAAGGTGCCGTTGAGGTCGATGTCGACCACGGTGCGAAAGGCGTTCGCCGACATGCCGAGCACGGGGGCAAGGAAATTACCCGCCGCGCCCGAGACGACGATGTCCATCGGACCGAATTTATCGACCACCGCCTCCATCACCCCCCGAATCGCGGCATAGTCGCGCACGTCGCCCGACAGGCCGATGGCGTCATGGCTGATCTCGGCGGCGGCGCGCTGCGCCTTGTCGGGATCGCGCCCCGCGACCGCGACCCTGGCGCCGAGTTCGGCGAAGCGCTTCGCGATACCCAGGTTGATGCCGCTGGTGCCCCCGGCGACGAACGCCGTTTTACCGGCCAGCAGATTGTCGCGAAACGCACTCGTCATGATCTTCTCCCCATTCGGCTTTCTCACATCCGCACCCGCATGGGGTTGACGGAATGGAATCGGTGGCCTTTTGAAACGCGACAAGACAGCAAGGATCAGGACATGGCAAGCGGCCCCACCTCGAACAGCTTCATCTCGCAGCGGCTGAAGCTCCACTATGCCGACTGGGGCAACGCCGACGCACCGCCGTTGCTGCTCATCCATGGCGGGCGCGACCATTGCCGCAGCTGGGACTGGGTCGCCGAAAAATTGCGCGACCGCTATCACATCATCGCCCCCGACCTGCGCGGCCATGGCGACAGCGCCTGGTCGCCCGACGGTAATTACGAGATGGGCGCCTTCGTCTACGACCTCGCGCAGCTCGTACACCAGCTTGATCTCGCGCCGGTGACGATCGTGTCGCACTCGATGGGCGGCAATATCGCGACGCGCTTCGCCGGACTTTACCCGGACAAGGTGAAAAAGCTGGTGTCGATCGAGGGTCTTGGTCCCTCGCCCGCGGTGCAGGAGGAGCGCAACAAGATTTCGTTCGATCAGCGGATGCGCCAGTGGATCGACGACAAGCGCCAGGCCGCGGGGCGCCAGCCAAAGCGTTATGCGACGCTCGACGACGCGCTGGCGCGCATGGCAGCGGAGAATGCTTATCTCACCCCCGAACAGGCGCGGCACCTGACGATCCACGGCATCAACCGCAACGAGGACGGCAGCTGGAGCTGGAAGTTCGACAATTATCTGAACATCTGGACGATCTTCGACATGCCGCAGGACGAGCTGCAAAAACTGTGGTCGAACATCAGCTGCCCCACCCTTCTGCTGTATGGCGCCGACAGCTGGGCCTCGAACCCCGAGAAGGACGGGCGGTTGGTGCATTTCAACACTGCCAAGGTCATCGAGTTCGAAAATGCCGGCCACTGGCTGCACCACGACCAATTCGACCGGTTCATGTCCACGCTAGACGATTTCCTCTAAAAGCTGACGGGTTCGCGCAGGCCCGCGCGATCGGGACGGCGCGATGACTTACACGGGGCAGGTTTCGAACGGACAGCGCGCGGTCGCCGGCAGCGGCGCGCTGCTCGGCCTGCTCGTCGTCGGGCTGGGTCTGGCGAGCGGGCTCGACCTGACCGCGGTGCGCAAGGCCAGCGGGGCGATCAGTGCGTTCGCCCTCCCCGCGCCCGAACCGCCCGAAGCTGATTCGATACCGGCAGAGTCGCCGTCGGAGAAAGCCGCGGGCGCTGCCTCAGCCGCCAATCTTCAAGCCAAGGCCGCGCCGGTTCTTGCGCCGAGGCCCAAACTTCCTCGACCTGAACCCCCGCCGGTTGCTGCGGCGCCCAGGCCAGGCAGCGGCAGCGAGGAGGCGGCGGGCGCTGCGCCGGTCGCCGGCCCCGGATCGAATGCGGGCGGGCACGGCGGCGGCCTCGGCGCAGGCGGGTCGGGGAACGGCAGCGGTGGCGGGACGCGCCCCGTCTGGCGCAGCGGCACGATCGAGGATCGCGACTATCCGCGCGAGGCGCGCCGCGCAAAGGTCGGCGGCGAGGTCGAGGTGCACTTCACGATCGAGCCGACCGGGCGGGTCACCGGCTGCCGCGTGAGCAAGTCGAGCGGCGACGCCGCGCTCGACGCCACGACCTGCCGCCTGATCGAAGCGCGCTTCCGCTTCAGGCCGGCCACCAACGCCGAGGGACGCGCGGTGGCCAGCAGCTATGGCTGGCGCCAGACCTGGTGGTTGGAGCGCCGATAGAGGCGGCGCTCACCTACACCGCCACGAAATGCGACAATATCGCGAATGATTATCAATATGCATTGACAGTGCGAACGACTCTCAATAGCGGCAACCTCGAACAAGCCAAAAGGGGTATACCGTGCAACCATCGACGTCCGCATCTTTCCTTGCGCTCTCCTGCGTCGGAAGCCTGATAAGCGCCCCGGCGCTTGCTGCCGAAGTCGATGCCGCGCAGGATGCTCCCGGCGGCCGCAACGAGATCATCGTCACCGGCACGCTGGCAACCGAAGTAGAGTCGCCCAAATCGACGGCACCGATCGTCGACACCCCCCAGACGGTCACCGTTATCTCGCAGGAAACGCTGCGCCAGCAGAACCTCCTCACGCTGCGCGACGCGCTCTCGACGATCCCCGGCATCACGTTCGGCGCGGGCGAAGGCGGCGGCGGTTATGGCGACTCGATCAACCTGCGCGGTTATTCGGCGAACAACGACCTGACCGTCGATGGCGTGCGCGACAGCGCGCAATACAGTCGCACCGACCCGTTCAACCTGCAGCAGATCGAGGTCTATAACGGCGCCAACTCGGTCTTCAACGGATCGGGCAGCGTGGGCGGGACGATCAACCTCGTCAGCAAGATCCCTTTCGCACGCGACGCGACGACGGTGCAGGCGGCAGTCGGCACCGACAACTATTACCGCGCGGCGGTCGACAGCAACTGGCGCCTGAACGATCTGATCGCGGTGCGCATCAACGCGATGTATCACGAGAATGACGTTCCCGGCCGCGACATCGAATCCTATCAGCGCTGGGGCGTCGCGCCGTCGATCACGATCGGCGTCGACAGCGACACCAGCCTGACGCTCGCCTACATCCACCAGGACGATGACAACACGCCGATCTATGGCGTTCCCTTCTTCCTCAGCGGCGTCAACGACGGCCCGCTGCCGGGCGTCGACGACAGCGACTATTTCGGCATCGTCAACCTCGATGAGCAGAAGACCAAGGTCGATCGCTTCACCGCGACCTTTCGCCACACCTTCAGCGACAATGTCTCGATCCGCAACCTCACCCGCTGGCAGCGCGTGCACCAGTACAGCCAGACGAGCGCGCCGCAGGGCGTCTTTTGCCTCGCCAACGGTCTGCAACCGATAGGCAGCGGCCCCGATGTCACCGTCGGCAGCGCCTGCCCCGCGGGCCAGAACACCCCCGGCTTCTATTATCCGGCAGGGCCGCGCGGGCTGGTTCGCGACCAGATCAACGACTTGCTGCATAACCAGACCGACCTGACGGTCGTGAGCGGCAGCAAGGGCGGCCTCTTCAACACCTTCGTCATCGGCGCTTCAGCGACGCAGGAGGACTATTCGATCGAGAATGCGCAGTTGCTGCGCAATCCCGGCGGCGCGACGCCGAATCCGGCGCAGCCGCCGATCAGCCTGTCGAGCCCGAACACCGTCTGGACGGGCCCGGTCAATTATGTCCGCACCGGCAACAGCTATGGCGACACGCGCAATTTCGCCATCTATGCCTTTGACACGCTCGAAATCTCGCCGATATTCGAGGTCAACGCCGGCGTCCGCTACGAAAGCGTCCGCACCGTGTTCCGCGCCGACACCGTGACCACGCCCGCAGCCGGCGCGGCGTACACCCGCGGCGCCAATCAGACGAGCGACGAGAATCTCTTTTCATATCGCTTCGGCGCGGTATTCCACCCCGTCGAGAACGTCAGCCTCTACGCCGCTCATGGCAATGCGAAGACGCCGACGTCGGCATCCGTGCGCGCCGGTTGCGGCCTGCCCAGCGTCCCGGGCGGGGCCGACCCGTGCGCCGTCGCGCCGGAAAAGGCGCGCACATTTGAAGTCGGCGCCAAGGCCGAACTGATGGACAAGAAGCTGCTGCTGACGGCCGCCCTGTTCCGAAACGAGCGCAGCAACTTCCGCACCCCTTCGAACGACCCCTCGCAGCCCAATTCGCTGCAAGTTCTTGATGGCCGGTCGCGTGTCGACGGAATCGCGCTCGGCATCACCGGCAATGTGACCCCCGAATGGGCGATCTTTGCCAACTACACCTATCTCGACAGCGAAATACGCCAGAGCGTCTCGGACTTCTGCCTCGCGACGCCGGGCGCAGGAGGCTGCGGCAACAGCGCCGCGATCCCCGATCCGCAGCGCGGCGATCGGTTGATCCAGACGCCGAAGCATTCGGGCAGCCTGTTCACCACCTATTCCTTCCCGTTCGGGCTGCAGGTCGGTTACGGCCTCACTTATCAGGGCCGGTTCGCGACCAACCAGCGTAACATGCTGCAGCGGACGCAATTCTTGGTCGACGATCATCTGATCCATCGCGCCTTCGTGTCGTACGACTTCAAGAACGGCCTGGTTGCCCAGCTCAACGTTACCAACCTGACGGACGAGGATTATTACACCGGCGTCCGCAACAATGTGAACGCGACCACCGGCGCCGTAACTGGGGGCTGGGCGACCCCCGGCGATGCGCGCTCGGCGGTGTTCAGCCTCTTCTACAACTTCTGACCATCGGGGCGGGCGCGGCGATTGCCGTTCCCGCCCTTTTCGCTCTAGAAGCGCCGCATGATCCGGATCATTCCCGAAGTACTCGACACTGATGGCGTCGCCAAACTGCGCGCCATCCTCGACGCTGCGCCGTGGGTCGACGGCAACGAGACCTCGGGCCCGCAGGCGGCGCTTGCGAAACGCAACGAGCAGCTACCCGAATTCGGCGAAGCCGCGGCCGAGGCGGGGCGACTGGTGCGCGAGGCGCTGGGGCGCGTCCCGCTGTTCATGGCGGCGGCGCTGCCGCTGAAAATCTACCCTCCGTTTTTCAACCGCTATTCCGGTGGCCACAGCTTCGCCGACCATATCGACAATGCCATCCGGATGCGCCGCGGCACCGACTTTCGCATCCGCAGCGACCTGTCGGCAACGCTCTTTCTCTCGGAACCGGAAAGCTATGACGGCGGCGGCCTGGTGATCGAGGGAATGGCGGAAGCGCCGGGCATCAAATTGCCCGCGGGGCATCTGGTCCTATATCCCTCGTCGACCGTGCACCGCGTCGAACCGGTTACCGCGGGAACCCGCGTCGCCAGTTTCATGTGGATCCAGTCGATGATCCGCGATGAGGGGCAACGCGCCCTCCTTTTCGACCTCGATCTGGGGGTTCAGGGCGCCGCGGCCAGATTGGGTCAGGACGATCCCGCCGTCGTGCGCCTGACCGGGGTCTATCACAATCTGCTGCGCCGCTGGGCCGACGCCTGACCCCGATCTAGTCGAGCATTTCGCGCCATGCGCGCGAGACATGTTCACGGCCGTTGGCGAGGATGCAGGCAGCGAGATACTGCTCGTCCGCCAGCGCGATTCCCGAATCGGGGCCCAGCACGGTAAGCGCGGTCGCCCAGCCGTCGGCCATCATGCAGCTGCGGTGCAGCACGGTGACCGAGCAAACGCCATTGGCGATCGGACGCCCGGTACGTGGATCGAAGCTGTGCGAATAATACTGCCCCCCGATGTCGAGCCCGCGGCGATAGTCACCCGAGGTCGCGACCGACTGGTCGTGGAGCGCGACGCGCCAGCCCGCGCCGGGCCATGAGGGCGGTACCTCGACATCAACCCACCAAGGCTGGCCGTCGGGGCGGATCCCCTCACCGCGCAGTTCGCCGCCAACCTCAAGGAGGAAATGGCGCACGCCGTTGGCGAGCAGCCATTCGGCGGCGAGATCGACGCCATAGCCCTTGGCGATGCCCGACAGGTCGAGGAGCACGCGGTGGTGGCGGCGGATGCTGCGTGCGTCGAAATCAAATTCCAGTCCGGTTCCCGGCGCCGATATCTCCGGGATGGCCTCCACCGGCCCGGCCGCGCCGAAGCCCCAGGCCTCGCTGAGTTCGCCAAGCGTAATGCTGAACGCGCCGCCGCTTCGATTGCCGATCTCGAGGCCAGCCGCAACCACGTCGGCAAATTCGGCCGGGATCGCGCGCCATTCGCTCGCAGGGGCACGGTTGAATCGAGAGAGGTCGGAATCTGCCTTCCATTGACTCATCTGCGCAACGACGCGGTCGAGCGCGGCCTGCACGCCCCGGCCCGTCCCCGCGGGCGGTGCGACGGCTTGCAGGGACCAATCGGTACCCATCGTATCGCCCGAGAAAGTCTCTAGGGTGGCCCCGGCGTCGCGCGCGGCAAAGGCTGCCGGGGTGAGTGCGCGGGGGATGAGGATGCGGTCGGTCAGGGTGCGAGCACTTCCAGCGTCGTGACGTAGCTCGCGCGGCGTTGCGGCGCTGCGGTCGCGGGCGGCGGGCCTTCCCCCTCGCCTTCGGCGCGCGGGGTGGTCACGTTGACCCAGTACATGCCGGGCTCGGCCCAGTTGAGCACGACCTTGCCCTCGCCGTCGGTCTTGAGCGTCTCTTCGCCGAGGTCGTCGCGATAGCGGATGCCGCCGCGGATCACGGTCACCGGCAACCCCGCGCCGGGCTTGCCGTCGAGCAGGAACCGGAAGGTCGCCGCCTCGCCCGCGACCAGGTCGTTGGGGTGGGTCACCGGGACGAGTTCGATGCCTTTCCCCGTCGGCTTGAACAAGGTGTCGGTCGGCTCGCCGACCGTCACAAAAATCTCGTTGCGATTGCTCGATTCGGCGGTCTGCACATTGGTCGCGCCCGCGGGGATGCGCTCGGCGAGATTCGCTGTCGTCGTCCCGCGCGGCAAGCGTTCGGTCTTGCCATTGAGGTCATAGCTGCCCATCATGCCGTCCGCGACCGACGCGATCTTCCACGTCCCCTTCTGCGTCAGATGCACGTCGAAGGTACTGCGATAACGGCCCGTGGCCTTATTCTCGATCGTCGCTTCGCTGCCGTCGGGCGCCCAGGCCTTCATCGCGTCGAGGCGGAGCGGCTGGTGCTCGAAATAGAAGAGGTCGTTCGACACCGCGGCATCGACGGTGACCCAGACATCGTCGCCGGATAACACGGTCGAGGACGGCATCATCCACTGGCGGTGCGCGTTGGCGGGTTCGGCGGCGACGGCAGCGAGCGCGAGGGTCGCGGCCAAAGTCCAGAGCTTGTTCTTCATCGTGCTGCCCTCTTCTGATCGATCAACGGAAAGAAATGGAAACGGCGCCGAGTTCGGCCTTGCCGGCGGCCCTGGCGCCCGCACCCGCCTTGCCCGGCCAGGTGAAGGGGATGCGCAGCATTTCGCGGCCACCGACTTCGCGCGCCGCCTCGACCACCAGCACATAATCGCCCGCCGCCATCGCGGCGAGCTGGGCGCGGGTGAAGCTGATCTTGTGCGCGCCGGGCGCGCGGGTGGCGCCGGTGATGCCGTTGGCGGGGAAGGTCATCGAGCGGCCCGAGACGCGCCACCACTGGCGCACGTCGCGCAGCCATTTGGTGCCCTCATTGGCCTTCATGTCATGGTCGTACCAGACCGCGACGGTCTTCGCCTTGGCGCCCGCCTTTTCGACCCAGAATGCCACATAGGGCTTGTGATATTCGGCGACTTTCAGCCGCGGGATGTTGACCGTGACGTCCATCACCGTCGGAGCGGCGGCAAGCACGGGGACTGCAAGCGCGGCACTGAGCGATCCGCCGATGACGAGCGCGCGGGGAGAAGGCTGCATGGTCATACTCCTAGTGAATGAAGACGATGGCGATGGCGGCCGGGATCGCGAGCCCGGCGCCGACGAGCGGCCAAGTGCTCTTGCGCTTGGCGGCGTGGAGCCACAGCAGGAATAGTCCGGTGATCCCGAAGACGAGGCAGGCGAAGGAGAAGATGTCGATGAACAGGCTCCACTCGCCGCCCGAATTGCGTCCCTTGTGGAGGTCGTTGAGATAGGAGATCCAGCCGCGGTCGGTCACCTCTCCGGTCACGTCGCCGGTCGCGCGGTCGATATCGACCCAGGCGTCGCCGCCGGGTCTCGGCGCGGGCAGATAGACATTTTCGGGCGCCCATTCGGCCTCGCCGCCGGCCTTGACCGGGAAATTCGCCTCGACCCAGTCAGCGACGGCTTTGGGCAGCGGCCCCTTGGCGTCCGCGGGCTCGGCCTTGGCCAGCTGTGAAAGCAAGGCAGGCGGGATCTGCGCGGTCTTTTCGGTGACGACCGGCGATCCTTCGATGTCGGCCGCATGATTCAGCGTGAAGCCCGTCACCGCGAACAGGATCAGGCCGATCAGGCTGATCGCCGAGCTCATCCAGTGCCACATGTGCAGCTGCTTGAGCCAGAAGGCCTTGCGGCTCTTCCTGGTCGGGGCCGGACGGGACTTGATGGGAGCGTGCATGAAATCATTCTGTGATGGCGTTGCGTCGCCACTATCGAGAGTGATTATCAATTACAACAACTAATCCCTCTTTTCCGCCGATTCGCATTGGCGCCGTCAGAGGCTCGGAAGGTCGAGGCCTTTTTCGCGCGCGCAGTCGATCGCGATGTCGTAACCCGCGTCGGCGTGGCGCATCACCCCGGTGCCGGGATCGTTCCACAACACGCGTTCGAGCCGCTTGGCCGCCTCGGGGGTGCCGTCGGCGACAATCACCATGCCGCTGTGCTGCGAATAGCCCATGCCGACCCCGCCGCCGTGGTGCAGCGACACCCAGGTCGCACCCGAGGCGGTGTTGAGCAGCGCGTTGAGCAAGGGCCAGTCCGAGACCGCGTCGGTGCCGTCCCTCATCGCCTCGGTCTCGCGGTTGGGCGAGGCGACCGAGCCCGAATCGAGATGGTCGCGGCCGATCACCACCGGCGCCTTGAGCTCGCCCGACGCGACCATCGCGTTGAACGCAAGGCCCAGCCGGTGGCGGTCGCCGAGCCCCACCCAGCAGATGCGCGCGGGTAGCCCCTGGAAACGGATACGCTCGCGCGCCATGTCGAGCCAGTTGTGGAGATGCGCATTGTCGGGCAGCAACTCCTTCACCTTGGCATCGGTCTTGTAAATATCCTCGGGATCGCCTGACAGCGCGGCCCAGCGAAACGGGCCGCCCCCGCGGCAGAAGAGCGGACGAACATAAGCGGGAACGAAGCCGGGGAAGTCGAAGGCGTCGCTCACGCCCTCGTCGAAGGCGACCTGGCGGATATTATTGCCATAATCGACCACCGGCAGCCCCGCCGCCTTGAAATCGAGCATCGCGCGGACGTGCACCGCCATCGAGGCCTTGGCCGCCGCGGCGACCGCCGCGGGATCGCTCTCGCGCTTAGCGAACCAGGTGTCGAGCGTCCAGCCCTGCGGCAGGTAGCCGTTGACCGGGTCGTGCGCCGAGGTCTGGTCGGTGACGAGGTCGGGGCGCACCCCGCGCCGCACCAGTTCGGGATAGACGTCGGCGGCGTTACCGAGCAGGCCCACCGACACTGGCGTTTTGGCGTTCGTGACGATTTCGAGCGCCTCGTCGAGGCTGGTCGTCATGCGGTCGACATAGCCGGTTTCGATCCGCATCTCGATCCGGCTCGGCTGGCATTCCACCGCGAGGCACGACGCGCCCGCCATCGTCGCGGCGAGCGGCTGCGCCCCGCCCATGCCACCGAGACCCGCGGTGAGGATCCATTTGCCCGACAGGTCGCCGCCATAATGCTGGCGCCCCGCCTCGACGAAGGTCTCGTAGGTGCCCTGCACGATCCCCTGGCTGCCGATATAGATCCAGCTGCCCGCGGTCATCTGCCCGTACATCATCAGCCCGGCCTTATCGAGCTCGTGGAAATGCTCCCAATCGGCCCATTTGGGCACGAGGTTCGAGTTGGCGAGCAGCACGCGCGGCGCGTCGGCGTGGGTCTTGAATACCCCGACGGGCTTGCCCGACTGGATCAGCAGCGTCTCGTCGCCTTCGAGGCGCTTCAGCGTTTCGACGATCCGGTCGTAGCTTTCCCAGTCGCGCGCGGCGCGGCCGATGCCGCCATAGACGACCAGTTCCTGCGGCGCCTCGGCAACGCGCGCGTCGAGATTGTTCATCAGCATGCGCAGCGGCGCTTCGGTCAGCCAACTCTTGGCGGACAGCTCGGGGCCGGTCGCGGCGCGGATGTGGCGGCTGTTGTCCAGTCGCTGGTTGAGGGCTCGGGTCATGGGCGTCCTTTCGCAAAATCGAGCACCGCGGCGAGGATGCGGGTGAGGTCGATGCGCAGCCCGGCGGCGCGGTCGGCCTCCCACGCCGGAGCATGGCCATCGGCGAGCGGGCCTTCGTCGAGATAGGCGCGCATCGCGGTCTCCATCTGGATCGCGTGCACGCCGCCCTCGGGCTGGCCATAGTGGCGCGTCGTCCAGCCGCCGCGGAAACGGCCGTTGAGCACCGACCAGCGCGGCCCGCATTCGGCCATCACAGCGTCGCTGAGCGCGATATCGCAGGTCGCGCCATTGTCGGTGCCGACATTGAGTTCGGGCAATTCGCCGTCGAACAGGCGCGGCACGACGCCGCGGATCGAGTGGCAGTCGTAAAGCACGACGCGCGGATGGCGCGCGCGCAGCCGCTCGATCTCGTTGGCGAGCGCGGCGTGATAGGGCTGGTGGTAGGCGACCCGTCGCGCTTCGACATCCGGAGAGGCGCCTTCCTTGTAGAGCGGCTCGCCATCGAAAGTCTCGGTCGGGCAAAGCCCGGTCGTCGCCTGCCCCGGATAGAGCGAGGCGCCCGAGGGGTCGCGGTTGCAGTCGACGACGCTGCGCGAAATGTCGGTCCACACGAAGGTCGCATCGACAAGACCGTCGTAGAGGCGGCGGATATGCCAGTCGGTGTCGAGCAGCGCGAGCTCGCGCGAACGGAATGCGGGCAGATATTCGTCGGGAATGTCCGTCCCGCCGTGCGGGAAAGCGAGGATCAGCGGCGTGTCCGCACGCTCGACATGGAGCCAGCTCATGACGTGATCCATGGCAGTTCGCCGACCATGTCGATCAGCTTCCCGGTACGGACCAGGTCCTGCGCCGCCGCGATATCGGGCGCCATATGGCGATCCTCGTCGAGCGTCGGCACATAAGCGCGGAGCAGGCCACGCACGCGTTCGATCGCCGCGCTCGATTTCAACCCGCCGTGGAAGTCGCATCCCTGCCCGCCCGCGAGCAGTTCGATCGCCAGGATCGCATCGACGTTGATCGCCATCTCGATGAGCCGCCGCGCGCCATGCGCCGCCATCGACACATGATCCTCCTGGTTCGCCGAGGTCGGGATCGAATCGACGCTGGCGGGATAGGCGCGCTGCTTGTTCTCCGAAACCAAAGCCGCGGCGGTGACCTGCGGGATCATGAAGCCCGAATTGAGCCCCGGCCTGGCGACGAGGAAGGCGGGCAGCCCCGACAGCGCGGGATCGACGAGCATCGCGGTGCGGCGTTCGGACAGGCTGCCGATCTCACACAAAGCCATCGCGATCATGTCGGCGGCGAAGGCGACGGGCTCGGCGTGGAAATTGCCGCCCGACAGAGCTTCATCGGTCTCGGGGAAGATCAGCGGATTGTCGGAGACGCCGTTGGCCTCGACCAGCAGCGTCGCGGCCGCCTGCCGCAGCAGGTCGAGCACGGCGCCCATCACCTGCGGCTGGCAGCGCAGGCAATAGGGGTCCTGCACGCGGACGTCGCCGAGAACGTGGCTGGCGCGGATTTCCGACCCTTCCATTAGCGAAGCGAGCGCCGCGGCGGTCTCGATCTGCCCTCTGTGGCCGCGCAGCGCATGAATGCGCGGGTCGAACGGCGTGTCCGATCCCTTGGCGGCGTCGGTCGCGAGGATGCCGGTGACGAGCGCGCTGCGGTAAAGCCGCTCGGCCTCGAACAACCCGGCGAGCGCATAGGCGGTCGAGAATTGCGTGCCGTTGAGCAGCGCGAGGCCTTCCTTGGGGCCGAGGACCAGCGGTTCGAGCCCGGCATCGGCGAGCGCGAGCGCCGCGGGTCCGCGCGCGCCATCGACGAAGATTTCGCCCTCGCCGATCATCGCCGCCGCCATATGCGACAGCGGCGCGAGGTCGCCCGAGGCGCCGACCGAACCCTGCGCGGGGATCACCGGGATCAGGTGGCGATCGATCATCGCCTCGAGCAGGTCGATCGTCGCCGGATGAACGCCCGACGCGCCGCGCGCGAGGCTCGCGAGCTTGAGCGCCATCATCAGCCGCGCGATCGGCACCGGCATCGGCGCGCCGACACCCGCGGCATGGCTGAGCACGATATTGCGCTGGAGCGTTTCGAGGTCGTCGGCCTCGATCCGCACCGACGCGAGTTTGCCGAAGCCGGTGTTGATCCCGTAGACCGCCTCCCCTTTCGACAGGATGCGCTCGACCGCCGCCGCGCTCTCGGCGATGGCGGCGCGGCATTCAGCGGCCAGCCGCACCGGTGCGCCGGCATAGATCTCGCGCCACTCGGCGAGGCCGATCGAGCCGGGGGTCAGGTGCATAATCCGTCCTTGATGCGGGTGTGAAGCGGGTTGAAGCCGATGCGGTAGACGAGTTCGGCCGGTTCGGTGGTGTTCCAGATGGCGAGGTCGGCCGCCTTGCCGGGTTCGAGCGTGCCGATCTCGCCCTGCAGCCGGAGCGCGCGCGCGGCGTTGACCGTGACCGCGCGCAGACATTCGGTCACCGACAGGCCGAACAGCGTCGCACCCATGTTGAGCACCAGCAGCAGCGAGGTGGTAGGCGAGGTGCCGGGGTTGCAATCGGTGGCGAGCGCCATCGATACGCCGGCATCGCGCAGCGCCGCGACCGGCGGCTTCCTCGTCTCGCGCATGAAGTAGAAGGCGCCGGGCAGCAGTACCGCGACGGTCCCTGCCTCGGCCATCGCGACGATGTCGGAGGCATCGATATGCTCGAGATGGTCGGCCGACAGCGCCTTGTACGAGGCAGCCAGGCTGGCGCCGGCGAGGTGCGACAATTGCTCGGCGTGGAGCTTCACCGGCAGGCCGGCGGCCTTGGCCGCGTCGAAGACGCGGGCGATCTGATCGGTCGAGAAGCCGATGCCTTCGCAGAAACCGTCGACCGCATCGGCGAGGCCGACCGCGGCGGGGATGATCTCGTCGCAAACCAGGTCGACATAAGCGTCGGGGTTTTCGCGATACTCGGGCGGCACGGCATGCGCCGCAAGCAAAGTGGTCGCGATGCGAACGGCACGCGCCTCGCCGAGCGCCCGCGCGGCGCGGAGCATCTTGATTTCGTCGTCTTTCGTCAGGCCGTACCCCGACTTGATCTCGATCGTGGTGATACCCTCGGCGAGCAGCGCGTCGAGGCGCGGCAGTGCGCTGGCGACCAGCGCCGCCTCGTCCATCGCTCGCGTCGCGCGCGTCGTCGAGACGATGCCGCCGCCCGCGCGCGCGATCTCCTCATAGGTCGCGCCTTCGAGCCGCATCGCCCATTCGTTGGCGCGGCTGCCGCCGTGGACGAGATGGGTGTGGCAATCGATCAGGCCGGGGGTAATCAGCCGGTCTTCGCAGTCGACCACCTCGTCCGCAGCGGGCGCTTTGTCGGCGGGGCCGACCCATGCGATTCGCCCGCCCTGCACCCCGATCGCGCCTCGCTCGACCAGTCCCAGCCCGTCGCCGGTGATCGTCGCGAGTCGCGCATTGGTCCAGAGTCGATCCATGAGGCCAACTTGCCAGCCTGGATTATTATGTCTAGACATAATATAGGGCAGGTGGGAGCGAGGCATGACGATACTCTGGTTCGAACGGGCGCTCCTTCCCGATGGCTGGGCCGAAAACGTCCGCGTGGCGCTTGATGCCGGGCGGATTGCCGCGGTCGAGACCGGCGCCACACCGCTGCCCGGCGACGCGCGCCACGCCATCGCCCTCCCCGGCCTCGCCAACCTCCATTGCCACGGCTTCCAGCGCGGCATGGCGGGCCTTTCGGAGACGCGCGGGCGCCCCGACGACGATTTCTGGAGCTGGCGCGAGATCATGTATCGCTTCCTCGACCGGCTGACGCCCGGGGATATCGCCGCGATCAACGCGCTCGCTTACGTCGAGATGATGGAGAGCGGCTTCACCCGCGTCGCCGAATTCCACTATCTGCACAACGACGCCGAGGGACGCCGCTACGCGGATCCTGCCGAGATGGCGGCCGCGGTGGTCGCGGCGGCGGACGAAAGCGGCATCGGTCTTACCCTGCTCCCCGTCTTCTACGCGCACGGCGATTTCGGCGGTGCGCCGCCCGCGCCGGGACAGCGGCGTTTCCTGTCCGACATCGACGGCTTTGCGAAGCTCGCCGAGGCGAGCCGTGCGAAGCTGCCCGCCGATGCCGCTTTCGGGATTGCGCCGCACTCGCTCCGGGCGGTGACCGCCGAAGAACTGACCGCGATTCTACCCCTCGCCGATGGCGGACCGGTGCATATCCACGCCGCCGAACAGATGCGCGAGGTGGAAGCGTCTCTCAAATGGAGCGGCCAGCGCCCCGTCGAATGGCTGCTGAACAATGTCGAGGTCGATGCGCGCTGGTGCCTCGTCCATGCGACGCACCTGACCGAGTCCGAATGCGACCGCCTCGCTGCGAGCGGCGCGGTCGCGGGGCTTTGTCCGGTGACCGAGGCCAATCTCGGCGACGGCATCTTCCCCGCGGACCGCTATCTGGCAGGGGGCGGCGCCATCGGCATCGGCACCGATTCGAACGTCCTGATCGACGCCGCGGGCGAGCTCCGCGCCCTCGAATATAGCCAGCGCCTCCGCGACCGCCGCCGTGCGATGCTCGGCAGCGAGGCAATCCCGTCGATCGGCGAGCGGCTGTTCCGCGAGGCGCTTGCCGGCGGCGCGCGGGCGGCGGGCGCAGGGACCGGCATCGCGGTTGGCCAGCCCGCCGACCTCTTCACGCTCGCCGCGAACGATCCCGCCTTCGCCGGTGCCCATGACCGAACACTTCTCGACCGCTGGATCTTCGCGGCGCGCGCGCCGGCAATCGACAGCGTGTGGCGTGCCGGGAGGCGATGGGTCGCCGGCGGGCGCCATGTCGCGCGCGATACCGTCGCCGCGCGCTATCGCTCGGCGGTCGAAGCCCTGCTCGCATGAGCTTCGACGCGCGCATCCGCGCCGCGATCGAGGGCGACATCCGCAGCGGCGCGCTGCGCCCCGGCGATCGCTTGCCGTCCGAGCACGAGCTCGCCGCATACCACGGCTGTTCGCGCGCGACGGTGAGCAAGGCGATGGCGGCGCTGCACCACGCCGGGCTGATCGAACGGCGGCGCAAGGCGGGCAGCTTCGTCGCCGACCAGCATGTCCATTCGGCGGTGCTCGAGGTACCCGACCTCGAACAGCTGATCGCCGCGCGCGGTCACGCCTATCGCTGGTTATGCCGGACACGGCGGCATGCGGGACAGGAACTGCACGTCGAAGGGCTTCATTTCGAGAACGACACCCCCCTCGCCTTCGAGACCCGCGCAATCACGGTCGCGACCGTCCCCGACGCCGCGGCCGAAAGCTTCGCCGAGGTCGCGCCGGGCACCTGGCTGCTCGCGCATATCCCCTGGACATCGGCGCGTCACCGCATCCTCGCGGCAGGCGCCACCCCCGACGAGGCCAAAGCGCTCGACGTCCCCGCCGGCACCGCTTGCCTGATCCTCGAGCGCAGCACCTGGCGCGGCGACGCGCCCGTCACGCGGGTGCGGCAGGTGTTCCGCGGCGACATGTTCGACATGGTCGCGCATTTCGAACCTAGCCGAACCTAGCGTGTTATCCGCGCTTCCCACGCCAGCACCGTTGCACGGAGCGCCATCGCGTCATGCAGCGCATTGTGCGGTACCGCGCTCGGCACGCCGGGTCCGATGATGTCGGGGTCGACCAGTTCGAAGCGGATGCTGCGCACCGGCTTCATATGGCCCGGCCCCGTGATCAGCAGCCGCGCTGCGAGCGCGATATCCTCGGGCCAGTCGGCGACGAGCAAGGGCGCGGGATCGTTCATCAGATAGGCTGCGAACCGATCGCGGACCGCCTCGCGCGACTGCGGCTCGACGCCAAGCACCGGCAGTGCGTTGGCCTTTACCCATTCGGTCGGCTCGTCGATCGCGATCGCCGCATAGAAGGGCGCCCACGCGGTATCCTCGGGCACGAGCGCGATGGATATCAGTTCGCCGCAGAAGCCGTTGAATTCGGTGTCGAGGAAATAGCGCATCGCCCGGGTCTAGCGGGTGGATGGCGGCAGACAAGGACCAGGTGGCGGAGACGGAGGGATTCGAACCCTCGGTACGGTTCCCCGTACGACGCTTTAGCAAAGCGTTGGTTTCAGCCACTCACCCACGTCTCCGCATGGTCCATCGCGCTAACGACAGGCTGGCCTAGGCGGGTCGCTATAGCCAGCCGTCTCGCGCCCCGCAACGCCTAACATTGCCCTTTTCGACGCCGAAGCATCAGCCGATCGTGTGACGGGATTCGGTCTGGCGTAAAATCGACTCGGGTCATCGCCGGTTCATTGCCCGCACGCCAATCGGGGAGTCATGGTAAACCGTGCCGGACAGGGTTTCGCGTCCACGGCCCGAGATTTGGGGGATATTATGCGTTCATCGATCACCAACTTCGTCCTGGCGGCGGCCGCGTCGTTCGGCCTCGCGCTGTCGGCGCTGCCCGCGACGGCGCAGATGACCGAGATCGATCCCAACACCGCGATCGACGCCGACCTCAACAATCCCGCCCCGCCGCCTCCGCCTGCCACCGACACGACGACCGGCAACGACACGTCTTACGACAGCGACCTGGCGACCGGCGACGATCAGGTGACCGTTACCAGCGACACCACGGTCGCGCCCGATGCCGCCACCGTCGCCAACACCGCACCGCCGGGCACGACCTACAAGAAGGACGATCTGATCGGCGCGGCCGAGGGCGTATTCGGCAAGGGCGCGCAAGGGCTCGCCGGGCTGATCGAGGATGTGCTCAAGAAACAGGGCGAACCAAATGCCTATATCGTCGGACGCGAGGCCGGCGGCGCGCTCGTGCTCGGGTTGCGCTACGGCTCGGGCACTTTGTTCCACAAGATCGAGGGCGAAAAGCCCGCATACTGGACCGGCCCGTCGATCGGCTTCGACGCCGGCGCCAACGCCGGCAACACCTTCGTGCTCGTCTACAACCTCTTCGACAGCGAAGACCTTTACAAGCGCTACCCCGCGGGCGAAGGCGCCGCCTATCTCGTCGGCGGCTTCAACGCCTCTTACCTGCGCCGCGGCGACGTCGTGCTGATCCCGATCCGCGTCGGCGTCGGCGCGCGGCTGGGCGCCAATGTCGGCTATATGAAGTTCCGCAAGAAGCAGAACTGGCTGCCCTTCTGAGGTTCGGTTCCCAGAGCGCCATCCCCCGGCGCTCGAAGCCCGCGCCCGATCGGCGCGGGCTTTTTCGTGGGCGGGAAAGGTGAGTTTCGGGCGGTTGCGGACATTGATCTCCCCTCCCTGCAAGGGAGGGGGTGGGGGTGGGTAACCGCCGAAGGCGGTGCTCTTATTCTTGCTCGCTGCGCTCGCTACCCACCCCTAACCCCTCCCTAAAAGGGAGGGGAATGGCTTAAACCCACCCCAAAACGGGCATCGCCTTTAAATAAGGCTTTCCTACATTATTCTGCCGTGCCAGCCTTCACACGACTCGTTCAAACGGTGGACAAGAGCGCGCAATGCACAAATCGGAGCGCGCACTGGACTGAACTTTACTGAACTTTGGAGCGTCACGCGGCGTTTGCGCCGAGCGGAAGAGTGCCGCACTCAATCCCCGTCGAAGGCGATCAGCGTCTCGCACGCCAGCCCCGCGGCGGCGAGCCGCTCCGACCCGCCGAGATCGGGGAGGTCGATCACGAACAGCGCCGCCGCCACCTCGGCGCCGACATTGCGCATCAGCGCGGCCGTCGCGAGGATCGTGCCGCCGGTCGCGAGCAGGTCGTCGACCAGCACGACGCGATGACCCGGCAGCACCGCGCCTTCGTGCAGTTCCAGCCGGTCGCTGCCATATTCGAGCTCGTAATCGACGCCGATGGTGACGCCGGGCAGCTTCCCCGCCTTGCGCACCGGAACGAGGCCCAAGCCCATCATCGCCGCCATCGCGGCGCCGAACAGGAAACCGCGCGCCTCGACCGCGACGATCAGGTCGGGGCGGTATTCGGCCGCTCGAACGGCCAAACGCCGCGCGGCTTCGGAAAAGCCGGCGGCGTCACCGATCAGGGTCGTAATGTCGCGGAACTGGATGCCCGGCTTCGGAAAGTCCGGGATCGTGCGGACAAGCGCCGCGAGGTCCAGCTCGGGAGCGGGAGGAAGGGCGATCATGACTGACGCGCCCTTCCCTGCCCGATCAATGCTTCTTGTCGGCCCAGATGTTGCGGTACGACAAATAGGTCAGCGTAGTGAAAATCGCGATGAAGAGCAGCACGGCCCAGCCGGTCCACACGCGCTTCACCAGATTGGGTTCGGCGGTCCAGACCAGGAAGGCGGTGACGTCGCGCGCCATATGCTCAACATCGTTCTTGCTGCCGTCGGCGAAGGTCACCTGACCGTCGTTCAGCGGCTTGGCCATCGCGAGGTTCAGGTTCGCGAAATAGGGGTTGAAGTGCAGCCCGGTACCCGGCTGAAGCTCCTTGGGCAGGTTCTTCGGCGGGTTCTGGTAGCCGGTCAGCAGCGAATAGACATAGTCCTTCCCGCCTTCGCGCGCCTTGGTGATCAGCGACAGGTCCGGCGGCAGCGCGTTGTTGTTCGCGGCGCGCGCGGCGACTTCGTTCGGATACGGCGACGGGAAATGGTCCGACGGCAGGCCGGTGCGCGTCGCCGGCTCGCCGGTGTCGGGGTTGATCGACGGGATATTGTCATAGCTCTTGGCGAAGCTCTTTACCTGGCCTTCGGTATAGCCGAAGTCCGCGATGTTGCGGAAGGCGACGAGATTCAGGCTGTGACAGGCCGAGCAGACCTCCTTGTACACCTGCATCCCGCGCTGCAGCTGGGCCTTGTCCCAATGGGGGAACAGGCCATCGCTGCTGAGCGCGAGGTGGCGCGGGTGCTTATGGAACTCGTGCGACGCGTTGGGCTCATTCTTGAGCGGCGTCGTGAAGATCGCGAGCACCAGCGCGGCGATGAAGCCGAGGCCGACGAGAAAACCGAGCGGGCGAACCATGGCTGTATCAGCTCCTGTTAAAGTCCGGCGCTCAGGCCGTGGCCGCCGACTTGTCGTCGGCATGCTTTGCGAGAACGGCTTCCGTGATCGAGTTCGGCATCGGCAGCGGACGTTCGATCCGAGAGATGATCGGCAGGATGATCAGGAAGTGCGCGAAATAATAGATCGAGCCGAGCTGGCTGAGGATCACATAGGGCTGTTCCGCCGGGCTCTTGCCGCAATAGCCGAGGATCAGCACGTCGACGACGAGGATCCAGAAGAAGATGCGGTTGAGCGGACGATAGGTCGACGACTTCACCGGCGAGCTGTCGAGCCACGGCAGGAAGAAGAGCAGCGCAATCGCGGCGAACATCGCGATGACGCCCCAGAGCTTCGCGTCGATCCACAGGAAGTTGAAGGTGAAGGCGCGCAGGATCGCGTAGAAGGGCCAGAAATACCATTCGGGCACGATATGCGCAGGCGTCGAGAGCGGGTTGGCGGCGATATAGTTATCGGCGTGGCCCAGGAGGTTCGGCGTGAAGAAGGTCAGCGCGGCAAACACGAACAGGAAGACGCCAAGGCCGAAACCGTCCTTCGCGGTGTAATAGGGGTGGAACGGGACGGTATCCTGCTCGTCCTTCACCTCGATGCCGGTCGGGTTCGACGAGCCCGGGATGTGCAGCGCCCAGATGTGCAGGATGATGACGCCCGCGATCACGAAGGGCAGCAGATAGTGCAGCGAGAAGAAGCGGTTGAGCGCGGCGTTGTCGGGCGCAAAACCGCCGAGCAGCCACTGGCGGATCGGCTCGCCGACCATCGGTATCGCCGAGAAGAAGCCGGTGATCACCTGCGCACCCCAGAAGCTCATCTGGCCCCACGGGAGGACATAACCCATGAAGGCGGTCGCCATCATGAGGAGGAAGATCACCACGCCGAGCAGCCACACCATTTCGCGCGGCGCCTTGTACGAACCGTAATAAAGGCCACGGAAAATATGCAGATAAACGACGATGAAGAACATGCTCGCGCCGTTCATATGCGCGTAGCGGATGAACCAGCCGGCGTTCACGTCGCGCATGATATGCTCGACCGAGTTGAAGGCGACGCCCGCATTGGCGGCATAGTGCATCGCCAGCACGATGCCGGTGACGATCTGGATCGCCAGCGCGGCCCCGGCGAGGACGCCGAAGTTCCAGAAATAATTGAGGTTGCGCGGGACCGGGTAACCGGCGCCGACCGCGTTGTAGACGAGGCGCGGCAGCGGCAGCTTCTCGTCCAGCCACTTCATCAGCGGCTGCTGCGGTTCGTAATTCTTGGCCCAGGGAAAGCTCATCTTATCTCGCTCCTCAGCCGATCGTCACGACGGTGTCGCTGGTGAATTCATAGGGCGGCACGACCAGGTTGGTCGGCGCCGGCCCCTTGCGGATGCGCGCCGCGGTGTCGTAGTGCGAGCCGTGGCACGGGCAGAAATAACCGCCGAAATCGCCGCGATTCTCGCCCTCGGCGGCGCCGAGGGGAACGCAACCCAAATGGGTGCAGACCCCGAGTGTGATCAGCCAGTTTTCCTTGCCGGGCTTGGTGCGCTCGTCGATCGTCTGCGGATCGCGCAGGTCGCTCAGCGGCACCTTTTTCGCCTCGGCGATTTCCGCCGCGGTCAGGTTGCGCACGAACACCGGCTGCTTGCGCCAGCTGGTCTTGATCGCCTGGCCGGTGCCGATCGCCGAAATGTCGATCTCCGTCGACGACAGCGCGAGCACGTCGGCCGACGGATTCATCTGGTTGACCAGCGGCAGCACGACCGCGACCGCGCCGACGCCGGCGAAGCTGACCGCTGCGATATTGATGAAGTCGCGGCGGCGCACGCCATCTTCGACGACTGCGCTGAGTTCGGATTCACTGGCCATTCGATTGCCCTTGCATGGCTGAACTGACAATTTTCCCCGAATTTTCGGCCGCCAGCGGCGCGCGCGCAAAATGGCGCGTCCCGGCGGCCCCTCCGGGAATTGCGGGCCTGATAGCCGCACATCCGGGGCTTGCCAACAGGCAATTTCCGCTTCTTCGACCGGACCGGGACATCGCGCCGAAGCGCTCGATTCCGCGCGCCGCGCGGGCTATGGCTGCGCCATGGAAATCGCCCTGTTTCAGCCCGATATCGCGGGCAATGTCGGCACTACATTGCGCACGGCCGCGTGCCTCGGCAGCCCTGCGCATATCATCGAGCCGTGCGGCTTTCCCTTTTCCGACGCGGCGCTGAAGCGCGCGGGCATGGATTATGCGACGCGCGCCAATGTGACGCGGCACGCCGATTGGGCGGCTTTCAAGACCTGGGCGTCTGAAGCGGGCAAGAGGATCGTACTGCTGACCACCACCGGGGCGACGCGCCTGCCCGACTTCGAGTTCGGTCAAGGCGACGTGCTGCTACTCGGCGCGGAGTCCTCGGGGGTTCCTCCCCATGTCCATGACGCCGCGGCGGCGCGGGTCGCGGTTCCGATGCACAGCGAGTTTCGCTCCTTGAATGTCGCCGTCGCGGCTGGCATCGCGCTCGCCGAGGCGCTCCGGCAGACGAAAGGCTTTTCCGCATGATTTCGCTCGACCCCCAGCAACAGGCTGCCCGCGACTGGTTCGAGTCGCTCCGCGACCGGATCTGCGCCGAATTCGAGGCGATCGAGGCCGAAGCGGGCAGCGGCGCGCGCTTCGCCTATACCCCTTGGGACCGCGAGGCCGAGGGGCTGGCGCCCGGCGAAGGCGGCGGCGGCGTGCGCGGCGCGATGACCGGCGCGGTGTTCGAAAAGGTCGGGGTCAATGTCTCGACCGTCGCGGGCCAGTTCGCCCCCGACTTTGCCGGGTCGATCCACGGGGCGGGCGACGACCCCAGCTTCTTCGCGACGGGGATCAGCCTCGTCGCGCACATGGCCAACCCCCATGTGCCCGCGGTGCATATGAATACGCGTTTCCTGGTCACGACGCGGCGCTGGTTCGGCGGCGGCGCCGACCTCAACCCGCCGATCCCCTATCGGGAGGATACAGAGGCTTTCCACGCCCGTTTTCGCGCCGCGTGCGCGCCCTTCGGCCCCGATGTGTATGAACGTTATGCGAAATGGGCGGAGGATTATTTCTACATCCCGCATCGCGGCGTGCACCGCGGGGTCGGCGGCATCTTCTACGACCATCTCGAATGCGGCGACGACGCCGAGTTCGATCGCAATTTCGAGCTGACGCGCGCGGTCGGGGAGGCCTTCCTAGACATCTTCCCGCAGTTGGTGCGGCGGCGCATGGGCCTGCCCTTCACCGAGGACGAGCGCGAGCAACAATTGATCTGGCGCGGTCGCTATGCCGAGTTCAACCTCGTCTACGACCGCGGCACGCTGTTCGGGCTCAAGACCGGCGGCAATATCGACGCGATCCTGATGAGCCTGCCGCCGCTCGCCAAGTGGCGCTGAACAAAAAGGGCGCCCCGTTTCCGGAGCGCCCCTTTTTTTGCCGCCGGCTGGCGATCAAGCGAAAACGTCGCTCGACGACCGCGCCCCGAGCGCCCGGTAGACACCGACCGGCATCGAGAAGGACAGCATCAGGATCGGCAGATAGATGACCGCCGCGGAAATCAGCATGGCGACGATCGCCATTCCGACCGATCCGCCCGCAAGGCCGCCAAGGATCGCGCCGAAGATCATGCCGACGACGAACCCGTACACGATCATTAGGATCGTGAAGATCAGGTAGAAGCCGACGATGATCCACTGCGACGCCTGGGTCAGTTTCCACGATTCGCTGAGCCCCGTGATCGGGTTGCGGGTCAGGCGGTCCGCCATCACCGGACCGGCAACGATGAAGCGGCCCTGGACCCAGAGCATGAAGACGATCAGGGCAATGTACAGGATGGCGCCGATCACCATCGCCCCGCCGCCGACGGCGCCGGCGTTCATGTCGCCGCCGAAACCGCCCATGCCGCCAAGGGCAGCGCCGAAGATCAGCCCGAAGATCAGCATCACGATGAAAATCACGATATAGGCCGCGATAAACACCACGAGCATTCCGAAGGCGAAGGCCGGACCGGCCTGAAGTGCCCAACCGAAGTTCGGAGCCTCACCCGGATGCAGGCCGCCGCGCCAGATCAGCATGCAGGCCGCGTAAAGGATGATCATGGCGATCAGCGCGAACAAGCCGATCTTGCCGAACGCGCCCATCATGATTGTCGGATCATTGGGGGCCATCGCCAGCGCGGTGAAGGTCGATCCCAACAGCAGATAGCCGAGCAAACCGATCACCAGCATCGCCCCGCCGACCCAAATCAGCATCTGCATCCAATTGGCCCTGAGGAACGCGAATGTTTCCGAAAAGGCCGCACCGATACTCATCTTGACCATGATTTTCCCCCTTTGTTGAACCTGCTTCCAATCCTTCTTTTCATCTCGATATTGCTGGTTAACCGATTACCAGCCCCTTGGCGAATTTTTCCTAACGCTACGGAAAGCGCCCGGCTCCGCCCAAGAGGTCAGGAAAAGATATCCTTGCTGTTCCGCATCACCAACTGGCGATAGGTGGCAGCGACGATCGCGGTGGTCACCAGACCGCTGACCGCGGCGACGCTGGCCTCTACCAGCCCGATCAGGATGCGCCCGATCCCCTCGCCCGTGCCCGCGACCGCCGCAACGGCACCGCCGAGCATCACGGCCACTATCAGCACGACGAAAGTCACGAGGAACAGGAACAGGCAGATGCGCCAACCATTGTCCTTGGTCAGCTGCCAGCTCGCCTGGATAGCCGCGATCGGGTTGTACAAGCCCTTGTCGGTCAGCGCGGGCGAGACGACCGCGAGCCGGCCCCAGAAATAGAGGAGCAGGACGATCAGGGCGATCACGCCGACGAAAAGCAGCAGCGCCGAGATCGCGCCGCCACCCGCTGCGATGCCCGGCATGATCAGCAGCGCCCCGCCGAACCCGAGCGCGGCGCCGAGGATCAGCTGGATTGCGATCATCGTCGGGATCATCTTGATCGCAAAGACCAGCGCGTCGCCGACGCTCGTGCCCGTCCGCGACAGCCATAACCGCAAGATGCCTACCCCCCCGATCGCCGCGATCACGCTGACCAGCACCTGGTACGGCAACGCCTGCACCGCGCTTTCGCGCGCCGCCGCCATGATCTGTTCGAAGGTCGCGGTATCGGCAGGCTCGATCGGCACCGGCCCGAACCAGCTGACGGCGAGGGTCGGCAGGAACAGAAAAACCGCCGCGACGGTCGATGTCAGCGCGATATGCGACTTCAGCAAGACCATGCTGTCGTCCCACGCCGCGCCCAGATCGAATTTCGGCATCGATACCCCGTTATTCTTATGATGTCGTGGCGCGGGAGAGTGGCCGTGTCGGCGCCGCTTGTCCAGCCCCGTCAGGGATTTAGCCGCCGCCCCTTGCAACGCGCCGCGGACGGGGGCAACAGGCGGCGCAATGACCGCCCTCCCCGCACCCGAATGGACCGTCTCGCCGGGCCTGACCGACTATCCGGCCGCGCTCGCCGATATGGAAGAACGCGCGGCGGCGATCTATGCGGGCGATGCCGGCGAGCGTATCTGGCTGCTCGAGCATCCGCCGCTCTACACCGCTGGGACCAGCTCGGATCCCGCCGAGCTGCTCGACCCGCGTTTCCCCGTCTATGCCGCGGGGCGCGGCGGGCGCTATACCTATCACGGCCCCGGCCAGCGCGTCGGCTATGTCCAGCTCGACCTCGCGAAGCGCGGGCGCGACGTGCGCGCCTATGTTGCGGCGCTCGAGGGCTGGGTGATCGACGCGCTGGCCCAGCTCGGCGTCGAAGCGCGCCGCGCCGAGGGACGGATCGGCATCTGGACCGACGACGAGAACGGCCGCGAGGCCAAGATCGGCGCGATCGGCGTGCGGGTGAAGCGCTGGGTGACCATGCACGGCTTCTCGCTCAACGTCGCGCCCGATCTGGCGCATTTCGGCGGCATCGTGCCGTGCGGCATCGCCGAATTCCCGGTGACCAGCCTCGCCGCGCTCGGCAAGGTAGCGGGTTTTGCCGAGGTCGACGCCGCGCTCGAAGCCGCCTTCCCCGCCTTTCTCGACAAGCTGGCGGGCAGCGACTAGGACAAGGCCATGACCCGTATCGCTATTGCCTCGCTGCTGATCCTCGCCCTCGCCGCCTGCGGCAACGAGCCGTCGGGCAAGACCACGACCAAGCTCGACGCGGTCGAGGTCGAGCCGGGCACGATCAGCGATTCGATGATCATCCTCGACGATGCGAGCGGCGACGGCACCGCGGTCGACAACAGCGTCCCCGACGACGGCACGGCCAAGCCTGCCGGCAAGAAGGACGAGGGAGCCACCGAAGAGGGCGCCGAGTCGGACACCGCGGGCGAAGGCGAAGCGATTTCGACGCCGGTCGCCAAGAAGACCGAAAGTCCGTCGCCGGCGGCCAAGAAGGCCAGCGAATAGACTAACGCAGCCCCAGGCTCTTGTGCGTCTGGAGCGACAGCCGCCAGCGCGGGTCTTCCATCACCAGGTCGATGCACGCCTGCACATTTGCCGCCGCATCGGGATCATCGAGCGGCTGGACCAGCCGGTGCGCGAAGTCGAGCCCGGCGAGGCGCGCGACGTCGCTCCCCGGCTGCGGCCAGACCAGCTTCAGCTCGTCGCCGCTTGTCTGCACCAGCTCGCTGCCCGCCTTGGGGCTGACGCAGATCCAGTCGATGCTGCGCGGGATGGCAAGCGTGCCGTTGCTTTCGATCGCGATGGTGAAGCCCTCGCCATGCAGCGCGGCGATCAGCGCATCGTCGACCTGCAGCATCGGCTCGCCGCCAGTGAGCACGACAAAGCGGTCGTCGGCGCCCTCGCCCCAGCTGGCGCCGATCGTCGCGGCGAGCGCCGCGGCGTCCTTATATTTGCCGCCCAGCGTGCCGTCGGTGCCGACGAAGTCGGTGTCGCAGAATTGGCAGATCGCCTTGGCGCGATCCTTCTCGCGCCCGGTCCAAAGGTTGCAGCCGGCGAAGCGGCAGAAGACCGCGCGGCGGCCCGCCTGTGCCCCCTCGCCCTGCAGCGTGAGGAAGATCTCCTTGACCGCATAGGCCATGGTCAGGCGTAGCGCGTCGGGTCGGCGAGCCCGGCGTCGGTGAAGCCCTTGCGGCGCAGGCGGCAGCTGTCGCACGCGCCGCAGTGCAGCCCCTCGGGGGTCGGGTCGTAGCACGACCAGCTCATGCCCGCGTCCATGCCCAGCCGCGCGGCCTCGGCGGCGATATCGGCCTTGGTCATATGCTGGAGCGGCGCGTGGATGTGGAAATCGACGCCCTTGTCGCCATCGCGCGTCGCCAGCCGCGCGAGTTTTTCGAAGCCCGAAATGAACTCGGGGCGGCAGTCGGGATAGCCCGAATAGTCGAGCGCATTGACCCCGATGACGATGTCCTGCGCAGCCCGCGCCTCGGCGAGGCCGAGCGTCAGCGACAGGAAGATCAGGTTGCGCGCGGGCACATAGGTCACCGGCACCTCGTTGCCGACCCCGTCCTTGGGCACCGCGATATCGTCGGTCAGCGCCGAACCGCCGAAGCGGCGGAGGTCGAGCGGCAGCACGATATGTTCGGCCGCCCCCACATAGTCGGCGATGCGCGCGGCCGACTCCAGTTCGACGCGGTGGCGCTGGTTATAGTCGATCGTCAGCGCGACGATCCGCGCGCCGGCCTCGCGCGCGAGACCCGCGCAGACCATCGAGTCGAGCCCGCCCGACAGGAGGACGATCAGGGTTTTTCCGGCAACATCGCGCATCGGCGCCAGATAGGCCCGCGCCGCCGGGGGCGCAAGGCCGGTGCGCCGATAGCAATGGTCGCAGGCGGACGGTGGTTTTGGGGTGGGAAGCGGACATAATAATCCTCCCTGTCGAGCAGCGATGGGGAGGGGGACCATGCGAAGCATGGTGGAGGGGCGGCGGCCTGGAACCTGGGCTTGGGGCATCGGCCCCTCCACCACCCTTCGGGTGGTCCCCCTCCCCACGGCTACGCCGCAGGGAGGATTAAGAACGTCCCCTTCCGCACGATACCCGCCACCAGCGCGTCGCAAGCCCCGCAAAGAAAACGGGCCGCACGGGGTTTCCGTACGGCCCAGTTCGGCATGAAAGCCGCTAGGGAGAAGGACACACATCGGTGCGTCGTTCCCTCTTCCTACCAGCCTATGGTTAACAAATTGTTGCCCTCGTTTAACGCCCGCCCCCCGCGGGGCAGGCGCCGATGCGCCGCGCCTCGATCGCCTGCGAGAAGGGTTTGCCCTCGGCGATGCCCTGCGTGTCGATCTGGACAAGGCGGTTGGTTTCGGAGCGGATCGTGGTGCGGCCGTGCCCTGCGCCTGGGCAGGTATATTGGACGGTCACCGACTTCGCGCCGTCCTCGATCACGAAGCGCGAGCAGGTGCCGCGCGGGTGATAGAGCTGGATCATCCGCCGCGCGTCGCCGACGCACATCGACTGGACGACCGTTTCGCTGTCGCGCTCCTTGAGCTGCCACTGCCCCTTTTCGAGCCGGTCGAGCATCGCCAGCGACGGCGCCTGCGCGGGCACGATCGTCGCGCCGGCGAGCGCGCACGCGGCCAGACCATATTTCGTCATGGGAGAGAAGATCGCCATTTCACCCTATCCATCGGCTGCCCTTATCGCGGGCAAATGCGACCCTGTGGCAACAAGGTAGCAATTCGGCCGCGCGACTTCAACCATTTGGCGCTGAAAGGCTTCGCTTCGTCGCCGATGAGCTCAGTGCGGCGGAGCTATTTCTCCGAGCGGGATAGGAAATATGCGCGAGCAGAAGGCGCAATCGACGACGATATTGCCTGCCTCGTCGGCCATATCGACGCGCTCGCTCTCGGGAAACTGGCGCAGCACCGCGGCATAATAATCGGCGCTGCAGCGACAGCCGCGCGACACCATCGCGCCGGGCTCGATGCGCACCTCGTCCTCGTGGAACAGCCGCCAGGCGAGCGTTTCGAGCGAGTTCGCCGGGTCGGTCAGTTCCTCGGGCTTGAGCGTCGCGGCGATGGTGCGCGCATGCTCCCATTCGGGATGGTCGTGGCGCGTGTGCAGCCGGTCGCGCCCCACCTCGCCTTCGGGAAGGTGCTGGAGCAGCAGTCCGCCCGCGACGCAGCCCGCCTCGGCATCGTGGCGCGCGGCGAGCCGGACGAGGCTCGGGATCTGCTCGGACTGTTCGAAATAATGCTCGGCGGCGTCACCGATCGACGAACCTTCGAGCGGCACGATGCCCTGATAGCGCTCGGCGCTCGCCTCCTGGTCGAAGGTGATCGCAAGGAAACCTTCGCCGAACAGCGCGAAGAGCGTCGGGTCGGGCCCGACTTCAACCAGCCGTTCGGCGTCGAACTTCAAATAGCCGCGCAGTTCGCCGCCGCGATAGTCGCACACGAGCAGTTCGACCGGCCCGCCGCCCGTCTGCGCCTGCAAGGTCAGTTGTCCGCCCTCGGCCTTGAGCGTCGAACCGAGCAGCACGGTCAGCACCAGCGCCTCGGCGAGCAGTTTCTCCGCAGCGGGCGGATAGCTGTGTGCACTCAGGATGGTGTTGAGCGTCGGCCCGAGGCGCACGAAGCGCCCGCGCACATGGCGCTCGGCAATGGTGAAGACCAGGGGCTGATCGAACCAGGTTTCGAGGGTGGCGCTCACAACTTCCCCAGCGCCCAGAGCAGGACCGATTTCTGCGCATGGACGCGGTTCTCGGCCTCGTCCCAAACGCGCGACTGCGCCCCGTCGATTACCGCGTCGGTCACTTCCTCACCGCGATGCGCAGGCAGGCAGTGGAGAAACAGGGCGTCGCCCTTCGCTGCGCCCATCAGCCGTTCGTCGACCTGATAGGGCGCCATCGCAGCGAGCTTGTTGTGCGCATGGTCCTGTCCCATCGACACCCAGGTGTCGGTTACGACCAGATCCGCGCCAGCTACGGCTTCGCGCGCATCGCGGACAATGTCGATCCGGGCGCCCTTCGCGCGCGCGGCCTCGACGAAGCTCGTTTCGGGTTCATAACCCTGCGGCACGCCGGCGCGAACGTTGAAGCCGAACAGCCCCGCCGCCTCGATCAGCGACGCCAGCACATTATTGCCGTCGCCGAGCCACGCGAGCTCAAGCCCCGGCAGCGCCTTGCCGCTCTCGACGATCGTCAGCAGGTCGGCGACGATCTGGCACGGGTGCGACAGGTCGGTCAGACCGTTGATGACGGGGACGCTGGCATGCTGCGCCAGTTCCTCGATCTTGTCGTGATGATCGGTGCGGATCATGATCGCGTCGGCGTAGCGCGACAGCACGCGCGCGGTGTCGGCGATCGTCTCGCCGCGGCCAAGCTGGGTCGTGCCCGCGTCGAGGATCATCGGCACGCCGCCCAATTGGCGGATCGCGATGTCGAACGAGGCGCGGGTGCGCGTCGAATTCTTCTCGAACACCATCGCCAGCACATGATCGGCGAGCGGTGCGTCGGCGTCGGGCTTCGCCTTCGGCCAGCCGGCGCGCGCCGCCTTGCGGTCGATTGCGTCGGCCAGCATTGCGGCGATCGCATCCCCGCCTGCGTCGGACAGATTGAGAAAATTGGGCATTAATTTTCGGGCGGCGTATAGCTCGCCGCGCCCGCCGACAATTTCTCGATGCACTCGGTGATGTGCGCTTCCTCGATGTTGAGCGGGGGCAGGATGCGGATGACATTGTCGCCCGCCGCCACCGTCAGCAGCCCGTGGTTGTCGCGCAGGTGCGCGACGAAGGCGCGGCTGTCGCTCTTCATCTTGATACCGAGCATCAGCCCCATGCCGCGCACGCTCTCGAAGAAGTTATCGTGATTCGGGATCAGCTGCTCCAGCGCGCCGCGCAGGCGTTCGCCGGTCGTCTTGACGCCTTCGAGGAAGCCCTCTTCGAGCACGACGTCGAGCACGGCCTGCCCCGCCGCCATCGCGAGCGGATTGCCGCCATAGGTCGAACCGTGGGTGCCGATCACCATGCCGCGCGCTGCCTTTTCGGTCGCGAGGCACGCGCCCATCGGGAAGCCGCCGCCGATGCCCTTCGCGCTGGCGAGGACGTCCGGGGTGACCCCGAATTGTTCATAGGCATAGAGCGAACCCGTCCGCGCGACGCCGCACTGGACCTCGTCGAAAACCAGCATCAGGTCGCGCTGGTCGCAGATGTCGCGCAGCGCCTGGAGGAACGGCTGCGACGCCGGGCGGATCCCGCCCTCGCCCTGCACGGGTTCGAGAAGGAAGCCCGCCGTATTGTCATCGACCAGGTCGAGCGCCGCATTGACGTCGTCGAACGGCGCATAGGCGAAGCCGGGGAGCAGCGGGTCGAAGCCCTTGCGCAGTTTTTCCTGGTTGGTGGCGGAGATCGTGCCGAGCGTGCGGCCGTGGAAGGCGTTGTTGAAGGTGATGAGCGTGTGCTTGTGGGCATTGCCCGCGCTCGAATGATAGGCACGCGCGGTCTTGATCGAGCATTCGACCGCCTCGGCGCCCGAATTGGTGAAGAAGACCGTGTCGGCGAAAGTATTTTCGACCAGCCGCGCCGCATAGGCCTCGCCCTGCGGGCTGCCATAGAGGTTCGACACATGCATCAGCGTCGCGGCCTGATCCTGGATCGCCTTGGTCAGATGCGGATGGCCATGCCCGAGCAGGTTCACCGCGATGCCGCTTGCGAAGTCCAGATAACGCTCGCCGCGCTCGCCGATCAGATAGGCGCCCTCGCCGCGCACCGGACGCACACCGCACCGGGGATAGACAGGCATCAGCGGCGTGATCGACATGGGACGGGCACCTTTCAACAGACAAAAGAACCGGCCAAAGCAAAAAGGCGACCCCGTACGGGCCGCCCTTGGGTCGGGCGGCCCCTATACTGCCGCGTCCTTGGCCGCGTCAACACGGCGCGAACCCCCGCAACCAACGCCACGGCGCGGCGTATGAGCGGGGATGCGATACCGGTTCGTCCTTCCGATCATGGCGACGCTGCTCGTCGGCTGCGACGGCCTGCCGCGCGACGCGGCGGGCACGACCGAGCGGATCGAGCGAACGCATGCGATGCGCGTCACGGTGCTGCCGGGAACGCCCGATGCGCGCCCGGCGCTGGCGATGCTCGACGCCTACGCCCGCAACCATGGTGCGCGGGTCACGCTCGTGCCAATCCACGGCGAGCATGCGCATAAGGCGCTCGAAGACGGCAAGATCGATGTATTGATTGGCCATTTCGCCAAAGCCTCGCCCTGGCAGGCCGATATCGCGCTGTCGAAGCCGGTCGCGCGCGGCGAGCCCGACGACAAGGCGCGTCCGGTGCTGCGCATCGCGCGCCGTAACGGCGAGAATGAACTGATCCTCGCCACCGACCGGCTGGTCGCCGAGCGCGCGCGATGAGCTTGCACAGCGGCATCCCCGCGACGATCGAAGCCGATGTGCGGCACGGCGAGCGGCTCGAATGGTGGACTTTGCTGTGGATCGGCAGCGTCGTCGTCGTGATGGCGCTCGTGATGGGCGCGAGCCAGGCGATGAAGTCGGCGGTGATCGAGGATTTGCTGAGCCTGATCCCGGCGATCGTGTTCCTGCTGTCGGTGCATTGGGAGCGTAAGCAGGCGAATGGCCGCTTCCCTTTCGGCTATCGCCGCGCGAACAGCCTCGCCTTCCTCGTCGCGGCGACCGCCCTGCTCTCGGTCGGCGGCTTCCTCGTCTATGAAAGCGTCACGACGCTGGTGCGGCAGGAGCATCCGACCGTCGGCGGCATCACCCTGTTCGGACACACCATCTGGCTCGGCTGGCTAATGATGGCGGCGCTCGTCTATTCGGTGATCCCGCCGCTGGTCCTCGGGCGGATCAAGCAGCCGGTGGCAAGGCGGATCAGCGACAAGGTGCTCCATACCGATGCGCTGATGCAGAAAGCCGACTGGCAGACCGGCCTCGCGGCGATCGCGGGCATTACCGGCATCGGGCTCGGCTGGTGGTGGGCCGACGCGACGGCAGCATCGTTCATTGCGCTGTCGATCATCAAGGACGCGATCGGCGCGCTCCAACAGGCGGTCGCCGAACTGCTCGACGGGACGCCGCGGGCGCTGGATTCGAACGGGATCGCGGACGACGCCAAGGCGTTGATCGCGGCGCTGAAGGCGCGCTTCGGCGATGTCGAGGTGCGGCTTCGCGAAACCGGCCGCTATATTGCGGCCGAGATCGACTGCGCGCCGCCGGCGGCTGTTCCGACCGGCACCGAATTGCTAGGCGACAAGGCCTGGCGGCTGGCAAGCCTCAGCTTTCGACCGGAATAACCATCGATCCGTTCGTGTCGAGCGAAGTCGAGACACGCGAAGGCACGCGCTCCCCACGGGTGTCTCGACTTCGCTCGACAAGAACGGGAATAGGGGTGGTCCCTTGAACTAAAGGCTCTTCGCCGCTTGCATCGCCAAGGCGACCGAATGCTTGCGCGCGTCATGATCGTACATCGACGACGCGACGACGACCTCGTCGACCCCGGTCCGCGCGACGAAGGCCTTGAGGCCGTCGCGGACGTCGTCGACCGTGCCGACCGCCGAGCATTGCAGCACATGGTCGAGGATCGCGCGCGCGTTGGGCGGCAGGCTGTCCTTGTAGCCCGCGAGCGGCGGTTTCATCTTGCCGGGGTTGCCGGTTCGCAGCGCGACGAATGCCTGTTGCTGCGACGAGGCGAGGAGATCGGCCTCCTCGCGCGTATCGGCAGCGAAAATGTTGAACGCCGCGGCGGCATAAGGTTCGGCGAGCTGCTCCGACGGCTTGAACTGGCGGCGATAGGCGTCGAGCGCCTCGTCGAGCGCGTCGGGCGCGAAATGACTGGCGAAAGCGTAAGGCAGCCCAAGCATCGCCGCGAGCTGCGCCCCGAACAGGCTCGATCCCAAGATCCAGATCGGAACGTTGCTCCCCTCGCCCGGCACCGCGCGGATGCCGAGCCGCTCGTCGCCGGCGAGGAAGGCCTGCAGTTCGACGACGTCCTGCGGGAACTGCCGCTCGTCGCTCGCGAGGTTGCGGCGCAGCGCGCGCGCGACGACGCCGTCCGAGCCCGGCGCGCGGCCGAGGCCGAGGTCGATGCGGCCGGGGAAAAGCGCATCGAGCGTGCCGAACTGTTCGGCGATCACCATCGGCGCATGATTGGGCAGCATGATCCCCGCCGAACCGATGCGGATCGACGAGGTCGCATGGCCGATATGCGCGAGCACGACCGCGGTCGCGGCGCTGGCAATGCCCTGCATCCCATGATGCTCGGCGACCCAGTAGCGCCCGTAACCCAGCGACTCGGCGTGGCGCGCGAGGTCGGCAGCATTGGCGAGCGACTGGGCGATCGATCCGCTGTCGGTGACGGGGACGAGGTCGAGCAGGGAGAGTTTCAGCATGAAACCGATATGCGGTTGCACGTCGCGCGGTTCAACCGCAGCGCTTCGCGGAGCCGCCCAAGAAATTCTACGCCCGCTCGTCCTTCGGCGATTCCATCAGCACATAGGTGGTGATCGAATGCACCTGCGGCAGCACGCCGAGCACCTCGGTGTGGAAATGCTTGTAGGCCGCGAGGTCGGCGGTCTCGATGCGCAGCAGATATTCGATCGCGCCGGTAATGTTGTGGCATTCGCGCACTTCGGGCGCCTCGGCCATCGCCGCTTCGAAATCGGCCTGCGATTTCTTGGTGTGCGATGACAGGCCGACGGTGACATAAGCAAGGAAGGTCAGACCCAGCTTCGCGGGGTCGATGACGGCGCGGTAGCCCTTGATCACCCCGCTACGTTCGAGTTCCTGCACGCGGCGCAGGCACGCCGAGGGCGACAAGCCGACGCGCTCGGCGAGTTCGAGGTTCGAGATTCGCCCGTCGCGCGACAGTTTTTGCAATATCTTGCGGCCTATGGCGTCGATCTTGATCATGGATTGCAAACTTTAGCCGATCGCGAGCTATCTTTGCAATCCATCGCGCGTCCCAACCCATTATATTGCGCCGCATGGAACAGACCACGCTCGCCGCGCTCTCGGCTTTCGCGCTCGTCTCGTCGATCACGCCGGGGCCGAACAATATGATGCTAATGGCATCGGGGGCCAATTTCGGCCTGCGCCGCACGGTGCCGCACGCGCTGGGTGTCGGATTCGGTTTCACGCTGATGATCGTGCTCGTCGGGGTCGGGCTGATGGGGCTGTTCGACCTGTTTCCCATTCTCAACACGATACTCAAGGTGGTGAGCGTCGCTTATCTGCTCTGGCTCGCGTGGAAGATCGCCAACGCCGCGGCGCCCGGCGAGGGCGAGAGCCCGCGCGGCAAGCCGATGAGCTTCGTCCAGGCGGTGCTGTTCCAGTGGGTCAATCCCAAGGCCTGGTCGATGGCGCTGACCGCGATCGCGCTCTATGCGCCCGACCGCAATTTGGCGGCGGTGCTGCTCGTCGCGCTGATCTTCGGGCTGATCAACCTGCCCTCGACCAGCCTGTGGGCGGTGATGGGGCAGGTGCTGCGCGGCTGGCTGTCGAGCCCGGCGCGGCTGAAGGCGTTCAACTGGACGATGGCGGCGCTGCTCGTCGGATCGCTTGCGCTTCTGATCTGATCGCCTATGCACCGGCGCGACCCTCCCCTCGCGACCGGAGAAAAAAGCGATGCAAAGCCGCCGCCTCGGCAAGAGCGCCATCCATGTGTCCGACATCTGCATGGGAACGATGACCTTCGGCAGCCAGACCGACGAAGCCGAAGCATTCCGCGTCCTCGACCGCTGCTTCGACGAGGGCATCAATTTCTACGACACCGCCGAGGGTTATCCGGTGCCCCCCGACACCAAATGGGTCGGCCGCACCGAGGAGATCGTCGGCCGCTGGCTGAAGACCAAGCCGCGCGATGCGATCATCCTGGCGACCAAGGTGTCGGGGCCGAGCCATGTCTGGTTCAAGTCGCCGTGCCGCAGCGGCATGACCGCCCTCGACCGCAAGAATATCTTCCAGGCCATCGACGACAGCCTGACGCGGCTCCAGACCGACTATGTCGACCTCTACCAGACGCACTGGCCCGATCATGACGCGCCCTATGACGAGATGATGGACGCGCTCGACGAACTCGTCCGCGCCGGCAAGGTCCGCATCCTCGGCTGTTCGAACGAGACGAGCTGGGGGCTGATGAAATCGATCGCCGCGTCGGAGCGGCTGGGTGTGGCGCGCTACCACACGATCCAGAATAATTTCAGCCTCAACAACCGCCGCTTCGAGGACGAGCTGAAGCAGGTGTGCCGGCAGGAAGGCGTCAGCCTGATCCCCTATTCGCCGCTCGCGGGTGGCGTGCTGTCGGGCAAATATCAGGGCGGTGCGACCCCCGAGGGCGCGCGCTTCTCGCGCTACCTCAAAATGGAAGGCCGGCAGGCGGTGATGGGCCGCCGCTTCGTCAACGACAAGAGCCTCGCCGCGACCGAGCGTTATCTCAAGATCGCCGAGGAGGCGGGGCTGCATCCGGTGACGATGGCGACCGCCTGGTCGAAGCAGCATGATTTCGTCGCCTCGACGATCGTGGGGGTCAGCGCCCATGACCAGGTCGATCCGATCCTGGCGGCGAAGGATCTGGTGCTGAGCGACGAGGTGATGAGCGCGCTGCACCAGGTGAGCCGCGATATCCTCTACCCGATGGGGTGACGCAGGCCCCTCAGGCCAGCTCGGCCTTGAACAGTTCGAGCATGCGGCCCCACGCCTTTTCGGCCGCGGCCTCGTTATAGGCGCGGCCGTCGGGCGGGCACCAGCCGTGCATCGCGCCGGCATAGACCTCGACCTCGTGCCATTGCTTGCGCGGCTTGAGAACTTCGGCGAGCAAGACCTTCTCTTTCGGGGTTTCCTTGTCGTCGTTGTCGGCGATCGCGAAGAGATAGCCAGCGTTGGTCGCGGGGATCAGCAAGTGCGGGCTGTCGGGCTTGCCGGTGCCCACGCCGCCGCCGTGAAAGCTCGCGGCCGCGCCGACGCGGTCGGGCTTCAGCGCCGCGGTGTAGATCGTCATCGCGCCGCCCATGCAATAGCCGGTGGTGCCGATCCGCCGCCTGGTGTCGACCTCCTTCTGCGCGTCGAGGAAGGCGAGATGCGCCTTGGCGTCGGTCTCGACGACCGGCCGGGTGAGCTGCTTCAGATAGCCGAAGAGTTTCTCGCGGACCTCAGGATTGCTCCAGTCGTTCGCGGCGTCGACGACGGGCGACTTCTGCCAGCGGTAGAAGGGGTTCACGGTGAGCACCGCATAGCCCTCGCCCGCCAGCCGGTCGGCCATCTGGCGAAAGGCGGGGCGCAGGCCGCGGATGTCGGGCCACACCAGCACGGCGGGATGCTTCCCTTCGGCGGGCGCGACGAAATAGGCGTCGCAGACGCCGTCGGCGGTGGTGATCGTCACGTCGCGGCGGACCAGCGCCTTGCCCTCGATCGCGCGCGCGGGCAGCGCCGCCATCAGCGCGCCGGCCCCCGCCAGCGCGGTAAAGCCGCGGCGCCCGACGGGCAGCCCGGCGCGGTCGAGGTCGGCTTCGGTATTATGGGTGCACATGGCGTCTCTCCTTGGGGGGCTTTTCGAAAGTGGCGGAAAACCGCCGAACTTAACAATGAATTTGCGTTTCTTGTTCTTGCTCCCCGGCGAAAGCCGGGGCCCATGGCGGCGAAGGCGCGCGATTCGACCGGGCCCCGGCTTTCGCCGGGGAACAGCATGTCGCACGCAGAAGGAATGGCAGAAAACTGCGCAACTTCATTCGCGATCGGCCTTTTGCGTGTCACCCGCGGCGGGTGCAGCTTGGAGTCGCCATCACGCTAATATGGCGATGTTTTTTAGGACAGCGCTTTTTGCATCCGATCCTCCATGTGGCCGAAGGCCATGGGGAGCGGCCGAGTTGCTGCCGGAGGGGCGATGACGCCAGCGTCGCTGGCCCCTCCACCATCCGCTACGCGGACGGTCCCCCTTCCCATCGCTTCGCGACAGGGAGGATCAGGCGGCACGCAGCGGCAGCGCGATGTCCTCGAAGCCGAGCGCCACATGGTGCACGCCGACCTCGCGCAGCATCGCGCCGTGCGCGGTGCGGTCGACGATATGGCCGGCGCCGCAGAAGCCGATCACGGTCATCCCCGCCGCGAGCGCGGCGCGGGCGCCGGTGGGGGAGTCCTCGATCGCGAGGCACTGCGCCGGATCGACGCGGAGGCCCTTGGCGGCGGCGAGATAGATGTCGGGGTACGGCTTGCCGCGGTCCCAGCCGTCGGCGCTGTAGACATGCTCGCCGAAATGATGACCGAGCCCGAAGAGGCCGAGCGCCCAGCCGATATATTCGGCGCGGCTCGACGAGGCGATCGCGCGCGGCATCGCACCCAGCGTGTCGAGGAAGGCGGGCGCGCCGGGCACCGCGTCGAAGCCCTCCATGAAGCGCGCCCGTGCGCGCGTCCGGTGCTGTTCGCGGAAATCGGCGGGCAGCGGCCGCCCGAAGCGCGCCTCGATCCGCCGCTGCGTTTCCTGCCAGTTATGGCCGTAATAGTCGCGCAGGCTCTCGTCGTAGGTCGTCGGCATGCCGATTGCGGTGAGGCTCTCCGACAGCGACAGGTTCGCGCGCACCTCGCTGTCGGCGATGACGCCGTCGAAGTCGAAGATGATCGCGGCGGGGGTCATCGAAGCGCGTCCTGTTTATGCGAATGCAACCTGTCGGCGCTAAAGGCGAAGGCAACAGGAGACGCAATCATGAAGTTCATTTCGCTGAAATCGCGCGGCGGCAATTATCTGGTGGTCGCGGACAATGTCGCGTGGCTGCGCGATTATGAAAATGGCCAGGTGCAGGTCGGCATGGTCGGCGGCGCGCCGCTGCTGATCGTCGGCAAGCTGGAGGAGATTGCCGCGTCGATTTTGGAGCAGGCGAATTCGGGGGATTGATGAGGCGGTCGACAGGCGCGGTCCGAGCAAGAAAGCGCAAATTCAGAGCAAGTGCCTGACGGCGGAGTTTGCGACCCAATTGCGGGACGCTCTTTCGACGGCCTTTTCCACGAACGCTCTCGCTTGTACCAAGTCGCCTTGAGCTTCCCGAAGCAAAGCAAACTCGACATAATCTGTTGGGAGGGTGCGTCCAAGTTCCTCCGGGGTCACCGTAAGAATGAATTCGACCTGTTCATCCAAATATTCCTGCGCTCGGCGTTCAAACAGATCGGCCGCGTCACAAGCGGCTTGCACCATCGTCTTCGGATCGCTTGTATAGGGCCACCAGACTTCGCAGCCGTTGTCGGACAGCCGATATCGGAACGCGCACTCGATTTCTTTGATCTTTTTCGGATCGACGTGTTCGCCAATGGCGTTGGGGATGCCCAGAGGCTGAAGACCCAGGTTGACCACAAATCGTCCACCGGATTGGGATCCTTGCAGGTTAACCGTTCGAATGAAGTCTTTGTCGAGCTTCCTGAAATGGCGACCGGAGCCTTTGAACCCAAGTGATCGCAATCGCGGCGCAAAATAATCCCGCCAAGCATCTTCTATCGTTGCGACACCATCATGTGCGGTATTTCTGGTCGGCCGATAAATTTGACAATCTTCTGCTCGGTTCCCTGTAGCGAAGACCCGAGACAAAATGTTGCGGAGGCCCATCACTCCACCGTCACCGACTTCGCCAGATTGCGCGGCTGGTCGACATCGGTCCCCTTCGCCACCGCCACATGATAGGCGAGCAGCTGCACCGGCACCGCATAGACCAACGGCGCAATCAACGGGTGGACCTTGGGCATTTCGATCGTCGCCATGCAGCCGTCGCCGGCTTCGGCGAGGCCTTCGGCGTCGCTGATCAGGACGATCTTGCCGCCGCGCGCCATCACTTCCTGCATGTTGCTGACGGTCTTTTCGAACAGCGGGCCGCTCGGCGCGAGGACGATGACCGGGACGGCCTCGTCGATCAGCGCGATCGGGCCGTGCTTCATCTCGCCCGACGCATAGCCTTCGGCGTGGATATAGGAGATTTCCTTGAGCTTCAGCGCGCCCTCGAGCGCGAGCGGATAGTCGGGGCCGCGGCCGAGGTAGAGCACGTCGCGCGCCGGGGCGACGAGGTGCGCCATCGCCGCAATCTCTTCGTCATGCGCGAGCGCGGCGTTGAGCGCGGCGGGGGCCTCGATCAGATGCCTGACGATCTCGCGCTCCTCGTCGGCGCTGAGCTTGCCCTTCTTGAGTGCGAGATGCGCGGCGAGCGCGGCGAGGACCGCGAGCTGGCAGGTGAAGGCCTTGGTCGAGGCGACGCCGATCTCCGGCCCCGCATGCGTCGGGAGCAGCAGGTCGGCCTCGCGCGCCATGCTGCTGGTCGGCACGTTGACGACGACCGCGATCGTCTGGCCGTTCGCCTTGCAGTGGCGCAGCGCCGCGAGCGTGTCGGCGGTCTCGCCCGACTGCGAGATGAAGAGCGCGAGCCCGCCGGGCTGGAGCACGGGATCGCGGTAGCGGAACTCCGACGCGACATCGATGTCGACGGGGACGCGCGCGAAGGTCTCGAACCAGTATTTGGCGACCATGCCGGCGTAGAAACTGGTGCCGCAGGCGACGATGGTGATGCGGTCGATCGCCGACAGGTCGAAATCCATCTGCGGCAGCGCGACGGTCTGTTCGAGCGGGCGGATGTAGGAGGAGAGCGTCTGCGCGACCACCGTCGGCTGCTCGAAAATCTCCTTCTGCATGAAGTGGCGGTAATTGCCCTTCTCGATCGTCGCCGCGGTGACGCCCGACGTGGTGATTTCGCGCGTGACCGGATTGTTATCGGCGTCGAAAATTTGCGCGCCCTCGCGGGTGATGACAACCCAGTCGCCTTCCTCGAGATAGGCGATCTTCTGCGTCAGCGGCGCGAGTGCGAGCGCGTCACTGCCGAGGTAGGTTTCGCCATCGCCGTAGCCGACGACGAGCGGCGAGCCGAGGCGTGCGCCGATGAGAAGGTCGGGATGCGTGCGGAAGGCGATGGCGAGCGCGAAGGCGCCGCGCAGCTGCGGCAGCACCGCCTGCACCGCCTCGGTCGGCGACTTGCCGGCCTCGACCTGTTCGCTGACGAGATGCGCGACGACCTCGGTATCGGTCTCGCTCTCGAAGCTCCGCCCGCGCGCCTGCAACGCCTCGCGCAGCGGCTTGAAATTCTCGATGATGCCGTTGTGGACCAGCGCGACTTCGCCCGTCGCATGCGGGTGCGCGTTGCTGGTGGTCGGGGCGCCGTGGGTCGCCCAGCGCGTGTGCGCGATGCCGACGAGGCCGGGCGCGGGGTTGCCCGCGAGCTCCTTGACGAGGTTGCCGAGCTTGCCCTCGGCGCGGCGGCGGACGAGCTGGCCGCCCTCGACCGTGCACACCCCCGCCGAATCATAGCCGCGATATTCCATGCGCCTGAGGCCGTCGACGAGGCGATCCGCGACCTGGTCCTTGCCGACGATTCCGATGATTCCGCACATGGGTCTTTGCTTTCGTTAAAACGTGTAGGGGACGCGAATGCCCGGCATGTTGGCCGGGAAATCGTTAGTATTTCGGGTAATCAGCACCCGTCCGCGGGTGAGCGCGGTGGCGAGGATAATCGCGTCCATCGCTTTCAACCGCGCGCGTTCGCGCCGCAAGGCAGCCGCGCGCCGAGCGATTTCGGCATCGACTTCATCGACACCGAAACCCGACAGAAGAATTTCGGCGCGCCGCAGCCCATCGCCTTCGCCCTTCGACATTACTTCGATCCACACCACGCGGCTGATCCATGCGCGTGAGTCGAAGTCCGTGGCGCGATCGATTTCCGCGCGCGCCGGGCCGAACCCGGCCAGCGCATCGATGACGATATTTGAATCGAAGCTAAAGCCGCTCACCGAGAAGCGGGCTTTTTAGGCTCAGGGTATTTGCCTGCCAACATATCCAGATGGATTTGGCGCTGGCGATCGTCCTCGGCATCGAACAGGTCGGGAAATTCGGCCCTGACCTCCTCATAGTCATCATCCCACGGGCGTGTCGAAGCAGCGCGTTCGCGCCGCTGCCACTCGACCGCATCGCCGATATCGCCCCGGTCCTTCCAGGCCCCAAAGCCAATATCGAGCCAGTCCTTCCGCTGCGACGCCTGTGATTGCGCCCGGTACCCCGTAACCGCCTCGCGGAGCACCGATGCGCGCGACTTCCCCTGCTCGGCCGCGAGCTGGTCGAGCCATTTGATATCGTCGTCGGGCAGATCGGCAAGGATGCGTGTCATTGATATACTGATATCATATCAGGATATCATGTCAACCGCGCGATGCTGCTCTACGACCGCCGCCGAAAAATCGGGTTTTTTTTGGTCTATCGCAACTCGACGGGCGGACGATCAGACCGCTCACGTCCGCCCGAAATTCCGGTCCACGAAGATCATTGCGAACTGCACCGGGTCGGCGGCCTCGCCCTGCCCAGCCTCGAAACGTGCCTTGCCCTCGGCCCAGATCTTCAGGATCTGCGCGGGGAAGTCGGGGGCGAATTTCATCTGCTGCGCGACGATCTGCGGCCAGGTGCCCTTGAGCCCGAAGCTTTTTTCGAGGCTGGGCACCATCGCGGTGCAATAGGCGTCGGTCGCTTCGTCGAGATGCCCGATCGCGCGCAGCACATAGGCGTCGACGAAGCGCAGGAAGGGCTTGTCGGTGTAGCGGTCGCTCACTTCTTCGTTTCCGTTCGGCGCATCGGCCCGGACAGCGGCAGATATTCGCCCAAAATGTTGCGTTCCATTGCATTGCCCCAGCCCGCGCCATGATCGCTGGTGTTCATCGCGACGTGCCGGTCCGAGATATGGTGGTCGCCATAGGACAAAAGCTGGAGGATTGCACCCGGGCGCAGGTGGCGGCTCGCCCAGCTGAGCGGCGTGTCGCCGTGCGCGTCGCGGATCGTCCGGTCGCCGCCCGCATCGAGCAGCATCGCGACCGTCGCCGCATCGGCATAGGCGGCGGCACGGTGCAGCGGCGTCTCGCCCGTGGTGCGGATATCGCGCATGAACGCGCCGGTCTCGCGGCCGGCGATCGTCGCCGCATTGGGATCGGCGCCACGCTCGAGCAGCAAGCGCACCACCATCGCATAATGCGGCCGTCCCGCCTTCGACAGCGCGCCGTGGAGCACGGTTTCGTGCGTGTCGGACTCGCGCCAGTTCGGGTCGGCGCCCTCGCCGATCAGCCAGTCGGCGACCTTCCAGTGGCCGAAGAAGGCCGCGTTGCCGAGCTCGCGCCCGAAATCGAAGCCGGAAAAGTCGCAGCCGGCGCGTTTCGCCGCGCGCAGCCCGGTCGTGTCGCCATAATAGACGAGCCATTGCAGCGCCGATACGCGGCCCGAGCCGGCGAGCGCGGGGCCGTCGGGCAAAGCGAGCAAATCGAGGATCAGGTCGGTCCGCCCTTTGGCGATCAGGTCGAGCAACCGGTCGGAATCGTCCATTGCGTCACTCCTCGCCAGACTTCTTCTCCGCCGCCTTCTTCTTGCGCATCGTGTCGTGGAAGCGGTCGGCCCAGCCGGGTTTGATCAGCTGCTCGGCGCGGACCATGCGCAGGTCGCCGTCTCCGACGTCGCGCGACACCGCGCTGCCCGCGGCGACGATCGCGTCGCGGCCGATGGTCACGGGGGCGATCAGCGCGCTGTTGCTGCCGATGAAGGCGTTCTCGCCGATCACCGTCTGGTATTTGAAATAGCCGTCGTAATTGCAGGTGATCGTGCCCGCGCCGATATTGGCGCCCGCGCCGACCGTCGCGTCGCCCAAATACGTCAGATGGTTCGCCTTGGCGCCCTTGCCGAGCACCGCCTTCTTGGTCTCGACGAAATTGCCGATCTTGGCCTTTTCGCCGAGGACCGTGCCCGGGCGCAGACGCGCGAAGGGGCCGACCTCGCAGCCCGCGCCGATGGTCGCCCCCTCGATATGGCAGTTGGCGCGGATCTTCACGCCGTCGGCGACGGTTACGCCGGGGCCGAAGAAGACGTTGGGCTCGACCAGCACGTCGCGGCCGAGCTCGGTATCCCAGGCGAACCAGACGGTGTCGGGGGCGATCAGGCTGGCGCCGTCGGCCATCGCCGCCACGCGCCGCCGCGCCTGCCATTCGCCCTCCATCGCGGCGAGTTCGCCGCGGCTGTTGATGCCGGCGACGACATAGGGATCGGTCACGACGACGGCGCAATGCCGCCCGTCGGCATTGGCGATATTGACGATGTCGACGAGGTAGAACTCCTTCGCCGCATTGTCGTCGGTGACGCGCGCGAGCAACGCGAAGAGGTCGGCCGATTTCGCGGCCATCAGCCCCGAATTGCAGAGGCGCACCGCGCGTTCCTCGGGGGTGGCGTCCTTGTGCTCGACCATCCTGGTGACGCGGTCGCCTTCGGTGATCACGCGACCATATTGCTGGGCGTCATCGGGCTCGAAGGCGAGGACGACGACCGCGGGGGCATCGGGGGCGTTCAGCCGGTCGATCATCGCCTGCATCGTCGCGGTGGGGACGAAGGGCACGTCTCCGTAGAGGATCAGCACATCGCCGTCGAAGCCGGTGAGCGCGCCCTCGGCCTGCTGCACCGCATGGCCGGTGCCGAGCTGCGGCTCCTGCACCGCGAGGTCGGCGCTGCCGGCCAGCGCGGCTTCGAGCTGCTCGGCCTTGTCGCCGACGATCACGACCTTTTTCGCAGGCTCCAGCGCGTCGACGCTGGCCATCAGGTGCAGCAGCATCGGCCGCCCGGCGATCGGATGCAGCACCTTGTGCGTATCGGACTTCATGCGGGTGCCCTTGCCCGCGGCGAGGATGACGGCGGCGATCGGATTGCTCATGGCGAGGGCCATGCCAGCAAATCGTTGCGGTTTCCATAGCGAGGCGCCATGCGCTGCGCATGCCCTTCCCCTTCGCCATCATCGGCTTCGATCTCGACGGCACCCTGCTCGACACCGCGGGCGATCTGACCGCGGGGATCAATCATGCGCTGAGCCTCGTCGGCCGCGCACCGCTAAGCGTCGAACAGGTGCGGCCGATGATCGGGCTCGGCGGGCGGCATATGCTGGAGCAGGGGCTGGTCGCGACCGGGGGCGTGCCCGAGGGCGATTTCGAGCGGCTGTTCGCGGCATTCCTGACCTATTACGAAGCGCATATCGCGGTGCACAGCGCCCCCTTCCCCGGGCTGACGGACGCGCTCGACCGGCTCGATGCAATGGGGGTCAGGACCGCGGTGGTGACCAACAAGACCGGGCGGCTGGCGCGCCTGTTGCTCGGCGAACTCGGCCTGATCGACCGCTTCGCGACGATCATCGGCGGCGACACGCTGGGGCGTGAGAATTCCAAGCCCTCGCCCGCCCCCATCCACGAGATGATCGCGCGCTGCGGCGGCGGGCGCGCTGCCTTCGTCGGCGACAGCGTCTACGACGTTACCGCGGCGAAGCGCGCGGGGGTGCCGAGCATCCTCGTCGGCTTCGGCTTCCTCGACCGGGCCGCCGAAGCCTTCGGGGCCGACCATGTGATCGGGCATTACGACGAGCTGGTGCCGCTGCTCGAAGGCTTCTAACGCGCCGCGCCCCGCCCCTTGCGCCACTTGGTCCACAGATGGCGCGCCAGCATCAGCGGCGGCATGCGCAGCCAGTGCGAGCGGATGTAGAAGGCGAGGCGCAGGAGGGGCCGCGTCTCGCGTCCCCAATCGTCGCGCGCGAGCAGGCGGGCGCGGAACAGCCGGTCGCCGAGGCTGAGGCGGCGATAGTCGGCCTCGTCGCCGAACAGTGCCGCCGAGAGATGCAACGCGCGGCGCACCGCGGGGCCGAGGCCCCATAGCTTCGCGCGATAACCCATGTCGCCGAGCCATTCGTCGTAGCCGAGCGCGCCGTCGGGCGTGCCGCTGTCGCAATCGCCGCGCGCCTGGAAATCGCGGGTCAGGCAATGGAAATCCCAGAGGTTGCGCAGGCCTCCGGCGAGGTCGCCGTCGGCGAAGAGGTGCGCCGCGCAATGGATCATGCGGTCGAAGGGGTGGAGCACCCGATACCCGTTCGGCAGCATGATCGCGCGATCAAGCATGCTTGCGGCGTCGGGGTTCGGCCGCGCGGTCGGCGGAATGATCGTGTGGTGCACGTCGATCATCCGGTCGCGCAACTTGTGGATCAGCGGCGGCAACTCGTGCATATGGTCGCGATAATAGGCGTCGTCATAAGCATCCTCTTTCACCCACTCCCACCCCGCGGCGAGCAACGCCGCCTCGGCGGCGGGCAAGGCGTCGCGCGCGACGAGGATGTCGAGGTCGCCGATCTGCCGGCCCGGTGCGCAGGGGAGATCGGCCGCGGCGTAGGCCGCGCCCTTGAGCAGGACAAAATGGACGCCCGCTGGCCCGAGCGCGCGGCGGGCCATTTCGGCCTCCCACATCGCCTGTGCGGTCGCCACGGCGGCGGCGGCGCGGGCGTCGCCGAGCAGCTGCGCGACGGGCTGCGGGAGTGCGGCGCCCGAAAGCCGGTGCGCCAGCGTCGCGAGCAATGCTTCGGCGCGCGCAACCGCGATCACGCCGTCCCACTCGCGCGGGGCGAGGGCGGCGGCGTCGCGGCGTCCGGCGAGCAGGTCGACGAGGGTGCGGATCGTGCTCATCGCACCGCCTCGGCCCAAAGCTGTTCGACGAGCGCCATGCCGCTCGCACTGTCGGGATAGGCGATGGTGAAGGCCGGGGTCTCGCGCACCAGCCGGGTCAGCGCGGCAAAACCCGCTTCGCCGAGCGCGATATAGTTGGTGGAGGCCTCGGTCAGCCGGACGAAGGCCTCGCCCTCGCCGATCCGCTCGATCGCGGGCGCGCCCCCGAACTGCGGGAAGAGCAGGAGCACGGGGCGGACGGGCTCGTGCATCGCCGCGACGGCGTCGGCGCGCGGAATCAGGTGACGGATGTCGCCCTTCGGTGTGCCCGCGAGCAGCGGCCCCAGCCGCGCCGCGTCGACGCGCGCCGCGACCTCGGCGATGGCTTCGTTCTTGAGGCTAACCGCGCGGGGGAAAGCGAGCGCGTCGCCGCTCGCCGGGTCGATCAGCGTGAACTCGTCACCCATCAGCCGCCAGCCGGCCTCGCCGAGCAGCGCGGCGAGCGTCGACTTGCCCGAGCCCGAGGCGCCCGACAGGATGACGCTGCGCCCGTCGCGCGCGACCGCGCTCGCGTGGAGCAGCAGGTGGCGCCGCCAACCCAACGCGATCTGGAGATTCATCCCCATCTCGGCGGCGAGCAGCCCCATCGACAGCGGCAGCGGCAGCGCGTCGGGGACGATATAGTCGCCGCCGATATGCACGGAGGGGCGCAGCCAGCGGCGCCAAGGGCGGTTGGCGTAGAGCCGCACGGTCGCGTCGGCGGGGCGGGTTTCGTCCTGCGGATAGGCCGCGTAGAGTCGCGCGAGCGCAGCGACGGGCTCCGCCCAGTCGCTGCCGATGCGGAATTGCACCGGGCCGACCGCGATGCGAATGTTGTGCCTCATACAGGCTCGACCAGCCCCATCGCGGCGAGTTCGTCGAGCCGCTCGGCCAGGATCGCCGCGGCATCGCCTTCGCCGTCGAGGTCGAAGCTGTCGGCGAGGCGCGCTGCGAGCGTGGTGGCATCGCACGGCCCGGCGGCGAGCGCGGCGAGGATTTCGGGCATCGGCTGGGTGACGAGATGCGTCTGCTGCGATCGGCGGTCGAAGATCGCGGCGAGTTCGCCGAGCGGCTCGATGCGCAGCGCCCCCTCCCCCGCTGCGCGATAGGCGGGGTCAGCCATAATCTTCGGCGGCGGCGGTGAGCTTGGCGAGGATCGCGAGCAGGGTCGCGCGCTCGGCGGCGGTGATATTGGTCTCGAGCCGCGCCTCGCTCGCGAGCGCGGCGGGGACGATCGCGTCGTAGAGCTCGCGGCCCGTTTCGGTCAGGTCGAGATGGTGCGAGCGGCCGTCGGCCTCATGCGCCTGTCGCGCGATCAGCCGGCGGTCGGCGAGCGCCTTCGCCGCGCGGTTGACGGTGACCTTGTCCATGCGCGTCGCCTGGACCAGTTCGCGCTGGGTCTTGGGCTTACCCTCGCCGAGGATCGCCATCAGCCGCCATTCGGGGATCTTGAGCCCGAAGCGGTTCTGATATTCCGCCGCGATCCGCTCCGACAGCGCGTTCGACGCGATCGAGAGGCGGTACGGCAGGAAATTGTCGAGGTTGAGTTTCTTGGCAGCCATCTCTTCCTGTTCCCCCACGCGCATACCCGGCGCGGCGAACCTAGACAGGGCGGTATCGCGGCGCAATGCCGATGCCGACAGGATTTCTGTACCCATATGAAGATTGAGGTCGTTTGGGGGTGGAAGCACGACTTAGCCGATCCTCCATGTCGCGAAGCGATGGGGAGGGGGACCGCCGCCGTAGGCGGTGGTGGAGGGGCCGCGAGGTAGCACGACGCCCGACGGCGTCGGCCCCTCCGTCAGCCCTGCGGGCTGCCACCTCCCCATCGCTTCGCGACAGGGAGGATTATTACGTCGCCTCCCGCCCGTGACCCGCCACTCCGACGATCCTAAAACGACGCGCGCACGCCTACCCAGAGCGTGCGCGGCGTCGCGCGCTCGACGATGCCCGCCGACGAAATCGCCGCCGGGACCAGTTCGTCGAACAGATTTTCGCCGCGCGCCTCGATGCTGATTGCGTCGGAGAAGCGCCAGGATAGGCCAGCGTCGAGCGTCAGCGCATCGCCGAGCACCAGCAAGCCGAGATCGTCCTCATTCTGTTCGCCGATATAGCGCAAGGTCGCGAAGCCGCCCAGCGGCCCGCTGCCGTTGCCGCGCAGCGTCAGGCTGCCGCCGTGTTCCGCGATCTGCGCCGGCTTGCGGCCGTCGAGCGCGGCGGCGGCGCCCTTGGCATCGACCTCGGCGTCGGTGAAGGCATAGGTCGCGCGCAGCGTCGCGGGGCCGATCCGCTGCTCGGCGGCGAATTCGATGCCCTTGCTGTCGATCGCGCCCAGATTCTGCCGCTGGTTGAGGTTCGGTGCGAGCGTCACATTGGCGATGGCGTTCGACAGACGGTTGGCGAAGAGCGTCGCCGACAGCCTGGTGTTGCCGCGGGTCCAGTCGATCCCGACCTCGCCGCCCCACAGGCGCTCGGGTTCGAGCATCTCGTTCGCGGTGGTCACCTCGGCGCCGACGCGGAAGGGGCGGTAGAGTTCGTTGAGCGTCGGCAGGCGCCAGCCGCGATAGGCTGCGGCGCGGAGCGACAGCGCGTCCGAGGTCCAGCGCAGGCCGGCGCGGCCGCTGCCTTCCCAGCCGCGGCGTGCCCGAAAGCTGAGGTCGGTGATCGGGCCGCCGCCGATATTGCGCTCGAGGCGATACCCCTCGCCGAGCCGCCAACGGTCGACCCGCCCGCTCAACGTCCAGAGCAAACCGTCATCGGCATCGCCCGATGTCCATTCGGCGAAAGCGCCGACGGTGTCGCTGCCGCCGCCCGCGCTGCGGTGGCGTCCCGGGGTGGTGCCGCTGAAGAAAAAATCCTCCTCGGTGCGCCCGGTGGTCCGCCGCCAGTCGGCGCCGACGCGCAGCGGATTGGCGCCGGCGATCGCGGGGCGCAGCTCGAAACGCGCGCCGAGACCGGTTGCGGGCACACGCTGAAAGAGCGCGGGCGCGACGCTGTTCCGTCCCGCGGCGACGCTGGCGAAGCCGCTTTCGAAATCGCGGACCTGGACATAGGCGAGCGCGAGCCATTGGGTCGCGGCCATGGGATCGTGGACGAAGCGCAGGCTGGCGTCGACGCCGTCGGTCTTGCTGGTCGTGAAGCCGGTGCCGCGGTCGCGGCGGTCGGCGAAACCGCGCAGGCTCGCCTCGATGCGGCTGTCGGCGCCCGCATCGAAGCGCAGGCGCACGCCGAGCCCGCCCTGTTCGTAGGGCGCGGCGCGGTCGGCGAGGCCGCGCTGGCCCTCGGTTACGGGCACGAAGCCGTCACCGCGGCTGTAGCGGCCGTCGAGCGCGACCTGGCCGTTGCCGCGTATCGTCCCGGCCGAAAGCGACGCGTCCCAGCCGTCGCGGCTGCCATAGGCGGCGCTGGCCTCGACTCCCTGCGTCATGCTCGAATGGAGGCCGATCGTCCCCGCGAGTGCGCCGGGCCCGTCGGTCCCGCTGCCGCCGCCGCGCGTGACGAGAATGCCGCCGAGGTGGATCGCGTCATAGGCGCTCCACGCGACCCAGCCGCCGAAGGGATCGGCCTGCGGCACGCCGTCGAGCGTCACCAGCGCGCGGCTCGACGCGTTGCCGCCGAGCCCGCGCAGCGTCACGCCCTGGCTCGTCGGATGCGCCGAGCGCCCGTCGGAGCGACGGAACTGGACGATGCCCGCTTCGTCGCGCAGGCGGTTCTCGATCCGCGCGCCGAGCCCCTGCTCGGGATAGGCGATCAGGCTGGAGACCTGGACGGTGTCGCTATCCGCGGGGCGCAGCACGCCGCTGCCGCGCACGACGATCTCTTCGGTCGACGGGCGCGGGAAGGTGAAGCTGCAACAGCCGCCGTCGTCTTCTGCCGCGGGTGGACCGGCCTGCGCGTCCTGCGCCATCGCCGCCGCCGGCATCACCAGCAGCGCGGCCCCCGTCAGCAGCCGGATCACGCCGGCTTGACCGCGTCGGGGTGTGCCTTCTGGAAGGCGTCGAGTTCCATACACGCCGCGTCGATCGCGACGAGCCGCGGATAGGCATCGAGCGACACCTCGAAGCGGCGCGCATTGTACATCTGCGGCACGAGGCAGCAGTCGGCGATCCCCGGCGTCTCACCGCCGAGATAGGTCCCCTCGCCCGCCATCGCCTCAAGCGCCTCGAAGCCCTGCGCGATCCAGGTCGCGATCCAGCGGTCTTTCGTTTGCTCGTTGAGCCCGAGGTCCCTGGTCAGATATTTGAGCACGCGCAGGTTGTTCAGCGGGTGGATGTCGCTCGCGATCACCTGCGCCTGCGCCAGCGCGACCGCGCGCGGCATCGCCTCGTCGGGGATCAGCCGCGGTTCGGGGTAGGCGCGGTCGAGCCAGTCGATGATCGCGAGGCTCTGGATGATCGTCTCGCCGTCGGCGACGAGCAAGGGCACGAAGCCTTGCGCATTGAGCTCGAGATAGGCGTCGCTGCGCTGCTCGCCCGCGATCAGGCTGATCTCGACGCGCTCGTAGGCGAGCCCCTTGAGATTGAGCGCGATGCGCACGCGAAAACTGGCCGAGGAGCGGAAATAATCGTGGAGGACGAGGCGGGTCATGCGCGCCCTAATGCGCGTCTTTGGGCATCTCGGCAATCCATTGCCGCAGCAGCGCCGCGCCTTCCTTGTGCACCGTCGAGCGCCCGACCTCAGGCATCGCGATGCCGGGGTCGGTGCTTTCGAGGCGGTAGATCATAAAGCTGTGGTCGGGATCGCCGGGCTGAATCGCGAAATCCATGCCGCCGCTGCCGCGCCCGGCGGCGGTCGGCCGCTTGCCGATGCCGTAATTCACCGTGGTCGGATCGTCGGTCCAGCGCAGGAACAGCCCGCTGTTCGACGCGCTGCCCGCGGGGTTGTGGCAATGCGCGCAGTTGACGTCGAGATAGGCGCGGGCGCGGCTTTCGACGCTACCCGACTTGGGATCGTCCCATTGGGGCATGGTTGGCTTGAGCGCCGCGGGGTCTTCGAAATAGACGCTCTGAAAATGCTCGGAGCCCGGTGGGTCTAGCACGAAGTTGCGGCCTTTGGGGCCGATCGGAACGATTTCTCCGTTGAGGCTGTGGCATTCCTTGCACTGGTTCTTGTTGGGCACCGCATAGCGGATTTCGTGCGTTTGGCCGTCGGGGCTCTTGAAACGCACCGGCACGCGCCGCCCGCCGAGCGCGAGCGTTGCATCCTTGCCGTCGGCGTCCCAGATATAGGGCAGCGCGACCCAACCGCTCGCGCGGCGGATCAGCAGGCGCGTCTCGACCGGGCGCCCCTCGTTCACATCCGGCCAGCCGAAGCTCTTGATGAGCACCGTGCCGACCGGAAATTCGATCGTCCCGTCGGCGAGCACGCGCGCCTTCTTGCCTGCGGGGATCGAGATATAGCGATGCTTGTCGGTGTAATCGCTGAACAGCGGCGTGCGCAGCGTATAGCCGATGCGGGCCAGCGGCGCGCGCGGGCTGCCCGCGTGGAACAGCCCGAACGCCGACAGTTTCGGCGGCATCGCGTCGCTGTCGATGACGTCCTGATTGACCCCGGGCAGCGGCACACCGCTGGCCCCGCTCGCACAGAGCAGCGCCGCGGCCAGCGCGGCGAAAACGCGCTTCACTGGACCTTCGCCTCCATCGCTGCGGGCAGCTTGATCCCCGGCAGCGCCGCGGGCGGCGTCCCCTTCGACAGGTCGGCGGGTGACGGCTTCGCCTCGCTCCGCGGCGTGGTGACGTCGGGCAGGTTCAGCGACAGCACGCCGACCTTGTCGAGCACAATGACATTTTCGCCCGCGCCGTCCCACAATACCGGAGGGATCGCCCCGCCGAACGCCGCCGCGATCTGCGCGCCGCCATCGAACGCCGGGGCGTAACCCGCCTTGCCATGCGCATTGTCGCGCACGACGATCCGGCGCGGCAGCGGCTGATATTTAGGGTCCTTGTGCTCGTAGCGATAGCCGACGATCATGACGTTCGCGGTGCCGTTCTGGTCGAACGCATTGTCGAAGACCTCGACGTTGCGGTTCGCCATGATCAGCACCCCGGTGCCGGTCGGCACGCTCGCGACGATATTGCCCTTGGGCGCGAAATTGGGCGTGCTGTTGTCGGCGACCGCATTATCGAAGACGCGGACATTGTGCCCTCCCTGCATCGGCAGGCTGGGCAGGTCGAACACCAGGATGCCGCCGGTGTTCCTGGTCGCGATATTGTCGTGGACGTCGGCGTCGTAGCTGTTCTCGATCTCGATCCCCGCGACATTCTCGACCGCGATCGAATCGCGCACGACGATATTCTTCGACTGGCCGACGTAGATGCCCGCGTCCGACGCGCCGCGGACATAGACGCTGTCGACCAGCACGTCGGTGCTTTCGACGGGGTAGATGCCGTATGCGCCGTTGGTTTCCTTCGGCCCCGCGGTCCATTCGACGCGGAGCTTGTGATAGACGATGCGGTCGGCACCCTTCGACTTGATCCCGTCGCCCTTGGTGTTGAGCACCGCAAAATTGGTGAGGAAGACGTCGTCGCTGGTAACGAGCAGGCCTTCGCCGGCGCCCTGCTGGCCCGCGAAGTCGAGGATCGAGCCCTTTTCGTCGGTGCCCGCGCCGCGGATCGTCACCCCGGCGACGTCGAGCGACAGGCCGTCGCTGAGGCTCCAGGTGCCCGCACCGAGTTCGACGACATCGCCGGGCTCGGCAACGATCAGCGCTTCCTGGAGTTTCTCATTGGCGTCGGCGCCGCCCGCCTCGACCTTGATCGTCTTGGCCGCGGCGGGCGTCGCGGCAACCAGTGCAACGGCCAGCGGCAAAACGAAATGATGGAATCGCATCAGACTCTCCCTTGTTTTTTGCCAGCATGGTGCAAGAGTGCGGCCATGCCAAGCCATGTTGCTGACATGGATGTAGCTAGGGTCAGGGTCGCAACCCCGCCCGCACCGGGGAGACTGTTTTGAAACGCATCATCATCGCGGCCACCGCCGCGTCCATCGCCGCATCGCCGGCATCGGCGGTCGCGCCGCCGTCGATCACCGGCCGCTGGGCCACCGACGACGGCAAGGCGATCGTCGACATCTATGCCTGCGGCGCGAAGCTGTGCGGCAAGGTGCATAAATTGCTGATCAAGCAACCCGCAGGCGGCCAGCGCGACGAGCGCAACCCCGACAAGGCGAAACGAACGCGCCACGTCTCGGGCCTGCAAATCTACTGGGACCTCGCCGCCGACGGCAATGCGTGGAAGGGGCAAGGATACAGCCCCGAGGACGGGCGTTACTACAAGGCGCAGTTGACGCCGAAGGGCAACAAGATGTCGATGAAGGGCTGCGTGGCGGTGTTTTGCAAGACGGTGACCTGGACGAAGATGGGGTAGATTCTGATCCTCCCTGTGCCGAAGCCATGGGGAGGCGGCAGCGGCGTAGCCGCTGACGGAGGGGCGGAGGCGCGACGTCGCCGCCCCTCCACCACCCGCTTCGCAGGCGGTCCCCCTCCCCATCGCTACGCGACAGGGAGGATTAAAATCAGGGCGCATCCCCCAGGATCCAGTCGACCCCCGCCGCGACATGGATGCGCGTGGTGTCGTAGACCGGCAGCACATTGGCGTCGGGATCGACGAGCATCACCAGCTCGGTGCTCGCCAGCACCAGCGCCTGGACATCCTGCTTCGCGATGTCGGTGATGAACGTCTTCATCGTCCGGCGCGAATTTTCGGTAACCTTGCCCTGCATCAGCTCGTCGTAGATGATATTATCGATCGCCTCGGCGCGCGCGGCGTCATAGGGGGCCAGCGTCAGCCCGTAGCGCACGAGGTTCTGGCGGAACCAGGGTTCGGTCATCACGCCCTGCGTACCGATCACCGCGGCCGATTTGATCCCGTCGGCCTTCAGTTTCTCGCCAGTCTTGTCGACAATGTGGAGCAAGGGGATCGACACCGCGCCCGCGATCTCCTTGGCGATCTTGTGCATCGAATTGGCGGCGACCATCAGTGCGGTCGCGCCCGCGGCCTCGAGCCGCCGCGCCGATTCGATCAGGATTGCCTGGGCATTGTCCCATTGCTCGGGGGTCGTGAGCCGCGACAGCTCGCAATAGTTGAGGCTTTCGAGCAGGATCGGCGCCGAACAGGACGTACCGATGCGCTTCTGCACGCCCTTGTTGAGGTGGCGGTAATAGAGCTCGGTCGAGGCCCAGCTGATGCCGCCGATCAGGCCGATTTTGCGCAAGATGATCCTCCGAAATGCAACAGGACCGGGTCTTGGCCGACCCGGTCCTGGACTTGGCTAGAAAAACTGGCGCCGACGGGCAACCCCGCCGGCGAAACTTTGCGGCGAGGTGTCAGTGCCCGGTGCCGCTCAGCGCCTTGACGATGTCGTCGGCCATCTTCTTGGCGTCGCCGAGCAGCATCATCGTCTGGTCCATGTAGAAGACGTCGTTGTCGACGCCGGCATAGCCGACCCCGCCCATCGAGCGCTTTACGAACAGCACGGTCTTGGCATTGGCGACGTCGAGGATCGGCATGCCGTAGATCGGCGACGACTTGTCGGTCTTTGCCGCGGGGTTGGTCACGTCGTTCGCGCCGATGACGAAGGCGACGTCGGCCTGCGCGAACTCGCCGTTGATGTCCTCGAGCTCGAACACCTCGTCATAGGGCACATTCGCCTCGGCGAGCAGCACGTTCATATGGCCGGGCATGCGTCCCGCGACCGGGTGGATCGCATATTTGACGTTCACGCCTTCCTTCTTGAGCTGGTCGCCCATCTCGCGCAGCGCGTGCTGCGCCTGCGCCACCGCCATGCCGTAGCCGGGCACGATGATGACATTCTCGGCCTGGCTCATCAGGAAGGCCGCGTCGTCGGCGCTGCCCGGTTTCCACGGGCGCTGTTCCTTGGCGCCGCCCGCGCCCGCCGCCGCATCGTCGCCGCCGAAGCCGCCCGCGATGACGCTGATGAAGCTGCGGTTCATCGCGCGGCACATGATGTACGACAGGATCGCGCCCGACGAGCCGACGAGCGCGCCGGTGATGATCATCGCGGTGTTGCCGAGCGTGAAGCCCATGGCCGCCGCGGCCCAGCCCGAATAGCTGTTGAGCATCGACACGACGACGGGCATGTCGGCGCCGCCGATCGGGATGATCAGCAGGAAGCCGATCGCGAAGCTGAGGCCCGTGATCGTCCAGAACACCCAGGGCGACTGGTCCTGCGTGAAATAGGCCGTGAGCCCGACGATCGCGGCGAGCGTCCCGAGGTTGATGATATGCCGCCCCGGCAGCATGATCGGCGAGCCCGACATATTGCCGTTGAGCTTGAGGAAGGCGATGACCGAGCCCGAGAAGGTTATCGCACCGATTGCGATGCCGAGGCCCATTTCGACGCGGCTGACCGTGAAGATCTGTCCCGCGGCGTCGGCGATGCCGAAGGCCTGCGGGTTGAGATAGGCTGCCGCTGCGACCGCAACCGCGGCGAGGCCGACGAGGCTGTGGAAAGCCGCAACGAGCTGCGGCATCGCGGTCATCGCGATGCGGCGCGCCATGACGATGCCGATCACGGCGCCGATGCCGATCGCGGCGAGGATTTCGACCAGCGAGATGGTATCGAGCACGCCGTCGGCGCCCTTGGGCATATGCGTCAGCAGCGTCGTGACCACCGCGATCGTCATGCCGATCATGCCGAAGCGATTGCCGCTCTGCGCGGTCGCCGGGCTCGACAGGCCGCGCAGCGCGAGGATGAAGAGGATGCCCGCGACCAGATAGGCGATCGCGGCCCAGGGGTTCACCGCGCCATGGCCGGTCGCGGCGGAAAGGATCGCTTGGACGTCCATCTCAGCGCTCCTTCTTCTTGTACATCGCGAGCATGCGCGAGGTCACGGCGAAGCCGCCGAAAATGTTGATGCTGGCCATCACCACCGCGGCGAGGCCGAGCCATTTCGAAGTCGCCGAACCCGCGGCGGCGCTGGCGATCAGCGCGCCGACGATGATCACCGACGAAATCGCGTTGGTGACGCTCATCAGCGGCGTGTGCAGCGCCGGGGTCACCGACCAGACGACGAAATAGCCGACGAAACACGCCAGGACGAAAATCGAGAAAATGGAAATGAAGTCCACGGCAAGCTCCCCTGCTGATTCCGCGAGGGACCTCTTGCCGCGCGTCCGCCCCGCTGTCGACTCCTAAACACACGCAAAAGAAAGGGCCCGCGTCTCGCTTGGCGCGAAACGCGGGCCCTGACGGTAATATTATGTCGCGGATGGTCAGTTCGCCGGGGCAGCCTCGCTCGCCGGGGCGGCGGCGGGTGCAGCCTCGGTCGCCGGCGCGGCCGCGTCGGCGGCGGGCGCAGCCGCCGGAGGGTTGCTCGGCGGCGTGATGGTCGGGATCAGCACGCCATTCAGCACATGAACGACGCCGTTCGACTGCGCGACGTCGGCCTGCGTCACATAGCCCGAGCTGCCCTGCGTTCCGTCGACCTTGATGTTGCCCTGGACCTCGGTGAAAGTCAGTTCCTGGCCCTCGACGGTCGTGAGCTTGGCCGTTCCGCCCCCGGCCTTGATCTGCTTGTAAAGGTCATTGGCGGTAATCTTGCCCGGCACGACATGATACGTCAGCACCTGCGCCAGCGAATCCTTGTTCAGCGGGTTCATGAGATAATCGGTCATCGGCTGCGGTACGGCCGCGAAGGCGGCGTCAGTCGGCGCGAATACCGTGTAGGGGCCCGCGCCGCTCAACGTATCGACCAGCCCCGCGCTTGCGAGCGCCTTCACCAGCGTTTTGTGCTCGGGCGAATTGGTCGTGTTCTGGACGATGTTCCAGCTGCTCTCCATGGCCGCGGCAGCGGCTTCCGCCTCGGCCGACGTCGCTTCCGCCGCGCCCTCTTCGGTGCGGGCGTGGGCCGGGGCAGTCAGCGCCGCCGCGGACAGGGCAAAGAGAGGAACGGCGAAAAGCTTGGCACGCAACATGGTATCAATCTCCGGTTTTGAAGTGTCAGGGTGTCACACCCTGAACGCATGATAACCGGTGACAGTTCCATGAAAAGGCCGAAATCGGCCATTTTCTTGCGCATAATAATCGGCTCGTCGTGGGCGAATCCCGCCCCGCCTCAGCGGCCGATGACTAGCCGCGCCATCAGATGCTGGATTTTCTGCGGGTCGCTCTTGCGCGAAATCTTGACCTCGATCGGCGCGGCGGAGCCCGAAATCCACACCTTCATATCGGCGTCGAGGTCGAAGGTGCCCGCAGTCTCGAACGAGAAACGCGTCACCGACCGCCACGGCACGCTCTGGATGTCCTTCTTCGATCCCGTCAGCCCCTGGACGTCGACGAAGATGAAGCGGAGATTGGTGAGCAGGACCGTGTCGCGGATCGTGCGGAACGCCGCGAGCACCTGTTCGCCGTCGATCAGCCAGGCCTGGAACTCGGCCTGCGCCCCGCCCGCATCGATATCGCCCGCGCTGAAAAGGCCCATTGCGGCGGCCTAGCCCAGCAAGCGCTCGTTCACGACCTTGCCGCCCTGCGTCAGGCGAACGGCGGTGCCGATTTCCTCGTCGAGCACGGGCTTGCCCGCTTCCTTGTCCCAGAAGGCCGAGAGGAAGTTGAAGAGGTTGCGGCTGAACAGCGCGCTGGTGTCGGCGGGCATCAGCGCCGCGATATTCTTTGCGCCGATGACGGTGACGCCGTGGATCTTCTTCGTCTCGCCCGCGACCGCGCCCTCGACGTTGCCGCCGCTTTCGGCCGCCATGTCTACGATAACGCTGCCGCTGCGCATCGTCGCGAGCTGCGCGTCGCTGATCAGCCGCGGCGCGGGGCGCCCCGGGATCAGCGCGGTGGTGATCACGATGTCCTGCTTGGCGATGTGCGAGGATACCAGCTCGGCCTGCGCCTTCTGATATTCCTCGGACATTTCGGTGGCATAGCCGCCCGCGCCCTCGCCCTCGATCCCCGCGACGCTTTCGACGAAGATCGGCTTGGCGCCGAGCGACATGATCTGCTCTTTCGTGGCCGAGCGCACGTCGGTCGCGCTGACCTGCGCGCCGAGGCGCCGCGCGGTCGCGATCGCCTGGAGCCCCGCGACGCCGACGCCCATGACGAAAGCCTTGGCGGCGCTGACGGTGCCCGCGGCGGTCATCATCATCGGGAAGGCGCGGCCATAGGCGTTCGCCGCCATGAGGACGGCCTTATAGCCCGCGAGATTGGCCTGGCTGGAGAGGATGTCCATCGACTGCGCGCGCGTGATGCGCGGCATGAATTCCATCGCCAGCGCCTCGAGCCCGAGCTTGGCATAGTCGTCGACGCGCGCGCGTTCGCCGAAGGGGTTGAGCCCCGCCGCGAGCCAGGCGCCCTCGGCAAATCCCGAAAGTCCCTTCGGATCGGGGCCCTGAATCGCGAGGATGATGTTCGCGCCCTTTAGCACCTCGGCGCGCGAGGCGACCGCGGCGCCCGCGGCGCTATAGTCGGCGTCGGCGATCGACGCGGCTTCGCCCGCTCCCGATTCGACGGCAAGTTCGGCGCCCAGCCCGATGAATTTCTTCACGGTTTCCGGGGTCGCGGCGACGCGGGTCTCGCCGGGGGCGAGCTCCTTCAAGACGGCGATGCGCATGCCGGCCCGGTCAGGAGATGATGAGGACGACGAAGACGGTCACGATCGCGGTCAGCACCGACCCGACCTTGAGCAGGCTCAGGAAACCCGCATAGGTTTCGTTCGCCGCCTTCATTTCCTGCTGTGCCATGGCTTCTTCCCCTTTTTCGGCGCCGGTCACACGGGACTCGGACGCGCTGCGTCCGGCCCAGAATCGGCCTCGGCACCGGTCTTAGCCATGCCTCCCGCGATGCTCAATAGATGGTTTTGCATCGCCCCGATCCGCCGCGACGACGCCGTCCGCTTAATCGCCCCTTTACCCCTTTGGCGTAGATTGTTGGTTCAAAGCGGAACAGGCCACGGAAAACCGCGGCCAATCGGGGGTCAGATCAGGGCAATGGCTAGCGCGCGCGACACACGGATGGTGATGATCGTCGACAGCGAACCGGCGCAGCAGCGCTTCCTGTCGGCGCTCGTTTCGCGCGGGGGCTGGCGCAGCGTCGCCGCGGCGGACACCGATACCGCGCTCGCGAAGCTCGGCACGCAGGAAGGCATGGCGCTCGACGCGGTACTCGTCGACCAGGGCGCGCCGGGCATGGAGATCGCCGAATTCGTCGCCGAACTGCGCCGCTGGCGCCCCGCCTTGCCGCTGATCGTGATCACGATGCGCAACGGGGTCGAGGTCGCGGTCGCCGCGATGCGCGCCGGCGCGACCGACTTCGTCCAGAAGCCGATCGCGCCCGACCGGCTGCTGAGCGCGCTCGACCGCATCACGAGCCAGAGCGGCCCGCAGGGCGAACTGCGCCCGCTGACCGAAAAACTGCGCGCGCCGCTGGCATTCGAGGAGATCATCGGGTCGAGCCCCAATTTCCGCAGCGCGCTGGCGATCGCCGCCAAGGCCGCGCGCGCGCGCGTGCCGGTGATGATCAACGGCAAGCCCGGCACGGGCAAGGAAGTCTTCGCGCGCGCAATCCACAGCGCATCCCCGCGGGCGCGCGGCGCGCTGGTGATGGTCGATTGCTCGGCGGTGTCGCCGGGGCTGATCGGATCGGGCCTGTTCGGCCACGAGCGCGGCGCCTTTCCTGGCGCCTTCGACCGCCAGGTCGGCCGGCTGGTGCAGGCCGACGGCGGCAGCATCATCATCGACCATGTCGAATGCATCCCGCTCGAGACCCAGGCGAAGCTCGTCGAATTCCTCAATTCGGGCGAGGTCCAGATGATCGGCGGCAGCATCCGCCAGAGCGTCGACGTGCGTATCATCGCGACCAGCGCCAGCCCGCTCGACAAGCTGATCGAGGCAGGGCACTTCCGAGAGGACCTGTTCTACGCGCTGTCGAGCGCGCAATTCACCCTGCCCTCGCTTAGCGAGCGCCGCGGCGACGTCGGCCCGCTTGCGCGCCACCTGCTCGCGCGCATCGGCGGGCTGCCCGGCATGGGACCGATCGGGGTCACCGACGACGCGCTGCGCCTGCTCGCCGCCTACGCGTGGCCGGGCAACGTCCGCCAGTTGCAGGACGTGCTGTTCCGCGCCGCGGTGGCGAGCGAGACCGACGTGCTGACCAGCGCCGATTTCCGCGCCATCGAGGGCGCGCTGGGCGGCAGCAGCATGGCGGCGGGCCAGGGCGAGATCGCGATCAACGGCGAAGCGATCGGGGTGACGCTGTATCTCCCCGACGGCAACCTCCGCCCGCTCGAGGAGATCGAGGCCGATGTCATCCGCCTCGCCATCGGCCATTATCGCGGCCGGATGAGCGAAGTCGCGCGGCGGCTGGGGATCGGGCGCTCGACGCTGTACCGCAAGCTGAGCGACCTCGGGATCGACACCGCCGCCTGATCGCATAAGACTCGATTTATATAATTTACAGCTTATACGACTCACCTGACACAATTCGGGAGAGTCGCATGCCGTTCGATACCGCCGCCCAAGTCCAGATGGTCGTCCGCAAGGTCGAGGATGTCACTCACGAGGGCCGGCCTGCGCGCGCGGTCGTCGCAACGCGCGGCTATGCGACAGACATCGACGATCTGTGGGACGCGATCACCGACAAGGAACGGATTCCGCGCTGGTTCGCGCCGGTCGAGGGCGAGCTCGCGCTGGGCGGGCGCTATCAGATCAAGGGCAATGCCGGCGGCACCGTCACCGCCTGCGACCCGCCGCGCAGCTTTGCACTGACCTGGGAATTCGGCGGCGGTATGAGCTGGGTCGAAGTCGAACTGGCCGAAGCGGGCGAGACCACGCGGCTGACGCTGCGCCATATCGCCCCGCTCGACGACAAGTCCGAGGAATTCTGGGACCGCTTCGGCCCCGGTGCGGTCGGGGTGGGCTGGGACCTGTCGCTGATGGGCCTCGCCTGGCATATCGAGACCGGCGAGAGCAACGAGCGCTTCGCCGAAGAGACCTGGGCGCCGAGCGCCGAGGGCAAGGCCTTCATCACCCGGAGCAGCGACGACTGGACCGCGGCGTCGATCGCCTATGGCACCGCGGAGGACGCAGCGACCCGCACCGGCGCCAACACGACGGCCTTCTATACCGGCGCCGCCGCGCCCGAATGATGACGAGCGCATGATGCACGCCTTCGACATCCTCGGCGATCCCGTGCGGCGGCGTATCCTCGAACTGCTCGCGGGCGGGGAATTGAGTTCGGGGGCGATCGTCGAGGTGATCGCGCACGAGTTCGGCATTTCGCAGCCCGCGGTGTCGCAGCATTTGCGCATCCTGCGCGAAAGCGGTTTTGCGACCGCGCGCGCCGCGGGGCGCCAGCGCCTCTATGTCGTCGCGCCCGAGCGTTTCGACGAGGTCGACGCCTGGGTCCAACGGTTCAGACGGATGTGGGAACCGCGCTTCGAGGCGCTGGCCACCGAGGTTGCGCGGGGCAAGAAAAAACAGCTGCTGCAGGGCCGGATCGTTACGACGACGAAGCTTTAGCAATGGTCGACTTGTGCACCGCGCGGCGCTAGCCTGTCCCGATGACAGGGTCTTTTTCAGGACGCACGGCGCTGGTCACCGGCCATGGTTCGGGAATCGGCGCCGCCACCGCCGCTTGGCTGACACAGCACGGCGCGCACGTAATCGGCGTCGACCTGGCGCAGGACCGCGATGTTACGGATCCGGCCATGTGGGATGCGCTGGCCGGCGAGCTGGCGGACGTAGACCTCGCCGTCGTCAACGCAGGGATATCGAGCGCGAGTACCATCGCCGACATGGATTTCGCCACGTGGCGCCGCACGCTCGCGGTCAATCTCGACGGTGCGATGCTGACCCTGCGCGCCGCGATGCGCGCGATGATCGGACACGGGCGCGGCGGCGCGATCGTCGTCACCGCCTCGATCTCGGGCATCAAGGCCGAACCCGGGGTGGGCGCCTATGGCGCATCGAAGGCCGGAGTCATCCAGCTTGCGCGCGTCGCAGCGAGGGAGGGTGCAGCACACGGAATCCGGGTCAACGCCATTGCGCCGGGCGGGGTCGACACGCCGATCTGGGACCAGCTCGACTTTTTTCCTGCGATGGTGGCCGAACAGGGGAGCCGCGACGCCGCCATCGCGGCGATGGCCCGAGCCGCGACGCCGCTCGGGCGCTGGGCGAAACCCGAAGAAATCGCCGCGCAGATCGGTTTCCTGCTCTCCGACGACGCGGCCACGATCACCGGCGCCGTGCTCACCTCGGACGGCGGCTATTCGCTCTAGGCCGTCAGCGCCGCATCCCGCAGCCCCCGCCACACGCGCAGCGCCTGCCTGTTCTCGGCGATGTCGTGGACGCGGAGCAGCTGCGCGCCCTGCGCGGCGGCCTGATAATGCAGCGCCACGGAGCCGCCGAGGCGCTGGTCGGCGGGCGCCTCGTTGTCGAGCGCGCCGATCATGCGCTTGCGGCTGGCACCGAACAGGATCGGGCAGCCGAGGGTGTGGAGCAGCGCGAGCCCACCCACCAGCGCCAGATTGTCGCCGACCCCCTTGCCGAAGCCCAGCCCCGGATCGACGATGATCTTGGCGGGATCGATCCCCGCCGCGACGCACGCCGCGACGCGCTCGGCGAGCAGGTCGTAGACGTCGAGAAGGACATGGTCGTAGCCGCCGCCTTCGTGCGGATTGCTCTTTGCCGCGGGCGCATGCATCAGCACCACCGGGCAGCCGGCGGCGGCGACGACCTCCATCGCGCGGTCGTCGTAGCGCAGCGCCGAGATATCGTTGACGATGCCCGCGCCCGCAGCGAGCGCCGCCTCCATCACCGCGGCCTTGCGCGTGTCGATCGATATCGCGACGCCGCCGCTGGCCAATCCCGAAACGACGGCTTCTATGCGCTGGATCTCGTCGCCTTCCCAGACCAGGGGCGCGCCGGGCCGCGTCGATTCGCCGCCGACGTCGACGATCGCCGCGCCCGCCGATGCCATCGCAAAGCCCGCGTCGATGGCGGCGGCGCTGTCGACATGCCTGCCGCCGTCGGAGAAGCTGTCGGGGGTGACGTTGAGGATGCCCATCAATTGCGGCTCGTTCAGCCGCACCGTCCGCTCGCCGAGCTGGAGCGCGCCGCGCGGGCGCAGCACCCCGGCGCGCTGCCGGCCCGCCATTTCGGCGAGATGATCGGGCATCGCCGCAACCCAGTCGGCGAATTCGGAGACGGTGACGATCGCCGACCTCACGACGCCATCGTCGCGCAGGCTGACATGCCAGGCCGCGAACCAGACCATCGTATCGGCGATGCGGAGGCACGCGTCATCGAGCTCGTGCGGGCGGTCGACGAAGCAGGTCGGGCGGCAATAGAGGCGGGCGCCGGGCGCGGCGCCGCCGAGGTCGGGCCTGGTCAGCGGTTGGAACATCAGGCCTCGTTGGCCAGCAGCCAATCCTGCCGCACTGCGTCGATCACGCGCAATTCCTTGCCCGTATCGACGTGCCAGAAGGTCCAGCCGTTGCAGCTCGGCGCGCCCTGCACGCCCGCGCCGACCTTGTGGATCGAGCCCGCAGGCTGGCCCTCGCATTCGAGGCTGCCGTCGACGCGAACGGTCGCTTTCCAGCGGCGCCTGGTGTCGGTAAGCACCGAGCCCGGCGCGATCATGCCGCATTCGACGAGCGTGCCGAAGGCGACGCGTGTCGCGGCCTTGGGCGCCATCATCGTCTTCACCGCGCTTTCGTCGAGCGGCAGCGCCAATTCGATGCGCTCCAGGGCCGCGGCGATATAATCATCCTCGCGCTCGATGCCGATGAAGTGGCGGCCGAGGCGCTTGGCGACCGCCCCCGTCGTGCCGGTGCCGAAGAAGGGATCGAGGATCACGTCGCCGGGGTTCGAGCAGGCGAGCAGGATGCGGTAGAGCAAGGCTTCGGGCTTCTGCGTCGGATGGACCTTGTGCCCGCCCTTCTTGAGCCTCTCCTGCCCGCCGCAGATCGGGATGAGCCAGTCGCTGCGCATCTGGAGCTCGTCGTTGAGCGTCTTCATCGCGCGATAGTTGAAGGTATAGCGCGCCTTCTCGCCCATCGACGCCCAGATGAGCGTCTCGTGCGCGTTGGTGAAGCGCGTGCCCTTGAAATTGGGCATCGGGTTCGCCTTGCGCCACACGATATCGTTGAGGATCCAGTAGCCATTGTCCTGCAGCGCGGTGCCGACGCGGAAGATATTGTGATAGCTGCCGATCACCCAGATGCTGCCGCCGGGCTTCAGGATGCGCTTCGCTTCCTTGAGCCACGCATGGGTGAAGCGATCATAGGTCGCGAGGCTGTCGAACTTGTCCCATTCGTCATTGACCGCATCGACCTGGCTGCCGTCGGGGCGATGGAGATCGCCGCCGAGCTGGAGGTTGTACGGCGGATCGGCGAAGATCATGTCGACCGACGCCGCGGGCAGGCTGCGCATCATTTCGACGCAATCGCCCTGCAGGATGCTGTCGAGCGGCAGGTCGACCGGCGCGATCCTGGCCGCCCGCTGCTTAACCGCGGGCGCCTTGACCCGTTCCATCACACCCATGTTCCGCCCCTGTCCCGCATCCAAAGAAGGCCCTGATGAGTCCGGCGGAGTCCGCCGTCAAGTCCAGGATTCTAAGGATTCCGGGTGTAACAATGGTTAACGCGACGGGAACGAAAGGAGGCCTACACACTATGTGGAGTCTGCCGCGAATCGCGGACTCAACCACTGGTGGTGTGGCGGGGAAGACTCAGTCGCGAAAAAATCCTGTGTGACGGGTCAGAGACCGGGATCGACGCCCGTCAGATCGACCGACCGCTCCCACAGTTCTTTCGCGAGCTTCGGATCGCGCGCGGTGCGTGTCGCGCGCGCCGGGCCCGAGCGCCCCGACACCTCGCCCAGCCCCTGCGGGCCCAGATAGTCGCCGCCCTGCACATGCGCGCCGGTCGCCGCCTGCAGCGTCGGCCAGGCGCCTTGCGCCGCGCTGTTGAAAAAGGGCGCCGCGAGCGGGGTCATCGAGCGCAGGGGGAACGGCAAATGCCGCGTCAGTTCGGTGAGCGCGACCCCCGGGTGGCATCCGATCGCCTGCGTCGCGCGCCCGGCGGCGCCCAGCCGCCGGTCGAGCTCGAACATATGGAGCAAATTCGCGAGCTTGCTTGCCTGGTAACGCGGCCATTTATGATAGCTGCGGCGCGCCGACAGGTCGCTGAAGTCGATCGCGCCATCCTTGTGCGCGATGCTCGAGGTGATGACGATACGATCGTCGACATGGGGGTGGACGAGCCCGGTGAAGGCGAAAGTGCCGAGGTGATTGACCCCGAATTGCAGCTCGTAGCCCTGTTTCGTCAGCGCCCTGGGCGGGATCATCACCCCGGCGTTGTTGATCAGAACGTCGATCCGCGGCCCCGCCAGCACCGCCTGCGCCGCATCCTTCACCTGATCGAGATCGGCGAGGTCGAGCAGATGGAACGACAGGTCGGCGGCGGGAACGTCGGCGCGGATCCGGTGCATCGCCGCCTCGGCCTTGCCGGCGTCACGGCACGCCAGCATCACATGGCCGCCGCGCGCCGCGAGCACACGCGCGACTTCGAAACCAAGCCCGGCATTGGCACCGGTGACAAGGAAGCGGCGGCCCGTCTGCGCGCCGACGTCGTCGGCCGTGAACCCGCTGCGCATCGCCGTCTCCTGCTTCAGACCAGCTGCATCTGTGCGACCGGGGCAAAACTGGTCCGATGGAGCGGCGTGGGACCATGCTGGCGCAGCGCCGCGAGATGCTGCGGAGTACCATAACCCATGTTGGTTTCCCAGCCGAAGTGCGGGAAATCGCGCGCCGCGGTGACCATGAAACGGTCGCGATGCTCCTTGGCGAGGATCGACGCCGCCGAAATGCAGGCGTGCGAGGCGTCGCCGCCTATGATCGCGCGCGCCGTGTAGCGCCAGCGCGGCAGGCGATTGCCATCGACCAGCACTTCGGCGGGTTCGACGCCCAAGGCTTCGACCGCGCGCGTCATCGCGAGAAAGGTCGCCTGCAATATGTTGATGCGATCGATCTCGGCAACGCTCGCCTCGCCGACGCCCCAGCGGCAGCGCGCCTTGATCTCGACTTCGAGCTCGCCGCGGCGCCTGGCGGTCAGTTTCTTGCTGTCGTCGAGCCCGGTGATGCCACCCTCGCAGAGCAGCACCGCGGCCGCAACCACGGGCCCCGCAAGCGGCCCCCTGCCCGCCTCGTCGACGCCGACGATCACTTGTCCCCCTCCCGCTTGCGGGAGGGGCTAGGGGAGGGTCTGTAGAAGGCGAGCACGACCGAAACATGCCCTCCCCCGACCCCTCCCGCAAGCGGGAGGGGAGTTAGATACGCCACGGCGGGTATCTCCGATATTCGCCCGCCTGATACAAACACAGGCGGTTGCCTGCGGGGTCGGTCAGCCGCGCCTCGCGCCAGCCCCAGTCCTCGTCGGCGGGCATCTGGTCGAACCGCACGCCGCGCCGCGCGAGATAAGCGACCCACGCATCGAGCGCGCCGCTTTCGAGATAGACGGTCGCGCCACCCGCGGCGCCATCGCCGATGTGGATCGACAAGGTCACGCCGTTAATTGCTTCGAAGCGGGCATAACCATTGTCCGGGCTGTCGACGATCTGCGTCAGCCCCATCTGCCTGTAGAAGGCGACCGACGCCGCATAGTCGCTCGCGGGCAAGGTGATCTGGTTGAGCGCGGGGCCGGTGAACAGCCCGTCGTTCCTGACCGCCTGCTGCCCCATCGGCCCGTGCCCCTGCCCCAGCCCCGGCGCGTCGAGCAAGGACAGCCGCACGAAATCGCGCGCGCGCGCGACCGCGGGTTCGAGCGGCATGCCCTGCGCCAGCCCCGCAGCAATCGCGCTCGCCAGCGTGCAGCCGGTGCCGTGGGTGCTGCGCGTGTCGATGCGCGGCGCCTCCCACAGCGCGATCGTGCCATGTTCGGTGACCAGCCGGTCGGTGATCGTCGGACCCGTGCCATGCCCGCCCTTGACGAGCACCGCGGCGTGGACCTTTTGTGCGTAGGCCACGGCCTCGCCCTCGACCGCCTCCTCGGCAATGACCTCGCGGCCACAGAGCGCGGCGAGTTCAGGCAGGTTGGGCGTCACCACGGTGCTGAGTTCGGCGAGCACCTCCATCGCGGCGATCGTCCGGCTGTCGGCCAGCGCCGCGCCGCTGGTCGCGATCATCACCGGATCGAAGACGAAGCTCTCGCCATAGACACCCGAGATCAGTTCCTCGGCGACCGCCATCGCATTGTCGGCGCCGCCGAGCATGCCGATCTTGACCGCATCGACGCCGATATCCTCGGCGACGCTGCGCATCTGCTGCGTCACGAGCCCGGTCGGGATCGCGTGGACGGCCTCGACCCCCAGCGTGTTCTGCGCGGTGATCGCCGTGATTGCGGTCATCGCATGGCCGCCGAGCATCGTGACCGTCTTGATGTCGGCCTGGATTCCCGCCCCGCCCCCGCTGTCGGAGCCGGCGACGATCAGGACGCGTGCGGTCAACGCTTGAACTTCCGCTCCGTCGAGGCGGGGAATTTATGCAGCGCCGCGCCCTCGCGAAGCGGCCGGTCGAGCAGGTCGCCGCCGCAATTGGGGCAACGCTCGTCGAGCCGGTCGGCGCAGTTCGCGCAGAAGGTGCACTCGAACGAACAGATGAACGCGCCATGCACGTCGGCGGGCAGATCCTTGCCGCACTTCTCGCAATCGGGACGCATTTCCAACATTAGCTTACTGCCTTTCTGACTGCGTCGCAGATGCTGTCGACGACGCTTTCGACCTGGGAAGCGTCATCGCCTTCGGCCATGACGCGGATGAGGGGTTCGGTGCCCGAGGCGCGGATGACGAGGCGACCGCGCCCCGCGAGCGCGGCCTCGCCCTCGGCGATCGCAGCCTGCACCGCGCCATCTTCGAGCGGGGCACCGCCCGCGAAACGCACGTTCTTGAGCAGCTGCGGCACCGGATCGAACTGGTGGAGCAGTTCGCTCGCGGGCTGGCCCGACGCCACGAGCTCGGCGAGCAGTTGCAGGCCCGCGAGCGTGCCGTCGCCGGTGGTCGCATGGTCGGAGAGGATCATATGCCCCGACTGCTCGCCGCCGACATTGAAGCCGCCGGTCTTCATGCGCTCGAGGACATAGCGGTCGCCGACCCTGGTGCGCTCGAGCGTCAGTCCCTGCCCCTCGAGGAAGCGTTCGAGGCCCAGGTTCGACATCACCGTCGCGACGACGCCGCCGCCCTTCAGCCGGCCCTGCCGCGCCCAGCTCGCGCCGATCGTCGCCATGATCTGGTCGCCGTCGACGATCGCGCCCCTTTCGTCGACGACGATCAGCCGGTCGGCGTCGCCATCGAGCGCGATGCCGATGTCCGCGCCGCTGGCGACCACCGTCTCCTGCAGCAGCCCCGGCGAGGTCGATCCGCATTTGTCGTTGATGTTGATGCCGTTGGGGGTGACCCCGATCGCGACGACGTCGGCGCCAAGTTCCCAGAATACCGTCGGCGCGCTGTTGTACGCGGCGCCATTGGCGCAATCGAGCACGATCTTGAGCCCGTCGAGCCGCACCGATTCAGGCAGGCTCTGCTTCACCGCGTGGATATAGCGTCCGCGCGCGTCGTCGATGCGCTTGGCGCGGCCGATCTGCGCGGGTTCGGCGAGCCTCGGCTCGCTCGCAAGAAGCAGTTCGATCTGCGCCTCGTCGGCGTCGGACAGCTTGTAGCCGTCGGGGCCGAACAATTTGATGCCGTTGTCGTGGAACGGGTTGTGACTTGCCGAGAGCATTACGCCGAGGTCGGCACGCATCGAGCGCGTCAGCATCGCGATCGCGGGGGTGGGCATCGGCCCTACCTGCACCACGTCCATGCCGACGCTGGTGAAACCCGCGACGAGCGCATTTTCGAGCATATAGCCCGACAATCGCGTGTCCTTGCCGATCACCACGCGGTGCTTGTGCTGCCCGCGCAGGAAATGCGCGCCCGCGGCCATGCCGACGCGCATCGCGACCTCGACGGTCATCGGGATCTGGTTGGTCAGCCCGCGGATGCCGTCGGTGCCGAAAAACTTGCGCATGAAACCTCTGCCAAATAAGCCGGACGGATGCCCTCGTCGTCGTCGCGGACGGCAGTAGGTCACCCGTTTTTTATTGGCAAGCCGAGCGGCGCTCCCGAGGGGAATTTGAACTTGAAATCGGCATGGATCATCCTTGGCTCGCTGATCGCGGGCATGCTGCTCGGGATCGCGATCGAAGGCGTCTCGATGGACGCCGCAACCACCATCCTGCCCTTCGTCGAACCGGTCGGCCTGCTCTGGCTCAACGCGCTCAAGATGACGATCGTGCCGCTGGTCGTCGCGCTGCTGATCACCGGCATCACCGCCACCGCCGACGCCGCGCGTGCGGGCCGGCTCGCAGCAAGGTCGGTCGCGATCTTCCTCGGCGCGATCTTCCTTTCGGGGCTGATGTCGATCCTGATGACGCCGCTGCTGCTCAGGCTCTTCCCGCTGTCGGCGAGCGCCGCCGAGGCGCTGCGCGAAGGGCTCGGCGGCACCGCCAAAGCCGGACCTTCTCCGACCTTCGGCGATTTCCTGCTCTCGCTGATCCCGACCAACCCGATCGCCGCCGCGGCCGAGACTGCGATCCTGCCGCTGATCGTCTTCACAACGATCTTCGCCTTTGCGATCACCAAGCTTGAGGCGCCGCAGCGCGCGACCTTGTCGGGGCTGTTCAAGGCGCTGGGCGACGCGATGCTGATCGTCATCGGCTGGGTGCTCGCGCTCGCCCCGATCGGCGTCTTCGCGCTCGGCTATGCGCTCGCGGTCAAGGCGGGGGTCGCGGCGTTCGGTGGCCTCATTCATTACGTGCTGATCCTGGTGGGGATCGGCGTCTGCTGCCTCCTCCTCGGCCTTTTGCTCGCCTGGGTCGTTGTCGGCATCGCCCCGCCGCGTTTCCTGCGCGCGATGGTGCCGACGATGGCGGTGGCGATCAGCACGCAAAGCTCGCTCGCCAGCCTGCCCGCGATGCTGAAGTCGTCGGAGGCACTCGGCGTCGAACCGAAAAAGGCCGACGTCGTGTTGCCGCTCGCCGTCGCGCTGTTCCGCTTCACCAGCCCGGCGTTCAACCTCGCGGTCGTGATCTACGTCGCCTGGCTGTTCGGCATCGAGTTAACGCCGTGGGAGATGGCGGTCGGGCTCGCCGTCGCGCTCGCTGCCGCGCTTTCTTCGGTCAGCCTGCCCGGCTCGATCAGCTTCGTCACCTCGATCGCGCCGATCGCTATCGCGATGGGGGTACCCGTCGCGCCGCTGGGGCTGCTCGTCGCGGTCGAGACCTTCCCCGACATTTTCCGGACCCTCGGCAACGTCATCGGCGACGTCGCCGCCACAAAATATGCCGCCGACGGCGTCGGCGACGACAAACCCGCAGGAGAGACGCCATGAAATATCGCAAACTCGGCCACGGCCTCGAGGTCTCCGCCATCGGCGTCGGCTGCATGCCGATGATCAAGGGCGGCAACATCCTCTATGGCGAGGCCGCGGACCTCGACGAATCGACCGCGACGATCCACCGCGCCATCGACCTTGGCGTGACCTTCTTCGACACCGCGCAAATCTATGGCCCGTTCAGCAACGAGGAACTGCTCGGCGCCGCGATCAAGGGCAAGCGCGACGGGCTGGTCATCGCGACGAAGTTCGGCTTCAAGTTCGACGGCAACCAGATCGTCGGGGTCGACGGCTCGCCCGAAAACGCGCGGCGCAGCTGCGAAGGCTCGCTCCGGCGGCTCGGCATCGACACGATCGACCTTTTCTACCAGCACCGCGTCGATCCCTCGATCGCCATCGAGGAAGTCGTCGGCGGGATGATGGAGCTGGTGAAGGAAGGCAAGGTACGCCACATCGCGCTGTCCGAAGCCGGCCCCGAAACGATCCGCCGTGCCGCCAAGGCCGCGCCGATCACCGCACTGCAGAGCGAATATTCGATCTGGGAACGCGATGTGGAGGAGGAAATCCTGGGCGCGTGCCGCGAGAACGGCATCGGCTTCGTGCCTTATTCGCCGCTCGGCCGCGGTTTCCTCGCGGGCGCGGTGCGCAGCCGCGACGAGCTTCCCGAGAATGACTGGCGCCGCAACGACCCGCGCTACAGCGAGGAGAATCTGCCCGCGAACCTCGCGATCGTCGACGCGATCGGCGCGGTCGCCGCCAAGCATGGCGCCTCGAAGGCGCAAGTCGCGCTCGCCTGGCTGCTCGCGCAGGGCGACGACATCGTCCCGATCCCCGGCACCAAGCGCCGCGCGACGATGGAGGACAGCGCGGCCGCCGCCGAAGTGACGCTTACCGCCGACGACCTCGCCGCAATCGAAGCGGCGGCACCGATCGGCGGCGTCAGCGGCGCGCGCTACGGCGAAATGGGCATGCGGATGGTGCGGCTTTGACGACGAAGATTGGCTTGGTCGGCCTTGCCGCCGTTCTTGCCGGGACGGCGCCGGCCGACGCGGAAACCGACGCCAAGCCACCTTTCGGTGCCGGACAGGTCTGGGCCTATCAGTCGCGCCCCGGCGATGAAGCATCGGTTCTCCGCATTAACCGCATCGACAAAGCCGATATCGGCTTTGTCGTCCATATTTCGGTTGTGGGCATTCACTGGTGCGGACACCCTACGGCGTCGAGCATTGACCATGTGGCGATAAGCAGCGCCGCTCTGCGGCAGAGCGTGACACACATCGCAAAGACGCGCCTCGTCTTTCCCGACGAGGCTAAAATCGATGCGGCGATAAAACGATGGGACGACGACCAAGCCGGATTCATGAAGCGCCCCCTCAACGAAATCGTATCGAATTTCGACGAATCGGCGTGCATCAATCGGTGGGATAATGATGGGAATATGATCGAACCGGCCAAGCCGGTAAACTTGCCCTAGTCCTTGAACAACGGGGGTAACCCCTCGACCTTCTCCATCAACGCATCGATCTTGTGGTGCAGCCGCATGATCTCCAGCTCGGCGCGCAGGTTGATCTCGTAATCGAGGCTGGCGGCCAGCCGGTCCTTCGCGGCAGCGCGGTTCTGGCTCATCATGATGATCGGCGCCTGCACCGCCGCCAGCGTCGAGAGCACCAGGTTCAGGAAAATGAACGGATAGGGGTCGAAGGCGAGCCCCCAGCGCTCGAGCACTTCCGAATTGAGGAGCATCCACGCGAACAGCACGAGCGTGAAAATGATGATGAAACCCCACGAGCCGCCAACCGCCGCGACGCGGTCGGCGAGGCGATCTCCGAGGCCGGCCTGCGCATCGCCCACGTCAGCGGCGTCGCGGCTCGTAGGCGCGCGCCCGGCAATCGCCTCCAGCACGCGGCTTTCCTCGGGATCAAGGTCGGGAAAGGGCCGCCCGAGCAACCGCAACGCGAGGTCCGAGAGATGCGCCTCGCCGTTCATCCGACCCAGCGCCAGATGCCCGCGACCATATAGCCGAGCGCGCCATGCGCCCAGGTCGCCGCGACCCACAGCACGATCCCGCCGAGCAAGGCATGCGGCCGCGGAATCGCGTCGATCCACGATCCGCGGCCGCTCAACTGCCGCGCGAAGGGCATAAAGCTCGTCCGCGCCGCCCAATGGCGCCAGGCGTCGCCCATCAGCCGCGCCTTCTTGATGTCCTGCCCCGCCGATCCCGCGAGCGCGAGGATGGCGATGATCGCCGAGAGGGTGATCTGCCCCGGTGTCGGCACGACCAGCGCGTGCGCGACCGCCCAAAGCGCGAAGCCCCACATCATCGGGTGGCGCGTGATCGCGAACACCCCGCGCGGTGCGCCTTGCGCGACAACCGCGGCGTTCGGCGCGGGCAGTGCGGGGTTGCCGACCAGCGATCCCATGAAGAGGATGCTCGCGAGCAGCACGATGATCGTCGCAAAGATCCAGAGCCCGTCGCCGACCGCCCACAGCGGCGGCTCCTGCGGCATCCCGCGCCACGCCTGGACGAGCATGACGAAGGTCGCGATCGCGACGATCGAATAGACGATCTGGAACGCCCGCTCGCCCATCCGGTCGGCAAGCGGCGCGCGCAGCGGGTGCGACAACGCGAAATGCGTGCCGACGAACAAGGCGCCCGTGACGATCAACAGCGACATCGGTTGCATGGAGCCACTCCCTCTCCTCTTCCCCGGTCCGCCGCGTGGTGTCAGGTGCGGGCCTTACCTGTCATATGCCTTTGGTAGCACACCTTCCGCCGGGTTCGCATAGCGATCGCGCAGGCGGTCCTGCCGGGTGACCAGCGACTGGCGCCTGCCGTCGATCCACAGCATCGCCGGGCGGCTGCCGAGTTCGAGCGGGTCGTTGTCCCAGATCACGACGTCGCCGACGCGGCCCGGGCGCAGCGAGCCGATGCTGGCATCCATGCCGACCGCGCGCGCCGGGGCGCTGCTGATCGAAGCAAAGGCCTGGTCCCAGCCGAGGCCGCTTGCGCCCGGCATCTTCGTCAAGGCGACGAGGTTGCCGGCATATTGCGTCGCATAGCCCATCTTGTGCGCGTCATCGTCGTCGAACACCCCGACCGACACCGCCACCCCTGCAGCGGCGAGGCGCCCGGCGTTCGACTGCGTCGCGCCCAGCCGTTCGAAACTGTCGGGCAGGTCGCTGAGCGGCGACACCAGCACCGGCACACGCGCCGCGGCGATGTCGTTCGCGACCAGCCAGCCCTCGGTCGCGCCGACGAGCACCAGCTTCAACGCCGGAAACTCGGTCTTGAGTTTGAGCACGTTGAGGATGTCGGTCGCGCGATCGACGCGCACGAACAGCGGCGTCGTGCCGTCGATCACGCGCACCAGCGCATCGGCGTCGGCGCGCTGGATCAGCGCGTCGCTGCCCCATTCGGCGAGCGTCGCGGGGTTGCGCGCATAATTGCGCGCCGCCAGCAATTGCTCGCGGAACAGCAGGAACAGCGCAGCGCGGCTGCCGCCCGCCTTCGCCGAGCCGTCCTCGCCGAACGCCACATATTGCAGCGCGCGGGGCCTGGTCACCATGTCGTTGTCGTCGGCGAGATCGACCACCGCGCCTTGGCCTGCGAACAGGCTGCCGCTCGATCCCGGGACGACGATCGCGCGTGTGACGCCGTCGGCGCGGTTCACCGCAACGGGCGACCCCATCGGATTGAGCGCCGGCGCGATGTCGAGACCGGCCGAAAAGCGCGACTTGGTCGCCGAACGGTCGTTCGTGCCGCTGACGGCGTCGACCTCGGTCAGGCCCACGCGGCTGAACGCCGCGACAATGCCGGGGGTGACCCAGCGCCCGCCCGCGTCGATGCGTTCGATACCTGCCGGGACTGCAACGCCCGCCCCCGCCGCGACGACCTTGCCGCCGCGCACGACGACGGTGCCGCCGTCGACCGGCGCGCTGCCGTCACCGATCACCAGCTTGGCATTGACGATCGCGACATCCTGCGCCGCGGCCGGTGCGGCGAGCGCCAAGGCTGCAATCAGTGCGCCCCCAAGACCCGCCTGTGTCGAGCGAAGTCGAGACGCGCTGGCGCCGGGGTTGGCGTCCCTCGACTTCGCTCGGGAGTAACGGAGGTGAGGGATGAGGTTCAGGAAACGGGTCATTTCACATCCCCTTCGCCCGGCTGGCCGAGCTCGAAATCGCTCACCGGCCGCCGTCTGGGGTCCATCGCGTCGAATAGCAGAGCGCCGTCGATCCACACCTTCTCGGGCCGCGAATAGACGCTGAACGGGTTGCCGTTCCACAGCACGACGTCGGCCATCTTGCCGGGCTTCAGGCTCCCCGTCTGGTCGGCGATGCCGAGCGCTTTCGCGGGATTGTAGGAGAGCCATGTCCACGCCTGCTCGTCGCTGACGTCGATCCCCATGCGGCGTCCCGCGGCGCGCGCCTTCGCCGCTTCCTGATTGAGCCGCTGGATCTGGTTCGCGTCGTCCGAATGGACGATCGTGCACGCCCCCGCCTTGTAGACCAGCGGAATATTCTCCTTGACGCTGTCATAGGCTTCCATCTTGAAGCCCCACCAGTCGGCCCACATCGCCGAGCAGATGCCCTCCTTGGCGAGCAGGTCGGCGATCTTGTAGCTTTCGACCGCGTGATGGAAGGTCGAGACCTTGTAGCCGAATTCCTTCGACATATCGATGACGAGCGCCATCTCGTCGGCGCGGTAGCAATGGTTATGGACGAGGATCTCGCCCGCGAGCACCCCGGCGAGCGTCTCCATCGCGAGGTCCCGGTCGACGGCTTTCCCGTCGTCCATCTTCTTCTTGTAGGCGGCCGCCTTCTGCCAGGTCGCGCGGTTGACCGCGAAATTGCCCATGCGGGTCGAGGGCATGCGCCCCTTGCCGCCATAGACGCGCTTCGGATTCTCGCCGCACGCCATCTTCATGCCGTAGGGCGCGCCAGGGAATTTCATCCCCTGCACCGTGCGCGACGGAACATTCTTGAGCGTGATCGAGCGTCCGCCCATCAGGTTGGCGCTGCCCGGCAGGATTTGCAGCGAGGTCACGCCGCCGTTCGCCAGCGCGCGGCTGAACCCCGGGTCCTGCGGCCAGACGCTGTGCTCGGACCAGACTTCGGGGGTGGTCGGCGAGGTCGCCTCGTTGCCGTCCGAATGCGCGTCGACGCTGGGCGAGGGATAGTCGCCGAGGTGGCTGTGGATGTCGATCACCCCGGGGGTGAGGAACTTGCCGGTGCCGTCGATGACGTCGGCGTCGGTCGGCAGTTCCATGTCGGGACCACCGATCCGGTCGACCTTTCCGCTCGACATGACGATCGCCCCGTTGTCGATCCGTCCGCCCTCGCCGTCGAAGATGGTGACACCCTTCACGACGGTCAGCCGCGTCGGATACCCCTTATAGGTCGACGGATAGGGATCCTTGTCGAACTTCACCGGCTTTTCAGATTTCTCCGCGGCAGGCTTGCTGCTCGCCGTCTCCACCTCGCCGCCGTTCGCGGTGCAACCCGCGAACGCCAGCGATGCCGCGGCCAGAAGGCCGGCTTTCACGCCCCGGATCATGCTTCAGCCTTTCGTCAGGTCGGGATGGACGCCCGCCGCCTGCGGCTCGGCAAGTTCCTTTTGACCGGGAAGGCCATCGCCATCGCTCAGCTTGTCGATATGCATCCAGCGTTTCACGATCGGGCTGAGCAGCAGCACCACGACGCCGACGCCGATCGCGACCCAACCGATCTTGTCATAGATGGCGAGCGTCTTGCCCTGCACCATTTCGCCGCTTTCGCCGCCGGTCGCTTCGCCGATCTTGCCGGCGACGAAATTGCCGACCGCGGTCATATAGAACCAGGCGCCCATAATCAGGCTGGCGAGATAGCTCGGTGCAAGCCGCGTCATCGCCGACAGGCCCACAGGCGACAGGCAAAGCTCGCCCGTCGTGTGGAGCAGATAGATCAGGAACACGAAGATCACCGGCGTCAGGTTAACCGTCACGCCGGCCTGGTTTGGCGCCATCGTTCCGAACGCATTGGCGCCCCAGACGAAAACGAGGAAGCCCCCGCCCACCTGGAGCAACGCCAGACCGAATTTCGCTGGCGCCGAAGGTTCCATATCCTTGCGCGCCAGCGTGATCCAGAACCACGCAAAAATAGGCGCAAAGATCATGATGTAGATCGGGTTGATCGACTGGAACAGCGATGCGGGGACGCCGCCGATATCGACGAACTTCTGCGTATATTGGTTCAGCGACCCGCCCGCCTGCTCGAACAGCCCCCAGAAGAGCGGGTTCAGCGCGATCAGGAAGAGAATCGCGAACATTCGTTCGCGCATGACCTTTTCGAGCTTGAAGGCTTCGTAAAGCACATAGCCGAGCAACGCGATGCCCGACACGAGCAGCAGCATCTGGATGACGTCGCGATACTGGATCAGGCCCCAGATCACGGCCACCGACAGCAGACCGACGATATAGAGGAAATTCTCGAGCGAAATGCCGAAGGTCGGCGCTTTCAGCGCCTGCGGATCGGGCGCCTCTCCCTTGCCGAGCAACAGCGGCTTGAAAACGATGAAGACGATCAGGCCGATCAACATGCCGATGCCCGCGAGTCCGAAGCCATAGGCCCAGCCCACCGTCTGGCCCAAATAGCCGACGAGGATGGTGCCGATCGCCGCACCTGAATTGATCCCCATGTAAAAGAGTGTGTAGGCGCCGTCGCGGCGCTTGTCGGTCATCGGATAAAGCTGGCCGACGATCACCGAGATATTGGCCTTCAAGAAACCCGAGCCGACGATGATGAACGCGAGCGCCGCCCACAGGAAGCCGATTTGCGGGTTATTCTGTCCGCCGTCGCCCTCAACCGCCATCAGCGTGTGGCCGATGGCGAGCAGCACGCCGCCGAAGATCACCGCCTTGCGTTGGCCCAGATAACGGTCAGCCAGCCAACCGCCGAGCACCGGGGTGATATAGACGAGGCTGGCATAGGCCCCCAGAATACCGTTGCCCGCCGCCTCGGTGAAATCCCAATGCTCGACGAGGTAGAAGACCAAGATCGCGCGCATGCCGTAGTAGGAGAAACGCTCCCACATTTCAGCGAAGAACAGAACATAAAGGCCGCGCGGATGGCCCGCGAATTCCTCGGTTTTACGCCCTGCAATCATCGCGCCTGCGATGACGAAGGCGGTTAGTACGACGAGCGCGATGGCGAAGACCCAGTCGCCTTCTCCCCAGCTACCGATCGGTTTGATGTCCACGCGATTCCCTTTTTCTGATTTTTGCTCGCGGCTCCCCGCCGCGCGATTGCGGCAACCTAGCGCGAAAATTGCGTATGGGAAGAATCTAATTGCGCGTGAAACCATAGCGATCAGGCCAGATTTGTTGCGAACCGTTCGCAACACTTGCGCTGGCGCGCCGAAATCGCCACATGGCGCGCATGTTCAACGACGCCTCCTCGCTGCTCACCCACCTCGCCACCCGCCGCTCGGGCAAGGCGCGCGACATGGTCGCGCCCGGCCCCGACGCCTGCCAGCTGCACGACATCATCGCGCTGGCGCTGCGCACGCCGGACCATGGCAAGCTCGCGCCGTGGCGGATCGTCACCGTGGCGGGCGACCAGCGCGAGGCGCTAGCGACCCTGCTCAAGACCGCATGGGTGAAGGAGAACCCCGGTGCCGCCGGGCTCGACCTCTCGGCGCTCGACCAGTTCGCGCATCAGGCGCCCGCGCTGATCGTCCTCCTCTCGACCCCGGTCGCGGGCGCGAAAATTCCGTTGTGGGAACAGCAAATGTCGGCGGGCGCGGTCGGCATGAACCTGCTCCACGCCGCGCACGCGCACGGTTTCGTCGCCAGCTGGCTGACCGGCTGGGCGGCCTATTCGCCCGACGTGGCCGCGGCTTTCGGCGCGCGCGAGGGCGACAGGATCGTTGGCTATTTCTTCCTTGGCACCGCGGGCGCCGAGCTCTCCGAGCGGCCGCGCCCCGAATATGACGAAGTGGTGCAGGCATGGGACATTTAGTTTCAAACGAGAGCCTGCATTACTAATATTATGGTTTGACTGTGCTGCTGTCTTATGGCATTAAGTCGGCATGCTCGACCAGTCCAAACCCGTGTACCAGCGTCTGCGCGACGTGATCGCCAACGCCATCCTCGACGGCACCTTTTCCGACGGCGACATGCTCCCCTCGGTGCGCAGCCTCGCCGCCGACGAGGGCGCCAATCCGCTCACTGTCGCCAAGGCCTATCAGACTTTTCAGGACGAGGGGCTGGTGACCGTCAAGCGCGGCGTCGGCATGTTCGTCGCCGAAGGCGCGACCGAGCGGCTGCGCACTTTGATGCGCGAGGATTTCCTGGCGAATGTCTGGCCCCCGGTCGCCGACCAGATGCGCCGCATCGGGCTCGATGCGCGGACCTTGCTGGATCTGACCGAGGCCTGAGCTCAAAAATCCTCCCTGTCGCGTAGCGATGAGAGGTGGCAGCTCGGAGCGCTGACCGAGGGGCAATCGCGCAACGTCCCCTCCACCACCCGCTTCGCGGGCGGTCCTCCTCCCCACGGCTTCGCCGCAGGGAGGATTGTGAAACTACTGTCCCACCTGCTCCATTTTCTCGCGCAGGTCCGCCGCTGCCTCGGCGTCGCCACCCTGCGCCAGCAGCTCGGCATAGAGCCGCATGATCTCGCCATTGAGCGGCTGCAGCCGGTACGCCAGCGCGATCATGCCCGTCGCGCGCGCGCGGTCGCCCTTGGCGGCATAGGCCTTCGACAGCTCGCGCAGCACCACGACATCGCGGTTGCCGACGCGCTGGCGCACGCGCTCGAAATAGGCGATCGCATCGTCCCAATGTTCGATGTCCATCGCGAGCGAGCCCGCGAGCCGGTCGGCAGCAAGGCTCGAAGGCTGGCTGTCGCGCAGCGCCATGATCGTGGCGCCCGAGCCGGCGGCATCGCCCGCGCGGAACAGCGCGTTGGCCAGCCGCAGTGTGGTGCGTTCGCTCGCGTCGAGATCGCGCGCGGCGCGGAAGCTTTGCACCGCCTGCGCGTAATCGCCCGCCGCCATCGCCGCGTCGCCGTGCAGGATATGCGCGTCGGCGACCCCGCGGTTGGCGTCGCGCAGCCGCGCCGCACGTTCGAGCGCGCGCACAGCATTGCCCCCCGCCATCTCGGCCTCCATCGCCGGGATCACGAGCGCGGGGTTGAGCGGCTGCGCATCGGCATCGGCCGACAGGCCATAGCCGTCGGGCGCGAAGGGCGCCGCCTCGCCGGGCGCCAGCGCCGCCGCGCGCGCCAGATAATCAGCCGAGTCGCCCGCCAGCCCCAGTTCGGCGGCGGCGCGCGCCGCCATCAGCAGCGACCAGCTGTCGGCGTCGGCGCGCGCAACGATCGGCGCCAGCGCATCGGCCGCGCCGTCGGGGTCGCCGCCGGCCCATTCGGCGGCTGCGAGGATGCGCCGCGCAGTCAGATTATGCGGCTGCTCCCCGATCAGCCGGTCGGCCCAGGTCGCCGCGACCGCCTCGCCGCCGAGTTCGAGCTCGACCACCGCGCTCAGCAGCATGAAGCCGGGCTCGCCGTCCATCCGCCCGCGCGTGCGCTGGAGCAGGCTGCGCGCGAGGCGGTAATTGCCCGCGCGTGCCGCGAGGACGGCCTGCAGATAGTAGATTTGCGCGTTCCCCGGCACGAGCGTCGCGGCGTGGCGCAGCGACACGAGCATGTCCTTGTAGCGGCCGAGGTCGCCGAGCGTCGCCGCCCGGTCGATCAGTGCCCCCGCATTGTCGGGATCGGCCGCGAGCGCCTTGTCGTACCACTCGAGCGACGCGGTCAGCCCGCGCTGCGAGCGCACGAGGTTTGCCTTGTAGGCCAGCGCCGCGCTGCTGCCCTTGTCGAGCTCGATCGCATAGTCGATCGCGTCGCGCGCGCCGAGCGCGTCGGCATTGGCGTCGCGGAAGCGCGCGACGTCCACCCACAGCTCCGACGCGCGCGGCAATTCGCGCACCGCGCGGTCGAAGGCAGCGCGTGCCGCGCCGAAATCGCCGTTGTCGAGATGGACGTTGCCCGCGACCCACGCCGCCTCGCCGATCATCTCGGGCGCGATCGGCCCAGCGTCGAGGATGCGGAAGGCGCGCTCGCCATCGCCCTGCATCGCCGCAGCCTTCGCCGCGAGCGGCCGCAGCGCCGCCTCGTCGCCCCCGGCAGCCAGCGCGGCCTGCACCGCGGCCTCGGCGCCGACCCCGTCGCCCAGCTCGAACAGGATGCGCGCCAGCTCGACCTGCCGGGCGAGTTGCTCCGGATCCCCGGCAAGCGCCTCCTGCAACGCCACGCGCCGCTCCTCGAGCGCCGCGCGCGGGCTCTCGGGCCGCGTCTCGCCGCATCCCGCGAGCAATGCCGCACCAAGCAGCGCGGCGACAAGGGCGCGAAGGAGCGGCAAGTCAGGCCGCCTGCATCCGATATTGCTTGAGCAGGTCGTAAAGCGTCGGGCGGCTGATCCCGAGCAGCTTGGCGGCGGCCGAGATATTGCCCTCGCTCTGCATCATCGCGCGGCGGATCGCGACGCGGTCGGCCGCCTCGCGCGCGCTGCGCAGGTTGAGCCAGCCTTCCTCGCTCCCGGCCTGGCTGCCGCCGGCCATGTCGAGATCGTCCTTCGCCACCAGCTTGCCGTCGGCCATGATCACCGCGCGCTTGATGCGGTTTTCCAGCTCGCGGACATTGCCCGGCCAGCGCGCCTCGTCGATCGCCTGCAGCGCGTCGGGGGCGAAGCCGCGTACCCCGGGGTTCATTTCGGGCGCATATTTGTGAAGGAAGTGGCGCGCGAGCAGCACCGCGTCGCCCGGCCGCTCGGCCAGCGACGGGATCTTCACCACCATCTCGGCGAGCCGGTAATAGAGATCGTCGCGAAAACTCTGCGCCGCGATCATCGCGTCCAAGTCGCGGTGCGTCGCGCAAACGATGCGCGTGTCGACCGCGATCGCCTTGCGCCCGCCGATGCGCTCGATCGTCCGCTCCTGCAGGAAGCGCAGCAGTTTGACCTGCAGCGGCAGCGGGATGTCGCCGACCTCGTCGAGGAACAAGGTGCCGCCATGCGCCAGTTCGATCTTGCCCTCGGTGGTCTTTACCGCGCCGGTGAACGCGCCCTTTTCGTGCCCGAACAATTCGCTTTCGAGCAGATTTTCGGGGATCGCGGCGCAGTTGATCGCGACGAAGGCGCCGTCGCGCCTTCCGCTCGCCTCGTGCAGCCCGCGCGCGAGCAATTCCTTGCCGGTGCCGCTCGCGCCCAGCAGCATCACACTGACGTCGAGGTTCGCGACGCGCTCGACCGTCCGCGCGACCTTGAGCATCTCGGGCGCGCCCGTGATCATCCCGCCGAGCACGCGATTGTCGTTCGCGCCCTGGCTCGCGAGCCGCGCATTCTCCACCTCGAGCTCGCGCACATGGAAGGCGCGCCGCACGATCAGCCCGAGCTCGTCGATGTCGATCGGCTTCTGGTAGAAATCCCACGCCCCGCTCGCGATCGCATTCAGGGCACTCGCGCGCTCGCCGTGGCCCGACACGACGATCACCTTGGTATCGGGCTTCATCTCGAGAATCGCCTGCAGCGTCCGGAACCCCTCGCGCGTGCCGTCGGGGTCGGGCGGCAGTCCCAGGTCGAGCGTCACCACATCGGGCTCCTCGGCCCGCAGCAGTTCGATCGCGGCGTCATGGTCGCCTGCGATCAGCACCCGGCAATCGTCATAGGCCCATTTGAGCTGCGCCTGCAGCCCCGGGTCGTCCTCGACCACCAGCAGCTTGCGCGGGATGTCGTTCCCGTCGTTCTTCATCATGCCACCCTCATCCGGCCATCGCACGCGGCGCCCGCTTGTCCCGTCGCCGGCAGCCACAGGGTGAAGCGGCTGCCCCGCCCCGGCTCGCTCGCGACGTCGATCGCCCCGCCCATCGCCTGTGCCAGCCCCAGCGCCTCGAACGCCCCGAGGCCGAACCCGCCGTCCTTGGTCGACACGAAGGGCTTGAACAGTTCGTGTTCGATGAAGGCACGGCTCATGCCGGTGCCCTGATCGAGCACGTCGATGCGCACCCGTCCCGCATCGCGCGAGGCGATGACCTGCACCGGCGCGCCATCCGGCGAGGCATCGATCGCGTTCGCGACCAGATGCTCGACGATCTGGCGCACCGACCCCGCATCGGCCCAGGCGGAGAGCGCCGGCTCGCAGCCGATCGACAGCGTGCGCCGCGACCGCATCTGCGCGGCAACGGCGGCGAGCAGCGGCTCGATCTCGGTGCGCACCGCCTCGGCCGTCCGCCCGCGCTCGCGTGGCGACAGGCGGACGAGCAGGTCGGACAGGCGCCCCGCGGAAATCTTGAGCGTCTCGACCATGTCGGCGCGAAACTCGGGCTTTTCGGCGTGGCGCTCGGCGTTGCGCGCGAGCAAGGCGAGCTGGCTCGCAAGATTCTTGATGTCGTGCATGATGAAGGCGAAGCGCCGGTTGAACTCGTCGAAGCGCTTCGCCTCGGACAGCGCGGCCTGGCTCTGCGATTCGGCGAGATAGCTCGCCGCCTGCCGTCCTGCGATGCGCAGCACGTCGAGATCCTCCCAGTCGAGCGCGCGCGACACCGGCGGGCGGTGCAGCACGACGACCGCGATCATCCGCTGGAAATGCAGCACCGGCACCACGACCCACGCACGTGGATCGGCCACGAGCCAGTCGGGGACCGCCAGTTCCTGCCCGCCCGGGGCGGCCGTCGCCCCGCGTCGCAGCGCGTCGAGATCGACGATATGCCCGGTGTCCTGAAGCATGAAGGCCGAGCGCAGCGACAGCTCGCCCTCCCCTTCGTCCCTCGCATCCCAATGCCAGCGGTCGGCGATGCGGTAGCTGCCCTGCGCGCTCGGCAGCATCAGCAATGCGCCGGGGCTGCCGGTCAGTTCGGCCAGCGCCTTCGCGACGCGGCGATAAAGATCGCCCTCATCGCCGCGTGCCAAGGTCGCAGTAAAGCGCATCCATTCGGCGCGATAATCGTAGCGATGCTCGAAAAAATGCTTCGAGATCATTACCGTCGCCCAGGCCCGCGCGCGCGCCGAGGCGAAGAGCAGCCCGCCCGCGCCGAGCCCGACGATCAGCGACAGGCTCTGCGCGACCTCGCTGTAACTGCCGCCGACGAGCCGCGCGATTGCGCCCGCCAGCCCGATGAGGATCAGATAGCCAGCACCGGCGATCAGCAGGATCGTGCGCGTGGCGGCGGTGCGCGACAGTTGCATCCGCTCGCGCCCGACATCCATCGCCGCGAGCACGAAGGTCGGCAGCGTCAGCAGGGCGACCGCCGGAAGCAGGAGCATCAAGGTCAGCGGCACCGTGCCGGTCAGCGCACCGATCAGCTGGAGATTGAGCTCATAGGCCCAGAGCATCGCAAAGCCGCCCGCGACCGCGAGGATCGGCATGCGCAGCCCGGCGCTGGCGTGGCGCACGCCGCTATCGACGAAC
>SCNT01000011.1 GCA_005503165.1 Sphingomonadaceae bacterium 3R27E2-A
CAGCCCGACCCGCCGACGACGCCCGACAAACCGCCGGCTCCGCCGAGCGACAAGGCGCCTGCGGACAGCGACAAGGCGCCTGCTCCCGCCACGCAAGGCGGCGAGGGCGTTGCGGGCGGCGAGGGCGCCACGACGACGCTTCCGCGCACGACCTTCGAAATCGAAAAAGGCCGGCCGGAAAAGGTTGGACCGACCCCGCCGCAATTCCGCGCCATGTTCGTCCACGGCATCGAAGCGGGCTTCTACACCGACAAGACAGGGAATTTCGACGAGAAGACGTCGGGCGCCTGCTACCCCAAGACGGTGAAGATCAGCATCTTCGACACCTATGGCATGCACCGTGACGACCGGCCTGTCCCGATCAAGGTCTGCAAGATCGAAAAGCTGACCAAGGCGCCCTATCCCGCCACCCCGAACAAGATCTGGATCCAGAGCCAGGACGACATCACGCTGACGGTCAAGGACGATCAGGGCGTCGTCCTCAACTCCTACGTCCTCACCGCGGGCAAGAAATACACGGGCTGGCTCGCCGAGCGGCGGCCGGATAAAAAGCCATGACCAATTTCACCGGCTCTCCCAGGACGATCAAGGGCGCCATCGTCGGGCTCGACATCTTCAACCCGCTCGCTTCGGTGGCGATCTTCCAATATAATCCCGAGCAGATCTCGCGCAGCCTGTCGCCGCAATATTCGGAAGCGGGCGGGGGGAAGGCCGAGGCGCTGCGGCTTGCGGGACCGCCGACCGAGACGATCAGCGCCAACCTGACGCTCGACCTCGTCGACCAGATGGAGCGCGGCGACGCAGGGCCGCTCGGCGCGGGGATCAGCGGCTATCTCGCCGCGCTCGAGATGCTCGTCTACCCCAAGTCGCTGCTCGTCGCCGCGAACCAGATACTCCTTCAGATCGGCACGATGGAGGTGATCCCGCCCGCGGCGCCGCTGACCCTCTTCATCTACGGCTGGAATCGCGTCGTGCCGGTGAAGATCGAGAGCCTGTCGATCACCGAGACGATGCACGACCCCGACCTCAACCCGATCCGCGCCGACGTCGCGGTGTCGATGAAGGTGCTCACCTATAACGACCTTGCGATCACCCACCCCGGTTTCTGGGCCTTCATGGCGCATCAGGTGGTCAAGGAAGTGCTCGCGACCGTCGCCAGCGTCGACAATGTCGGCAAGCTGGCCGGCGGCGATACGGATTTGTTCTGAAGAGGATAGAAGGCGATGTTCACGCTCACCAGCCGCTATGTCAACCAGCCGCAGCTGGTGGCCGACCGCGGCGACGGGGTGAGCGTGCGCTATGTCCTGCCGCGGCTGCTGCCCGACCCCGCCGACGCCGTCGTCGCGACGCAGCACCGTACCACCGACGGCGACCGGCTCGACCTCATCGCCTGGCGACACCTCGGCGCGCCGACCGCCTGGTGGATGATCGCCGACGCCAATCGCGTCGTCGATCCCGCGGCGCTCCCCGGCGGCCCCGGCGACAGCTTCGTCATCCCGCTCCCCGGTACCGGGAAGGTCAGCGGATGAGCCTGCTCGGCAACCTCCTCGGCGTGCGCCTCAACCTGCTGATCGGGCCCAGCCCGGTTGCGCTGCCCGCACCCGCCGACGTGATGAGCGCGATCGCCGACCTCGAGGTCAAATTGTCGGCGACCGCGCAATCGGGGTTCAAGCTGGCGATCAACACCGGGCGCACCGGCCCCTTCGACTTCCTCGAATCGCCGCTGATCATGCACCCGCAATTGCAGCGCGGCTGCCGCGTGATCGTGACGATGATCTTCGACGTCGTCCCTTATGTGATCTTCGACGGGCTGGTGACGAAGCGCAGCTATACGCCTGGCACCGGCTCGTCGTCGGGGGTGCTGACGCTCTACGGCCGCGACCTCACGATGGAACTCGACAAGGAGGTCAAGCAGACCGAGCATCCCGCGATGGACGAGACGATGATCGCGATGCTGATCGCGGTCTCCTACGCGCAGTTCGGGATGATCCCGATGGCGCTGCCGCCCAAGTTCATCGACCCGCCGATCCCGATCGACCGCGTGCCGATCCAGAACGGCAGCGACTGGCAATATCTGAACCAGATGGCGCGGCGTCATGGCTACGAGACCTATATCGACCCGGGACCGGTGCCGGGGGTCAACACGCTCTATTGGGGACCGCCGGTCAAGCCCGGCGTGCCGCAGCGCACGCTGACGGTCGACATGGGGCCGGGTTCGGACGCCTATGACGTCACGACGTCGGAGGACGACGAGGTGCTGACCTCGGTCGAAACCAAGGTGATCGACCGGATCAGCGGACAGGAAATCCCGGTGGTTGCGCTCGTCGGCAGCACCCCGCCGCTCGGCGCGGTCCCCGAAACCGTCGCGCGCTTCGGCGACACGCGCAAGCAGCCGATCGAGACCTCGGGGCTCAACGCCGCGCAGGCGATGGGCCGCGCGCAGGCCAAGGTCGACGAGGGCGCGAAGGAGGCCTTCACCGTGTCGGGCACGATAGATTCCACCCGCTACAACGCCGCGCTCAAGGCGCGCGACATGGTGTTCCTGCGCGGCGCGGGATTGAGCTACGGCGGGCTCTACAAGGTCTCCGAAGTCCGCCACCTGATCAAGCCCGGCAGCTACCAGCAGCAGTTCAAGCTTGCGCGCGGCGAACGGGGGTCGATGGCCCCGCTGGTGCTGCCATGAGCAAGCTCCCCGACGGCGGTCCCGCCTTTTACGGCAAATATCGCGGCAAGGTCGAAAACCCCGCCGACGTCCAGGGTCTCGGCCGTATCCAGGTCAGCTGCCCCTCGGTGCTCGGCGACAGCAAGCTCGCGTGGGCGATGCCGTGCCTGCCCGGCGCCGGGCCCGGCGTCGGCCTCTATGCCATCCCGCCGATGGGCGCGAAGGTCTGGGTCGAGTTCGAGGGCGGCAACCCCGATTACCCGATCTGGTCGGGCGGTTTCTGGGATCTGGGTGACACGCCAGCGCCGCCGGGACCCGTGGGGTTCCTGACCAAGGCGTGGAAGGGCGAGAATTTCAGCCTCGAAATCTTCGACATCCCCGGCGCGCCGACGCTCGCGCTCGAACTCACCACCGCGGTGGGCCCCGCGAAGATCGAGGCCGACCCGACCGGCCTCACCATCACCCACGGCATGAGCACGGTGAAGCTCGCCCCCGACGGGGTGTCGATCAACGGCGCGAACCTGAAGGTGCTGCCATGACCATACCGATCGTCACCATGGCCTCGCTCGCCCAGTGCCCCCACGCGATCCCCGCCACCTTGCTGTCGTCGGCTTCGAAAGTGCTCGTCGTGGGCGCGCCGCCGCTCGTCATGGGCGACAAGGGAACCGTCGCGGGCTGCCCCTTCCAGCTCCCGGCGGGGCCGACCCCGTCGCCGTGCGTCACGCTGATGCTCACCGGCGCGTCGAGCAAGGTGCTCGTCGAGGGCAAGCCCGTACTCAGGGTGAGCCCGGGCGATCTCGGCGTCGCCGCGACACAGGCGCCGCAGGGCCCGGTCATCTGGGCCAGCGTGCAGGCCAAGGTGCTCGCGACATGACCCATTTCGGCTTCCCCTATCGCATCGGCGCCAACGGCATGACCGCGGGAGCGGGGTCTGAGGCCCATATCCGCGAAATGATCGAGCAACTATTGTTCACGCGCCGCGGCGAGCGCGTCAACCGCCCCGATTTTGGCGCGGGGGTCAACGAGCTGGTCTTCTCCGAAAACGCCCCCGAACTCGCCGCCGCGGCGCAGCATATGGTGATGGCGGCGCTCCAGCAGTGGCTCTCGGCGGCGATCGAAGTGCGCGGGGTCGAGACGAATGCGGTCGACAGCCTGCTCTCGATCACCGTCCGCTACCGCCCGCTCGACGAGGCGCGCGAGCGGCTCGTCACCGTGGAGCGCGTGTTTTGACCGGCGCGCTGCAATATTGCGGCACCGAGCGCCGCCGCCAGCGCGTCGCCGAGGCGGCGATCGACACCGGCGGCGGCGTGCTGCTGAACGGCATCGACTATCTCGAGGTCGTCGACCGCGATGCGCCGAGCGACGCGCTGCGCCAACGGCTGCTGACGCTCGCTTTCCTGCGTGACGACGGCGTGCTCGCCGCGGGCGTGCCGCTGCTCGACCCCGACAATTTCCGCATCGACGGCGGCACGCGCGTGACCGGCATACGCGTCACCGGCGTCGCCGCCGGGCCGTTGCCGCACAGCCTGACGCTCACGCTCGACGCCGCGGGCGATTATTCGCCCTACCGGCTGTCGGTGCGGCTCGGCACGGTCAACGACGCGATCCCGCCCTTCCTCGATCCCGTCCTCGCGGCGCTCGACTTCAGCTTCAAGGCCGAATGCCCCTCGGCCTTCGACTGCGCCGCGCCCGACGGCCCGGGAACGCCACGCCCCTTCGGCCCGCCGATCGACTATCTCGCCAAGGATTACGACAGCTTCCGCCAGCTGATGCTCGACCGCATGGCGGTCAGCCTGCCGGGCTGGACCGAACGCAGCCCCGCCGACCTCGGCGTCACTTTGGTCGAGGCGCTCGCCTACGCCGCCGACCGCACCAGCTGGTTCCAGGACGCGGTCGGGACCGAGGCCTTCTTCGGCCGCGCGCGGCTCCGCCAGTCGGTGCTGCGCCACGCGCGGCTGCTCGGCTACCGCGCGTCCGAAGGCTGCAACGCGCGCGTCGCGGTCGCGGTGATGGCGGGGCTCGACGTCGAGCGCGGCCCGCTCGCCGACCCGATCCTGCCGCGCGGCGCGCGGCTCATCACGCGCCCGCCCGACCTCACCGCGCCGCTCGCGACGGTCCAGAAGCGTGACCCCGAAATCTTCGAGGACTTGATCGGAACGGGTGCCATTACCTTCGAAACGCTGCATGATCTCCGTTCGCTGCGTGTCGCGCGCAACGCGATGCTACTGCACGATTGGGGCGATGCCGCCTGCTGCTTGCCCGCCGGCGCGACGGCAGCCCATCTCGTCGGTACGCGCGCCGCGCTCGGGCTCGCCAAGGGCGACCTCATCCTCTTCGAGCAGCTGATCCCCTTCGGCGGCGAGGCGGGCGACCCGCCCGATCCCGCGCACCGCCAGCTCGTCCGCCTGTCGGCCGATCCCGTCGATGTCGCAGACGCCGTGATGGCCGAGGATCTGGTGCGCATCGAATGGTTTGCCGACGACGCGCTGACCTTTCCGCTCAACCTCGCCGCGGGCGGCGCGGTGGCGCGCGGCAACATCCTGCTCGCCGACGAGGGGCGCAGCGTCGATTATGGCCTGACGCCCGAGCAGGCCTTCGAGGATGCCATCGCGGTCGGCGATGACTTGCGCACCGGGCTGCGCCCCGACGACGGCCCCGGCACGCTCAAGCGTTTCCGCCTGCGCGGCGAGACGATCGTCCACGCGGTGCCTTATGACTCCGCCATTGCTGCCGCAGAGCCGGCACGCGCGACGCTCGCGCCCGCCGGCGCGCCGCTGGCTGAGGTGCGCATCGACGGCGACGGCCATATCTGGCGCGCCGCCCCCGACCTGCTCGCCGCTGATCCTTTCACCGCCGAATTCTGCATCGAGGCGTCCGACCAGGTGCATTACGCCCGCTTCGGCGACGGGGCAGGGGGCCGCCGCCCGCCCGACGGCGCACGGCTCACCGCGCGCATCCGCCACGGCGGGGGCCGTCGCGGCAATATTGGCGCCGATGCCATCGCGCATGTCGTCACCTCGGACGGCGCCGGAATCGCGAGCCTCCGCAATCCCTTGCCCGCGACCGGCGGCCGCGACCGCGAGCCCGTCGCCGCGATCAGAGTGGCCGCGCCCCGGCATTTTCGTACCCTTCGCCGCGCCGTGACCCCCGCCGACTATGTCGCCGCGGCCGAGGCTTATGGCGACGTCCAGCGCGCCTATGCCGAGCGGCGCTGGACGGGCAGCTGGAACACCATCTTCCTCGCGATCGACCGCCGCGGCGGCGGCGCGGTCGACGAGAATTTCGAGAATTCCCTGCGCGGCCATCTCGCGACCTATCGCCTCGCGGGACACGACCTCGAAATCGTGGCGCCGCGCTTCGTCGCGCTCGACATCACGCTCTTCGTCTGTGTCTGTCCGGACCATTATGCCGGCGACGTCGAACGCGACCTCCTCGACATCTTCTCGGCCAGGACGATGCGCGACGGGCGCCCGGGCTTCTTCCACCCCGACCATTTCAGCTTCGGCGACAATATCCTGCTTTCGCCGATCATCGCGCGCGCGATGCAGGTCGCGGGGGTGCAGTGGATCGGCACGCGCGACGGCGCGAGCGCGGTCAAGGGCCGTTTCGGCCGGCTCGACCAGCCCGGCCTCGACTATGCCGACGACGCCGAAATCCCGATCGCCCCTAACGAGGTCGCGCGGCTCGACAACGATCCGACCTACCCCGATTTCGGGCGCATTTCCTTCCTGACGGCGGGAGGCCGCTGAGCATGGCGCACAAACCCCCCGCCAATATCTGCGGCGCGGTCGACCGCGACGAAAAGCGTCCCGACAACCGCCCGGGGCTTGCGGCGATCGCCTATCGCATCGGCAGCCATCCCGAATTCATGGACCGCATGGAATGGCGCCTGCCGCGCCAGACCGTGGTCGAACCCGAAACCAAGGCCGAGCTCCACCCGCTCGCGGCGCTGCGCGCGCGCGAGGTGAGCGATCCGACGATTGCCTTGCTCGACGGTTTCGCCGCGACGCTCGACGTATTGAGCTTCTACAGCGAGCGCGTCGCGAACGAGGCCTATCTCGGCACGGCGACCCAGCGCCGCTCGCTCGTCGAAATGGCGCGGATGATCGGCTACGAGCCTGCGCCGGGCGTCGCCGCGTCGGTGGCCTTGTCCTTCACCGTCGAGGCGTCGGACGACCCCTATCGCGCGGTCGAGATTCCGGTCGGCGTCCAGGCGATGTCGGTGCCGGCGCGCAAGGGCGAACTGCCGCAGATATTTGAGACAGCGCAGCCGATCACCGCGCGCGCCGAATGGAATGCGATGCCCGCGCGTACGCTCTACCAGCAGCCGCTCGCGCTGTTTCACGACGCTGCCGACGCGACCCACGCCGACAATGGCGCGATCTTCCTTTTCGACCTCGACAACAGCTTCGGCGACGATGCGCTCGCCGACCCCGGCCTGCGGTCCTTCGCCGACGTCGCCGCGCTTGCGCGCTACCACGCCCTCGACGCCGAAACGGATCTTGCCGACGCGCTCGCCCAGCGTATCGCCGCGCACGCGCTCAATCCCGAGGCCGAGCCGCTCCTGCGCGCACTGCCCGTGGACGAAATCTACCTCCGCGGCACCGGGCTGGCGCTGAAACCCGGGCAGCGCATCGTCGTCGTCGGGGTCACCACCGCCTCGGACGGTACGCGCAAGGTCGCCGCCTCGACGCTGCATGTCGTCAGCGCCACCGACGATCGCGATTTCGGCGTAACGCGCCTCGTCGCGCGCAAAGGCGGGGGCATGCCCGACAGCGTGCGCCGCGCCCCCACACGCCGCTCGCCGCGCTTCAAACGCATCGCCATGCCCACGGTGCGGCTCGCCTTCACCAGCGCGACGGTCAACAATATCGTCCGCCAGGCGGTGTGGACCGGTCCGGCGCTGACGGCGCTGGTCCGCAGCCAGTCCTGGTCGCGCACCAAGCTGATGCACCTCATCCGCCGCGTGCGGGATATCGATGCGCCCGAGACCGCCGAGGCCGCCCCCGGCCTCTACATCCTGCGCGACGATTGCGGCTTCTTCGGCAACGCCGCCCCCAGGCACAGCGCGCTCCCGGCGGGCCATGGCCACGGCGCCGACTGGGACGCAAGCGGCGGCGTGACGATCTGGACCGACAGCCAGGCCACCCAGCTCAGCGGCGCGCACGTCTTCCTCGAGCGCGAGGCCAAGGAGATCATCCCCGACGGCTGGGCGGCGATCGAGACCCCCGAGGGCGAGGCGATGGTCTTCCGCGTCGCCGCCGCCGCGACCCAGTCGCGCGCCGACTTTGCGCTGACGGGCAAGGCGAGCGGGCTGATCTTCCGCCGGCCCGACGGCAGCGACGTCGACGTGCCGACGCCGAGTGAATCCTCGCCGCTCAACGATTTCAAGTTCCGCACCGCGCATATCTTCGCCGCGAGCGCGCCGCTCGCGCTCGCGGGCACGCCGATCCGCGAGGATGTCGAGGCGGGCGCCGACGCGATCGACCTCGACGCGCTCTACCTCGATCTCGTCGACGGCCAGACGATCTCGATCGCCGGCGATCGCAGCGACGCCGACGGGCTCGCGTCGAGCGAGACTTTGACGGTCAGCGACGTCGTCCACATCGGCGGCTTCACCCGCCTGCTGCTCAAGAGCGGCCCCGAATACAGCTATCGCCGCCCGAGCGTCACCGTGAACGCGAACATGGCCGCGGCGACGCACGGCGAGGCCTATGAGGAACAACTCGGTTCGGGCGACGCGGCGCAGATCTTCCAGCGCTTCAAGCTCACCAAGGCGCCGCTCACCTATGTCAGCGCCGAGACCCCGACCGGGCGCGCCTCGTCGCTCTCGATCCGCGTCGACGGGCTGCTCTGGCACGAGGTGCCGACGCTCTACGACGCCGGTCCCGACGATCGCGTCTATATGGTGCGCGGCGAGGACGACGGCAGCAGCTGGGTACAGTTCGGCGACGGCCTGCGCGGCAGCCGCCTGCCGACCGGCCAGCTCAACGTCGTCGCCAGCTACCGCGCGGGAATCGGCCTCGCGGGCGAGGTCGCCGACGAGGCGATCATCCAGTTGAAGACGCGCCCGCTCGGCATCCGCTCGGTCGTCAACCCCAGCCGCGCGAGCGGCAGCGCGCCGCCCGAAAGCCTCGCCGACATCCGCACCGCTGCGCCGCGCGACGTCAAGACGCTCGGGCGCATCGTGTCGCTGATCGACTATCGCGACTATGCCGCGAACTTCGCCGGCGTGGGCAAGGCGCTCGCGGCCGAGCTCTGGTCGGGCGACCGGCGGATCGTGCTCGTCAGCATCACCGGCACCAGCGATACGATTCTTGAGCCGGGCGCGCCGCTGATCGCCAACCTCCAGGCCTCGGCCGACGGCGCGCGCGACCGCTCGCACCGGATGGTCGTGCTCCCCGCCGCGCGGCGCTTCTTCCAGCTCGCGGCGCGGTTGTTCCACCACCCCGACTATCGCGCCGAGGATGTCGAGCTCGCCGCGCGCGCGCATCTGCTCGATACCTTCGGCTTCGCGCGCCGCAACATCGGCCAGGTGGTGAGCGCCGCCGAGGTCATCGCCGCGCTGCAGGCCGTGCCGGGCGTCGTCGGGGTCGACCTCGACCTGCTCGCGCTGATCGACGACGGCGGCGCGCCCGATCCCGGGGCGAGCCTCGCCACCGTGCTGCCGGCGCAGCAGGCGCGGCTGCTGCCGCCCGAGGAGGACGAAGACTATGCCGCCGCCGAGCTGCTCACCATCTTCGACGCCGGCATCGCGCTGACCGTGGAGGCCGCCCGTGCATGACCGCCCGCCCGTCTCGCTGATCGAGCTGCTGCCGCAGCATCTGCGCAACCGCGACGCCGAGGAGGGCAGGGCGCTCGAGGCGCTGATGGGCGTGCTCGGCGAGGGGCTCGCGATCGTCGAGCGCGACCTCGACCAGCTCTACGACAATTTCTTCATCGAAAGCTGCGAGCCTTGGGTCATCCCCTATATCGGCGCGCTGATCGGCGCGCGCCCGATGCGCAGCTTCGGCGCGGGCGAGGTCGGACTGCGCTCCTATGTCGCGAATACGCTTGGCTATCGCCAGGCCAAGGGCACCGCCGCCGCGATCGAGCAGATCGCGCGCGACGTCACCGGCTGGCCCGTCGTCGCGGTCGAATTTTTCCAGCGGCTGATCTGGAGCCAGCACGTCAACCATGTCCGCCCCGGCGCGCTCGGCACCGCGTCGATCCGCGATGCCGAGGCCGCGCGCCTGTCGGCAAGCGCCTTCGGCGACGCGTGCCACAGCGCCGCCGCCGGTCCCGTCGACACGGCCTCGGGACGCTACGCCATCCCGCACGTCGGGCTGTTCGTCTGGCGGCTCGACGCCTATCCGCTGGGTTTCCTTTCGAATGAGGCCGCAGGCTACACCGGAGGCCTCGTCCCGCGTGTCTCGGCAATCGGCCCGGGCTTCCGCCATTTCGATCCGCTCGGCGCCGACCGCGCGCTGTTCAACCAGCCCAAAGCCGACCGCTCGATCGCCGGGCGCGTCGACATGCGCATGGTGCCCGCGCCGCTCGACCGCCGGCTCCTCCACCGCGACCTCAATCGCCTGCGCAATGGTGAGCCCGGCGGCGGGCGCTGGTTCGACGAGGTGCCCGTGCTGCGTATCCGCCTCGGCGGCGCCGAAGTCCCGCCCGAGCGGCTGCACAGCTGCAACCTCGAAACGCGCGACGACGGCTCGGGCAATCCGACATGGCGCCGCCCGCAACAGGCGGGGCACATCCTCTTCGACCCCGAACTCGGCCGCCTCGCGCTGCACGCCAGCGACGAAGGCAAGGCCGTCGAGGCGGGCTGCGCCTTCGCCGCGCCGTTCGCGCTCGGCGGCGGGCCCTATGACCGCGCCGCGAGCTTCGCTGCCTGGCGCGACACGCTCTTCGTCGAGGGCGCCCCTGCACCATGGGTGATCGGCGTCTCGGCGCGGGCCGAGGAGCAGACGAACGACATTCTACAGGGCGGGGTGGTGGTCGCCTCGCTCGCCGAGGCGATCCTGCGCTGGAACGCTGCGGCGGGCGCGGGCACGCGCGGGCTGATCGTGCTGCTCGACAATGCGAGCTATGCCGAGGACCTCAGCGACGCGGCGCATATCCTGCGCATTCCCGCCGCGGCGCGGCTCGCGATCGTCGCCGCAGCCTGGCCAACGGTCGCGCGCGCCGGGGGGGTGATCGCGCGCGACCTCGATGCCTTGTCGCTCACGCACCGCCGCCCGCACATCCGCGGCGACCTCCGGGTGCGCGCCACCGCGCCCGGCGCCGAGGAAGAGGCGGGCAGCCTGATCCTCGACGGGCTGCTGCTCGAGGGCGAGGTCGCGATCATGGCCGGCGCGCTGGGGACGCTGTCGCTCCATCATTGCACGATCGGCGCTTCGGCGGCGGGACTTACCAAGGGCGTGCGGGTGATCTCGCAGAATGGTGGGCTCGCGGTGACGGTCGACCATTGCATCACCGGCGCGCTCGCGCTCGGCACCGCCGGGGGCGGTCTTGCGATACGGGATTCGATCGTCGGCGAGGACCGCGACCTCCAGGCCGATCCCGACCTGCTGCCGCTCGCGATCGACGCGCTCGTTGCCGACGTCGATATCGCGCGCAGCACGATCCTCGGCCGCGCGAACATCCGCTCGATCGAGGCCGAGAACAGCCTGCTCGTCGGCACCACGCGCGCCGCGCAGCGCCAGCGCGGCTGCGTCCGCTTCTGCTATGCCCCGCTCACCTCGCGCGTCCCGCGTCGCTATCGCTGCCAGCCCGACCTTGCCGTCGCCGAGGCCGAACAGGCGGCGGCGCCCGCGCCGCTGTCCGATCCCGAGCGGCAACGCGTCGCGCGCAGCATGGCGCCGACCTTCGCCGCCAGCGCCTTTCCCGCCAGCGCCTTCGGCCAGCTCGCGCTCGCCTGTCCCGACGGCGTCGCGGCGGGGGCGTTCGGCGGCGCCGAAATGGGCGCGGGTTTTGCGGCGGGCACCCCGTTCCGCCGCGCCAACCTGGCCGACATGCTCGACGAATATCTGCCGTTCGGATTGGTGGCGGCCCCCCTGTTCCAGACCTGAGGACAACGACGATGACTGGCGATTTCACCCGCGACACCTTCCGTCCCGACAAGGGCTACAGCGCCGTCCGGATGCAGCAGGGGCGGCTGTTCACCGACGCCGACTGGAACGAGGAGGGAGACATCCATCGCAGCGCGCTACGCACCACCGCGCACTCGGTAATCGGCGCGAGCGGCTTTCCCGAAGATGCGGCGGGCTTCGCGATCCTCGCCGGGGCGGGTGGCCAGACATTGCTGATCGGCGGTGGCCAGGCGTATGTGGACGGCATCGGCATTTCGCATACCGCGCCGGTTCGCCTGTCGCTGCTCCGCCATTCGGGCGCGGGCGCCGCGACGCGGTGGCGCGTCGAGGCCGGCGCGCGCGTCGCGGTCGGCGACTATCTGGTGCTCGCGGGCAATGGCCCCGCGCAGGCGGTCCGCGTCGCGACGCTGCTCGACGATGTCGACGGTCGCCAGACCTTCCAGGCGGCGGCGGCAATTTCGGCGGCCAACGACGCGCAGGTCGACCGCTATCGCAGCGCCGAGAGCCAGCCCTTCCTGCCCGGCGACAATCTGCCCGCCGCCGCGGGCGACTATCTCGCTTATCTCGATGCGTGGGAGCGCCCGGTCACCGCCGCCGACGACCCGCTGATCCGCGAGACCGCCTTCGGCGGTCCCGATACCGCGATCCGCGACCAGCTCGTCTGGCAGGTCAAGTTCGCGCGCACCGTCGACCTCGTCGCCGCGGGCGCGGTAACCGCGCCGGTCAGCTGTTCTAGCTTCGCCCCCGGCTGGTCGCCTTTCGGCCCCGCCGCGACGGGCGGCATGCGCGCGCGCGCCAATCCCGCGGCGGCGGTGGTCGATCCTTGTGCCTTGCCCGCGACCGGCGGCTATCGCAGCCTCGAAAATCACCTCTACCGGATCGAAATCCACAATGGCGGCGCGGCCGGCGGGCGCTGGAAATGGTCGCGCGACAATGGCGGGCGCGAAGCGCGCTATGCCGAGATCGACAATGGCGCGCTGATCCTCGACAGCCTCGGTCCCGACGAGCCCAGTGCGCTCAAGAAGGACGATTGGGTCGAGATCGTCGACGAGGCGCGGCGGCTGAAGGGCCAGCCCGGTTTCTTCGCGCGCCTCTCCGACATCAACGGCACGCGCGCCAGCCTGGGCGAGGTGCGCCACCCCGACACGCTCGCCGCGCTCACCAGCGGCAGCGCCCCCGACCTCAGCGTTCTGCCCGCCACGGGCATCGTCCGGCGCTGGGAGGGCGGGCTCCCCATCGACATCGTCCCCGACGTCTGGGTGCCGGTCGAGCAAGGGGTCGAGGTCGAGTTCCGCGCCGGGCGCATGGCGACCGGCGATCATTGGCAGGTCCCGGCGCGCTCGCTCGCGGCGACGATCGAGTGGCCGAAGAACGAAGCGACCGGCGAGCCCGCGACGCGGCCCGCCAGGGGGATCGCTCACCACTATGCCGCGCTCGCACTGGTGACGCGCGCCGCGAACGGGATATGGACGGTCGCCAGCGATTGCCGGACCATTTTTTCGCCGCTCACCGCGCTGCGCAGCTTCCTCTATCTCGGCGGCGACGGGCAGGAGGCGATGCCCAACCCGCTCGCGCCCGCCACGCCGGTCCCGCTCGCATCGCCGCTGCGGGTCGGGGTGATCCGCGGCAAGACGCCGCTGCCGGGGCTCGCGGTCGAGTTCGAGATCATCGCCGGCGACGGGCGGCTCGGCCCAGTCGCCGACAATGTCAAGAAACGCATCGCGCTCACTGACGCTGACGGCGTCGCGCAGATCGACTGGTCGCTCGACGCGGTCGTGCCGACCCAGCGAGTCGTCGCGCGGCTGCTCGACGCCGCGGGCCAGCCGACGCATCTGCCGATCCAGTTCAACGCCAATCTCGGCACCGCGGCGACGACCTCGTTCGACCCCGCCAACACCCCGTTGCTGGCGGGCGAGAACACCGTGCAGGGCGCGATCGAGAAGCTCGCGGGCCAGACGCAGGTCGGCTGCTCGACCTATATCGTCACCGAGGGCAGCGACTGGGCCGAGATATTGAAGTCGATCAAGGACGGCGAGGATGCCGCGATCTGCTTCCAGCGCGGCACCTATGAAACCGCCGTCCCGGTCGAAATCTCGAACAAGGGGCATCTGACGTTCCATGGCGCGGGCGAGGGGACGCAAGTCATCGCCAGGCGCGCCGAATGTGCCTTGCTGTTCAGGGGGTGCGCCAGCGTCACGATCCGCGACATGGCGGTGTCGGCGCCCGACGGGTCGGGGGCGCTCGACGATTTCCAGTCGCGGCATGGCCCGGTGACCATCCTCGACTGCCCGACGGTCGAGGTGACCGGGCTGATGCTGCGCTGCGGCGGCGGCGCGGCGGCCGAACGCACCGGGCTCGCGATCCGCGGTTCGACCGAAAAGCCGCTCGATTCGGTGCAGGTGACGCACAATCGGCTGGCGATCGGGCTGGCGCAGGACGGCATTCTCGTGACCGATGCGGTGCATATCCTGATCGCCGACAACGAGCTCGCGGTCGTGCCCGGCAAGGCGGGCCTGAAGCCCGGCCGGCTGCTCGAGGATGCGCGCTGGCGCAAGACGATCGCCGACCTGCTCGTCGCCAGGCCGCGCGAGGCGGCGGGCAAGGCGGGCGGGGGCAACCGCGAATTTCGCGCGGGCTCGATCACCGCGACCTTCGAATCGCCGATGCCGCAGGAGGAATGGAACAAATTGTTCGAGGCCGAGCCGCCGCGGGCCGACGAGGCCCGCACGATCGCCGGCATGCAGGGTTATATCAAGCGGATCAGCGACGTCGTGATCGCCGATCCCGAACGCTCGCCGACCTTCAAGCGCGCGATCCGCACGATGGGCGGGCGTATCGGCGAGGCGCGGATGGCGAATGTCGATGCCGAGGTCAAACGTTCGCTGGTTCTGATCGGCGAGCCGAGCGCGCGCACCGAGCGCGGCGAACGCGAGGTGCCCGGCGCCGCCGACGGCAGCGTGACCGTGCGCGCGGGCTCGATCGGGGTGGCCTTCGACTCGCCGATCGGCCAGACCGACTGGAACAATGCCATGAAGCTGATGCCCGCGCGCGATGTGACGACCACCGCCGACCTCGTCAGGCATCTGCGCAAGGTCGGTGCGCGCATGGGCGCCGACGAACATTTCCGCGAGACGCTGCCGAGCGCGAAGGGATGGTTCGACCGCTTCACCAGCCGCATGCCCAGCTATGCGCGGCAGGCGATCACCTGCGGCGGGCGCACCCAGGCGACGGTGCAGATCCGCGGCAACAAGGCGTTCGGCTTCGTGCGCGGCGTGCAGGTCGGCGCCAGCGGCACCGATCCCAAGCTCGTGCGCGCGGGCAATGTCACCGTTGCCGACAATCACCTGTCGCTGCGCAAGCCCGGCCCCGGCATCTATGTGCCGATGGGGCTCTTCGTCGGCAACGTCGAAACGCTGCGCATCCAGCGCAACACGCTCGACTGGGCGGGGCAGGCCAGCGACGACCTGTTCAACCACGGCATCCGCGTGTGGGGCGACATCGGCCGCTATCTCAAGATTTCGGACAATCGCATCGCGGTCGCGCGCATCGGCATCGCGGTGCAGCCGATCCTCGAGCTCGACCGCCAGCAGCTGTCGCGCTACCTCTGGGTGGCATCGGACAATCTTTCGGAGGCGTCCTTGCCGGCCAATGTGGTCAAGGCGCCGCAGTTCATGCTGAAGCGCGACAACCGGCCCTGAAAATCGTCCGAAAAACGGCGATTTTCGTTGCAATTTCCGGAAGAATTGGCCAACATATCCATGGCCTTGATTGATAATGAAGGCAGGATGATCTGGTGCCGTTAAGGGTTCGAGTCCCTTTTGGGGTCATGGGGCGGGTCCACAGAGGTCCGCCCCTATCCATTTTGGGCAGATTTTTCTTTTTCTGTAGCTATTTCAGCCGCCTGCGGCCCGTTCCTGGCTACGCGCGATTTTCGCCCACGGGTTTAGGTCGGGCTCGCCGATCCTGACCAGCCTGTTGCGGTCGCGGTGGAGGAAGGGTTCGTCGCGGCCCTTCACGACCAATGTGGTGTCGGAGACATAGCTCCAAGACCCGTCGTCGTGGAAATCGATCGTCAGCCGATAGGCGTCGGTGCGAAAGGCGAGGTCGAGGAAGCTCGTCGAGCAGATGCCATATTCGGTCGCGCCGCGGCCCGCCTCGACGACCAGCCGCTTCGCATCGGGCTCGGCATAGCCCGCGGCCATCGCGATCTGCCCGCGCGGGATCGCCAGTGTCTGCAGGATCAGCCCGGTCGCGGGTTCGTAGAGCCAGTAACCGACCTGGTCGTGAAAGCTGATATCCTCCTCGCGCGTGTTGACATGCTGGTGATAGCGCAGGCCATAGAAGAGCTGCGGGCCATTGGCCTGCGGATCGATCGGCTGCATCTCGATCCGCTCATGATAGTGCCGCGTCTCGGGACCGTCGGCCTTGGGGTTGATGTCGACCCCGCGCTCGCCCTCCCAGATGCCGGCCAACCGCGCGAGCGGGCCGAGATTGGCCAGCGTCTCGGGATCGACATCCTCGGGCTCGGTAAAAATATCGTCGGGTAATTCCATGGCTTGCCCCTCAAGCCTTAGACAGTGTCTCAAATATCCTCGACCAGCCGCACATAGAGTTGCGGGCGCCGGTCGCGGAAAAAGCCCATCCCCGCGCGATGCTTCGCCGCGCGGTCCAGGTCGATCGTCCCGACGAGCACGCCGCACTCGCTCGCGCCATATTCCTGCGTCAGATCGCCCCATTCGTCGCTGACAAAGCTGTGGCCATAGAAATTCGCGTCGCCCTCGGCGCCGATGCGGTTCGCGGCGACCACCGGCATGCAGTTCGAGACGCTATGCCCCTGCATCGCGCGCCGCCACATGCGGCTCGTGTCGAGGTCGGCGTCATAGGGCTCGCTGCCGATCGCAGTCGGATAGAAGAGTATTTCCGCGCCCATCAGCGCCATCGCGCGCGCGCATTCGGGATACCATTGGTCCCAGCACACGCCCACGCCGATCCGCGCGCCGAAGACGTCCCAGACCTTGAACCCCGTGTTGCCGGGGCGGAAATAATATTTCTCTTCATAGCCGGGGCCGTCGGGGATGTGCGATTTGCGGTACGTCCCCATGATGCCGCCGTCGGGGCCGACCATCGCCAGCGTGTTGTAATAATGATGGCCGTCGCGCTCGAAGAAGCTCGTCGGGATCGCGACCTTCAGCTTCGCGGCGAGCGCCTGCATCGCGACCACGCTAGGATGCTCGGCAGTCGGCCGCGCCGTCGCGAAGAGCGCCTCGTCCTCGACCTGGCAGAAATAGGGGCCTTCGAAGAGTTCGGGCGGCAGGATCACCTGCGCGCCCTTCGCCGCGGCCTCCTCGACGAGCGCCGAGACGGCGTCGATATTGGGCTGGACGGGGCCCGGCAGGGCGAGTTGCAGCGCGGCGACGGAGAGGGTGCGGGTCATTCAGGGGTCCGTGATGGCGAGCAAATCGAGCCGAATATAGGCCGCTTCACGCGCGATGCTAGGCCGGAAGCTGCTGGCTCGAACAATGGAAGCTGCCGCCCCCCGCGAGAATGCCGAGCGCGGGCACCCCGATCGCGCGCCGCCCCGGGAAGAGCGCCGCGAGCGCCTCGACCGCCGCGGCATCGTTCGCGACGCCATAGGTCGGCACGACGACGGTGCTGTTGCCGATATAGAAGTTCATATAGCTCGCCGCCGCGATTTCCCCACCGATCTCGACGCGGCCGGGCGAGGGCAGGTCGACGATCTCGACCCCGCCGAACGCCGCGGTCCGCGCGCGCGCGTCGGCATAGATCGCCGCATTGGGATCGTCGTCGCCCGCCGCGACGGGGATCGCCAGCCGTCCCTCACCGACGAAGCGCGCGAGATTGTCGACATGGCCGTCGGTATGGTCGCCGACCAGCCCGTTACCGAGCCACAGCAGCCGCTCGATCCCCAGCGACTGGTGCAGCCGCGCTTCGATGTCGGCGCGCGTGAGATCGGGGTTGCGGTTCGGATTGAGCAGGCACTCCTCGGTGGTGACGCACAGCCCCGTGCCGTCGACGTCGATCGCGCCGCCTTCGAGTACCCAGCCCGGGTGCTGCGTCGGCAGGCCCGCGTGCGCCGCCAATATTGCGCCAATCTCGCGGTCGCCGGGCATCACGAACTTGTTGCCCCACCAGTTGAAGTCGAAATTGCGCGCCTCGCGCCGGGTGCCGGTGCCGGTGACGATCGGGCCGGTGTCGCGCAGCCAGATATCGCCGAAGGGGGCGACGAACAGCTGCACGCCCGCATCAACGAGCGCCTCGGCGATATCGGCATTCTCATGGTCGCGAACCAGAAGATGCACCGTCTCGCCGCGTCCGCCATCGTGGACAGCGTTGGCAAAGGCCGCGACATCGCGCCGCGCGGCGTCGATCTGCCCCGACCATTCCTCCGCCATATGCGGAAAGCCGATCCAGACGGCGTCGTGCGGGGCCCATTCGGCGGGCATGCGCAATGTCATCGCGTGATAGTCCCTTGCGTCGATGCCGGCGGCATCGGTCGTATCATCCAGAACGCAGCAATCCAGAACGGCCCGTGCCGTTCTGGATTGCCGGAACGTGAGGCTCTCCGCAACCGCGGAGGAGCGATTGCCGTCTTTATTTCCCGGCGCGCGACTTGTCGCGGGCGGCGCGGAATTCGTCGCCTTCGACCCAGTTCGGCCACGCATCGGTCATCGCCAGCATCCGCCCCGCGGCATAATAGAGGCGCAGGTCCGACATCATGCCGTCCCAGTTGGTGATCGCCTCATATTCGTCGCCCGGCGCGTGATAGCGGTTCTTTTCATAGTCTTCGGCGGCTTTCTTGCCGGCCTCGACTCCGCCCTCGACCAGCTCGTCGCCGCTGCCGAAGTTGAACATCGGCACGCCCAGCTTGGCGAAGCTGAAATGGTCGGAGCGGTAATAGAAGCCCTTCTCGGGCGTCGGTTCCTGCTTGACCGTGCGGCCCTCCATTTTGGCGAGCTTGGCGACATAGGCGTCGAGTTCGGACTTGCCGCCGCCGACGACCACGATGTCCTTCGCCGGGCCGACGGCGTTCAGCGCGTCCATATTCACCCCGCCGACGGTCTGCGCGAGCGGGAAGACCGGGTTTTCGGCGTAATATTTCGAACCGAGCAGGCCCGATTCCTCGGCGGTCACGGCCAGGAAGACGATGCTGCGGTCGGGCGCGCCCGCGGTCTTGAACGCCTGCGCCAGCGTCACGAGGCCGGCGATGCCGCTCGCATTGTCGACCGCGCCGTTGCAGATGTCGTCGCCCGCGACCGGCGTGCAGCGGCCAAGATGGTCCCAATGACCGGTGTAGAGCACATATTCGTCCGGACGCTTGGCGCCCGGCAGCACGCCGATGACGTTGCGCGACATCTTCTTGGCGATCTCGTTGTCGAACGAGAAATTGGCCTTCACGCCGGTCAGCGGCACCGGCTTGAAGCCCTTGACCTTCGCCGCGTCGCGCAGCTTGTCGAAATCCTGGCCGGCGCTCGCGAAGAGCTCCTTCGCCTTGGGCAGCTGGATCCAGCCGTTGGCGACGGTCTGGCTCGCGCCGCCGTCCTTGCTTTCGGCAAGATATTGCGTGCCGGTGTTGCTGCTCTCGACGACGTTCCAGCCATAGGCGGCGGGTTCGGTGTCGTGGACGATCAGCACCGCCGCGGCGCCCTGGCGCGCGGCTTCCTCATATTTATACGACCAGCGGCCGTAATAGGTCATCGCACGGCCGTTGAATTCGCCCTTGGTCTCGGGGGTCTGCCAGTCGGGGTCGTTGACGAGGACGACGACGGTCTTGCCCTTCACGTCGAGCCCGGCATAGTCGTTCCAGCCCTTTTCGGGGGCGTTGATGCCGTAACCGACGAAGACGACGTCGCTGTCCTTGATCTCGGTTTTCGGCTGCACGCGCCAGCTGAACGCGACATAGTCCTTGGCATATTGCGCGGTCACCGGGGTCTTGCCGCCGGTGAAGCTGATCGGCGTCGCATTCTTCGCGGTGATCTCGACCAGCGGCACGTCCTGCGTCCATTGGCCGTTGTTGCCCGGCTGCAGGCCCGCTTCCTGATATTTCTTGATGATATAGGCGACGGTCTTTTCCTCGCCCGCCGTTCCCGGCGCGCGGCCCTCATAGGCGTCCAACGACAATTCCTTCGTCACTTCCTGCAAGGTCTTCAGCGACAGTTCGGGGATCTGGACGTCGGGAATCGCGCTCGCGGCGGCATCGCTCGCGGCCTTTTCGCCGCCGCACGCGGCAAGCGACAGGAGAACCGCGAAGGCCGCGGCGGATCGGGGGGAACGCAGCATGATATGTCCTTGGATAGTTTCGATTGCGACGAGCGGGCTTGTGCCAGCCGGGGCAGGGGGATGCAAGGGTGGGGCGCCGCCATTCCCATGTCGAACTCGGCTCGGGGCGGCCTCTCAGAATGCTTTGAAGCTTCCCCCCCGACGCTATACGGGCACCGGATTACTTGCTTCGATCGCCTCGCGCCCGGCTTCCGCGCGCGGACGTCGGCATGAAGGCAGATCGCCGGGATTTTGAACGACAATGAATTATCGCCACAGCTTTCATGCCGGCAACAGCGCCGACGCCGTAAAGCACAGCCTGCTGATCACCCTTGTTCGGGCGTTGCAGCTTAAAGAGAGCCCCCTCACTCTGATCGACACCCATGCCGGCTGCGGGCTGTACGACCTTGGCGGCGAGGAGGCGCTGCGTACCGGCGAGGCTACACAGGGCGTGCTCCGAGCCTTCGCCGATACGAACCCCTTGCTGGACGACTACCGCGCCGCCGTACGGGCGGTGAATGCCGGGGCCGAGCCGCGCCTCTACCCTGGATCGCCGCGCTTCCTGGCGCAGCTTCTGCGTCCGCAGGATTTTCTGATCCTGAACGAGAAACATCCCGAAGACGCCTATGCCCTGCGCGGCGCGATGCGGGGCACATCCGCCGCGGTACATCAGCGCGACGCCTATGAGCTGTGGCTGGCGATGCTGCCGCCCCGTACCCCGCGCGGCGTCGTGGTGGTCGACCCGCCGTACGAGCAGACCGATGAACGCGCCCGCATCACCGCGACCCTCGCCGCGGCTACCCGCAAATGGGCGCATGGCGTGACGGTGATCTGGTATCCGCTGAAAGACCGCGCCGCGCATCTGCGGTGGAAGGCGCAGCTCCGCAAGCTCGGCATCCCGAAGTTTCTGGTGGTGGAGCATTGGTTGTACGATGCGGATCAGCCCGACATCTACAACGGCGCGGGCCTTTTTATCGTCAACCCGCCCTACGCCTTCACGCAGGCGCTGCCGCCCCTGCTGGAAGCCCTGCGCGCCGCGCTGGCGCCGGAGGGGCATAGGGGAAGGATCATAGCCGATTGGTTGGCCGATTAGCGTGAAACCTCACCGCCCCCGTCTCCGCCGGGAGGAGTTGCCACGCTTTAGGTTGTAATAATTTGGCCGCATCGCCCCAGATATCCGTGGCTTGTCGCCCAACGAAAAAGGGCGGCCCGCCTTCGGACCGCCCTCTTGTTTCTGCGATGAACCGCCGGATCAGCGCGAATAGAATTCGACGACCAGGTTCGGTTCCATCTTCACCGGATAGGGCACTTCGTCCAGCGTGGGCACGCGGACATAGGTGGTCTTGGTGCCGTCGACCGCCAGATATTCGGGCAGGTCGCGCTCGGGCAGGCTCTGCGCTTCGGCGACCAGCGCCATTTCCTGCGCCTTCTTGCCGAGGGTGATCTCGTCGCCCGGCTTCACGAGGCGGCTGGCGATGTTGCACTTCACGCCGTTGACATAGACGTGGCCGTGGCTGACCAGCTGGCGCGCCGCGAAGATCGTCGGGGTGAATTTCGAGCGGTAGACGACGGCGTCGAGGCGGCGCTCGAGCAGGCCGATCAGGTTCTGGCCGGTGTCGCCCTTCATGCGGCTGGCTTCGAAATAGTTCTTCTTGAACTGCTTCTCGGTGATGTCGCCGTAATAGCCCTTCAGCTTCTGCTTGGCGCGCAGCTGGATGCCGAAGTCCGACACCTTGCCCTTGCGGCGCTGGCCGTGCTGGCCGGGGCCATATTCGCGGCGGTTGACCGGGCTCTTCGGGCGACCCCAGATGTTCTCGCCCATGCGGCGGTCGAGTTTATACTTGGCGCTCTGGCGCTTCGACATTGTCGTCTCCAATATGCTGTGTGCCGAAGGATTTCGGCGGTTCCCGGGTCGCACCATATGGACGAGATGCCATATGCGACCGCCGCTTCACCGGGGTGCGGGATCCATTGCGAAGGCGCGCGGTTAGACGGCGGGGGCGGCAAAGTCAAGCGCTGCCGCGCGTCTCCGACGCGGCGGCTCGACAGCGGGAAAAAAGCCGCTAAAGCCGCGCGCATGACCGCTGCCAAATCGCCCGAGACCTGCGAAACGATGACCGACGTCCGCGCCGGGGTCGACGAAGTCGATCGCGAACTCGTCGCGCTCCTCGTCCGCCGCTTCGGCTACATGGACGCCGCGGCGCGCATCAAGACCGACCGCAATGTCGTCCGCGACGAGGCGCGCAAGGCACAGGTGCTCGACAATGTGGCGCGCGCCGGCGCGGCCGCCGGGCTGGAGCCCGACCGGCTGCGCGCGATCTGGGACGAACTGGTCGAACAGTCGATCGCCTATGAAATGGCCCGCTGGGACCGGCTGCGCGCGGACCCCGCCTGACGCGCCGCTCAGTTGGTGTTGTTGCCCGACGCTTTGCCGGTCGCGCTGACGGTCGCCTCGGTTTCGACCTTGGGCGTCTCGACGGTGCGGCAGACCTTTTTCGGCACGCTGCTGCCGGTCGATTCGATCCGCTGGCAGATCTTCTTGGGCTTGGCGGGCTTGGCCGTCTGGACGGTGGTCGCAGCGGCCGAGCCGGCAGGATCGCCCGAGGCCGCGGCAAGCGCGAGCGAAAGGAACAAGGTCATCATGAAAATTATACTCCCGGATACTGGCTGACGGGCCTCTCCATGCGTCGGCCTGTTCCTCGAGCCGATCCCTGTGAAATTGGTTCGCGGGCTTTTGCCGGATTGTCACGGTGCCGATCGCTGATCCGCACCGTCACGGGAGGGGGCTTAATTGCCGAGCGGCGAATCGCCGACGCCGGTGTTCTGCTTGTACCCCTGGTTGATCGTGTCGATATTCGCGGCCTGACCGGCGTCCCATTGCTCCTGGGTCTTGCAGGTCCGCTTGCCCAGATTGCTGCCGGTCATCTTGACCGTCTTGCAAATCTTCTTCGGTTTTGCGGGTTTCGCGGGCTGGGTGGTGGTTGCGCCATCGGCGGGCGGATTTTCGACGGCGGCACCGGCGAGTGCCAGCGACAGGAAAAGGGTCATCATGGGGAAAGTAACTCCTGAAACAATTTTGCCGCTGCTTATCGTCTTTTCGGCGTTCGGCCAAGAGCCGTTATGATGCCGCGCATCATCCTGATATCATTGTACGACCAGCCGGTCTTGGTGAGCGCGGTGCGCAGCGTTCGCAGCGTCATCGTCCGCCGGTCGGGCGGAAAGAAATAACCGGTAGCGTCGAGGTCGCGAACCAGATGATCGATCAGGCCTTCGAGTTCGCCATGCGGGGCGGGGGGATCGAGCGGCGCTTCGGGCGGGCTCGCCAGCGCCACCCCCTTCGACCATTCATAGGCGAGCAGGATCACCGCCTGCGCGAGGTTGAGCGACCCGAATTCGGGGTTGATCGGCACTGTGACGATGCTGTGCGCCAGTGCGACGTCGTCGGTCTCCAGCCCCGACCGCTCGGGGCCGAAGACATAGGCCGAGCGTCCCGGAGTGGCATATACCGCTTTCGCCGCGGCCTCGGGGGTGAGCACGGGCTTGGTCACCCCGCGCTTGCGAACGGTGGTGGCGTAGATGTGCGTGCAGTCCGCGGTCGCTCCGGCCAGGCTGTCGAACACTTGGGCCCCGGCGAGCACGCTATCGGCCCCCGACGCCGCGGGGCCGGCATCGGGATTGGGCCAGCCGTCGCGCGGGCTTACGAGGCGCAGCTCGGTCAGCCCGAAATTGAGCATCGCGCGCGCCGCCTTGCCGATATTCTCGCCGAGTTGCGGGCGGACGAGGACAATGACGGGCGGCGGGGCGGTGGAGGCGTCGATCTCGCTCACCCCTTGTGCGCCGCCTCGTTGATGGTCGAGGCGAATTCTTCGAAATCCTTGGCCTCGGTGAATTCGCGATAGACGCTGGCGAAGCGGATATAGGCGACGCTGTCGAAGCCTTTCAGCGCTTCCATGACCATTGCGCCGATCTGCGCCGCCTTAACCTCATTCTCGCCCGAGGTTTCGAGCTGGCGCTGGATGCCCGACACCAGACGTTCGATGCGCGCGCCGTCGATCGGGCGCTTGCGGCACGCGATCTGGACGCTGCGCATCAGTTTCTCGCGGTCGAAGGGTTCGCGCCCGCCGTCGGCCTTGAGCACCGCGACCTCGCGCAGCTGGATGCGTTCGAAGGTGGTGAAGCGCGCCCCGCAATCCTCGCATTGCCGCCGTCGCCGGATCGCCGCGCCGTCCTCGGTCGGACGGCTGTCCTTCACCTGGCTGTCTTCATGGCCGCAATACGGACAACGCATCGGTCAGCGCTTCACCCGCGAATAGAGTGCGATGCCGGCGCCGACAAACAGGCCGACGGGCCAGCTGACAACGGGCAGCACCGCGCCGATCACCCCGCCGACCACGCCGCCGGTCAGCACCGGCCGCGTCGAGGGGTGGGCCATGCCCTGCTTGCCCATCGCCTTGACCTCTTCGATCGTCAGTTCGACCAGCGTCGGCTCCTCGGGGTGCTGCCGCGCCATTGTCAGCCGCCGTAGATCGGAAAGCGTTCGCACAGCGCGCGCACCCGCTTGCGGACATCGGCCTCGACATCGGCGTCGCCATGCTCGCCCTTGTCGCGCAGCGCTTCCAGCACGTCGGCGACCATGTCGCCGATTTCCTCGAATTCGGCGATGCCGAAGCCGCGCGTCGTGCCCGCGGGCGAACCGACGCGGATGCCGCTGGTCTTGACCGGCGGCAGCGGGTCGAAAGGCACGCCATTCTTGTTGCAGGTGATCGCGCTGCGTTCCAATGCCTCATCGGCGTCGCGGCCGGTGATGCCGAGCGGGCGGAGGTCGATGAGGGCGAGATGCGTGTCGGTGCCGCCCGCGACGACATCGGCGCCGCGCGCCTTCAGCCGGTTCGCGAGCGCCTGCGCATTGGCGATGGTCGCCTTGGCATAATCCTTGAACTCGGGGCGCAGCGCTTCGCCGAACGCGACCGCCTTGGCCGCGATGACGTGCATCAGCGGGCCGCCCTGCAGCCCGGGGAAGACCGCCGAATTGATGCGCTTGGCGATCGCCTCGTCATTGGTCAGGATCATGCCCCCGCGCGGGCCGCGCAGCGTCTTGTGCGTCGTCGTCGTGACGACATGCGCGTGCGCCATCGGCGAGGGGTGCGCGCCGCCGGCGACGAGGCCCGCGAAATGCGCCATGTCGACCATCAGCAGCGCGCCGACATCGTCGGCGATGGCGCGGAAGCGCGCAAAATCGAGCGTGCGCGGATAGGCGGAGCCGCCCGCGATAATGAGCGAGGGACGATGTTCCTTGGCCAGCGCCTCGACCTGGTCGAAATCGACGAGATGGTCGTCGGCGCGCACGCCATATTGCACCGCGTTGAACCATTTGCCCGACATCGCGGGCGGCGCGCCGTGGGTCAGGTGCCCGCCGGCGTCGAGGCTCATGCCCAGGATCGTCGCGCCGGGCTTGGTCAGCGCCAGCATCACCGCGCCGTTCGCCTGCGCGCCCGAGTGCGGCTGGACGTTGGCGAAGTTGCAGTCGAACAACTTCTTGGCGCGGTCGATCGCCAGCGTCTCGACTTCGTCCGACGGGGCGCAACCCTGATAATAGCGCTTGCCCGGATAGCCCTCGGCATATTTGTTGGTGAAGACCGATCCCTGCGCCTCGAGCACCGCCTTCGACACGATGTTCTCCGAGGCGATCAGTTCGATCTGATAGCGTTCGCGCTCCATCTCATGCTTCATCGCCGCCGCGACCGCGGGGTCGACAGTGGCGACGCCGTCGGTGAAATAGCCGGCCGATTTGATGGGCTTGTCGAGCGTTTGGGTGGTCATCGGCTGGTCTCCAGTTGGGCCAAATCGGCGGGAGGATTGGAAAGCTTGTCGACGCGCGGGCCGTGTCGGCCGCCGGCAAAATCGCCGACAAGGAAAGAAGTGACGCAGGCCTTGGCCATATCTTCGCCGATCAGGCGCGCCCCCATCGCCAGAACATTGGCGTCGTTATGCTCGCGCGACAGCGCGGCAGAATAAGGGTCGCTCACCAGCGCGCAGCGCGCGGCAGGGTGGCGGTTGACCGCGATCGAAATGCCGATGCCCGATCCGCAAAGCGCTATCCCGCGCTCGGCGCGTCCATCGGCGACCGCTTCTGCCAGCTTGTAGCCATAATCGGGATAGTCGACCCGGTCCGCCGTATCGGGGCCGAGGTCGTTTACGTCGTGGCCCTGCTCGCGCAGCCAGTCGGCGAGCACGGCTTTGAGCTCGTAAGCAGCGTGGTCGGAGGCGATGGCGATGCGCATGACGCGGCTCCCGCAGGGCTGGAGGGAATCGATGAGCGGCCTTTAGGCGAAGGCGCGCGGATTGGCCATAAGCGAGGTGGCAAATTTGTGACGGCGACGATAAAGCCCGCCTATGTCAGACACGATCATGTCCATCCTCATGCTGACCGGCGTCGTCCTGACCGGGGGCGCCATCTATGTGTTCCGCATGGGCGACAGGCGCCGCGCGCTGCTGATGCTCGTCGCGGCGCTGGTGATGTTCGCCAATGTCGCGATCTGGCTGGTGCCGGTGAAGGAAGCCCCCGCGAGCACCGCCGCCGGATGACCGCCGGCTGCGTTCACCGCGAGGTCGGGCGCTATTGCCCCGATTGCGGCAAGGATCTGTTGCCCGAACCCTTCGACCGCCGCACCGTCGTCGACGAACTGGTCGGCAACTGGTGGGAAAAGGGCGTGTTGCAGACGCTCGGCGGCCTTTTCCTGCGGCCGGGGGTGCTGATCCGCCGCTACATCGAAAGCGACCGCGACATCCTCGTCAAGGCGGTCCCCTATATCGCAGTCGCCCTCGCGCTGAACTATGCGCTGCGCGCGCGTTTCCTGCCCGGCAGCACCACGACCAACCTGTCCGTCATCGAAATGCTGCAGAACGAGCCGCTGGTCATCCCGCTGCTGTCGGCGGCGATCTCGGCGCTGGTGCTGCACTTCATCTTCTACCGCGGCGGAACGGCGGGCCTGTTCGGCACGATCGTCATGCGGCTCTACATACTCGCGCAAGCGACGCTGCTGGTGGTCTTCGCCGACCTGTTGATGGAACTCTTCCTCGCCAACCGCGGCATCGGGCGCAACCTCGCGCGCCTGACCGTCGGCATCGGCTACACCATTTTCGCGGTGCGGCAGTTCTACGCGGGCGAAGGGCGCGGCGCCTGGATCCGCGCGGTCGCCGCCGTCATCTGCGGCGAACTCGCGCTGATCCTGCTCGTCTTCATGCCCGCCGCGATGATCGAGGGGGCAGGGCTGCTCGATTAGCGGATCGGCGAATCGGGCGCGAGCCGCATATCCAGATAGTTGTCGAGCGACTTCATCAACTGGTCGAGCTCGTGCTCGAAGAAGTGATTGGCGCGCGGAATCTCGTCGTGATGGATGGTGATGCCCTTCTGCGTGCGCAATTTGTCGACCAGCTTCTGCACCGCGCTTGGCGGCACGATCTCGTCCTGCCCGCCCGCGACGATGATGCCCGACGAGGGGCAGGGGGCGAGGAAGCTGAAGTCGTACATGTTCGCCGGCGGCGCGACCGACAGGAAACCGCGGATTTCGGGACGGCGCATCAGCAGCTGCATGCCGATCCACGCGCCGAAGCTGAAGCCCGCGATCCAGGTCGTCTGCGCCTCGGGGTGGATCGACTGCACCCAGTCGAGCGCCGAGGCGGCGTCGCTGAGCTCGCCGATGCCATTGTCGAAAGTGCCCTGGCTGCGGCCGACGCCGCGGAAGTTGAAGCGCAGCACCGCGAAACCGCGCGCGACGAAGCTCTTGTACATCGCCTGGGTGATGCGGTCGTTCATCGTGCCGCCGCCCTGCGGATGCGGGTGCAGGATCAGCGCAACCGGGGCGCGCGGGCGCGGCGGGGGCGAGAAACGGCCTTCGATACGGCCTTCGGGGCCGGGGAAAATCACGTCGGGCATGGGCGCACCTTTATGTTTCTGGGGCTTGCCACCGATTCGCCGGACGGCGGGTGGAGCGAGTTGGCGCCTATATAGAAAACAGGTCTCGACTTGCAAATTTTGCGAATCGTTCGCAACAAGGGTGTCAAGCTATGGCTTACCCTTCTCCGTTCGTGTCGAGCGAAGTCGAGACACGCGAAGGCATGCGCAACCCAAATGTGTCTCGACTACGCTCGACACGAACGGGTTTAGGGGGCAAATGCCGCCCATGATCTACCTCGACTACCAAGCCACGACGCCGCTCGCTCCCGAGGCGCGCGAAGCGATGCTGCGTTGGCTGGACGGACCGGGGCAGGGCGACGGTTTCGCCAACCCGTCGAGCACGCACAAGGCCGGCCGTGCCGCCGCCGCGGCGGTCGAGGTCGCGCGCGACCAGGTCGCGGCGCTGCTGCCGAAGGGCGGGCGGCTCTTCTTCACCTCGGGCGCGACCGAGGCGCTCAACTGGGCGCTGCTGCGCGGCGCCGAGGCCATGCCCGGGGGCGTCGCGGGGCTCAGCATCGAGCATGCCGCGTCGCTGCAGTGCCTCGAACGGCTGAATGCGGCGATCCTGCCGGTCGATGGCGCGGGGCTCGCGCTGGCGCCCGACGAGTCTCTGATCCCCGAAGGCGGCATCGTCGCGACGATGCTGGTGAACAACGAAGTCGGCACGATCCAGCCGGTCGCCGATTTCGCCGCCGCCGCGCATGCGAAGAACAGCCTGCTGCTCTGCGATGCGGTGCAGGGCTATGGGCGGGTCGCGATCCCCGATGGCCCCGACCTGATCGCGATCTCGGCGCACAAGATCCATGGGCCGAAGGGCATTGGCGCGCTGTGGGTCAAGGACGGCGTCGACCTGCCGCCGCTGATGTTCGGCGGTGCGCAGGAACAGGGCATGCGCTCGGGCACCGTCTCGCCTGCGCTCTGCGCGGGCTTCGGCGCGGCGGCCGCGCTCGCGGCCGAGCGCGCCGACGCGGACGCGGCGCATGCCGAGCGCCTCTGGTCGATCGCGCGCGAGATGCTCCCCGAATGGACCATCAACGGCTCGGTCGAGCGCCGCTACCACGGCAATCTCAACATCCGCCGCGAGGGCGTCAACGGCCTCCGCCTGATGTCCGACGCGCGCAATGTCGCCTTTTCGCTCGGCAGCGCGTGCGGCAGCGGCTCGGGCAAGGTCAGCCATGTCCTCCGCGCGATGGGGGTGAGTGAGGCCGACGCCCGCGCCTCGATCCGCCTCGGCTGGGGCCGCTACACGAGCGAAGCCGAGTTGCGCGACGGGCTGAACGCCATCAAACAGGCCGCACGCCTTCAGGGAGTGAATTGAGTGCGCGTGACCTTCATCCACGCCGACGGCAAGGGACGGACCGAGGCCGAGGCCGAACCCGGCAGCATCCTCCTCGACGTCGCCCAGGCAAATCTGATGCCGCTCGAAGGGACGTGCGAGGGGCAGATGGCCTGCTCGACGTGCCACGTCATCGTCGACAAGGAGGACTTCGACCGCCTGCCCGACGCGAGCGAGATGGAGGAGGACATGCTCGACCTCGCCGCGGGCGCGCGCCGCACCAGCCGCCTGTCGTGCCAGATCGTCCTGACCCCCGACCTCGACGGCCTCACCGTCCACATCCCCGCCGAAAGCCGCAACATGCAGGGGCCGCGCTGACCGGAAGCGACCGTTGCCAGCCGGACGTAGCCGGTGGCGCCCCTCGTGATCCCCGGCGAAAGCCGGGGGCCATGAGGGGAGGGCCGTGCTCGCCATCTGGGCCCCGGCTTTCGCCGGGGATCACGGAAGGACGGCTAACGACCGGTTCCGGACATCAATCCTCCCTGTGGCGAAGCCATGGGGAGGGGGACCGCCGCGAAGCGGTGGTGGAGGGGCCATAAGCTTGCGCGACGCCTGACGGCGTCGGCCCCTCCGTCAGCGCTTCGCGCTGCCACCTCCTCATCGCTGCGCGAAAGGGAGGATATTGAGCGTCCGCTTCCCACCCCAAAACCGCCGTATGCCGATCGATAGCGACGCTTGCTTTTCGCCGACCGCGCCGCCATATGCGCCGCGGGAGTCGGGCGGACGTGGTCTTCGCCAACCCGGTCAGGTCCGGAAGGAAGCAGCCGCAACGAATTCGCCGCGGGTCGTTCCGGCTCCCACCCCAAGAATTTATTGATCTCGTCACCCTGAACTTGTTTCAGGGTCCATGGCCGAATCTCTAATTTGCGCCGCTTTGGTGGCGAGGCCGGGCCATGGATGCTGAAACGAGTTCAGCATGACGAGCTGTGGATCGCAGCGTCCGCATTCCCCTTCGACAAGCGTGCTGCCGCCCCCTAAGACAAGTTCATGAGCGATTCCGCCGACGACGAACCGACGATGCCGGGCATGGATTTGCCGGAGACGCCCGCGCCTTCGGCTTCCTCGGGCCCCTACCGCGTCCTCGCGCGCAAATATCGCCCGCAGACCTTTGCCGAGCTGATCGGGCAGGACGCGATGGTGAAGACGCTGGGCAACGCCATCGCGCGCGACCGGCTGGCGCACGCGTTCCTGATGACCGGGGTGCGCGGGGTCGGCAAGACCTCGACCGCGCGCCTGATCGCCAAGGCGCTCAACTGCATCGGCCCCGACGGGCAGGGCGGACCGACGATCGACCCGTGCGGCATCTGCGAACCGTGCCGCGCGATCACCGAGGGGCGCCATATCGACGTGATCGAGATGGACGCCGCGTCGAACACCGGCGTCGACGACGTCCGCGAGATCATCGAGGCGGTGCGCTACGCCGCGGTGTCGGCGCGCTACAAAATCTACATCATCGACGAAGTCCATATGCTGTCGCGCAACGCGTTCAACGCGCTGCTGAAGACGCTTGAAGAGCCGCCGCCGCACGTCAAATTCCTCTTCGCGACCACCGAAGTGAACAAGGTGCCGGTGACGGTGCTGTCGCGCTGCCAGCGCTTCGACCTGCGCCGCATTACCCCCGACATGCTCTTCGCGCATTTCAGCGCGATCCTGCAGAAGGAGGGCGTCGAGGCCGAGGCTCCCGCAATCTGGCTGATCGCCAACGCGGCCGAGGGATCGGTGCGCGACGGGCTGTCGATCCTCGACCAGGCGATCGCGCATGCCGACCTCGACGGCGGGGGCAAGGTCAGCGCCGACCAGGTGCGCGTAATGCTCGGCCTCTCGGACCGCTCGTCGATCGCCAGCCTGATGGCGACGATCCTCGAGGGCGACGCCGGCGGCGCGATCGACCTCGCGCGCGGTCAATATGCGCTGGGCATCGAACCCGTCGCGATGGTGCGCGGGCTGATGGACCTGGTGCATGCGATCACGCTGGCGAAGGTCTCGCGCCACGAGGATCCGGCGCTGGCGCAGGCCGACCGCGAGCGGATCACCGACTGGGCGCAGAAGCTCGGCTTCGCGCCGCTCAACCGCCTCTGGCAATTGCTGCTCAAGGGGCATGACGAGGTGCTCCGCGCGAACAATCCGCTCGAACATCTCGAAATGCTGCTGCTGCGCGTGATTTATGCGGCGTCGATGCCCGATCCGGGCGAACTCGCGAAACTGCTCGAAACCGGTCATTTCCCGGCTTCGCCGCTGCCAATGCCCGCTGCGCCCGCGCAGGATGCGACCGCCACTGCGCCCGAGCCGGTAGCAGAAGGAGCCGAAGCGCCCGCCTCGGCGCTCACCGTCGCGCAGATCCACCAGCTCCTCGAAAGCACCGGAAATCATCGGCTTGCGGTCGATGTCTACGACCATCTGCGAATCGTCACGCTCGAACCCGGGGTCATCGAGTTCGTCGCGGCCCCCGCGCTCGGCGAGGGCTTCGCGCGCGACCTCGGCGAGGCCTTGCTGAACGCCACCGGCAGCCGCTGGCAGGTGCGCAGCGCCGAAGGCGAGGGGCGGCCGAGCCTCGGGCAGATCCGGAGCGCCAGCCTCGCCGACAACGACCAGCGCATCCGCGAACTGCCCGTGGTGAAAGCCGCCTTCGCGGCTTTTCCCGATGCGAGGCTTGTCGAGGACGACGATAATCGCCATAGGTCGAACCCATGAAATCGATCGAGGAAATGATGAAGGCGGCGCAGGAAGCTGCCGCTACCGTGCAGGCCCAGATGGCGGAGGCGCAGGCGAAACTCGATAATGTCGAGGTCGAGGGCGTGTCGGGCGGCGGGCTCGTGCGGATCACCGCGACCGCGAAGGGCCGGATCAAGGCGATCGCCATCGACGACAGCCTGATGGTCCCCTCCGACAAGCAGATGCTCGAGGATCTGCTCGCTGCCGCGTTCAACGACGCGCGCGAAAAGGCCGACGCCGCGAGCAACGAGGAAATGGGCAAGATGACCAGCGGCCTGCCGCTGCCCCCGGGCTTCAAGCTGCCGTTTTGAACGAATTGATCCTCCCTGCGGCGAAGCCGTGGGGAGGGGGACCGCCGCCGCAGGCGGTGGTGGAGGGGCGGCGACGTCGTGATAAAGCCCCTCCGTCGGCGCTTCGCGCTGCCGCCTCCCCATCGCTGCCCGAAGGGCAGCCTGTCCTGAGCGGTCGGCCTGCCGGCCTGCCGGCCAGCCGAAGGGCGACAGGGAGGATCGAATATGGCCGTTCAGCACAGCGACATTGAATGCGGCGCAAGTTACGCCATATTAGCCGAGACACGCCTATAAGAAGGACGGCGCGCCGACTGCGGGCGCCGCTCCAGGAGCCATGATGAGCCAGACTTTTCCCTTGTTGCCGCTGCGCGACATTGTTGTTTTTCCCCATATGATCGTGCCGCTGTTCGTCGGCCGCGATCGCTCGGTCGCCGCGCTCGAAGTCGCGATGGAAGCCGACAAGGAGATTTTCCTCGTCGCCCAGCTCGATCCGGGCGAGGACGATCCGCAGCGCGACGACCTCTACGACGTCGGCGTGATCGCCACCGTCCTCCAGCTGCTGAAGCTGCCCGACGGCACCGTCCGCGTGCTCGTCGAGGGTAAGGAGCGCGCGAAGCTCGTGGCGCTTGAGAATGACGATAAGGCGGTGCTTGCGCGCGTGACGCCGATCGCCGATGCCGGGGACGACAGCGTCGACACCGCGGCGCTGATGCGCTCGGTCGTCGACCAGTTCGAAAATTACGCCAAGCTCAACAAGAAGATGCCCGCCGAAACCGCGGTCCAGCTGTCGCAGATCGACGACGCCTCGCGCCTCGCCGATTCGGTCGCGGGCAACCTCAACATCAAGGTGTCGGACAAGCAGGCTTTGCTCGTCGAGGGCCAGCCCGCCAAGCGGCTCGAAATGGTCTTCGCCTTCATGGAGGGCGAGCTCGGCGTGCTGCAGGTCGAAAAGAAGATCCGCGGCCGCGTGAAGCGCCAGATGGAAAAGAGCCAGCGCGAATATTATCTCAACGAGCAATTGAAGGCGATCCAGCGCGAGCTCGGCAACGACAATGGCGAGGGCGGCGACGACCTCGCCGAACTCGCGGCGAAGATCGAGGGCATGAAAATGTCCAAGGAAGCCAAGGCCAAGGCGCAGGGCGAGCTCAAGAAGCTGCGCGCGATGGCGCCGATGTCGGCCGAGGCCACGGTCGTGCGCAACTATCTCGACACGCTGATCGGCCTGCCGTGGGGCAGGAAGTCGAAGCTCAAGAAGGATATCGCCAAGGCGCAGTCGGTCCTCGACGACGACCATTATGCGCTCGAGAAGGTCAAGGACCGCATCGTCGAATATCTCGCGGTGCAGGCGCGCACCAACAAGCTCAAAGGACCGATCCTCTGTCTCGTCGGCCCCCCGGGCGTCGGCAAGACCTCGCTCGGCCGGTCGATTGCCAAAGCCACCGGCCGCGAATTCGTGCGCCAGTCGCTCGGCGGCGTGCGCGACGAGGCCGAGATCCGCGGCCACCGCCGCACCTACATCGGCTCGCTGCCGGGCAAGATCGTGACCAACCTCAAGAAGGCCGGCACGATGAACCCGCTGTTCCTGCTCGACGAGATCGACAAGCTCGGCCAGGATTTCCGCGGCGATCCGGCCTCGGCCTTGCTCGAAGTGCTCGATCCCGAACAGAATGCGAAGTTCCAGGACCATTATCTGGAAATCGACGTCGACCTTTCGGACATCATGTTCGTCACGACCGCGAACTCATTGAACCTGCCGCAGCCCTTGCTCGACCGCATGGAGATCATCCGGCTCGAAGGCTATACCGAAGACGAGAAGGTCGAGATCGCCAAGCGCCACCTCGTCGCCAAGCAGGTCGAGGCGCATGGGCTCAAGGCCGGCGAGTTCGAGCTGACCGAAGAGGGGCTCCGCGATCTCATCCGCTATTACACCCGCGAGGCGGGGGTGCGCACCCTTGAGCGCGAGATCGCCAAGCTCGCGCGCAAGGCGCTCCGCCGCATCCTCGAGGGCAAGGCGACAAGCGTGACGATCACGCCCGAGAATCTCTCCGAATTCTCGGGCGTTCGGAAATACAAGCACGGCATCAGCGATCTCGAGGACCAGATCGGCGCGGTCACCGGCCTCGCCTGGACCGAGGTCGGCGGCGAGCTCCTGACCATCGAGGCGGTCACCGCGTCGGGCAAGGGCCAGGTGCGCACCACGGGCAAGCTCGGCGAGGTGATGACGGAATCGGTCCAGGCGGCGCTGTCGTTCGTGAAGGCGCGCGCTCCGAGCTATGGCATCAAGCCCAGCCTCTTCGCGCGCAAGGACATCCATATCCACCTGCCCGAAGGCGCGGTGCCCAAGGACGGACCGTCGGCGGGCATCGGCATGGTCACCGCGATGATCTCGACCCTCACCGGCATCGCGGTGCGCAAGGATGTCGCGATGACCGGCGAGGTCACGCTGCGCGGGCGCGTGCTCGCGATCGGCGGCCTCAAGGAAAAGCTGCTCGCGGCGCTGCGCGGCGGGATCAAGACCGTGCTCATTCCCGAGGAGAATGAGAAGGATCTGGTCGAGATCCCGAAGAACATCACCGAGGGCTTGCGCATCGTTCCGGTCAGCCACGTCGACCAGGTGCTCGCCGAAGCGCTCGTCGCACCGGTCGAACCGATCGAGTGGACCGAGGCCGACGATCTGGCGGCGTCACCACCGATCGCAACCGCGACCGACCCCGAAAGCGCGATTCGCCATTAACCGCGGTTCGGCCAAGTCGTTTTTCGTCGCAAAATCGTCATTTTCATCGGTTTTTGCCCCTTTTTTGCTTTGACAAGCGGGGGGCAAAGGTCGTTAGTGGCGCCCCATGGCCGCGGCCATGAATCATTCAACCAAATAATCACAGGGGTTCCTTAGGCATGAACAAGCAAGACCTGATCGCCGCCGTTGCTGACTCGAGCGGCCTGACCAAGGGCGACGCGAGCAAGGCAGTGGAAGCTGTTTTCGACGCGATCACGGGTTCGCTCAAGAAGGGCGGCGAAGTCCGTCTCGTCGGCTTCGGCACCTTCGCCGTCAGCAAGCGCAAGGCCTCGACCGGCCGCAACCCGCGCACCGGCGAAACGATGACCATCGCGGCGTCGAACCAGCCGAAGTTCAAGGCCGGCAAGGCCCTCAAGGACGCCGTCAACTAAGTTGGCCGGCACCTTCTGGTAAAAAACAGTCGGGCCGTGGCGCAAGCCGCGGCCCGACTTGTTTGTGCGCGATGATCGGCAAAATCGCCGTTGCAATCGCCGCGGCAGCGGCTATGGACGTCCGGCTTTCGGACGCGGCGCCCGCCGCATCGCTCCGGGACGGGCGCGTAGCTCAGCGGTAGAGCACACCCTTCACACGGGTGGGGTCACAGGTTCAATCCCTGTCGCGCCCACCATGGTTGGCCAGCCTAACCATGGATGACCGGACCATTCATCGCCTATTCAATGCATTCGCATTAGGAATCCGGCCATGTTCCGCACTCTCTCTCTTTCGCTGGCCTCGGCCCTGTTGATCGCCGCCGGCGCGCCCGCCGAGGCGCGCGGCGACCGCGATCAGGACCATCTCCGCAGCGCCGCGGCGCAGGGCAAGGTCGTCCCGCTCGGCAAGCTGATCGCCGACGTGAAATCGCGCCCGCCGTACAGCGACATGACCTTCCTCGGCGGCGCGCAGTTCGACCCGCAGCGCATGATCTATACGCTGAAGTTCATGGACGGCAGCCAGGTCGTCGTCGTCTATGTCGACGCGCGCTCGGGCCGCATCGTCGGGCGCAAGCCCTGACATCTTAGGACATTTGCGATCACTCTCGGGGGTGATACAGACGGGAAAAGCGACCGGGCCGGCCCGGCTCGTGCTAGGAAAGGCGCCTGAATGCGAATCTTGATTGTCGAAGACGAGCCCACGCTGGGACCGCAGCTCAAGGCGACGCTCGAGGGCGCGGGTTACGCCGTCGACCTTGCGACCGATGGCGAGGACGGGCATTTCCTCGGCTCGACCGAAAATTACGACGCCGCGATCCTCGACCTCGGCCTGCCCGAGATCGACGGGCTCACCGTGCTCGACCGCTGGCGGCGCGAAAAGCGCAATTTCCCGGTACTGGTGCTGACCGCGCGCGACAGCTGGTCGGACAAGGTCGCGGGGCTCGATGCGGGCGCCGACGATTATCTCGCCAAGCCCTTCCAGACCGAGGAACTGATCGCCCGCCTGCGCGCGCTGATCCGCCGCGCCGCGGGCAATGCGTCGAGCGAGCTGATCGCGGGCAAGGTGCGCCTCGACACGCGCTCGGGCCGCGTCACGCTCGACGGCGAGCCGGTCAAGCTCACCGCGCAGGAGTATAAATTGCTCTCCTACCTGCTCCACCACAAGGGCAAGGTCGTGTCGCGCACCGAGCTGATCGAGCATATCTACGACCAGGATTTCGACCGCGATTCGAACACGATCGAGGTGTTCGTGACGCGCATCCGCAAGAAGCTCGGCGCCGATATCATCACCACCATCCGCGGCCTCGGCTACCAGCTCGACGACCCGCAGGGCTGAGGGTCCATACCCGGCTACAGCGCCGTCGAGGTTTGAAGCAAAATGGCCCGGTGCGAGGAGAGAAGGCGCGGGGATATGTCAATATTTCAAGACTTCTCGACGAAGCAATGGGCCATTTTGATCAAATCCCTTCGGGACGTCCAAATGGCTTCCATCCCGGTCCGAAAGCCGCTTGGAAAGGCAACCAGCCTTCCCGGCGCGTCTTTCTGCCCGACCTGTTCGCCATTTGGGCGCCTCGACGGCGCTGTAGCCGGGTATGGACCCTAGGATGGCCGAGGCCGACGCTCCGGCCGTTGCTGCGGACACCGAAGCCGCCAAGCCCGCCGCGCTGACGAGCCGGATCACCGGATCGCTCGCGCGGCGCATGATCGCGATCGCGACGATCTGGATTTCGGTGCTGCTGCTCGGCGGCGGCTTCGCGCTCGACCGCGTGCTCACCGGGGCGATCACGCGCAATTTCGATTCCAGCCTCGAATATGTGCTGATCGCGATGATCCGCTCGTCCGAAATCGGTCCCGATGGCGAGGTGCGGCTGATCGATCCGCTCGGCGACCAGCGCTTCCTCGAACCCTATAGCGGCCTCTACTGGCAGATCAGCGGCGGCAGCCAGGAGCCCTATCGTTCGCGCTCGCTGTGGGAACGCACGCTGAAGGCGCCGGCCCCGCATGTCGACAATGCGCTCCACATCTACGACAGCGCGCAATTCCCCGAAGAGCAGCTTCGCGTGCTCGAACGCAACGTCATCCTGCCAGGCAGCAAGGTCAACTGGCGCTTCCAGATCGCCCAGTCGCGCGAGGCGCTCGACCTCCAGATCCGCGCGGTGCGCGCGACGCTGATCCCCAGCCTCGCATTGCTCGGGCTCGGGCTGATCGTGCTCGCGGCGCTCCAGACCTTCTACGGCCTCTGGCCGCTCCGCCACATCCGCCGCGCGATCGCCGCGATGCGCGGCGGCCAGCACCGCCGCGTCGTCGCGCCGCTGCCGCTCGAAGTGCAGCCGATGGTCGACGAGCTCAACGCATTGCTCGCGCACAACGAAAAACAGGCCGAGGAGGCGCGCCTCCACGCCGGCAATCTCGCGCATGCGCTCAAGACCCCGCTCACCGTGCTCGTCAACAGCGCGACGAGCGACACGTCCGAACTTGCCGAAACGGTGCGGCGCGAGGCGGCGACGATGCAGCGCCAGGTTGACCACCACCTCGCCCGCGCCCGCGCGGTCGGGCGGCGCGGCGCGGCGCAGGCGAGGGCGAATGTCCGCGACAGCGTCGACAGCGTGTCGCGCGCGGTGGCTTTGCTTCATCCCGACGCCCGCCTCGACGCCTCGGGCGACAAGACCCTCGTCGCGCGCGTCGAGCGGCAGGACCTCGACGAGCTGATCGGGAACCTGCTGGAGAATGCGGCGAAATATGGCGGCGGCAGCGTCTTCGTCACCGTCCAACGCGACGGCGCCATGGCCGAAATATTGGTCGAAGACGACGGCCCCGGCATCTCGCCTGCCGACCGCGTGCGCATCTTCGACCGCGGCGTCCGCCTCGACAGCGGCAAGCCGGGCACCGGGCTGGGCCTCGCGATCGTTCGCGACGTGGCCGAAATCTACGGCGGCAGCATCGCGCTCGAAGAGAGCGAGGATCTGGGCGGACTGCTGGTGCGGCTCAGGTTGCCGGCGGGGTAGGGGGGAGCGTCGGCTTTTGGATTGCCGGCGGCTCAGAGCGCTTCATGCCTGAGTAAGATCACCCGAGGATGACCTTCCATTTCGGATCGTATCTGCTGGCCACGGACGCTGCCGTCGACATAAAGAAGAAATCGATGGTCCGCGAAATCTGGTTCGGCTGGATCGCTATCCATGGGGTCGAGATTTTCGCGCAATTTGAAGGTTTCAGCGCCTTGTCCAGTCGCATGGAAATATATTCCGATGTAGCTGCTATCACGTTGAACGAACGCAATGGCCAAAAGGCTACTGATCAATTCCTTTGCATCATCGAGCGTTTCAGTCCCGATGCCATAAAGATCATAGGCTGCTTGCATGCAGTTTTTCTCATTCATGGTATGGCGACTGCCGGAATACCTGCGTTTGCGCAAGATGTGGCGTTTTCATAGCCTGATCGGTTGTTTCCCGCCTCTCGCGAAATAGGACGGTCAGCGGCAAATCACCGCTTTCCTAAACTATTCCGCTGTGCCAGCCTTTGACAGGCTCTTTGAATTGTCGATCATCGCTACCGCTTCGCGATCGTTCCGAAAACAGCCCTTAAAGCCACAAAGGACACAATTTGGAGCCGCGCATCGGGGGCTTTTGTGGCTTTAAGCCGAAGTCACCACCAGCCCGCGCTGCACCCCCGGCCGCGCCAGCCCGGCGTCGAGCCAGCGCTGGACATGGCCGAAGCGCTCGAACCCGACGATCTCGGCGGCATCGTAGAAGCCGATCAGGTTGCGCACCCAGCCCAGCAGCGAAATGTCGGCGATGCTGTAACCATCGTCGATGATCCATTCGCGCGCCGCCAGCCGGTCGTTCAGCACCCCGAGCAGTCGCGCCGATTCCGCCGCGTAGCGGTCGCGCGGACGCTTGTCCTCATAGTCCTTGCCGGCGAATTTGTGGAAGAAGCCGAGCTGGCCGAACATCGGCCCCGCGCCGCCCATCTGCCACATCAGCCACTGGATCGTCTCGTAGCGCGTCGCGGGATCGGCCGAGAGAAATTGGCCCGACTTGTCCGCCAGATAGATCAGGATCGCGCCCGATTCGAACAAAGCCAGCGGTTTGCCGCCGGGTCCGTTCGGATCGAGGATCGCCGGAATCTTGCCGTTGGGATTGACCGCGAGGAAGGCCGGATCGTGGCTCTCGTTCGCCATGATGTCGACGCGGTGCGGCTCATAGGGCAGGGCGGTTTCCTCGAGCATGATGCCGACCTTCACGCCGTTGGGCGTCGGCGCCGAGAAGAGCTGGAGCCGGTCAGGATGCTGCGCGGGCCATTTGGCGAAAATGGGGTGCGTCATGCGTCCTGCTCCCTTTTGGCCTTCTGGTGGTGGCGGATCACTTCCTCGATGATGAAGCGCAGGAATTTCTCGGTGAAATCGGGGTCGAGGTCGGCGTCGCGCGCCAGTTCGCGCAGGCGCCCGATCTGGCGCTCCTCGCGGCCCGGATCGGCGGGGGGCAGCCCCTCGCGCGCCTTGAGCTCGCCGACCGCCTTCGTCACCTTGAATCGCTCGGCGAGCATATAGACGAGCGCCGCGTCGATATTGTCGATGCTCTGGCGGTAACGGCTCAGCTGGTCGTCCATATGCGGCTCCTCTTGTAGGGACCAAGCCCCTTAATTGCACGTTCGAGGCGTCGAAATGGCGAAGATATCGCCGTCGCATGGCCGCCGCGGATGGTGGTTCCATCTGCAAGGCCTTGCGGGGGCGAGATCGAAGCCATTTCGGCGTCCCTTCGGGATTTGACCGATTTTGTCCATGGCCGCGTCAGCGAGCCTTGGAATATTCTCATATGCCTACGTCTCGCTTCCTCGCCCTGAACAAAATCGCTTCAAACCTCGAACGTGCAATAAAGGGGCTTGGTCCCTGTCGGCACGCTTGGCACCGGGGGGGCGTCCAAAGCAAGCCGAAAGTCGTTGCAAAATTATGGCCCTCCGGCCAATGCGGCACCTGTCATGAGTGCCGAAATCCACCGCCTCCACGGCGACAAGCCGCCTTCGCTCGACCCGATGATGGCGCTCGTCGCCGCCGACATGAACGAGGTCAATGCGGTCATCCTCGACCGCATGCAGTCCGAAGTGCCGCTGATCCCCGAACTCGCCGGTCACCTGATCGCGGGCGGCGGCAAGCGCATGCGGCCGATGCTGACACTCGCCTGCGGCAAGCTGCTCGACTATCCGGGCCGCCGTCACTGCAAGCTCGCGGCCGCGGTCGAATTCATCCACACCGCGACGCTGCTCCACGACGATGTCGTCGACAAATCGGACCTCCGTCGCGGGCGCAAGACCGCGAACATCATCTGGGGCAACAGCGCGTCGGTGCTCGTCGGCGACTTCCTGTTCAGCCGCGCCTTCGAGGTGATGGTCGAGGACGGCTCGCTCAAGGTCCTCAAGATCCTCAGCCGCGCCTCGGCGGTGATCGCCGAGGGCGAGGTCAACCAGCTGTCGGCGCAGCGCCGCATCGAGACGAGCGAAGACCAGTATCTCGCGATCATCAACGCCAAGACCGCCGAGCTCTTCGCCGCCGCGTGCAAGATCGCCGCGGTGGTCGCCGAGCGCGACGACGCGGCCGAGGCCGCGCTCGACAGCTATGGCCGCAACCTCGGCATTGCCTTCCAGCTCGTCGACGATGCGATCGACTATGTCTCCGACGAGGCAACGATGGGCAAGGGCGTCGGCGACGACTTCCGCGACGGCAAGGTCACGCTGCCGGTGATCCTCGCCTATGCCCGCGGATCGGCCGACGAGCGCGAATTCTGGAAACAGGCGATCGTCGGGCACCGGACTTCGGACGAGGATCTCGCCTACGCCACCGCGCTGCTCCACAAGCACGACACGATCGCCGACACGCTGGCGCGCGCGCGGCATTACGGCCAGCGCGCGGTCGATGCGATCGGCGGCTTCCGCGCCAGCCAGGCCAAGGCGGCGCTGACCGAAGCGGTCGCCTTCGCGGTCGCGCGCGCTTATTGAGGCGCGGCGATGGCGATGATGGGCCCAGCGGCGGAAAGCCCCGACGCCTATATCGCCGCGCTGTCGGGCTGGCAGCTCGAGCTTTGCACGATGCTCCGCGCCGCGGTGGTGCGCGCCGCCGCCTTCGACGAGACGATCAAATGGACCAACCTCGTCTTCCTTGCGAACGGCCCGTGCATCCTGATCCGCGCCGAGGAGCATCGCGTGCTGCTCGGCTTCTGGCGCGGCAAAAGGCTCCGCGAGATCGAGCCGCGCATCAAAGCCAGCGGCAAATATGAGCTCGGCAATCTGGTGATGACCGAGGAGACGGTGGTCGATCCTGCGATGGTCGAAAGGCTCGCCGCAGAGGCGTACCGGCTTAATTTCGACCTCGGCAATCCGTCGACAAGGACATGAGCCTCGTCCTGCCGATCGACGCGGTGCTGCCCGATATCATGGCGGCGCTGACGCTGAAGCCCAATGTCGTCGTCGTCGCGCCGCCGGGTGCGGGCAAGACGACGCGCGTCGCGCCCGAAATATTGCAGCAGCCCTGGTGCCAGGGCGCGGTGTGGCTGCTCTCCCCCCGCCGCCTCGCCGCGCGCGCCGCCGCCGAACGCATCGCCGAGGAGACGGGCACCAGGGTAGGCGACCTTGTCGGCTATGCCACGCGCCTCGATAGCAAGCAGTCGAAGGACACGCGGCTGCTGGTGATGACGCCCGGGCTGTTTCGCAACCGCATCCTCGGCGACCCCGAATTGTCGGGGGTCACCGCGGTTCTGTTCGACGAGGTGCACGAGCGCAGCCTCGACGGCGATTTCGCGCTCGCGCTGGCGATCGACGCACAACAGGGGCTGCGCGACGACCTCCGCCTCGTCGCCATGTCGGCGACGCTCGACGGCGCGCGCTTCGGCGCTTTGCTCGGCAACGCGCCGGTGGTGAAGAGCGAAGGCAGGAACTGGCCGCTCGAACTGCGCCATATCGGCCGCCGCGCCGAGGACCGGCTCGAGACCGGCGTGCTGGCCGCGGTGCGGCAGGCCCTCGCCGATGAGCCGGCCGATGAGGGTGGGGGCGATATCCTGACCTTCCTGCCCGGCGCCGGCGACATCGAGCGCGCCGCGACCGCGCTCGAAGAGGCGCGGCTGCCGCTTGTCGTCCACCGGCTGCACGGGCAGATCGACCCGGCGCTGCAACGCGCCGCGCTCGTCCGCGATCCCGGCGGGAAGCGCAAGCTGATCCTCGCGACGAGCATCGCCGAGACCAGCCTGACCATCGAGGGCGTGCGCATCGTCATCGACGCCGGGCTGTCGCGCCGCCCGCGCTTCGACAAGGCGGCGGGGATCGCGCGGCTCGTCACCGAGCGCGCCAGCCAGGCCTCGGCGACGCAGCGCGCGGGGCGTGCGGCGCGGCAGGGCCCGGGGGTGGCCTACCGCCTGTGGGAAGCGGCGGCGACCGCGGGCATGCCGCCCTTCGATCCGCCCGAGATCCACGAGAACGACCTGATGCCCGTGGTGCTCGATTGCGCGAGCTGGGGCATCGTCGATCCGCGCCAGCTCGGCTGGCTCGACCCGCCGTCGCCCGCGGCGATTTCGGAAGCCAAGACGCGGCTGCAGGCGATCGGCGCGCTCGCGGCCGACGGGCGGATCACCCCGCACGGCCACGCGCTCGCGGCGATCCCGCTGCCGGTGCCGCTGGCGCATATGATCCTCGACGCGGCGGCAGCAGGGGAGGCCGAACTCGCCGCGCGGCTCGCGGTGCTGCTGACCGAACCGGGGCTCGGCGGGCGCGGGGTCGATGTCGAGGCGCGGCTCCAGCGCTGGAAGGGATCGCGGAACGACCGCGCCGAGGGCGCGTGGCGGCTCGCACGGCGGCTTGCGGCGCTGGCCGAGAAACGCGTCGAGGACGGCGCGCCGCTGACCTCGCGCTCGGTCGGCGGCTGGATCGCGACCGCCTGGCCCGACCGTGTCGCCCGCCAGCGCGCCGGGCAGCGCGGCGACTATCTCAGCGTCGGCGGCCGCGCGTATAAACTCGACCCGCTCGATCCGCTCGCGGGCCAGGAATGGCTCGCCATCGCCGATGCGCAGGGGCATGCGGCGGGGGTCCGCATCCTCGCCGCCGCGCCGATCGCGCAGGTCGAGGTCGAAGCGATCTTCGCCGATCGCATCCTCGTCCACTCGGGCAGCAGCTATGACGCGGCGAACGACCGCGTCGACCATCGCCGCGAACGCCGCCTCGGCGCGATCGCGCTGACCAGCGGCAAGGCCGGGCGCGACGAAAGTGCCGAAGACGACGCCGCGCTGCGGCTCGCCGCGGTGCGCGACAAGGGGCTCGGGCTGATCGGCTGGGGTCCGATGTCCCAGGCCTTGCGGCTGCGGGCGTCCTTCGCCGGGATCGACGCGCTGTCGACCGCGGCGCTCGCCGACGGCCTCGATTTCTGGCTCGCGCCGCTGCTGCCCGGATGCCGGGGGCTGCGCGACATCGGCGACAGGCGGCTCACCGACGCGCTGATGGGGCTGCTCGACTGGCCGGCGCGGCAATTGCTCGAAAAGCGCGCGCCCGAAGATTATGCGACCCCGGCGGGCAGCCGGCACAGGATCGACTATGGCGCCGACGGCGGGCCGCAGGTGTCGGTGCGGGTGCAGGAGATGTTCGGGCTCGCGCGCCATCCGACCGTCGGCGAGCCGCCGGTGCCGCTGGTGCTCGCGCTCACCTCGCCCGCGCACCGCCCGATCCAGACGACGCGCAACATCGCGAGTTTCTGGAGCGGCAGCTGGCACGAGGTGGCGCGCGAGATGCGCGGCCGTTATCCCAAACACAGCTGGCCCGACGACCCCGCAACGGCGCGCCCGACCCTGCTGACCAAGGCGGCGCAGGCGCGGCGCGACGGGGCGTGACGATGACCCTTTTCGAGCGCTCGCCGACGCGCTAAGGCGCGGCAAAGGCTCCATCCGAGGACGAGAATATGAAGGCGCGCATTTTCCAGAAGCCCAAGAACGCGATGCAGTCGGGGCGTGCGGGGACACAGCGCTGGATGCTCGAATTCGCGCCCGCTGAGGCGCGCAAGGCCGACCCGCTGATGGGCTGGGCCGGCAGCGGCGATACGCAGCGCCAGCTGCGGCTGGGTTTCGCGACGCGCGAAGAGGCGGTCGCCTATGCGGAGCGCAACGGCATCGACGCCGAGGTGATCGCGGCGCCCGAGCGCAAGCTCAAGATCCAGGCCTACGCCGACAATTTCCGGTGAGATCTGAATAGCGTCATTGCGAGGAGCCGCAGGCGACGCGGCAATCTCCAGCTATCGATATTGAACGGCCGCTGGCTGGAGATTGCTTCGCTTCGCTCGCAATGACGAGTGTCGTTACGCCGCGTCGGGCTGCAGCAGCTTGTGCAGGTGGACGACGACATATTTCATTTCGGCGTCGTCGACGGTGCGCTGGGCGGCGCTGCGCCACGCCTTTTCGGCGCTTTTGTAATCGGGATAGAGGCCGACGACATCGAGGTTGTGGAGGTCGACGAAGTCGAGGCCCTGCGGGTCGCTGACGCGGCCGCCGAACACCAGGTGCAATTTGCTCATGATGGCTTTCCTAGCAGCGAAGGGGAGAAGCCGCGCCCCCTATCAGCGCGGCGCCGTCCGGGCAAGACCGGCTCAAACCTCGCGGTCGTCGCCCTTGCTGCCGCCGCCCTTGGGGAGCAGCGCGCCGAGCAGCGCACCGATCGCCACTGCGCCCGCGACGAGCGCGACCGGCTGTTTCTCGGCGACGTCCTTGAGCTTGGAGTTGGCGCGCTTCGCCTGCGCCTTGCCCTTGGCCAGCGCCTCGCCGGCGGCGTCGCGGGCGACCGCGGCCTGCTCGGCGCCCTTCGCGGCGAGCTCGCTCGTCGCGGCGCGCGCGCGGCCATAGCCGTCCTGGATGCGCGCCTTCGCCGCTTCGGCGGTCGCCTTGGCGTTTTCGGCGGTTTTCTGCGCAACTTCACTCACTTTCGCGGTGGTTTCGCGCGCGGTTTCACTGAGCGGCTTCATTCTGGTCCTCCACTTCGTCAATTTCTTCGGCGTCATCGGCTGACCCCGGGCGTATCTTGTCGAGCCCCGCCTCGGCAAGGTCGCGCAGCTTGCGGCCGAGGCGCGGGGCATGTTCCATGATCGGCTCGCGGAAGAGCCAGGCGAGCCCCGCCGCGGCGGCCAGTGCGATCGGCAAGCGGTTGTTCTCAAATTGTTTCTGGACGGCGTGCGCCGTGTCGTCGATCTTGGTATCGAGACGATATTTGCCGCGCTTGACCAGCGCCTTGGGCTTGAAGGCGTCGCTGGCGACGCCCAGCTTGCGCCCGAGTTCGGCGCGCTGGATCATCGCGCGGTGCGCGGCGTTGATCAGGCGGCTGCGGGTGCGCGGCATCAGTCGTCTCCCCGCTCGCCGGCCAGGTCGCGGCGGAACGCCGTGCGGATATCGGCATAGCTGCGTTGCGCGCGCCAGCCCGCAAAACCGGCAATGGCGACCAGCACCGCCACGACGATCAACGTCGCAAGCAGCGGGCCGACAAGCGGGGAAAGCGCCAGGATCGCCCCGACGGCCAGCGCCAGCAGCGCCACGCCCAGCGCGGTCGCGGCGACCGCTCCCCAGGTCGCGGTCCACGTCACCCCATGCAGCGCGAGTTCGCCGCGCGCCTCCAGCAGTTCCAGTTCGGCCTTCACCGTCGCCTGCACATTATCGACGACATCGCCGACGATCTTTTCCAGCGGCACCGGGGGCGGGGTCACGGGACGCCCGTCGGGCGCATAGCCGTGGCTCACGCGGTTGAGCGGACCCCCAATCGATGAGGCGTCGGCGGGGGCAGGGGTTTCAGGCTGTTCGGGCGGCATCTCGCTGGATCGGGATCAGTCGCTGCTCGAGCCCTTGAGCATCCGGGCGAGCACGAAGCCGATCACCGCGGCCGCGCCGACCGAGATCGCCGGGTTCTTCTTGACCATATCCTTGGTCGCCGCGGCGAGTTCGTCGAGATCCTTCTTGTCGAGCGACGTGGCGAGGCCGGCGACGGTCGAGGCGGCGGAGCGGGCATAGTCGCCGTACTGCTTGCCGAACTTGCTGTCGACGGTGCCCGCGCTGTCCTCGAGCATCTTGGCGAGGCTGCCGACCGCTTCGGCGGCCTTGTCCTTGCCCTTCGTCGCGGCGTCGCGGGCCCGGGCCTTGGCTTCGCCGGCGAGGTTGCTGGCGTCGGCCTTCAGCGCCGCGGCCTTCTTCGAGGCTTCGCTCTTGATCGTCGCGCCGGTGGCGGCGAACTGGTCGCGGATCGGGGTTTCCTTGGCGGCTTTCGCGCTCGCTGGCTTGCGCGCGGGGGCAGCCTTGGTCGCCGCGGGCTTGGCGGGCGCTTTGGGCGTGGCTTTCGGGGTGGCGGGCGTAGCGGCTTTAGCCATGGTTCGTCCTCTTTCTCTTTTCCGGACGCGTCCTTGCGGGCCGCGCCTGTCCCTGTCTCTGCGATAATATAGCAACACAGCGTGAATGGTTCCATAGGCCCACAAAATTCCCCCATAAATAGCAATGCGAGCGGTTGCACTAGCGGCAGGTCGCCGATAACAGGCGGGCGCTTTCTTCACCTGCTCCGTCCGGGGCTTCAGCAGGACGACATCCATGACCGCCATCATCGACATCCACGGCCGCGAAATCCTCGACAGCCGCGGCAATCCTACGGTCGAGGTCGATGTGCTGCTGGAGGATGGCAGCTTCGGCCGCGCCGCGGTGCCCTCGGGCGCCTCGACCGGCGCGCACGAGGCGGTCGAACTGCGCGACGGCGACAATGCGCGCTACCTCGGCAAGGGCGTGACCAAGGCGGTCGCGGCGGTCAACGGCGAGATCGCCGACGCGCTGATCGGCCTCGATGCCGAGGACCAGCGCGAGATCGACATGGCGATGATCGACCTCGACGGCACGTCCAACAAGGGCCGCCTCGGCGCCAACGCCATCCTCGGCGTCAGCCTCGCCGCCGCCAAGGCCGCCGCCGACGCGCGCGGGCTGCCGCTCTATCGCTATGTCGGCGGCGTCTCGGCGCGCACGCTCCCGGTGCCGATGATGAACATCATCAACGGCGGCGAGCATGCCGACAATCCCATCGACGTGCAGGAATTCATGATCATGCCCGTCGGCGCCGGCAGCATCGCCGAGGCGGTGCGCTGGGGCAGCGAGATTTTCCACACGCTCAAAAAGGGCCTGTCGGCGAAGGGCCTCGCCACCGCGGTCGGCGACGAGGGCGGCTTCGCCCCGAACCTCGCCTCGACCCGCGACGCGCTCGACTTCATCGCCGCGTCGATCGACCAGGCGGGCTTCAAGCTCGGCACCGACGTCGTGCTCGCGCTCGACTGCGCCGCGACCGAATTCTTCAGGAATGGCAAGTATGAGATCAGCGGCGAGGGGCTTTCGCTCAGCCCCGAGCAGATGGCCGAATATCTCGCCGCGCTGGTCAAGGATTACCCGATCAAGTCGATCGAGGACGGGATGAGCGAAGATGATTTCGTGGGCTGGAAGGCGCTGACCGACCTCGTCGGCGACAAGTGCCAGCTCGTCGGCGACGACCTGTTCGTCACCAACCCGCTGCGGCTGGAGGAAGGCATCAAGACCGGCCTCGCCAACTCGCTGCTCGTCAAGGTCAACCAGATCGGCACGCTCAGCGAAACGCTCGACGCGGTCGATATGGCGCACCGCGCGCGCTACACCGCGGTGATGTCGCACCGCTCGGGCGAAACCGAGGATTCGACGATCGCCGACCTCGCGGTCGCGACCAACTGCGGCCAGATCAAGACCGGCAGCCTCGCGCGCTCGGACCGGCTCGCCAAATATAACCAGCTGATCCGCATCGAGGAAGAGCTGGGCGACATGGCGCGCTATCCGGGGGCGTCGATTTTCGGGTAAGCGCCGACGGGTGGGATGATCTCGTGGGCGGCGTTAACCTCTACTGTGGTTCTTTTGCTGGCGCCGATAAATCCGGCTCGGCGTTCGAGGCCGTATTCGGTGAACTCGCTGTACTCTCGTCCCCGGACATTAGGGAGGTGGTCAATCAGCTGATGTCGGAGCTCGAGGTCGCTCGAGATTACCTCCTGATTGCCCCGGATGACGCACGATTGCTCCTGCCTGCATTGCGCAAGCAGGCGGAAATTCTCTGGGTGAAGGCGTCTGCCGAAACGGCGCTTGCACAGATGGTCGTCGACGAGGAATCGGCTGGCCGCCGCCTCGACCCGTCCGAAAGCCTAGGCTGGAAGCTCTATTGCATCGACGACCTGATTGCAGCTTGCGAGACGTCTGCTGCCGAAGGTGAGCCCATAGCGTTGGTCTGGTAGCTTTCGGAGAGGTTCGCCCTCACTCCCCCTTCAGATATTTATCGAACCATCCGATCGTCCGGCGCAGCGAGTCCAGCTGGTTTTCGCGCTTCTGGAAGCCATGGCCTTCGCCGGGGTAGTAGATCGTTTCGACGACATTGCCCTTGGCTTTCAGGATGTCGTGGACTTCCTGCGCCTGACCGCGGGGGACGCGGATGTCGTTTTCGCCCTGGATGGTGAGCAAAGGCGCCTTGGCGGCCTTGATATAGGTCAGCGGCGAGGAGGCGTCGTAGACCGCGCCGTCGGCCTCCGGCGTGCCGAGCAGCGTGCGCTGATAGGCTTTGAGAAGCTCGTCCTGGTCGCGGTACATGGTGCGCCAGTTGATGATGCCGAACCATTGCACCGCGGCGGCGAATTCGTCGGGGGTGCGGCCGATCGCCATCAGCGACATGAAGCCGCCGTACGAGCCGCCGAAGATGCCGACCTTCTTCGCGTCGACATAGCCCGACTGGACGAGGAAGCTCTTGGCCGCGACGGTGTCCTTGAGGTCGCCGCCGCCCAGATCCTTGAAATTCGCCTCCTGGAACGCCTTGCCATAGCCGGTCGAGCCGCGGAAATTGGGCTGGATCACGACATAGCCGCGCGTCGCAAACGCCGTCGCATAGCGCGAGAAGCCGTCCTGCGCCTGGCCGGTCGGGCCGCCGTGCGGGATGACGATCGCGGGGTTGCTGCCGTCACGCTTCAGGTTGAAGGGCATGGTGACGACCGCGCTGATCGGCGTGCCGTCGAAGCTCTTGTAGGTCACGATCTGCGACTTGGGCAGCAGCGCCGGGGTCAGGCTGGCCATCGCGAGCGGCACGATGAGGACGGCCTTGTTCGCCGCCAGGTCATAGGCATAGAGCATCGTCGGCGAGTCCGCGCCGCTGCGCGTCACGAACATCTTGCTCCCGTCGGGCGAGATCGCGGCGAGGCCGGGGATCGACGCGCGGCCGGGATCGAGCGCCAGGTCAGTCTTCGTCATGGTCGCGAGGTCGACGCGCGCCAGCGTCGAGCGCCCGTCGTTGTTGGTGCGCACGAACATCGCCTTGCCGTCGGGGGTGACGATGTCGCTCGTCTCCTCCCACGGCGTGTTCGGCAGCCACGCCCATTTCTTCGTTGCGATAGTATAGGCGCCGGCGTGCGGCTGGCCGGTGCCTTCGTCGGTGGTCACCGCGAGCACCCCGCCGTCGGGGGTCGCGCCGCTCGCGGCATAGATTGTCTTCGCCTTGCCGAGCAGCATTGTCGCGGCGCCGCTCTGGACGTCGACCTTCCACACCTCGCTGACCGAGCTGTCGACGAGGCTGCGGTTGGCGATGATCGCCTTGCCGCCGTCGATCCACGCCGCGGGCGCCCAGCTGTACGCCGGGTCCTTTTCGGCGGTGAGGTTCCGCACCTTGCCGCTGGCGTCCATCACCGCGAGGTTGCTCTGCCCCTCGCTCTTGAGCTTGGTCGACAGCGCGACGAGGCCGCCCGCGGGTCCCGCGAGCAGCCCGCTCTCGCTGCGCTCGGGGGTGTCCGTCAGATTCTCGGGCGAGCCGCCCGCGACCGGGACGCGGTAGACGTCATAATATTCGTTCCCGCCGGCATCCTGCGTGAAATAGAGCCACGCGCCGTCGCGCGACGTCGCAAGCCCCGATTGGGCCTCGTCCGACTGGGTGAGCTGCACCGGCCAGCTGCCGCCCGCGTCCATGCGCCAGATGTTGACGCGGCCGGTGAGGTCGGTGGCGATGAAGATCGTCTTGCCGTCGGCGCTCCACACGGCGTCGTAGAGCGAGCGCGTCACGCCGATGTCGTCGAGCGGCACCGGGCGTGCCGCGGGGTTGGCGGGCGAGACGATCGTCTTCGGATCGGTGATCGGCCGCACGGGCGTCGCGACCTGCGCGAGGACGGGTGCGGCGGTGGCGAGCAGAAGGGCGGTGAGAATCGGGCGCATCGGTGAATTCCCCTGTCAGGTCCGATGCACAGACTATCGTGTGGAAAAGCAAAGTATAGGCGCTTGACCCTGCGAATCACTTGTGATTCAAGGGCCATGATGACGCAGCGCCACAAAGTACGGAAATCGGTGAACCGGGCCATCGGCCCCACCATCGCCGTTCTCGCGGTGCTGGCGATGATCGGTTACGCGATCTTCGGGCCGACCGGCCTCTACGCCTGGGGCGATTACAGCCAGTCGGTCGAAAAGAAGCGCGTCGTGCTGGCCGAACTCACCAAGAAGCAGAACGAGCTCAAGAACCGCGTCAACCTGCTCGACCGGCGCCGCGTCGATCCCGACCTTGCGGACGAATATGTGCGCGAGAAGCTGGGCGTGATGCACCCCGACGAGGTTGCGATCCCGATGCCGCCCGAAGGCGAAACGCCCGCGCGCTGAACCGCGCTTTTGCATCTTTGCTGCATACGTAATGCTGCGCCCCCGCGCGGCCCAAGCGGGCGTTGCCAAGCATGGCTGGGCAGTCCTATAGGGGGCGCTGCCGTAACGGCTAACCCAAAAGGAACCCGCCTTGGCCAAAGCACCCGCGCGTAAGACTGCCGCGCCGAAAAAAGTCGCTTCCACCCCGGCGCCCACCGCCAACCGCGAAAAGCCGCGCGACCCCGCGCCCTATGACGCGACGCCGGAGGAGCTCGAGAAATTCTATCGCGAGATGCTGCTCATCCGCCGCTTCGAGGAGAAGGCGGGGCAGCTCTACGGCCTCGGGCTGATCGGGGGTTTCTGCCACCTTTATATCGGCCAGGAGGCCGTCGCCGTGGGCCTGCAGTCGGCGCTCGACGGCGACAAGGACAGCGTGATCACCGGCTACCGCGACCATGGCCATATGCTCGCCTACGGCATCGATCCCAAGGTCATCATGGCCGAACTCACCGGCCGCGCCGCCGGCATATCGCGCGGCAAGGGCGGCTCGATGCACATGTTCAGCGTCGAGCATAAATTCTACGGCGGCCACGGCATCGTCGGGGCGCAGGTGTCGCTGGGCACGGGCCTCGCCTTCGCGCATAAATATCGCGGCGACGGCGGCGTCGCCATGGCCTATTTCGGCGATGGCGCCGCGAACCAGGGCCAGGTCTACGAGAGCTTCAACATGGCCGAGCTCTGGAAGCTGCCGATCATCTTCGTGATCGAGAACAACCAATATGCCATGGGCACCTCGGTCAACCGCAGTAGCGCCGAGGACCAGCTCTATCGCCGCGGCGAGAGCTTCCGCATCCCGGGCATGCAGGTCGACGGCATGGACGTGCTCGCGGTGCGCGGCGCGGCCGAGGCGGCGCTCGAATGGGTGCGCGCGGGCAAGGGGCCGGTGCTGATGGAGCTCAAGACCTATCGCTACCGCGGCCACTCGATGTCCGACCCCGCCAAATATCGCAGCCGCGAGGAGGTGCAGGCGGTGCGCGACAAGTCGGACGCGATCGAGCATCTCAAGAAGCTGATGTCCGATGCGGGCATCGGCGAGGAGACGTTCAAGGAGATCGACAAGGAGATCCGCCAGATCGTCAGCGACGCGGCCGACTTCGCCGAAAGCGCGCCCGAACCCGAACTTCACGAACTCTATACCGACGTGCTGGTGGAGCAATATTGAGATGGCCATCGAACTGAAGATGCCGGCGCTGTCGCCGACGATGGAAGAGGGCACGCTCGCCAAGTGGCTGGTCAAGGAAGGCGACACGGTGAAGTCGGGCGACATCCTGGCCGAGATCGAGACCGACAAGGCGACGATGGAATATGAAGCCATCGACGAGGGCACGATCGGCCAGATCCTCGTCGCCGAGGGCACCGACAATGTGAAGGTCGGCACCGTGATCGCGACGATCGCGGGTGACGGTGAGGAAGCGTCCTCTTCCCCCGTTCGGGCTGAGCCTGTCGAAGCCCCGTCCTTGCCTTCGACGCCGCCGGACGAAAAGAACGGCCCTTCGACAAGCTCAGGGCAAACGGAAGAAAAGGCCGAAAAGCCCGCCGCGACCGAACGCGCCTCCGACCCCGCAATCCCCGAGGGCACCGCGATGGTCAAGCTCACCGTCCGCGAAGCCTTGCGCGACGCGATGGCGGAAGAGATGCGGAAGGACGACCGCGTCTTCGTGATGGGCGAGGAAGTCGCCGAATATCAGGGCGCGTACAAGGTGACGCAGGGGCTGCTCCAGGAATTCGGTCCGCAGCGCGTCGTCGACACCCCGATCACCGAATATGGCTTCGCGGGGCTCGGCTCGGGCGCGGCGATGGGCGGGCTCAAGCCGGTCATCGAATTCATGACCTTCAACTTCGCGATGCAGGCGATCGACCACATCATCAACTCGGCGGCCAAGACCAATTATATGTCGGGCGGCCAGATGCGCTGCCCGATCGTGTTCCGCGGCCCCAATGGCGCGGCCTCGCGCGTCGCCGCGCAGCACAGCCAGAATTACGCGCCCTGGTACGCCAGCGTCCCCGGGCTGATCGTGATCTCGCCCTATGACGCGGCGGATGCCAAGGGGCTGATGAAGGCCGCGATCCGCAGCGAGGATCCCGTCGTCTTCCTCGAGAACGAGCTGCTCTACGGCCGCAGCTTCGAAGTGCCCGACGTCGAGGATTTCGTCCTGCCGATCGGCAAGGCGCGGATCATGCGCGCCGGCAGCGACGTCACCATCGTCAGCTATTCGATCGGCGTCGGGCTCGCGCTCGAAGCCGCCGATGCGCTGGCGGCCGAGGGCATCGACGCCGAGGTGATCGACCTCCGCACGCTGCGACCGCTCGACACGGTCACCGTACTCGCGAGCCTGAAGAAGACCAATCGCCTCGTCGTGGTCGAGGAAGGCTGGCCGGTCTGCTCGATCGCCAGCGAACTCGCGATGGTCGCGATGGAGCAGGGCTTCGACGACCTCGACGCGCCGGTGATGCGCGTGTGCAACGAGGATGTGCCGCTGCCCTATGCCGCCAATCTGGAAAAGGCGGCGCTGGTCGACGCGCCGCGCGTGATCGCGGCGGTGAAAGCGGTTTGCAATAGGTAGGTGTTGAACCCACGATACGGCCTGTGTCTCCCCTCCCGCAGGCGGGAGGGGTTGGGGGTGGGCAGCAACGTTGCAGTGGCCCACCCCGCTGCGACTAGGGCGCAAGCGCCCAAGTCTCGCTGCCCCTCCCGCCTGCGGGAGGGGGCCAGCTTTTGCCTCAACCCCTCAACACGCCGCTACTTTCGCCTCGGGCTCGGGATTGTAGATCTGCGACAGGTCGCGATCGTCGCGGACGAGGAAGGACGAGGTGTAGCGGATTTCCTTCGGCCCCATCCAGCTGCCATAGGCGAGCGGCTGGTAGTCATAGGCGATTTCGACGAACATCACCGCCGTACCGCGCGGGGCTTTCACGCGCTGGCCGTCCTCGCCCATGCCGGTGAAATGCGTGCCCGTCTTGCCTATGCCTTCCAAGCCATAGCTCGACGGGAAATCCTTGTGCCCGGCGCAGCGCTGCCAGTGGATCCACTGCCCGCCCTCGGCATTCTGCTCGAGGCTGGACAGGATCACACGTCCGTCCTGTTCGAGCGCCAGGCTCTTGTGGCGTTCGAGCAGCGATTGCAGCAGTTCGTTGACGTCGGCTTCGCGCATCTGCGGCATCGCGGCGCCCGTGTCGATGCTGACGCGGGACGCGGCGTCGGCGAGCGTCGAGGCGGCCTGGCTGACGCGCATATGCGCGAGCGCGAGATTGGTGAGCTCGATCCCGCCCACGCCTAGGAACAGCACCGTCGGCAGCAGGATCGCGGTCTCGATGACGGCGCCGGCGCGCGTGGTGCGCGCGAAGGTCCGCAGGCGGCTCAGCATATCGATTCCGCACCGCCTTCGCCGTCGCTGTACGGCTGGTTGCGCAGCAGCGTGCTCGCCGAGATTCTTTTTACCTGCGGCTGGCCGAGCATCCGCCACAGCGGGAAGATGCGGACGAAATCGACGCTGGCGGTGAATTCGACCACCTGATTCGCACGGCCATTGCCGTCGACCGACGGGTCGGCGTCCCACCGCCCGTTGCCGTTGCTGTCGAAGAAACATTCGCCGTCGTCGAAGCGGCCGTTGCCGTCGGCGTCGGTGAATCGCTCGGGCGTGCGGACATTGGCATAGCCCGCATAGGCGCGGCGTTCGATGTGCACGTTGATGCCGCGGTAAACATTGCTCGCCTGCGCTTGCACCGCCGCGTCGAGCGCGTCCTGATTGTTCGCAAAGGCCTGAAGCGTCGCCGACCGGCCTGCCTCCTCGACGATCCCGGACAGCGTCGCCTTCATATAATATTGCCAGGCGAGGTCGAAGATGCCCATCGTCGCGAGCAGGAAGAGCGGCGCCATGAAGGCGAATTCGACCGCCGCGACGCCGCGCCGGTCGCGCGCGATGCGCCGTAGTGCGGAGCGAGGGCCGCGCCACCTCATTTGGTGAGCCGCAGTTTCGAGATCTTGCCGGCGATCTTGCGGAACGCCGCCTGCAACTCGGCCGAATTCGCCGCCTGAAACGCCTTGTCGCCGCCCGAACATTGCGCGAGTGCGGGGGTCAGTTCGGTGCCGAAGGCGACGATCCAGATCGTCATGCCGCGCGCGCGCGTCGCCTTGCACAGCGCGAGGAAGCGGTTTTCGACCTCCTGGTTCAGCATCGCCGACGTCGGCGTCGCCGCTCGGTTTGTCTGGCGCCGCCGGTCGAGAAACGGGTGGCCATAGGCATCATATTCCTTGACCCCGACCGAGATATAGCCGTCCGTCATGAAGATCAGGTGGCGGACCTGGTCGCCCCTGTTCTCGGCGCGGAAGAGGCCGGTCGGCGACAGGAAGCGCGCGCCCCACAGCAGCCCGATGTCGTGGTGCGTCGCGCCGGTCGCGACGAGCGTGTCGAGATAATCCTCGAGCTGGACCCCGTCCATCGGTTGCAGCTTTTGCGCCGGCGCAGGACAGAAGCGCTGGCCCGACCAGTAATCGACCAGATTGGCATATTTCGCCGTCGTGATCACCGGATCGACATCGGGGCGCATGAAGACGAGCCCGGGCAGCGCCGGTTTCCACTGCGTCGCGGGGTCGTTGGGATCGGGGACGAGGTCGATCTGCAGGTCGAGCGCCTCGGCGGGGAGGGGGTCGTAGCCTTCGGCGGCGACGGTCTGGCGCTCCTCGATGCAGCCGTGCCAGGGAATTTCGCGGTCGCTGCCGTCGTTGTTGATCTTGGCCTTTACCGACCCGCCGGAGCTTAGTCCCCGCAGCTTTTTCACGTCATAGGTGATCGGGGCATATTCCCATTTTACCTCGACCAGTCCGACCGGTTCGGTCACCCATTCGAATGTGTGGTCATAACCGTCGTTGTCCGTCGCGCGCACTTCGCAGGTCGTGCCATTGAGAACCGCGCGATAGGTCGTACCGTCGATCACTTCATTGTATGTCTCGATCGTCCGGGTGCCGAGGGCGGGCGTCGTTACGGACTCGGTGCGGGTCGAAACGAGCGTTTTCTTGTACGTGGCGTTGCCGGCCGGTTTGCTCGGACAGCTGTAGTAGGAAAGGCCGCTCTCGCCCCCGTCATTGTAGACGGCCGGATAAGTCGATTCGAGCCGTTCGCTTCGATTTCCCCCATTTTTGGCGTCGTTGCGGGCGTATTGCACCACGCCCTCATCGCTCTTTTTGGAATCGATCCGCCGCGACTGATAGGTCGCCTTGTCCACCATCCAATCCTCGTCGAGCGAATAGCCGACGTTGACCGTCGAGGTATAGGGCATGAAGCCGTAGCGGATGGTCGCGCCGCTGGGCTTCACCGCCTCGAGTTCGCCGTGGAACCGGGTCACCGCCTCCTTCATCGCGTCGAAGCGCGAGACGCTGTCGCCGGGATTGACGTCCTTCATCGACCCCGTCGTGTCGAGGACGAACATCACGTCGGTGTTGGTGATTTCCTGCATCGCGCGGCAATCCGCGCCGAGCGCCATGACCTGCTGGCCGAACACGCGCATCACCGCGGTGTCGAGCTTGGCCGAAGCGGTGCCGATGATCTCCGATCCATTCTGCGTCAGCTGAAAATCGACGTCGCGACTGCCGAAGCTGCTCGGCCCGAAATTGGCGTTGAAATATTCGTCGCCGACCTTGCGGCCGTCGTCGGTCAGGCCGGTACCCGACACTTTGCGCGCCGCGAGCACGCCGGCGTCGCACGCGGCCTGCAGCCGCGTCTTCGCCATATAACCGCGGCTGACGTCGATCCCCGATCCGACAAAGGCGACGAGCGGCAGCATCATGCCCGCGACGAGCATCAGCGTGTTGCCGCGCCGGTCGCGTGCGAGGCCGCGCCAAAGGTCAGGCCATGACGCCATGACGGTCCCCGTGTCCCCTGCCTTGCGGCACCATGCCGCTTTCCAACCGGCCTCGCACTAGGGCAGGCGTCGTAAGAGCGGGGCTAAGGCAGATGGTTAACCTGGGATCGAAGCGCCCGAAAAGGCGGGCTTCTTCGCCTTGGCCTGTCCCGCTGCGGGACGGTCGCGAGGGGGCGAGGAAGCGCTTGGGTCGCCGCACGCGCGGTGCTAGCGGTGCGCGCGATGATCAGCGAAGCCCCTGACGGCGCCGGCGCCGCGCTCTATCCCGACCTGCGCGACCCGCGCGTGATGGTCGCGGTGGCGCGTCCGTGGCGTCCGGCGGCGGCGAGCCTGTGGGCGCTCGCTGCGCGGCTGACGCGGCTGCTCGCCGAAGCGCGCGAGCCGCTGATCGGACAGATCAAGCTCGCCTGGTGGCGCGACATGATGACGATGCTGGCGAGCGACCCCGATGCGCTGCCGAAGGGCGAACCTCTGCTCGCCGAGCTCGCCGCGTCCTGGGGCGGGCAGCCGGGGCTGGGCGCGCTGGTCGACGCCGCCGAGGCGATGCTGCTCGCCGAGGACGACGATGCGCGCCGCGGGGCGGCGGAGGCTTTCGGGGCGCGGCTGTTCGCCTTGTCGTCGGCGCGGGCCGGCGACGATCCGCGCGGGCGGCGCTGGGGACTGCTCTGGGGTGCGGTCCAGCAGGAAGAGGCCCCGGCGGCGCATGCGCTGTTCGCGGCGGCCGGCGCAACGAGCGCGCCGCGCGGGTCATTCGCCGGCGACCGCGCCCTGCTGATGCTCGACCGCTGGGCGGCGGCGATTGCGAAGCGGGGCGGGGAACGGCGCTGGCGAAGCGAGGGAGCGTTGCTCTTTCGCGTCGGACTGATGGGGCGGTGACGAATAAAAGACGCCGGGGCTGGAAATGGCGCCGCCGAACATCTATCTGTTGCGGTACATAATAGGGTCGCAGGGGACGTTTGATGTTCAACGGGCTGGTCGCCTATCTCGATTCGATCAAGGCGCGCGACCCCGCGCCGCGCTCGCGCTGGGAAATCCTGCTCTATCCGGGCCTGCTCGCGGTCGGCATGCACCGCGTCGCGCACTGGCTGTTCGAAGCCGACCTGTTTTTCCTGGCGCGCTTCGTCAATCATTTCGCGCGTTTCCTGACGGCGATCGACATCCACCCGGGCGCCAGGATCGGGCGACACCTGTTCATCGACCATGGTTTCGGGGTGGTGATCGGCGAGACCGCCGAGATCGGCGATAACGTCTCGATCTATCAGGGCGTGACCCTGGGCGGCACCGACCCCGCCAACGGCATCGGCGGCAAGCGCCACCCGACGCTCGCGAACGACGTGATCGTCGGGTCGGGCGCGCAGATCCTGGGTCCGGTCACGGTCAGCGCGCGCGCGCGCATCGGCGCCAATGCGGTGGTGACCAAGGATGTGCCCGAGGGCGCGGTGATGGTCGGCATCCCGGCGCGCTCGACCCTGGTCGACGCCAGCGAATATGCGCGCGAATTCATCCCCTATGGGACGTGCAACGAGAGTTTCGACCCGGCGACGCAGAAGGTCGAGCTGCTTCAGTGCCAGCTCGAGCAACTGCAGAAGCAGCTTGCGGCGCTCGTCGCCGAGCGCGCGGCCGCCGCCCCTGTCAGCGAGCCCGCACCGCGCAAGGGGCGTAGCCGCGCCTGATGGGAACGGTGACGCCCCTGCCGCTCGCCGGTCGCACGGCGCCGCAGCAGACCGGTTTCGAGCGCACCGAGCTGATGCGCATCCTCGATCTTTACGGACGGATGGTCGCGGCGGGGCATTGGCGCGACTATGCAATGGACTTTCACCGCGATGCGGCGATCTTCTCGGCCTTCCGCCGCGCCGCCGAGCGCCCCGAATATCGCATAGAGAAACGCCCCGCGCTCAGGAGCCGGCAGGGCATGTGGGCCCTTGTCTCCGAAGCCGGGGCGATCGTGAAACGCGGGGACGAGCTTTCCAATGTGCTCGCCCCCGTCGAACGCAAGCTTATGAAGCTGGTATCGGACTAGGCGCCCCCGTAGCAGGCAGCTGGTTCGCGAGGTTCGCGGGCAGGAAACCCACCACCACGCTCCGCGCATTCTGCCAGAAAGCCGAGAGCAGCAGCAGCGCCGAACCGATCACGAAGGCGGTCAGCGCGACGTTGAGCTCGACCGCGCCGAAGGTGCGGAACAGCTCGGTCAGCGCGAACAGCACATAGGCGAGCGCCGAGACGAGCAAGGCGCGGCGGTCGATCGCCAGCGCGATGATCCCGAACAGGATATAGACGCCGACCACCAGCACCGCAGCGCCGCTGCCGATATTGCCGCCGTCGGTTACGCCGAGCAGGTGGAAGATGGGATGCGCGATCATCGGCGCGGCGAGCAGGTGGAGCCAGAAGGCGACGTCGCTGCGGCGCGTCTGGCGCACCCGGTCGCTGCGGTCCCACCACATCGCGAGCGCGAAGACGCCGAGCCCGGCGACCAGCACCAGCGACATCACCAGCGTCTCGCTGTGCTGCGGCACCCCGGTGATCGACAGCACCAGCGCGATCGCGGTGGCCGCGAGCGCGGCGGTGCCGGCGGCGACGGTGATCGGCACCATGAAGCGGCGCCAGTGGAACCAGGTCGCGCCCGCGGTGATCAGCGCGATCGCGCCGACGACGATCGCGCCGACGGTCTCGTCGGGGCGGTTGCCGAAGATCGCCTCGCCATGCTCGACCAGAAAGCCGACCATCGAGGCGAAGACGCCGCCCGCAAAGGCGAGGACGAGTACGATGCTGGGCAGCGCCATGCGGCGTTTGCGGGTGAAATATTCGGCGAGGAACCACGCCGAGCCGGCGACGAACACGCCCGCGAGCGCGGTGTGGATCGACTGGCCGATCCACGCGACCGCCACGAGCAGGATTACCGCGGCGATGCTCACGAAGATGTCGTTGAAACCGGTGATGAGGCGGAATGATTCCTCGTCCGCCCCGGGGGCGGCGCGTACCGACGCGATATGCGCCCGGAAAGCCGCCACGGCCTCCGGCGTCATGACCTTTGCGTCGACCGCGGCTTGCAGGTCGCTTTCGCTATACATTTGGGGTCGTCCTTCTGTCCGATCCCCTTGCCCCGCGAGGCTTATGGCATGCGCGTGTTGCTGTGTCAATACAGTGATGCGGGTTGATCCTCCCTGTCGCGCTGCGATGGGGAGGGGACCGCTCGCGTAGCGAGGGGTGGAGGGGCCACGACGATGCGCTATCGCCCCTCCGTCACCGGATACGCCGCTGCCGCCTCCCCATGGCTTCGCCACAGGGAGGATGGAGAGGCCTCAGCCGAGCGCCTGCAAGGCGCGCATCACCGCCATCGATTGTTCGCTGCCCGATTGCGGGACGGTCTCGCCGTTGCGGTCGATGATCTTCTCCCACGCCGCGGCGACGCCCTCGGGGGTGCGCTCGTCCTCGGGCAGCGCGACGCCGGGGGTCATGGTGACATAGGCGGCGTGGAACGCGCCCGCGCCCGCGCCGACGATCATGTTGGTCGGGGCATCCTCGCTGACGAGGTAGAGCGCGGCGGGGACGACATTCTCGGGCGTGAACTTCTCGAACAGTTCGGCGGGGAAGATGTCCTCGGTCATCCGCGTGCCCGCGACCGGCGCGATCGTGTTGCAGCGGATGTTGTACTTGGCGCCCTCGAGGTGGAGCGTCTTGGTCAGCCCCGCAAGGCCCAGCTTCGCCGCGCCGTAATTGGCCTGGCCGAAATTGCCGTAGAGGCCGGTCGACGAGGCGGTCATCAGGATGCGGCCATAGGCCTGCTCGCGCATCGTGTCCCACACCGCTTTGGTGACATTGGCGCTGCCGCTGACATGCACCTTCAGCACTAGGTCGAAATCGGCGGGCTCCATCTTGGCGAAGCTCTTGTCGCGCAGGATGCCGGCGTTGTTGATGACGATATGGACGCCGCCCCACGCTTCCTTGGCCTTGGCGACCATTTCGACCATTTGCTCATATTCGGTGACGCTGCCGCCGTTCGACATCGCGGTGCCGCCGAACGCCTCGATCTCTTCGACGACTTGCAGCGCCGAGTCCGAATGCCCGGTGCCATCGCGCGCGCCGCCGAGGTCGTTGACCACGACCTTCGCGCCGCGGCGCGCGAGTTCGAGCGCATAGGCGCGGCCGAGCCCGCCGCCGGCGCCGGTAACGATGGCAACGCGTCCGTCAAATTTGATCGTCATGCTGGTCTCCCGAGAAGATTTGGCCCCGTCCTTAGCCCGAGATCGCGGCGAGGCAAGCGATGTGTGCGGGGAAGCCCGCGGTGCAACATAATTGTCACGACGGAGTCGCGGAATTGTCATCAATGCGTCATAGCAGCGCGCCCAGACCCGCCACCGCACCAGCCGGAGCCCTATCCATGCGTCCCACTTTGATCGCCGCCTTTTTCGCCTCGTCGATGCTGACGATGCCGACCGCCGCCCATGCGCAGGCGATGACCGCCGAAGAGGCGGCCGCGCTGCGCGCCGAACTCGCGGCGCTCAAGGCAAAGGTCGAAACGCTGGAAACGCGGCTCGATGCCGCCACGACTCCGACCGCTCCGTCGGTGACGCCCGCCCCGGCGCCCGGCGCGCCGCCGGTGACCGCGAAGCCCGCGACCGAGATCAGCTGGAAGGGCGCGCCCGAGATCAAGACCGCCGACGGCTGGAGCTTCAAGCCGCGCGGGCGCGTCCAGCTCGACGTTGCCGGGATCGACGCGCCCGATGGCGTGCTCGGCAGGCGCGGCGGCACCGCGACCGAATTCCGCCGCGTCTATCTGGGCGTCGACGGCAAGATCCCCGGCGGCTTTTCCTATCGCGTCGAGGCCGATATCGCGAACAGCTCGGTCGAGCTGACCGACGTCTATCTCACCTACGGCCCGGGGCCGCTGTCGGTCACGGTGGGGCAGATCAAGCCCTTCTGGGGGCTGGACGACATGACGAGCGACCTGTTCACCAGCCATCTCGAACGCGCCGCCTTCGTCTCGGCCTTCGGTTTCGAGCGCCGCGTCGGGCTGTCGGCGCAGTATAAGGGCAAGTCGGTGCTGCTGCAGGGCGGGGTGTTCGGCGACAATGCCGCCGACCTCAACGACAGCAACCACAGTATCGGCTTCGACGCGCGCGCGATCCTCATGCCCAAGCTCGGCGATGCGCAGCTGCACCTCGGCGGCTCGATCCACCTGCGCGATCTCAACAATCCGGCGGGCACGGTGCGCTACCGCGCGCGGCCCTTCGTCCACACCACCGACGTGCGCCTCGTCGACACCGGCGAGATCGACGTCAGCGGCGAGCGCGGCATAGGGCTGGAAGCGGCAGTTCTGGCCGGCCCCTTCCACGCCGCGGGCGAAGGCTATTGGCAGACCGCGAAGCGCGATGGCGCCGCGAATCCGACCTATTTCGGCGGCTATGCCGAGGTCGGCATGGTGCTGACCAGGGGCGACAAGCGCGGCTACAAGGACGGCGCCTTCGACCGGCTGAAGCCCTCGAACCCGATCACCGGGGGCGGGATCGGCGCGGTCGAGGTCAACGCCCGCTACGATCATCTCGACCTCAATGACGCCGGCCTCGTCGGCGGGCGCCAGCGCGCGGCCTTGCTGTCGCTGGTGTGGGTGCCGATCGAATATATCCGCCTGACCGCGAGCTACGGCCGCCTGCGCATCAACGACGCGCGCATCGCCGCGACGGGGGGCGACCGCGATTATTCGGCCGACACCTTCGGGCTCAGGACGCAGATCGATTTTTGATGATTGGCGGGCGGGGTCGCGAGCGGACCTTCCCAAATCCTCCCTGTCGCGCAGCGATGGGGAGGGGGACCACCCGCAGGGTGGTGGAGGGGCCGAGGCCTTGAGCGTCGGTTTCGGGCCGCCGCCCCTCCACCACCGCTTCGCGGCGGTCCCCCTCCCCACGGCTTCGCCGCAGGGAGGATTAAACGGCAGCAACCGCCCGTCAGCCGACGCTCAACCCTTGCCCGCATCCAGCGCATAGCCCGCCGACCGCACCGTGCGGATGATGTCCGCGGTCCCCGGCAGGTTGATCGCTTTCCGCAGCCGCCGGATATGCACGTCGACCGTGCGCAGCTCGATGTCGCTGTCCTGGCCCCACACGCTGTCGAGCAATTGCCCGCGCGAGAAGACGCGGCCGGGATGCTCCATGAAGTGGCGCAGCAGGCGGAATTCGGTCGGGCCCATGTTCACGATCTGCCCGCCACGCACGACCTTGTGCGCGACCGAGTCGAGCTCGATGTCGGCATAGGCGAGCAGTTCGCCGGCGAGCGCGGGGCGCAGGCGGCGGAGTACCGCCGACACGCGCGCGACCAGCTCGCGCGGGCTGAACGGCTTGGTGACATAATCGTCGGCGCCGGTTTCGAGCCCGCGGATGCGGTCCTCTTCCTCGCCGCGCGCGGTGAGCATGATGATCGGCACGTTCGCCGACTTGGGGTTGCGGCGCAGGCGCCGGCAGACCTCGATCCCCGGCAGGCTCTCGATCATCCAGTCGAGCAGGACGATGTCGGGGACGCGTTCCTCGACGAGGACCAGCGCCTGTTCGCCGTCGGGGGTCTGGCGGACCGAAAAACCCTCGCGCGCGAAATGCCAGACGATGAGCTCGGCGATCGCCTCGTCATCCTCGATCAGCAGCAGGTCGGGCTGCGGCATCAGCCTTGCTCCTGCTCCGCGGCGCCGTCTTCGGGCTGTTCGCCGCGCTCGCGTTCCTCCATCCGCTCGCCGGTCACGACATAATAGACCATCTCGGCGATGTTGGTCGCATGGTCGCCCATGCGCTCGAGGTTCTTGGCGACGAACAGCAGATGCGCGCTTTCCGAGATAAGCTTCGGATTTTCCATCATGAAGGTGACGAGCGTGCGGAAGATGCTGTTATAGAAATCATCGACAATCTTGTCGCGGACGGTCACCCGCACCGCGAGCTCGGCGTCGCGCGCCGCGAAGCTGTCGAGCGCGTCGTGCACCAGCTCGGCGACGATGTTCGACATCGAGATGAGGAGCGGGATCGCCTCGATCGAGCGCGTCTGGTCCATCAGCGCGACGCGCTTGGCGATATTCTTGGCATAGTCGCCGATGCGCTCGACGACCGAAACGATCTTCAGCGCCGCGATCATTTCGCGCAAATCGTCGGCCATCGGGGCGCGCAGCGCGATCGTCTGGACCGCGAGCTGTTCGACCTCGCTCTCCAGCGCGTCGATCTTCTTGTCGTCGCGCACGACCTGCGCCGCGAGCTCCTGGTCGCCCTTGTTGAGCGCGGTCATCGCCTGCAGCAGCGCCTGTTCGGCGCGGCCGCCCATCTCGCTGATCAGGCCGCGGAGGCGGTTGAGGTCCTCGTCGAAGGCCTTGACCGTATGATCATTCACAATTGCCATCGTTCAGTCCTTGTTCGGCCGGGGCTCAGCCGTAGCGGCCGGTGATATAATCCTTGGTGCGTTCCTGCTTCGGGTTGGTGAAGATGTCGGTGGTCTTGCCATATTCGACCAGCGTCCCGAGGTGGAAGAAAGCGGTGCGCTGCGACACGCGCGCCGCCTGCTGCATATTGTGGGTGACGATCACGATCGCGAACTTGCCGCGCAGTTCGTGGATCAGCTCTTCGATCTTCGCGGTCGCGATCGGGTCGAGCGCCGAGCAGGGCTCGTCCATCAGGATCACTTCGGGGTCGACCGCGATCGCGCGCGCGATGCACAGCCGCTGCTGCTGGCCGCCCGACAGCGCGGTGCCGCTCTCGCCGAGCCGGTCCTTGACCTCGTCCCACAGGCCCGCGCGCATCAGCGCCTTTTCGACGATGCCGTCGAGGTCGCTCTTGTTCGGAGCGAGGCCGTGGATGCGCGGGCCATAGGCGACATTGTCGTAGATCGACTTGGGGAAGGGGTTGGGTTTCTGGAACACCATGCCGACGCGCGCGCGCAGCTGCACCACGTCCATGCTCGGCGCGTAAATATCCTCGCCGTCGAGCGCGATATGGCCCGTCACCTTGGCGCCCGCGACGGTGTCGTTCATCCGGTTCAGCGAACGCAGGAAGGTCGACTTGCCGCAGCCCGAGGGGCCGATGAAGGCGGTGACCAGCTCGGTGCCGACGTCGATCGACACGTCGTTGATCGCCTGCTTCTCGCCATAGAAGACGTTGACATTGTGCGCCGTCATCTTGGGGTCGGATATGGTCAGGTCGTCTTGGGTCATGGTCACCAGCGTTTTTCGAACTTGTTGCGGAGGTAGATGGCGAGCGCGTTCATCGACAGCAGCACGATGAGCAGCACGATGATCGCGGCGGAGGTCTTTTCGACGAAACCGCGGTCGACCTCGTCCGACCAGAGGAAGATCTGCATCGGCAGCACCGTCGCGGGCGAACAGATGCCGCCGGGCACGTCGCCGATGAAGGCGCGCATGCCGATCAGCAGCAGCGGCGCGGTCTCGCCCAGCGCGCGCGCCATGCCGATGATCGTGCCGGTCAGGATGCCGGGGAGGGCGAGCGGCAGCACATGGTGGAACACCACCTGCACCGGGCTGGCGCCGACGCCGAGCGCGGCGTCGCGGATCGACGGCGGCACCGCCTTGATCGCGTTGCGGCTGGCGATGACGATCACCGGCATCGTCATCAGCGCCAGCGTGAGCCCGCCGACGAGCGCGCTCGCCTGGCAGATGCCGAACCAGTTGATGAACACCGCGAGCGCGAGCAGGCCGAAGATGATCGAGGGCACCGCGGCGAGATTGTTGATCGACACCTCGATCAGGTCGGTCCAGCGGTTCTTCGGCGCATATTCCTCGAGGTAGAGCGCGGCGAGCACCCCGGTCGGGAAGGCGATCAGGAAGGCGATGAAGATCGTCAGCACCGACCCCTTGAGCGCGCCCCAGATGCCCGCGACCGCGGGATCGGTGGCGTCGGCGTTGCGGAAGAAGGGCCAGTGGATCCCGGTCGAGAGCTTGCCGTCGCGTTCCAGCGCGTCGACCTTCGCCCCCGTCGCGCCCTTGCCGCCGTCCTTCGCCGCGATATCGACCTCGGACGAGGCGGGCAGGTGGAAGACCGTCGAGCCCTGCAGCAGTTCGGGATCGGCCTTGATCGCGGTCCTTACCTCTTTCCAGGCGTTCTCCGAAATCATCGCCGAGCCGCCGTCGCCCAGCGCCTCGTCGGCGGCGAAGGCGACGATGTCGGCGAGGCCCGCGCCCGCGATCACCTGGTCGGCGTCGGCATCGCCCAGCCGCGACGCGTCGACGGTCAGCGGCATCGCCTTGAAGTCGATCGGCACCGCGACATTGGTGTAGGTGAAGCCGCGCAGGCCGTTGCCGACCATCACGAACAGCAGGAAGGCGAGGAACGCGCCCGAGGCGAGCACCGCGAGCAGCCCGAGCAGCCTGAACCGGCGCTCGGCGGCATAGCGCTTCGCGATGCGGGCCTGCATCGCGCCGCCCTTCCAGTCGGTGGGGGAGGTGGTCCTACTCATAAGCTTCGCGATATTTCTTGACGATGCGCAGCGCGACGATGTTGAGCAGCAGGGTCACGACGAACAGCACGAGGCCGAGCGCGAAGGCGGCGAGCGTCTTGGCGCTGTCGAATTCCTGGTCGCCGGTCAGCAGTTTCACGATCTGCGCGGTCACCGTGGTGACGCTGGCGAAGGGGTTGGCGGTCATGTTGGCCGACAGGCCCGCGGCCATGACGACGATCATCGTCTCGCCGATCGCGCGGCTGACCGCGAGCAATATGCCGCCCATCACGCCGGGCAGCGCGGCGGGGATCAGCACCTGGCGGATCGTCTCGTTCGGCGTCGCGCCGAGCGCCAGCGATCCGTCGCGCATCGCCTGCGGCACCGCGTTGATGCTGTCGTCGGCCATCGACGAGACGAAGGGGATGATCATCACCCCCATCACGATGCCCGCGGCGAGCGCGCTCTCGGTCGAGGCGTTGGGAATGCCCAGCATCACCGCGAACTCGCGCAGCGCCGGCGCGACGGTCAGCGCGGCGAAATAGCCATAGACCACCGTCGGCACCCCCGCGAGGATCTCGAGCAAGGGCTTGACCCAGCGGCGCACGCGCGGCGCGGCATATTGGGTGAGGTAGACCGCGGTCATCATCCCGATCGGGATCGCGACGATCATCGCGATGATCGCGCCGATCAATATCGTGCCCCAGAAGAGCGGAATGCCGCCGAAGGTGTCGTCCTGCGGCGCGCCGCTCGTCGGCGCCCAGTTCGTCCCGAACAGCAGTTCGGCCGGCGAGACGAGGCGGAAGAAGCGGATCGATTCGAACAGCAGCGACAGCACGATGCCGAAGGTCGTCAGGATCGCGACGAGCGACGCGAGCAGCAGCACCAGCATCACGATCTTCTCGACCCGCGTCCGCGCGCGGAAATCGGGCTTGATCCGCGTGAAGGCGTAAAGCCCGCCCGCGAGCGCCAGCGCCAGCATCGCGCCGATGCCGATCCAGGCATAAAGGTGCGTCGCATCGGCATAGGGCGCAACCAGCGGCGCCGCGGCGGGGATGCGCACCGCGTCCTGCTTGCCCTGCGCGACATTGCGCGCGTCGGACAGGATCGCGCCGCGCTCGAAACCGAAGGCGGGCAGGTCCTTCGCCGCCTCGCTCGCCAGCACGTCGTTGGTGATCAGCCCCGGCGACACCGCGCTCCACACCGCCAGGAACAAAGCAGCAGGGGCGAAGAGCCACAGCGCGACGTACCAGCCGTGATATTGCGGGCGCGAATGCAGCTTGGCCTGCGCGCGCGCAGCGAGCAGGTTCGACCGCGCCCGCCCGGCGATCCAGCCGATCAGCGCGAGCCCCGCGATCAGGAGCAACAAGGCGGCGGCGTTGAAGGTCACATTGTCCCCGTTATCGTCATGCCCGTGCCGACCCAAAGCGGGCGGGCGTGGCAGTTTCGTGACTCGCGGTCATATTTCTCGCCCACATCCCCGTTCGTGTCACGACCACATTTCCGTTTGTGTCACGACCAGTTTCCCGTTCGTGTCGAGCGAAGTCGAGACACCCCGAGGGCGAGCGCCGGACCGATGGGCATCTCTACTTCGCTCGATGCGAACGGAGAAGGAAATGCCCCACGGCCTTCCCAAAAAGCGGCGGCCGGTCCGGGGATGAGGGCCCCGGACCGGCCGCCGGCGGGAGGAACTTATTTCAGTTCGGCGCCGTTCAGCGCGGTCATGCCCTTGGCATTGGCCGCGGCCACGTCGGCGATCGCCTTGGGCGACACGATCAGGCCCTTGGCGCCCAGATAGCCGCCTTCGCCCGCGCCCTTCAGGAATTCGGCGACATATTCGGCCAGGCCGGGGATCACGCCGACATGCGCTTTCTTGACATAGATGAACAGCGGGCGCGAGCCGGGATAGCTGCCGTCGGCGATCGCCGCATAGGTCGGCGCGACGCCCTGCACGGGCACCGCCTTGATCTTGTCCTTGTTGGCGTCGAGATAGCTGAAGCCGAAGATGCCGAGGCTGGTCGGGTTCTTGTCGAGCTTCGAGATGATCAGGTTGTCGTTCTCGCCCTGCTCGACATAGTAAGGCGCGCCGCGCAGCGTGGTGCAGGTCGCCTCATGCTTGTCCTTGTCGCTGTCCTTCAGCGCCTTCATCTCCGGGTTGGCGTCGCAGCCCTTGCCCAGGATCAGCTCCTTGAACGCGTCATAGGTGCCGCTGGTCGACGGCGGCCCGAAGACCGAGATCGCAACCGCGGGCAGCGCCGGGTTGACGTCCTTCCACGTCTTGGCGGTGTTGGGCTTGCCATAGGGGTTGGCCGCAAGCGCCTTATAGACATCCTCTTCCGACAGCTTGAAGCCGGGGCCGCGCTGCGCCTCGCCCAGCGCGATGCCGTCGATGCCGACCTGGATTTCGACGATGTCCTTGACGCCATTCTTGGCGCAGGTGTCGAATTCCTTCTTCTTCATGCGGCGCGAGGCGTTGGCGATGTCGGGCGTGTCGCCGCCGACCCCGGCGCAGAAGCGCTCGAAGCCGCCGCCGGTGCCGGTGCTGTCGATCTTGGGCTTCTTGTTGCCGGTGGCTTCGGCGAAGCGCTCGCCGACGGTGGTAGCGAAGGGATAGACGGTCGAAGAACCGACCGCGCTGATATAATCGCGCGCCGCGCCGCCCGAGGAGGCCTGGTCCTGGCACGCGGAAAGCGCCAGCACGGCGGTGGCGGCGCCGGCGACGAGAGCGAATTTCTGCAGCATTGAGATGTCCTGTCGGGGGTCGCTAACGGAGCGAACCGCCACCCCCGCGGCGACTCGCTGAGCCGCCAATGGGGGAGTTGTGTGACGCGTTTGTGACAGGGATTGTCATGGAAGTGTCATGTTGGACCCGCGCGTCTATTGACGAAACAAGTGAGCCGATTGCCATGGATTTGCGGGCACGCTAACACGACCGTAATGGTTGCGCATGTTCGCATTTTGTTCTACAGGGGGCATTATGAACAAAGTGATGCGGGTGCTCGAGGCTGTCGTGTTAATACTGCTTGGCGCGGTGCTGTTAAATCTCGTGCAAACCGGCTCGGCGTTAGAGCCATTCCGGAAGCCCGGCCTAAGCTCGGCGGAATTCATCGGAATCATCCTTACCGCCCTAGCTGTTATCTTGGGTGCTCTGACTATCTTTATTGGTGGCTTGGCCATCGTGAGTTGGAGGACATTTGATGACCGTATTAGGTATCACGCTGAGTACCATATTCGCCAAAGGATGAATCCGAGTGATCCTGAGTTTTCCCAGATTGTGAAAGATATAAAGGATACAGTTCTTCTTGAAGCCATCATCGTGCTTCGTCAAGAAGGTGATCGTGATCCCCTAAATGATGCCGGGGCTGAAGTAAGTGATTAGTCAAATTCATCCAATGTATCGTGATGCCGTGAGGAATTATACGTCTTCTTTTCCGGTCCAGCTTGGCGCGCTAGCAAGGGAGTTAGGAATAGAGGTATTCAAATCGAGTCTTGATCCAGGAATTTCTGGTTTAATAGAGCCCTCAGAATCGGCTGCTAGCGGCTTCCGGATTAAGATAAATCGACATGAGGCTCCCGTGCGACAGCGCTTTACGCTCGCTCATGAGATCGCCCATTTCTTGCTGCATAGGGCGTATATCCAAAGCGGGGTGATAGATAACACACTGTATCGCTCAAAGCTGAGTGACCAGAAGGAGGTAGAGGCTAATAAGCTAGCCTCAGATTTGGTTATGCCGTATGAGCTAGTGGCGAGGGAGGGTAATCGCCTAAAACACCTGCCGCGCGACGAGAGAGTTTACGAACTATCTCAAAAGTTTCGTGTGTCTGAACAGGCGATGCGTATCCGACTAGGAGTGTAAATGCTCGAAGGCAGGTCTTACGTTCCCATACTTCATCAGCGTCCAGCTGAGGTTAGGGCGTATCGTGAATTGGACAGCAGCACAAAAAACCAAATCTTGCCGTTCTTTGTCCTTCGTCCTTGGATGAATTCAAGAACCATAGAAAAAGCGATCGAAGTGCTAAGTGAAGCGGTCGGAAATCGGGCTTTTGCCCTAGATTTGGACGCAGGAAAATTTGATCCGACTAGTGAGCGCCCGGCATACAGGGAGTTTAGCGAACTCTTTGAAGAAGGCGAGGGCTTTAGGCGGTATTTTGATTTTGTAAGTGATATCGAAAATGCTCTCCCAGTGATTCGCTCGAGGCATGGCGAATTCATGCACATTGATGAGCAGATTGAATGGCTGCATGATTTGGCTCGGCCTACTTTTGTTCGTGTAGACGTTGATAGGCCGGCTAACTATTTGGATCTCGCTGCGAGAATTGTTGATTTTGGTTCTCAGAACGCCTGCTTTATATTTGACTGCGGTTGGTCTAGAAGCATACAGGAAAAATCCGCGCGGTGTACCGGATTAGTAAACTCTCTTTTAGGAATCGACTCAGAGTTTAACGTAGTTGTAGCTGGCAGTAGTTTTCCAGAACAATTCGCTAATTTAGGTGAGAGATTCGATTTCCCTATCAATGAACGGGTGCTTTTTGCTGAGGTACGTCGCGCAGTTAATCGTGGACATCTGTTCTACGGAGACTGGGGCAGTACTCGGCCTCCTAGTCCGCCCGTACCCATGCGTTTTGTGCCCCGACTAGATTTTGCGGAATCTGCCTTGTGGCGCTGTTGGCGCAGCGAGGACGGAGAAGACTATGTAGATGTGGCCAAGCGCATAACGGAAGATGAGGCTTGGGATGGGAACATCGGTAATTGGGCGGAATATATGATTGAAGCCACCGCTGCCGGGGAGGAAGCTCGCATCCGAGCCCCTGCGATGGCCTCTGCTGTTCGAATAAATTCGCATTTGCATCGGCAGGCGAATTTGGAGAACCCCGATGGCTTCCGGGTTAATGACGAGCCGGTTGGCGACGACATCTAGCTTAGTAACCAATGATGATCCTCATCACCGGCCACGTCATCCTCACCCCCGAGCATCGCGAGCGCATGATCGCGCTAGGCGTCGAGCATAGCGCGCGGTCGCGGGGGGAGGCGGGGTGTGTGGCGCATAATTGCCATATCGATATCGTCCCTCGACAGGCTCGGGATGGCTCGGCTTATGAATGCCTCGTCTTCGTCGAGCAATGGGCGAGCATCGACGCGGTCCGCGCCCATTTCGCGGTGCCTGCGTCGCGCGCCTTCGTCGCCGAAATGCGCGCCCTCTCGCCCGAGCCGCCGGCGATCCGCATCTACGCCGCCGAGGATATTACGGCGAAGCTGATGCGGCAGGGCAACGGACAGGGGGATGCCGCATGACCGACGGCGGCGCATCGCGCGACACCCCCTGGACGCGCCTGTTCGTCGATCTTCGCGAGGATGACGATTTCAAGGGCGTGACGATTCATTTCACGCGCAGCGTCGCGGCGCGCCGCATCGGCGACCGGGTCGAATTCGGCCATGTGTGGGATGCCGACAATTATATCCTGCCGTGCCCGCCGCCCAAAACGCTGTTCGCCACGACCCTCGCCGCCGCGCGCACGCTCGATCCCGACGCGCTGCCCGACGACGACGTCGGCCGCGCGCTGGTCGAGCAGCGCGAAACCGTCCACCCGATGATCGCCGCGCTTTGTGGCTAGGCAAGCACGCCTTCGTCGCCGGTCCCGGATCGAGTCCGCGATGACGTGCGCGCCGTCTCGCCCGGGCCGCCCGCGATCCGCATCCATGCCGCCGGGGACATCACCGCGAAGCTGATAGGGGCCTGAAGAGGGTTTCGCGCAAAGCCGCGAAGACGCGAAGAGGGCGGTGTGCGGTGTCGGGCGGCGGGTTTGGCCGCTGACGGATTAGGCTCGCACAAAGGCGCGAAGGCGCGAAGATGACGCAACTCCGTTCGCCCTGAGCTTGTCGAAGGGCCGTTCTTTCCTTTCGCGGGGCTAAAGAAGAACGGTGCTTCGACAAGCTCGGCACGAACGGGGTTTTGGAAGCCCTTCATGCCTTCGTGCCTTTGTGCGAGATATTCTTCCTTCTTCTTCGCGTCTTTGCGGCTTTGCGCGAGACCGTTTCGCCCCCGATGACGAAATAGGGAACGGTCCCCGCAAATAACGCTTTCCTACAATATTTCGCTGTGCCAGCGTGACGCGTGGCTGGGGCATTCCATCGAGGAAAAGACGGCCGTCCCCGGGGCGGACTGGCGCGGCGCAAAGGCGGGCAGCGCCTTGCCGCGGGTATTATCTTACCAGAGCGTAGCGTGACTTTCGTGACCTTTGGAATATTGTTGCGCGCCCGCGGGGCCGGCGGCGGCGGCGCGAATCGCGGGGCCTTGTGAGCGGGTTCGAGTTCGTCTTTTCGCTGTTCGGGCTGATCCTCGGCCTCGCGCTCGCCGAGGGGCTGGGCGGGCTGGCGCGCGCGATGAAGGCCAGCCACCGCGTCCGCATCGGCTGGCCGACCGCGCTGCTCGGCCTCTTCGTGTCGTGCGACGTCGTCACCTTCTGGATGTACGGCTGGGCGGTGCGCGATCTGATCCCGATCAGCTGGCCCGTGCTGTTCGGCGGTTTCCTCGTCACCGCGCTCTATTTCGTCGCCGCGAGCCTCGTCTTCCCCGACGATCCCGAGGAATGGAACGACCTGGGCGCGCATTTCGACAAGCAGCACCGCCGCGTGATCGGCGCGGTGCTATTGTGCAATATCGCGCTGCTCGGCACGGTGGCGTGGCTCGCGGCCTTCCCGGCGTTCGACCTGCGCAACGCGGTGGTGACGTGGAGCTTCTTCCCCGTGTCGGCGCTGGCGATCGCGGCGAAGGACCGGCGCGTCGTGGTCGGGTGCCTCGTGTGGCTGATCGCGCTCTATCCGCTGTCGGCGGTGTGGCACTAGCTGAGGAGCACCAACCTCCCAATCCCGTTCGTGTCGAGCGTAGTCGAGACACGCGAAGGCGTGCGCTATCCTGGGGGTCTCGACTTCGCTCGACACGAACGGGGATAGGGAAGCGAGGATTTCCTGCTACTCCCCCGCCGCCAGCATCGGCGCCAGATATTGCCCGGTGTAGCTCCGCGGGTTCTTCGCGACCTGCTCGGGGGTGCCGCTCGCGACGACCTCGCCGCCCTTGACCCCGCCCTCGGGGCCCATGTCGACGATATGGTCGGCGGTCTTGATGACGTCGAGATTATGCTCGATCACGATCACGCTGTTGCCCTGGTCGACCAGCGCCTGCAGCACCTCCAGCAGCTTGCGCACATCCTCGAAATGCAGGCCGGTGGTCGGCTCGTCGAGGATGTAGAGCGTCTGCCCGGTCGACCGCCGCGACAATTCCTTGGCGAGCTTCACCCGCTGCGCCTCGCCCCCCGACAGCGTCGTCGCCTGCTGCCCGACCTTGATATAGCCGAGCCCGACGCGGACCAGCATCGCCATCTTCTCGCGGATCGCGGGCACCGCCTTGAAGAACTCCGCCGCATCCTCGACCGTCATGTCGAGCACGTCGGCGATGCTGTGGCCCTTGAACTTCACCTCGAGCGTCTCGCGGTTGTAGCGTTTGCCGTGGCACGTCTCGCACGTCACATAGACGTCGGGCAGGAAGTGCATCTCGATCTTGATCAGCCCGTCGCCGGTGCAGGTCTCGCAGCGCCCGCCCTTGACGTTGAAGCTGAAACGCCCGGGCTTGTAGCCGCGCGCCTGGCTTTCGGGGAGCCCCGCGAACCAGTCGCGGATGATCGTGAAGGCGCCGGTATATGTCGCGGGGTTCGAGCGCGGGGTGCGGCCGATCGGCGACTGGTCGATGTCGATCACCTTGTCGCAATGCTCCAGACCCTTCAGGCTGTCGTGCGGCCCGGCGACCATCCGCGCGCCGTTGAGCACGCGCGCCGCGCTGGCGTAGAGCGTGTCGATGATCAGGCTCGACTTGCCGCTGCCCGACAGGCCGGTGACGCAGGTGAAGGTGCCGAGCGGGATCTTGACCGTGACATTGTCGAGATTGTTCGCGCGCGCGCCCTTCAGCACCAGATCGAAGCCATTGCCCTTGCGGCGGTGCTTCGGGATTTCAATGCGCTTGGTGCCGTTGAGATAGGCCGCGGTCAGGCTCCTGTCGCTCTGCAGCACCTGATCGAGCGTGCCCTCGGCGACGATCTCGCCGCCGTGCAGCCCCGCGCCGGGACCCATGTCGACGACATAATCGGCGTGGCGGATCGCATCCTCGTCATGCTCGACGACGATCACCGTATTGCCGAGGTCGCGGAGGCGCTTGAGCGTCGCAAGCAGCCGGTCGTTGTCGCGCTGGTGGAGGCCGATGCTGGGCTCGTCGAGCACGTAGAGCACGCCGCTGAGGCCGCTGCCGATCTGCGAGGCGAGGCGGATGCGCTGGCTCTCGCCGCCGCTCAATGTGCCGCTGGTGCGGTTGAGGTTGAGATAATCGAGCCCGACATTGTTGAGGAAGCCGAGCCGCTCGTTGATCTCTTTCAGGATCGCCTTCGCAATCTGCCGCTGCGTATCGTTCAGCTTCTCCTCGAGCGTGCCGAACCACTCGAGCGCGTCGGCGACCGATCGCTGCGCCGACAGGCTGATATTCTCGCCCGCGATCTTCACCGCGAGCGGTTCGGGGCGCAGCCGCGCGCCGTGGCACGTCTCGCACGGCTGCGGCGTCTGATATTTGCTCAGCTCCTCGCGCATCCACGCACTTTCGGTCTGCAGCATGCGCCGGTTGAGGTTGCCGATCACGCCCTCGAACGCCTTGTGCGTCGTGTAGCTGCGCTTGCCGTCCTTGAAGGTCAGCTCGACGGGCTTGCCGCCGGTGCCGTAGAGGATGACCAGCTGCACCTCGCCGGGCAAGTCCTGCCACGGCGTCGCGAGGTCGAAGCCATAGGCTTTGCCCAGGCTTTCGAGCACCTGCATATAATAGGGCGAGGGCGGGTTCGATTTCGCCCAGGGCACGACCGCCCCCTTCTTCAGGCTCAGCGCATGGTTGGGCACGACGAGGTCGGGGTCGAACTCCTGCCGTTCGCCGAGCCCGTCGCACGCGGGGCAGGCGCCCTGCGGCGCGTTGAAGCTGAACAGTCGCGGCTCGATCTCGGCGATGGTGAAACCCGACACGGGGCAGGCGAATTTCTCCGAGAAGATGAGCCGGTTCGCGGGGATGCCCGCGCCCTTCATCGCGCCGCCGGTGTCTTCCTCCTCGCGCCCCGGCACCGGGCCATCGGCGAGGTCGACATAGGCGAGCCCCTCGGCGAGTTTCAGCGCGGTTTCGAAACTGTCGGCGAGCCGCGTGCCGAGACCCTCACGGACTGCAATGCGGTCGACAACGACCTCGATGTCATGCTTGTATTTCTTGTCGAGCGCCGGTGCTTCGCCGATCTCGTAAAATTCGCCGTCGATGCGGACGCGCGTGAAGCCGTCCTTCTGCCACTGCGCGAGCTCCTTCTTATATTCGCCCTTGCGCCCGCGCACGACTGGGGCGAGCAGATAGGCGCGCGTGCCCTCGGGCAATTCCATCACGCGGTCGACCATCTGGCTGACGGTCTGCGCGCTGATCGGCTCGCCCGTCGCGGGCGAATAGGGAATACCGACGCGCGCCCACAGCAGGCGCATATAGTCGTAGATCTCGGTGACCGTCGCGACGGTCGAGCGCGGGTTGCGGCTCGTCGTCTTCTGTTCGATGCTGATCGCCGGCGACAAGCCGTCGATATGCTCGACATCGGGCTTCTGCATCATTTCGAGGAACTGGCGCGCATAGGCCGACAGGCTCTCGACATAGCGCCGCTGGCCCTCGGCATAGATGGTGTCGAAGGCGAGGCTCGACTTGCCGCTGCCGCTGAGGCCGGTGATCACGACCAGCGCATCGCGCGGCAGGTCGACGTCGATGCCCTTCAGATTATGCTCGCGCGCACCGCGCACGGAGATGTGGGTGAGACTCATGGGAGGGGTGTGTTCCAGATTTGTTCTTGGTGCGCAAGGGGGCGTTTTCGCGCGGCACCGGCGCATGGATAGGAAGTCTGCGCCCGCGCCGCAACGGCCCGATATCCGGCAACTTTCCACCAACTCCCCAAAGGCTTCGACCAATGTCCGTCCAGAATCTTGACCCTGCCGGGCGGCGGGCGGACAAAGCTGTCATGTCCGCCGCCCGTCGGGAACGAGCGCTCGCACGAAAGGAGCTGGGGAAATGAAGACATTTTTGGGCGGGGCCGCGGGCCTCGCGTTGGCCGCGACTCTGGTCGCGGTGCCGGTGCTGGCTAACGACATGGCGCCCGCCGCGTTGCTCAGGGCGGACGCCGGCGACGCGTCGGCAAAGGACGAAGACTCGCTGAAGGCGCTGACTTTCGGCAGCTGGGGCGTCGACCTCGGGGCGCGCGACACCAGCGTGCGACCGGGCGACGATTTCGACCGCTTCGCCAATGGCGGCTGGTTCGCGCGCACCGAAATCCCGGCCGACCAGGCGTCGGCGGGGGTCGATTACGATGTCTATAACCTGACCCAGCGCCAGTTGCGCCAGCTCGTCACCGGCGCTCCGGCGACGAGCCAGGTCGGCGGACTCTATCAAAGCTTCGCCGACGAGGCGCGCGTCGAGGCGCTGGGCGCCAAGCCGTTGATGGCCGACCTGGCCAAGGTCGCGGCGATCAAGGACAAGAGCGAGATGGCGCGCTTCATGGGCGCCTCTCAGGGCGCCTTCGGCATGACGATCGTCGGGGGCGGGCCTTACGCCGACACCGACGATCCGACGATCAACGTGGTGTGGCTGGGGCAGGGCGGGCTGGGCCTGCCCGAACGCGAATATTATCTCGATGACCAGTTCAAGCCGCAGCGCGACGCCTATCGCGCCTATATCGTCCGTACTTTGGGGCTGACCGGCACGAAGAACCCTGAGGCCGCGGCCGACGCGATCATGGCCTATGAGACCGAAATCGCCAAGGTCAGCTGGAAGATCGCCGACCGCCGCGACATCGGCAAGATCAACAACCCGATGTCTTCGGCCGAACTCGCCGCCTATGCGCCCGGGCTCGACTGGGACGCCTGGTTCGCGGGCGCCGGGATCGGCCCGCAGAAGCGGATGATCGTCAACGAGACGACGGCGGTTCGCGACATTTCGGCGCTCTATGCCAGGACGCCGCTCGACACGCTCAAGCTGTGGCAGCAATTCCATGTCGCCAACCAGGCCTCGCCTTATCTGTCCAAGGCCTTCGTCGACAGCCGCTTCGCCTATACCAAGGTGCTGAGCGGGGTCAGCGAGCTGCGCCCGCGCTGGAAACGCGGGCTGACGCTCGTCGACGGCAGCCTGGGCGAACTGGTCGGCGAGACATACGCCAGCCAATATTTCCCCGCGAGCGCCAAGGCGAAGATGGAGGCGTTGGTCGCCAATCTGAAACTCGCGATGGGCGACCGCATCCGCGCGAACAGCTGGATGGCCGCTCCGACGAAGGAGGCCGCGCTCGCCAAGCTCGAGAAGATGGACGTCATGGTCGGTTACCCTGACAAATGGCGCGACTATTCGGGGCTGAAGATCGATCCCGCCGACCTCTATGGCAATGTCCAGCGCAGCGGGAAGTTCGAATATGCATATCAGCTGGGCGAACTCGGCAAGCCCGTGGACCGCAAGAAATGGTCGATGAACCCGCAGGAGGTGAACGCCTATAACGGCGGCCTCGAGAACAAGATCGTCTTTCCCGCGGGCATATTGCAGGCGCCTTATTTCAGCGAGGGCGTCGACGATGCCGTCAATTATGGCGCGATCGGTGCGGTCATCGGCCACGAGATCATCCACGGCTTCGACGACCAGGGACGCAAGATCGACGCCAATGGCGCGGTGCGCGACTGGTGGACCCCCGAGGATGCGGCAAGGTTCGACGCCGCGGCCAAGGCGTTCGGCGCGCAATATGCGACCTATGAGGCGGCGCCCGGCGCGTTCATCAACCCCGACCTCACGATGGGCGAGAATATCGCCGACCTCGCGGGGCTCGAGGTCGCTTACGACGCCTATCACCGCTCGCTCGGCGGCAAGCCCGCGCCGGTGATCGACGGGCTGACCGGCGACCAGCGTTTCTTCCTCGCCTTCGCGCAGGCGTGGCGCGACAAGGCGCGCGAGGATTCGATCAAGCAGCAGGTGGCGAGCGACCCGCACAGCCCCGCGCGCTGGCGCATCATCGGCCCGGTGCGCAACGTCGACGCCTGGTACAGCGCGTTCGGCGTCGGGGCCGACGCCAAATATTATCTGAAGCCTGAGGATCGCACCAAGATCTGGTAAGGCTCAGTCGGGCAGGGCGGGGGCGGCGGTCGGCCGTCCTCGCCATGCCATCACGCCGAGCGACAGCGCGGCGCCGACGATCACGAACAGCGCGGGAAAGCCGCCGAGCACCGACATCATGCGGATGCCGTCGAGCCCCGCCGCGGCGACGAGCACCATCGCGACCAGCCCGACGGTCACGCCCCAGACGATCTGGATCCACAAGGCGGCCTCGGGCCGCTCGGGGCTGATCCCGTGCGATGACAGCGCGCTCATCGCCGAGACATTGGCGTCGGCGCCCGCCACATAGGACAGGAAGATCGCGAACAGCACGATCGCCGTCACCACCGACCCGCCGCCGAGCGCGTCGAACAGGCGGAAGAGTACGGGGTCGGGGCCCTGGCTCGACAATATCGCGAAGAGGCTGGCGCCGCTCTGCTGGTCGAGAATGATCGTCGCGCCCGCGATCGCGGTCATCCACACCGCGCCGAACAGCGCAGGAAGGATCAGGTTGAACAGGATGAAGGCGCGGACGCTGTAGCCGACCGCGAGGCGGCCGAGGAACAAGGCGGTGACCGGCGCCCACGCCATCCAGTTCGCCCAGTTGAAGATCGTCCATTGCCGGTGCCAGTCGCGATCGACGTCGAGCCCCAGGTTGCGTGGGCCGAAGGTCGCGACATAATCGGCGCCGCCGCGCAGCGACAGGCCCAGCATCTCGGCGGTCGGCCCCGCGAGCAGCACGAAGGCGATGATCGCGAAGAATATCCAGGTGTTGAGCACCGACAGTCCGGCGATTCCCTTTTGCAGCCCGGTCGCCGCCGAGATCAGAAAGCTTGCGACGATCGCGATCATGATCGCCCAGCGCAGTCCCGCGCCGCCCGCGAAACCGCCGAGGCCTTCGATCCCGCCGGCCAGCGCCAGGATGCCTGCGCCCATCGACGCCGCCATGCCCGCGACGAGCGCGTAGAGGCAGATGATGTCTATCCCCGACCCGACCGGGCCGTGCGCGCGTTGGCCGAGCAGCGGCACGAACAGCGACGACAGGCTGAACGGCTCGCGGCGATTGTAATAGACGAGCGCGAAGGCCAGCGCGGCGACCGTGTAGATGCCGTATGGCGTCAGCGTCCAGTGGAGAAACATCGTCGACATCGCGAAGGCCGCGGCCTCGTCGCTGCCGGGCCTCAGCCCCAGCATCGCGGGCGGGGTGTTGAGGTGGAACAAGGGCTCGGCGGCGCCCCAGAACAAGATTCCGGTTGCGATGGTCGTGCAGAGCATCACCGCGAACCAGCGCCAGCGGCCGAGCAAAGGCTTGGCATCGCGCCCGCCGATGATCGTGTTGCCGAGCGGCGAAATCGCCACCGCTGCGAGCAGGATCAGAAAGGCGACCCCTGCGACCGCAAAGGCGGGGCCGAACCAGGCGAGCACCCAGTCGTTGATCGCGACCTCGGCGGCGAGGAACGCCTCGCGCTGCCACAGGCTCGCCAGCACCGCCGCCGCCAGTACCGCTAGGGGGATGAAGAAGACCGGGCGGTTGAGCCGGCGCGGAGGCGATGTCGACAAAAGATTTCCCATCGGCAAGGATACGGGCCGCACCAGCATGGCGGTGCAGGACGCGGCGGTCAAATGGTGGGGAACGCCTCATGCGGGTGCGCGTTCTGGTCGCAGGATCATCCTCTAAGGAGAACTTCGATGACGAAGACCCTGATCATGGCGACGAGCGCGCTGGCGCTGATCTCCGGATCGGCGCACGCCTTCGAGCCGCTGCCCGACGGCACCACCACCGAGGAGCGCGCCAATACAGCGCGGCTGAATGCGGAGCAGAAGGCAAAGGCCGACGCCGAAACCGCGGCCTATCAGCAGCAGATCGCTGCCATCGCGCAGGCCGAGGCCAGTTCCCAGGCGGCCTTCGCGCAGGAAACTGCCGCCTATGAGGCCGAAAAGGCGCGCGTCGCGGCGATGTCGGCCGAAGAGCGGATCAAATGGGAGGCCGATGTCGCGGCATGCAAGGCCGGCGATACCACGCGCTGCGCCGCTCCGGCGGTGCCGCCCAAACCCTAATCGACGATCACCTCCGGCGGGGCGGGCGAGGACTCGCTCGCCGGGGCGACGGACAGGGTGGCCGCGACGGGCTGCGATGCGGTGGCAGCCGTCTCGCCGGGCACGGGTGACTGCATGACGATGCTCTGCGCCGCCTCGGGATCGTCGAAGCGGCCGCCATAGGCATAATCGTCGGCCGGAGGCGCCCCATGGTCGATCTCGACCGCGCCGAGTTCGCGGAATACGTAATCCATTCGCGCATCGTTCGCCGCCATCTGCGGCGTCGCCGAGCCATAGCCCGGCCCGCAATCATAGCAGGGCTCGCCGAACGAGCTCGAAACGCCGATAGCGTCGGGATTGCCGGTGACCTCGGCGTAGGAACCATATTCGCTCTCGGCCGTGACCTCCTGCCCGACGACGAAGTTGCCGAGCAACAGCCCGCCGATCGCTCCAATGCCCGCGACTCCGGCCCAGACCAGGCCTTTCGGAAGTGCCCCCTTGCCTCGCATGGACCGATAACGCGGCGCTGCGGACGTGGTTGCATGACGATTTCGGGACCATCGTCCGTCCATTCGTCGATGCAGGATCGCCCTTCGTCCGGAGGTCGACCGCTTATTCCAACCGGTCGAACCCCAAATGCGCTGCGCCGCGGCCTCGCCTATCTCTTCAAATGCGGGATACGGGGGCGGCGGCCTTCCCCGGTCCGGGTCCTCGTATCCCGCATCCCCCAAGAGAGGACTCCCCCATGGCGAAACTTACCCTGATCCTGCTGGCCGTGCCCCTGGCGCTCACCAGCATCTCCGTTCCTGCCGCCGCGCAGGAGAAAAAGACCGTCATCGTCCGGTACGACGATCTCAACCTGTCCACCGCGGCGGGCCGCGACCGGCTGACCACCCGCGTCAAGATGGCGGTTCGCGACGTCTGCAACACCCGCCTCGCGCAAGGCCTGCGCGCCGAGCAGAAGGCGCGCCAGTGCGAAAACATCGCGATGAAGGACGCCGACGTGAAGCTGGCCGGGCTGTTCAACGGCAATGGCACCGCACTCGCCGATCGCGGCCCGGTGATCGTCGCCGCTCCCTGACGATGTCCCACGGCCTTTGGCCGGAAAGAGGGCGGTCATGCTCCCCGCATGGCCGCCCATTTTTTCGGTCAAGCATTGCGCGAACCCAGGCGGCCTGGAACCTGGGCTTGGGGCATCGGCCCCTCCACCACCCTTCGGGTGGTCCCCCTCCCCACGGCCACGCCGCAGGGAGGATTAAGAATGTCCCCTTCCGCCCGAAAACCGTCGTTGGGCAGCCCTATTCGCAAACGGCATGACCGCCCTTGTCAGCCCTGCATGATCGCCTTGACGTCGTGCAGGTAAGTGCGGCCTATGCGGTGGACGCCACCTTCGCCCAGATCGACGCTCCACGCGCCGTCGCCATGGTGCTTGAGCCCGGCGATGCCGTCGCGGCGTACCATCTTCGACCGGTGAATACGCATGAACTGGTCGGGATCCATGCGCGCTTCGAGCGACTTGATCGTCTGGTGAATCAGCCAGCTGCGCGCGCCGACGTGGAGCCGCATATAGTCGCGCTCGGCCTCGATCAAATCGACCTGGGCGGCGTCGATACGCAGCATCTCGCCGCGGTTCTGGACCCAGAATTCCGTGATCCACCTGCTCTTGGGCGATCGCGTGCGGTCGGTCGCGCGCCATTCGCGCACGCGCGTCAGCGCGCGGCCGAAGCGGTCGGGCGACACCGGCTTGAGGAGATAGTCGACCGCCGCGACATCGAAGGCGGCGACGGCATATTGGTCGAAGGCGGTCACGAAGATCACCGCAGGCGGATTGTCGAGCTTGTCGATCGCCGCAGCGACGTCGAGACCGCTCAGCCCCGGCATCGCGATGTCGCAGAGGACGAGATCTGGGGCGAGCGCCTCGACCAGCCGCAGCGCGGAGGCGCCGTCGGTCGCGGTACCGACCAGCGACATGCCGTCCTGCTGTCCTGCCAATATCTGCAGCCGTTCGATCGCCAGCGGTTCGTCGTCGACGATCAGCGTCCGCAAAGTCTGGATCATCGGTTCAGCATCCCCCCTGTTGCGCGAGCGGCAGCCACAACGACACGAAAAAGCCGCCGTCGTCGGACTTGCCCCATTCGCATCCGGCGGACGGACCATAGCGCGTCATCAGCCGTTCGCGAACATTGCCGAGGCCGAGGCCGGTTCCCGACGCGGGCACCGGCGCCTTGGGGTCGATGTCGTTCTCGATCCGCAGCACCAGCAGGCCATATTCGGCGCTGGCGGTCAGCCGGATCGCGATCGTGCCCTTGCTGGGCGCGACGCCATATTTGATCGCATTTTCGATGATCGGCTGCAGGATCAGCACGGGCACGCACGCATGCTCCAGATCCTTGGGCATCGTCACCTCGACCTGCAAGCGGTCGGGAAAGCGCGTCTGTTCGATGTCGAGATAAAGCCGCTGCAGCGCGATCTCCTCGTCGAGGCTGACGAGCTGCTCGGGGTCCACCGCCAGGCTGGAACGCAGGAAAGACGACAGGTTCATGATCATCGTCTCGGCCTCGGCCTTCGATCCCTTGAGGACAAGGGTGGACAGCGAGTTGAGGGTGTTGAACAGGAAGTGCGGATTGACCTGGTAGTGGAGCGCGCGCAGCTGCGCATTTTGCGCCTCGATGCGATAGCTGTCGGCGCGGCGCTCGACCGCGTGCATTTCGTTCGCATAGCCGAAGGCGACATAGAGCGCGGCCCACACCGCGAAGAAGAAATACCAGCGGATCGCGCTGTCGAGGATCAGCATGACCAGCCAGCTGTCGGGGAATTTGGTCTTCATCTCGGCGATGCTCTTCGCCGAGTCCTCGAGCGGCAGGAAATGGTAGAAGACCGCGAGGTTGATCGCCGCGTAGATGAGCACGAGCGGGATCGCCATGCCCATCGCGGCGGCGAGCCGCGCGCCGAAACTTTGCGGCTGGGTGCGCTGGAGCAATTGGTAGAGCACGAAGGTGCAGAGGATGCCCGCGGTCACCACAATCGCACGGCGGCCGAGATATTCCCATTGGTCGGGCGCGCCGGCGAGCATCGCAAGGCCAGTCGTGATAAGGAAATAGAGAACCCACATCGCCACGATCGAGCCGATCGCGACGCGCGGATTGACGCGGGCGTCGGAGGCGCGCCAATCGGGCGCCGTGGCGAGAAATCTGGCGCGGCGATCGCTCTGGGCCAGCTTGCGGTCGGACATATTCATTGCCGCCCTCCTAGACCAAGCGCGCGTACCATGCGAGTCGGCACTGGGCCGCCAGTCGAACATGGGGGGGAGTTGGTCGAAAGATGAAGCGCAGATGAACGGCGGGTCAGCCGATGCGGGCGGGCATCGCGCCGCGCCAGCCGCCCCGGCGATAGACGATCCAGGCCATCGCCAGCGACGCCAGCGACGACAACGGGAAGCTCCACCACAATATATCGCTGCCGATTGCGGGGTAACCGAACCAATAGATGCCGAGGCGGATCGGGAACATCGACAGGAAGAGGATCAGCAGCGGCGGCACGACCGATCCGTTGGCGCGCAAGGTGCTGATCAGCACGATCGTCGTGCCGAAGGGCAGGAAGGTCCAGGTCGCGATCAGCTGGATGTTGCGCGCGACCTCGATCGCCGGGCTGCCGCTGCCGAGGAAAAGCGCGAGCGCCGCGCGGTCGAAGAGCAGCAGCAGGACGATCAGCACCCCGGTCATGCCGAGGTTGATCGCGATCCCGCTATTAGTGACCGACGAAACCCGGTCCCAGCGGTTCGCGCCGATATTCTGCGCCGCCATCGAGCTCACCGCGGCACCGACCGCGAGCGCGGGCATCTGGATATAATTCCATAGCTGCAGCGTTGCGCCATAGGCCGCCGAGGTGACCAGCCCCTCGCGGTTGACCAGCCCGACCATCACGAGCCCCGCGCCCGAGATCACGAGCATCTGCGCCCCCATCGGCAGCCCGCGCCCGACGATGAAGCGTAGCTCCGACCATTTGGGATAGAGGTAGGACAACTCGCGCCCGTGCAGCCGCAGCACATGGTTCCTGGCATAGAACCAGCCGATCATGCCCGCGAGGCTAATCGTGCCGGCGAGCGCGGTCGCGAGCGCGCTGCCCGCGATGCCGAGGCGCGGGAGGGGGCCTAGCCCCAGGATCAGCACGGGGTTGAAGGCGATGTCGAGCACGACCGCGAGGATCATGAAGCGCAGCGGGGTCACCGCATCGCCCGCACCGCGCGACGCCATCATCAACGTGACACTGAGCATGCTCGCGGGCACAGCGAGGAAGGTGACGCGGAGGTAATCATGCGCGAGCGCAAAGGCCTCGGGCGGGGTTTTCAAGAGGCGGAGGATCGCGTCGGAGGCGAACCAGCCGACGATCGCGATCACCACCGAGAAAATCAGCGCGAGCCCGATCACGCCGCCGGTGGCGCGGCGCGCGGCGTCGATGTCGCCGCGGCCCATCGACTGGCCGATCAGCACGGTCGCGGCCATGCCGAAGCCGAAAAAGGCACCGAACATCAGGAACATAATGATGTTGGCATTGGCGGTCGCGGCGAGCGCGCCTTCGCCGAGGAATTGGCCGACCCAGATCGAATTCACCGACCCCGACAAAGTCTGCAGGATGTTCGACGCGAGCGTCGGCAGCGCGAAGAGGATCAAGGTCCTGGCGATCGGACCCTGCGTCAGATCCATCCGTCCGCCGCCGCGTGCGGTCTGGCGCGGCGGGACCGGGCTCGCGGCCGGATCCGCCGCCGCCGCGACGGGCGTCGGCGTGACGGGGCCTTCGCTGTCGGTCACCAACGATCCTCCCCGCTCGCGGGGAGGGGGACCGCGCAAAGCGCGGTGGAAGGGGCTCGCGTGTTAACGCGGCGTCGCGCAAGGACGCCAGCCCCCTCCGTCAGCCGTTCCGGCTGCCACCTCCCCGCAAGCGGGGAGGAATTTGCGTTATCGCTCACCCCAGCCTTGCCAGCGCGGCGGTCAGGCGGTCGGCCTCGGCTTCCTTCGCAGCATGGTCGGCGCGCGCCTTTTCGACCGCTTCGGGCTTGGCGCGCTCGACGAACGAGGGGTTGTTCAGGCGTCCGGCAAGGCCATCGCGTTCCTTGACCGCGGTGGCGAGCGCTTTCGTCAGGCGGTCGCGCTCGGCGGCGATGTCGATCACGCCTTCGAGCGGTACGGTGATCGTCTCGCCCTCGACGACGAGCTGCGCCGACGCGCCCGCCGGGGCGGGGTCGAAGCTGATGCTCTCGAGCCGCGCGAGGCGGTCGAGCTGCGCCGCGAGCTTGTCGGTGCGGGTCTTCAGCGACGCCGGGAAATGCGCGGTCAGCCGCGCGCCCGGCGGCAGGCCGAGCTCGGCCTTGGCGGTGCGCAACTCGCTGACCAGCTTGATCAGCCAGTCGATATCGGCGCTGGCGTCGGCATCGCGCGCCGCGTTCGGCGCCGGCCATTTCGCGGTGATCAGCGGATAACCGGCGCGATTGCCGAGTCCCGTCCACAGCTCTTCGGTGATGAAGGGCATGAAGGGGTGGAGCATGACGAGAATCTGGTCGAGCACCCAGCCTGCGACCGCCCTGGTCTCCTCGTCGATGCTGCCCTTGATCAGCTCCAGATACCAGTCGCAGAAGCGATCCCACGCAAAGCTGTAGATCGCGTTCGCGGCCTCGTCGAAGCGGTAGGCGGCGAAGGCAGTCTCCATCGCGGTGACGGTCGCGGCGACCTCGCCGATGATCCAGCGGTTGACCGGCAGCGTCGCGGCGGGCGCCTCGAAGCTGGTCGATGCCGAAATGCCATTGGCTTCGCAGAAGCGCGCGGCGTTCCACAGCTTAGTCGCAAAGTTGCGGTATCCCGCGAGGCGCGCGTCATCCATCTTGATGTCGCGGCCCTGGCTTTCCATTGCCGCCATGAAGAAGCGCAGTGCGTCGGCGCCAAATTGGTCGATCAGCCCGAGCGGGTCGACGACATTGCCCTTCGACTTCGACATCTTCGCGCCGTCGGGCGCGCGGACGAGGCCGTGGAGGTAGAGCGTCTTCCACGGAACATCGCCCATGAACTCCATCCCCTGCATCGCCATGCGCGCATCCCAGAAAAAGAGGATGTCGAAGCCCGAGATGAGAACGTCGTTGGGGTAGTGGCGCTTCAGCAGATCCGTGTTTTCAGGCCAGCCGAGCGTAGCGAAGGGCCACAGCGCGGAGGAGAACCAGGTGTCGAGGACGTCCTCGTCGCGGGTGAGGGCGACGCCCGCACCGGCCTCTTCCTGCGCTTGCTCTTCTGTCTCGGCGACGAAGATGCTGCCGTCGTCGGCGTACCAAGCCGGAATCCGGTGCCCCCACCAAAGCTGGCGTGACACGCACCAGGGCTGGATATTCTCCATCCAGTTGAAGAAGGTCTTTTCCCACGTCTTGGGGACGATGTTGATCCGCCCGTCGCGCACCGCCGCCATCGGCGGCTGCGCCAGCGTCTCGGCGTCGACATACCATTGGTCGGTCAGCCACGGCTCGATCACCACGCCGCCGCGGTCGCCGAAGGGCGTCTGGATCGTGCGCGGCTCGGCGTCGTGCTCGCCGCCGTCCTTGTCGGTGTGCGGAATGAGGAAGCCCGCTTCCTTCATCCGCGCCACGACCAGCTCGCGCGCGCCATCCTTGCCGTCGCGTTTGAAGCGGTGGAGGCCGAGATATTCTTGCGGAATCAGCCCATCGGCGGTCTGGATCACGTTCGCATCGCCGTCGAGCATGTTGAGCATCTCGCCGGGCTTGAACCCCGCACGCTTGCCGACGTCGAAGTCGTTGAAATCATGCCCCGGGGTGATCTTCACCGCGCCCGACCCCAGTTCGGGATCGGCATGTTCGTCGGCGACGATCTTGAAACGGCGCCCGGTGATCGGCTGGAGGATGTCCTTGCCGATCACGCTCTTGTAGCGCGCATCGTCCGGATGCACCGCGACCGCCATGTCGGCGAGCATCGTCTCGGGGCGCGTCGTCGCGACCTCGATATAATCGCGCCCGTCGTCGAGCGTCACGCCGTCGGCGAGCGGATATTTGAAGTGCCAGAAACCGCCCTGCACCTCGTGCGTCTCGACCTCGAGGTCCGAGATCGCGGTCTTGAGCTTCGGGTCCCAGTTCACGAGGCGCTTGTCGCGGTAAATGAGACCCTTCTTGTGCAGGTCGACGAACACCTTGACCACCGCCCGCGTGAAATGCGGGTCCATCGTGAACTGCTCGCGCGACCAGTCCATCGAGCAGCCGAGGCGGCGGAGCTGACCGGTGATCTGCCCGCCGCTTTCCGCCTTCCACTGCCACACTTTTTCGACGAATTCGTCGCGCGTATAGTTGGTGCGCTTGTCCTGCCGCTCCTCCAGCTGGCGCTCGACGACCATTTGCGTCGCGATGCCGGCATGGTCCATCCCGACGACCCACAAGGCATCCTTGCCGCGCAGCCGCTCGTATCGGATCAGCACGTCCTGTAATGTATTGTCGAGCGCATGGCCGATGTGCAGCGCGCCGGTGACGTTCGGCGGAGGGTTGACGATCGTGAAGGGTTCGGCGTCGGGGCGCGCGGGGCGAAACAGCCCGCGGCTTTCCCACTCGTGGGCCCATTTCGCCTCGATGGCGGCGGGATCGAAGGTTTTTTCCATCGGCATAGCCGCGCGCCTTTGCCAGCCGGGGCGCCGGGCGGCAAGGGGGCAATGGCGCGGCTCGGATATCCGCCGACCGTTGCAGGTGTTCCCCGGCGAAAGCCGGGGCCCAGATGGTCCATGCAAGGTGTGCGTTCCAACGCTTTGGGCCCCGGCTTTCGCCGGGGGACAGCGGTCGGACTATTTCTTCAGATGCCTGCCCATCCAGCTGAACACCGTCCGATACCATTGCACGCTGTTCTGGCCCTTCAGGATCCAGTGGTTCTCGTCGGGGAACACCAGCAATTCGCCTTCGACGCCCTGCCGCTGGAGCGCGTTATACGCCGCGAGGCTCTGGCTGTAGGGGATGCGGAAATCCTTTTCGCCGTGGATGACCAAGGTCGGCGTCTTCCATTTGGTGACATGGTTGACCGGGTTCCACTTCTCGGCGTCGGTCCGCTGCCACCAGGGACCGCTATGGTCCCATTCGTCGAACCATAGTTCCTCGGTCTCGAACGCCATCGCGCGCAGGTCGAAGACGCCGGCATGGGTGACGAGGCATTTGAAGCCGTCGGGCCACTGGCCCGCAATCCAGTTCATCATATAGCCGCCGTACGAGCCGCCGAGCGCGCAGGCGTTGGCGGTATCGACGTTGGTATCGATCGCGCCCGCGGCGGCGAGGCCGAGCTTCAGATCCTCGAGCGACTTGCCGCCCCAGTCCTTGTTGATGCTGTCGGTGAAGGCCTGACCATAGCCCGTCGAGCCGTGGAAATCGATCGTCACCGCGGCATAGCCCGGCGCCGAGAAGAGCCGGGGGTTCCAGCGCGTCGACCAGCTGTTGCCGAAGCTCGACTGCGGCCCGCCATGGACGAGGAAGGACACCGGGATCTTGCCCTTGGTATCGGCGGTCTTGACGATCTGGCCCCAGACGGTGTCGCCGTTCGCGCCCTTGAAGCTGAAGCGTTTGGCGTCGACGGGGTCGATTTCGGCCATCTGGTCGCGGTTGACGTCGGTCAGGCGCGTCACCTTGCCCTTGGCATCGCGCGTCCAGAGGTCGGTCGGCACCGCAACGCTGTTGCGCGAATAGAGCAAAGCGCCGCCGGGGAGCACGGTCACGTCGCCGATATTGCCTTCATATTCTTCGGTCGTGGCCTTTAGCTTGTCGACCTTGCCGCTCTTGGCGTCGACCCTGAACACCGGATGGTCGAGCACATCCTGCGCGGTGACGTAGAGCGACTTGCCGTCGGCCGCCCAGGCGATCGATCCGACCGAACGATCCCACGCATCGGTCAATTTGCGCGTCTCGCCGGTCGCGAGTTCACGCAGCATCAGCACCTGCCGGTCGGCCTCGTAGCCCGGACGCGACATCGCCGCATAGGCGAGCCATTTGCCGTCGGGCGAGGGGGCGGGGAGGGTGTCGGTCGCCTGATTGTCCGCGGTGAGGTTGACCGGCATCATCCGGCTGTCGACCAGCCAGCTGTAGATGTCGAAGTTGGTCGAGGTCGGCTCGTCCTTGTCGGCCTTGCGCAGCGTGAAAAAGATCGTGCGGCTATCGGCGCCCCACGCCAGCTCCTCGCCGCCGCCGAAGGGCTTCGACGGGCTGTCGCCGCTGAGGCCCGCGTCGACCGGGCGCGCCGCCGTCGCCTTGCCGCCCGCGAGGCTGAAGACGAAGGGGCGGCTGTAGGTGCCGGGGGTCTCCCAGCTGTCCCAGTGCCGCACGAAGCCGCTCCCGTCCTTGTAGAGGCGGCCGGTGCCGGGGCCGGGCAGCTCGCCCTTGTCCTTCGCTTCGCAGCCGAAATCGGTGCATTCGCGCGGCACGTCGCCCCAGGCGAGCAGCTTGCCGCCATCGGGCGAAATCTTGAATCCCGACACGTCAGCCTTGGTGTCGGTGACCTGCGTCGCGGCAGCGCCGGCGGCCTTGGGATCGATACGCCACACCTGGCTCTTGCCCGAGGCGTTCGAGAGGAAATAGAGGCTGCCGTCGGGGTGGAAGGCGGCCGCGGTCTCGTTCTTGTCCGCGGTGTCGGCGACGCGCATCGGGGCCGCATCTTTGGCTTTGCGGTCGACGAGCCACAGCCCTGTCGAGCGCTTGTAGGTATCCGGCGCGGTCTCAGTGAGCTGATAGGCGACCCAGCGCCCGTCGGGCGACGCGGCCGGCGCGGCGACGCGCTTCAGCGTCGCGAGATCGACCTCGGTCATCGGCCGCGCATCGGCTGGAACGGAAAGGGCGGCGGCGAGCGCGAAGGCGCTGGGGATGAGTAAGTTACGCATGCAACGGCTTTAGCGGAGCCGCGGGCGGGTTCAAGGAGGAACGGGCGGGGAAAGAAGCGCTGGCGGCCGGAAAATCAAACCTCTCTGGCCAATCGCGCAGCTTCGCGGCATCGGCGCGCGTCCGGAGGAGAAGCTTGTGACGCAATCGGGGCCAAATCGCCTGTTCATTCCCATGCTCGCCGGCGCCAGCCTGCGCGACCGGATGATCGGCAGCGCAGGCGCCCTGCTCGGCATCGGCCTCGCCGGGCTGGTCTGCGGCGCCTTGTTCCCCGCGTCGATGCCCTGGCTGATCGCGCCGATGGGGGCGTCGGCGGTGCTGCTCTTCGCGGTGCCGGCGAGTCCGCTCGCGCAGCCCTGGTCGATCTTCGGCGGCAACAGCGTCGCGGCGATCGCCGGCATTCTCGTCGCCAACGCCGTCTCGGCCCCCGCGCTCGCCGCGGCGCTCGCGGTGGCGACCGCGATCCTTGTGATGTCGCTGCTGCGTTGCCTCCACCCGCCGGGGGGCGCGGTGGCGCTCAGCGCGGTGCTCGGCTGGTCGACGATCGGCGGGCATGTCATCGATTTTTTCGTGCCGGTGCTGATCAACTCGGCGTTGCTGGCCGGGATCGGCGTGTTCTTCCATCGCTTCTCGGGGCACAGCTACCCGCACCGCGCGCGTCCGGTCGAGGCCAGGCCGCCGGTGCCGGCAGCGGTCGGGGTGCAGATGGCGGACATCGATGCGGCGCTCGCGGATCTCGGCGAGACCTTCGATATCAGCCGCCAGGATCTGGCACTGCTGCTCGAACGCGCCGAGGTGCATGCGATGGCGCGGGTCGGGAAGGGCTAGGGCGCGCGGTTTCGAACGGTGAGCGCTTCGGGGGAGGGTTCGAAAACTCCCCTAGTCTCCGTTTGTGTCGAGCGAAGTCGAGACACCCCGAAGACAAGCGCTTCCCAAACGTGTCTCGACTTCGCTCGACACAAACGGGATTTATGGAGCTGTTTGTTCCTTCGGCGCGGCGTTCATCACGGACAGCTCTATTCCGCCTTGTCGCACCCCTTGCGGTTCTTCGCCATCGCCTCGGCCTTGCGCCACGCGCTGCGGAACAGCCGGTCGCGCTCGGCTTTTGCACCGATATCGTAGCGCGCCTGTGCCACCGGACGGCCCACCGCGTCCTGCAGCGACAGCGTCACGATGCCGCCCGCTTCGAACAACGCATAAGGATCGCCGTCCCAGTCGGTGTCGTCGATCTCGGCTGCGGCGTAGCGGTACGGGCTGCCGCCGGCTCGCTGTTCGACCCCGAAGGGTTCGAGTTCGGCCGTCCAGCTGGCGCCGCCGTCCATCAGCACAAGCAGCGTGAGGTTGCGGAGCGCGCCGACCGGCCCGCCGGTGCTCGACACATCGCCGATTGCGCGGGTCAGCTCGCCGATCGCCCCAGCCTCGGCATCTTCATAGAAGAGGCTGAGCCCTGGCTTGTCGAGGTCGCGATATTGGGGCTTGCTCGCGTCGAGCATCGGCGGCGTCCAGCTGGTCGAGCGCGACCAGATTTCGCCGTCGCTGCCGACCTCGGCGATCACATCGACATGCGCGCCGCGGCTGCCCTTGGCGACAGCATTGCACACCCAGTCGCCGTCATATTGCGCCGTCGCGGGCGCCGGGGCCGTGAGAAGCGCCGCAGCGGCCAGCGCGCGGATCATCGCACCAGCGCTCCGCCCTTCATCACATGGTCGACCTTTTCGAGGGCGCTGATGTCGGCGAGCGGGTCGGCCTTCACCGCGATGATGTCGGCATAGCGGCCGGGCTCGATCGCACCCACGTCGCCCCGGCCCATTTCTTCCGCGGCGCAGCCCGTCGCCGACCGGATCGCCTGCATCGGCGTCATGCCGTACTTCACCATGTAGCGGAACTGCCGCGCATTGAGCCCGTGCGGATAGACGCCGGCGTCGGTAGCGTAGCCGATGTTCACCCCCAGCTCGACCGCGCGCTTGAACGCCGCGCGCTGCGCGTCGGTGGTCTCGCGGTTCTTGCGCAGATATTCCTCGGGCCATCCCTCCTTGGTGCCGATATCCTCGATATAGTCGCCGTTGTAGATATCCATCGCGAGCCAGGTGCCGTGTTTCTTGGCAAGCTGGAGCGTCGTTTCGTCGGCGAGGCTCGCGTGCTCGATGCTGTCTACCCCCGCGAGAATCGCATTCCGAATTCCGATCGCACCATGCGCATGCGCGGTGACCTTCTTTCCGCGGGCATGCGCGACCTTGACGATCGCGGCGAGCTGCTCGGGCGTCAGTTCGGGCGCCCCCGGCTCGGTGCCGATCGCGAGCACCGCGCCGGTGGCGATCGTCTTGATGAAATCGGCGCCATGATCGAGCAGATAAGCGGTCTTGGCGGCGGCTTCGTCGGGCGTCGCCGCGACGCCGAGCCGCATGTCGGCCGGCAATTCCTCGTTCGGAACGACGCCGTTGAGTTCGCCGCCACCCTTCGGAATGGTGAGGTAGGCACCCGCGACCCACATGCGTGGGCCGTGCACGTCGCCGCGGTCGATCGCGTTGCGCAGCGTGACGTCGGTCAGCCCGCGATAGGTGCCGACGTCGCGCACGCTGGTGAAACCCGTTTCGAGGGTCACCCGCGCATTGCGCGCGCCGACGAGCGCGGTCTCGGCGGGCGAAGCCTTCATCGGTGCGGCGAGGTCGGCGCTCTGGCCGAGGTCGGCGAGATGCGTGTGGAGGTCGATCAGCCCGGGCAGCACGGTATAGCCCGACCAGTCGACGATGCGCGCGCCGTCGGGCGCCTTGCCGCACGGGCCGACCGCCTTGATATGCTCATCGGCGACGGTGATGCACTGGCCGGTGCGCACGTCGTTCGACACGCCGTCGATCAGCCGCCCCGCCTCGATATAGAGCGTTTCGGCCGCGGCCGGTGTCGTCGCCAAAAAACTCGCCGCGAGCGCGGCGATCAGATGTCGGCGTCGAAGGTGTTGCACTGGCGCGGGTCTCCGGTCTGCAAGCCGCGGCGCAGCCAGGTCATGCGCTGCTCGCTGGTGCCATGGGTAAAGCTCTCGGGGACCGGGCGCTGGCCGGCCGAGCGCATCAGCGTGTCGTCGCCGATCGCATTGGCGGCGCGCATCGCCTCCTCGATGTCGCCGGGCTCGACCACCGGCTGGCCCGAGGTGTTGCGCGCGCGCGCGGCCCAGACGCCGGCGTAGCAGTCGGCTTCCAGCTCCATGCGCACCTGCAGTGCATTGCCCTCGGCCTGCGAGGCGCGCTGCTGCGCGCGGCGGACCTGGTCCGACCGGCCGCTGATCGTCTGGATATGGTGCCCGACTTCGTGCGCGACGACATAGGCTTGTGCGGCGTCGCCCGCCGCGCCGAAGCGGCTGGCAAGCTCGTCGAAGAAGGCGGTGTCGAGATAGACGCCCTGGTCGGCGGGGCAATAGAAGGGCCCCATCGCCGCCTGCGCCGCGCCGCAGCCCGATCGGTTCTGGTCGGTGAAGAAATTGAGCGTCGGGCGCTGGTAGCCGTTGATCAGCTCGCCCCACACCTGATGCGTCGATCCGAAGACGTTGCAGGCGAACTTCTCTGCCGCTGTGTCGCACGCGACGTTGGCGCCGCTTTGGCTGCCCGCGCGGGGGTCGGCGGTGCCGCCGCCGCCGGTCAGCATGTTCATGCCGCCGCCGAAAAACACAAAGGCGAGCACGCCGAGCAGCAGGATCGTGCCGCAGCCCATTTTGCGCCCGAGCAGCATCGGCAGCAGCCCGATGAGCAGTCCGCCCCCGCCGCCGCCGAAACCCCCGCCGCCGCGGCCGAGGTCGCGGATGTCGTCGCCGGGATCATAATCGTCGAGGCGCATGTGGGGGTCTCCAGCGCAAAATTGGTCTGGCCGGACTGTGGCAGCAGGCCGCCTTAATTGAAAGGGGCTTCGATGCGGCGCCTTGCAATGCGCTGTGTTGCGGTGCACCAATCGCGCGGTTCCCGCCCGAAGGAAAGCCCCGAGTCCATGCCGCGCCGCGCCGCCCGAGCCGCTCTGCCCTTGCCCGACCTAGTGGTGCTGGTGCTGCAGGGTGGCGGCGCGCTCGGCGCCTATCAGGCGGGGGTTTACGAAGCGCTGATCGAGCTCGGGATCGAACTCGACTGGGTCGCGGGGATCTCGATCGGCGCCGTCAATGCGGCGATCGTCGCGGGCAACAAGCGCGACGAAGCGGTGGGCAAGCTGCGGGAGTTCTGGGACGGCGTGTCGTCGGCGCTGCCGTCCTGGCCGATCCCCGACAATGACGCGGCGCGCGAGTGGAGCCACCTCGCCGCGGCGGGGCAGGTCATGGCGTTCGGCGTGCCGGGCTTCTTCGTCCCGCGCTGGCCGCCGCCCGCGCTCACCGAGCGCCAGACGCCGGGGGCGGTGAGCTTCTACGACACCGCACCGCTGGTCGAAACGCTCGACCGGCTCGTCGACTGGGACCGGCTCAACGATGGAAAGGTGCGGCTATCGGTCGGCGCGGTGGCGGTCGAGACGGGCAATTTCCGCTATTTCGACACGAAGAGTGACCGCATCGACGCGCGGCACATCCTCGCCTCGGGCGCGCTGCCGCCGGGGCTGCCGCCGGTCGAGATCGACGGCGCCTGGTATTGGGACGGCGGGCTCGTGTCGAACACCCCGCTCGAATATGTCGTCGAGGCCGCGGCCGAGGATATGCTGGTGTTCCAGGTCGACCTCTTCCCCGCGCGCGGCGATCGGCCGCACGACCTCGAGGAAGCCTGGTCGCGCGAGAAGGACATCCGCTTTTCGAGCCGCACGCGGCGGATTTCGGACGGGCTGGTGCGGCGGCGCAAGGAGCACCGGCTGATCGACCGGATGCTCGCGAAACTGCCGCCCGAAGTGACCGACCTGCCGGAGGTGCGGGCGGTCAAGCGGATGGTCGACTGCAAGGCGCTCAATGTCGTGCAGCTCGTGCATAGTCCCTTGAAATGGCAGACGGGCGCGCGCGACTTTGAATTCTCGCGCGCCGCCGTCGAGGCCAATTGGGCGCAGGGCCGCGAAGCGGTCGAGGCGGCGATGAAGGACGGTCATCTGCTCGCCGAAAGCATCGCCGAGGGGCGGTCGGAGAGCTTCGCGGTGCAGGCCGGCGGGCTCAAGCCAAAGCAACTACCTGAAAATTGAAGATTATCTCCCCCAAGACACAAAGGACAAGATCATGCACCTCAAAGGCAAGACCGCCCTCGTCACCGGCTCGACCTCGGGAATCGGGCTCGGCATCGCCAAGGCTTTCGCCGCGGCGGGGGCGAACATCATCATCAACGGCTTCGGCGAGGCCGCGGCGATCGAGGCCGAGCGCGCGGCGCTCGAAGTCCTGAACGGCGGCAAGGCCGCCTATGACGGCGCCGACCTCACCAAGCCCGAGGCGATCGCGGAAATGTTCGCGCGCGTCGACAAGGATTTCGGCGGCGTCGACATCCTCGTCAACAACGCCGGCATGCAGTTCGTCGCGCCGGTCGAGGACTTCCCGGTCGAGAAATGGGACATGATCATTGCGCTCAACCTGACCGCGGCCTTCCACACGATCCGCCACGCGGTGCCCGGCATGCGGGGGAAGGGCTGGGGGCGGATCATCGGCACCGCCTCGGCGCACTCGCTCGTCGCCTCGCCGTTCAAATCAGCCTATGTCACCGCGAAGCACGGCCTCGCAGGCCTGACCAAGACCGTCGCGCTCGAGGTCGCCGACGCCGGCATCACGGTGAACTGCATCAGCCCCGGCTATGTCTGGACGCCGCTGGTCGAGAACCAGATCCCCGACACGATGAAAGCGCGCAAGATGACGCGCGAGCAGGTGATCAATGACGTGCTGCTCGCGGGCCAGCCGACCAAGCAGTTCGTGACGATCGACCAGGTCGCCGCGCTGGCGGCGTTCCTGACCAGGGACGAGGCCGCGAACATCACCGGCGCGAACCTCAGCGTCGACGGCGGGTGGACCGCGGCTTAGGCCGCTTTAGGGTGGTAGGGGACGTTCCTAATCCTCCCTGCGGCGAAGCCGTGGGGAGGGGGACCACCCGCAGGGTGGTGGAGGGGCGGATGCCTAATCGTCGACTTCAGGCCGCGGCCCCTCCACCATGCTTCGCATGGTCCCCCTCCCCATCGCTTCGCGACAGGGAGGATCAAGGGTGTCCGCTTCCCACCCCAAAGCCGCCATCCGCCAGCCAGTACCCTTGAGCTTCCCCCCTCCGCCCCCTAAGGTTAACCACGAACCGGACTGGAGAGACGGATATGTGGGGCCGCAACAATTTCATCCTCGCCGCATTGGCGCTGCCCGCGCTCGCCGCGTGCAACACCGTGCCGCCTATGCCGCGCTCGGTCGCCGACGGGCCGCCGTCGCCGCCGTCCTCGGACGGCAGCTGGCGTGCGACTGCGACCGAGGCCGACAAGCTCCGCATCCGGAACTGGTATTCGAGCTGGGAAGCCGCGCTCGCCGACGCGCGCGCCAAGGGTTTCGGGGCGCAGGTCGACCGCGAGGGCATATTGCTGCACCCCACCGCGGCGCTGCCCAACCCGCACCTGCCCGCGGGCGACTATAAATGCCGCACGATCAAGGTCGGCTCGCAGAGCGGCGGCACGCTCGGTTACATCGCCTATGGCTGGTTCCGCTGCCGCGTGGCGGCCGAGCAGGGGCTCTACAGCCTCGTCAAGCTGACCGGCTCGCAGCGCCCGGTGGGGCTGATCTTCCCCGACAATTTGAGTCGCCAGGTCTTCCTCGGCACGCTCGAACTCGGCGACGAGAAGCTTGCGGTCAGCTACGGCAGCGACCGGATGCGCGACATGGCGGGGCTGGTCGAGCGGATCGGCGACAACCGCTGGCGGCTGGTGCTGCCCGCGCCGGCCTATGAATCGCTGGTCGACGTGATCGAACTGGTGCCCGATACTTCGAAATAGGTTCAACACAGGGGAATAAGATGCGGATTTTACTCGCAGGCGTGGCGGCCTTGGCGTTGTCGATGCCCGCGGTCGCGCAGGATGCCGACCCCGCGATCAAGGCCGAGATCGCGAAGGACATGCCCTCGCTGATGGCGATCTATGCCGATCTGCACGCCAACCCCGAACTCAGCTTCATGGAGGTCCGCTCGGCGGGCATCATTGCGGCCGAGGCGCGCAAGCTGGGGTTCAAGGTCACCGAAAAGGTCGGCGGCACCGGCATCGTCGCGGTGATGGAGAACGGCCCCGGCCCCGTGGTGATGCTGCGCGCCGACATGGACGCCCTGCCGGTGATCGAGCAGACCGGCCTCCCCGGCGCGTCGAAGGTCCGCATCACCACCAAGGAAGGTGTCGAGACCGGCGTGATGCACGCCTGCGGCCACGACACGCATATGACCGCCTGGGTCGGCACCGCGCGGCGCATGGCGGCGAACAAGGATAAATGGTCGGGCACGCTCGTGATGATCGGCCAGCCCGCCGAGGAGCGCGGCGCCGGCGCGCGGATGATGCTCGAGGACGGGCTCTACACGCGCTTCCCCAAGCCGCAATATGCCCTCGCGTTCCACGACGCGGCGCAATTCCCCGCGGGGCAGATCGGCTATACCCCGGGCTATGCGCTCGCCAATGTCGACAGCGTCGATATCCTCGTGAAGGGGGTCGGCGGGCACGGCGCCTATCCGCAGACGACCAAGGACCCGATCGTGCTCGCGAGCCGCATCGTCGGCGCGCTGCAGACGCTCGTCTCGCGCGAGATCAGCCCGCTCGACAGCGCCGTGGTCACCGTCGGCAGCTTCCACGCGGGCGCCAAGCACAATATCATCTCGGACGAGGCACGGCTGCAGCTGACCGTGCGCAGCTATACCGACGAGGTGCGCGCGCATCTGCTCAGCGGGATCGAGCGCATCGCCAAGGGCGAGGCGATCGCCGCGGGCATGCCCGACGACCGCATGCCCGTGGTGAGCGTGCAGAAGGACGAATATACGCCGGCGACCTTCAACACCCCCGATTTCACTGAGGAAATGGCGGCGTTCCTCAAGACGCGCTTCGGCGAGGCGCGCGTGACGCAGATGCCCCCGGTGATGGGCGGCGAGGACTTCAGCCGCTATTCGCGCGACGCGAACAAGGATGTGAAGAGCCTGATCATCTGGGTCGGCGGCGTCCCGCACGCCGAATATGAAGCGGCAAAGAAGGAAGGTCGGACGTTGCCGAGCCTCCACTCGCCCTTCTGGGCGCCCGAGGCGGATACGGTGATCGAGACGGCGACCGAGGCGCTGACGGGGATGGCGATGAAGTTGATGGGAAGGAAATAGCCGGAGCGCCCAGTTTCGGGCGGATCCCGCCACCACCGGTTGCATCCCAAATAAATTGGGATGGACCTGTTGGCGACGCTATGGTGAGCCACAGCCTATGTCTCCCAACCCGCCCATGCCCGGCTTGACCGCCTGCCTGACCGACCGCGAACTGGAAATCCTGCGGCTGCTCGCCGCCGGGCATACGGTGAAGACGATCGCCGCGCGGCTGGGCCGGACGGAAACTTCGATCAACGAGCGGCTGCGCACCGCGCGCCGCAAGACCGGGGTCGGCAGCAGCCGCGAACTGGCGCGCCTGCTGGACCTCCAGAAAAATTGTGACAAGAAAATCGATCTTCCGGGACGGGGTTTCGCCGGGACAGACTTTTCGCACATCGCGGCCATGGGGGTTCGCGGTTCGAAAGGAATGATCGTCATGCTTATCGCAATACCCTTGGCCGCCGCCGGACTGATGGTCGCCGCCGCCCCCTCCGCCGACCAGGCCGCCGCGCCCAGCGCCGTTGCCAGCGCCGCATCGGCGCAGCTGCCGCTCGCCGGAACCTGGTCGCTCGACACCTCCGAGATGCCCGCGAACGAGCGGCCGCAGCGGGTGACCATCGCCTTCCACGCCGCGCAGGACGGCAAATGGAAAACGCGCGTCGAGATCGTCGCGCCCGACGGGTCGAGCCGCTATGCGGAATCGACCGCGGCGCTCGACGGCGTGCCGGTACCGATCGCCGGCAATATGGACTTCATCGACAGCGTCGCGCTGCGCCACCCGGCGCCCGACACGCTGGTGATGACCCTGGGCAAGGCCGGCGCGCGTGTGTCGACGCGGGTCTACACCGTCGCCAAGGACCGCGACACGATGACCGAAACGATCGTCTGGTCAGAGGGCAGCCGCGAGAAGCTGGAAACGACGCGCTTCAATCGCCTCGATTGATCGCGCGCCGGCGCCGTTTGGGGCGGCGGGTCGCCGTGGTTCAGTCCCCGGCTTTCAGGGTTTCGAGCCACCGCAACACCTCCGCCTGCAACCGCACCCGTGCGTCCGACCAGCTATGGTCGGTCGCCACATGCAGCGTCTTCACCTTCGCCCCGCCGCCATCGCGGATCGCCTTCGCCAGCGCATCGGTGCCCGGCGCCAGCCCGTCGTCGGAGGAGAGGATGAAGAGGTTGGTCGCGGTCAGCGCGGGGGCGGCCTTGAGCCAGTCGAAGGCGTCGGCGTTCGCGATCAGCTCGTCGGCCATGATCTCGGGCGAGGTGCCGGCGAGGGCTTCCTGGCCATTGGCCTTCATCCCCGCGGCGAGCTGGTCGCGCGGGGCCTTGCCGAAGGCGCCCAGATTGGCCGCGGAGATCATCGCGGCGCCGAGCAGCTTGCTGTCCTTCGCCGCGGTGAGCGCGGTGACCCAGCCGCCCATGCTGTGCCCCATGATCACGAGCCGCGCCGGGTCGATGCGCAGCTTCGCGGCGTTGGCGGGGTCGCGCGCGAAGGCCAGGACGGCCGCGGCATCCTCCAGATTCTGCGCGAAGCGATAGTCTCCGGGGCTGCCCCACGATCCGCGATAGTTGAAGGCGATCACGGTCCAGCCCGCACGGCGCATCGCCTGCGCGAGGTCGAGGCTCTTCTCGTTGCCGGGCAGCCCGTGGCACAGGATCACCGTCGGATGCGGCCCCGCGCCCGCGGCGACATAGGCGATGCCGTTGATCTCCACCCCGCCGCTGGGGATGTGGATCACCTCCATCGCGGCGGGATGGTCCTTGTCGGCGGGCGGGTCGGTGTAGATGGCGGCGGGAAGCTCGGCCGGCTGCGCGAAGGCGGAAATGGGCAAAGCGAGCAGCGCGGCCGCTGCGGCGAGCTTGAATTTCATGTCAGTCTCCCATGAACGCCGCGAAGCTGCCGCTGCGGCCTTCGCCTTCGGTAAAGCGCCGCGCGCCTGTGGCGGCCCCCTCACGCAACGGCGCGACGCCGGCGTGTGCCTCGTGGGCGAGGGCGGCTTCGAGGTCGAGATCCCACTGCCGGTAGGCACTCATCCGGTCGCTGGTCGTGCAGAGCTGCGGAAAGGCCGCGATCTGCTTCGCCAGTGCGACCGCGGCGGTAAGCGCCTCGCCGTCGGCCACGACGCGGTCGGCGAGCCCGATGCGCTGCGCTTCCCCGGCGTCGACCGGGCGGCCGGTGAGGATCATGTCGAGCGCGCGGCCCTGGCCGACGATCCGCGGCAGGCGCACCGTGCCGCCGTCGATCAGCGGCACGCCCCAGCGGCGGCAGTAGACGCCGAACACCGCGCTCGCCGCCGCGACGCGGAGGTCGCACCAGAGCGCGAGCTCGAGCCCGCCCGCGACGGCATGCCCCTCGACCGCGGCGATCACCGGCTTGCCAAGCAGCATCCGCGTCGGCCCCATCGGGCCGGGGCCGTCGGGATCGTAGCGGCTCGCGCCGACCGCGGTCAGGTCGAAGCCCGCGCAGAAATGCCCGCCGCTGCCGGTGAGGATCGCGACGCGCGCGCTGTCGTCGGCGGCGAAGTCGGCGAAGGCGGTGCGCAACGCGTCGGCGGTCGCGGGATCGACGGCGTTGCGCTTGCTAGGCCGGTCGATGGTAACGATGAAGACCGGGCCCTCGCGGCCCACGAGCACGGACATTCTGCCCTCCCTCTTTCGCTTTCGCACGAGCATGGCGCGGCGGGGGGTTGAAAGCCAGCCCCTCCGTCCTTAGGTAGACGATGTGCGGGCCGGGCCCCTCTGGCGTCGGCGGAATTTTTGTTCCGCCCACGTGATGTCGGACCGCATCGGGTGACCCCCGATGCTTGGCCCTTCCGCCCCCCAAACCGGAAATCCCAGCATAGGCGTCACCTGCTTGAGTTCGCTCGATCAGGAGGTTTTATGTCTTTGAATACCCGCTTTTACAGCCTGTCGCTGCTGCATCGCCGGCTCGACGAGGCGATGCGCCGCGAGCGCGGCCGCGACCCGCTGCGCCTGCTCCGGCTGCGTGCGCTGAAGCTGGCGGTGAAGCGCCGGCTCGCCGCGCTGATGCACCGCCCCGCGCTCGCGCGCTGATCCACCGGCAATCTATAGGGCATGCGCGCGCCGCGATGGCTGCGCGCATGACCCCGTACCAGGGATAAAAAGATGGAATTTCTGACCGCAGACTGGCTGGGCACCCCGGCCTGGTTCTGGCTGGCCTTCATCGGGCTGGTCATCATCCTCACCGCCTTCGACCTCGGCTTCCTGAACAAGGAAGACAAGGAGATGGGGATCGGCGAGAGCCTCAAGCTCTCCGCCTTCTACATCGGCATCGCGCTCGCCTTCGGCGCGTGGGTATGGGCCGCCAAGGGCGGCGAGGCGGGCCTGCAATATTATACCGGCTTCTTCATCGAGAAGGCGCTGTCGATCGACAATATCTTCGTGATCTCGCTGATCTTCAGCAGCTTTGCGATCCCACCGCGCTACCAGTATCGCGCCCTGCTGTGGGGCATTATCGCGGTGATCGTGCTGCGCGGCATCATGATCGCGGGCGGCGCGGCGCTGGTCACCGAATATGGCTGGATCCTCTACATTTTCGCGGCCTTCCTGATCTTCACCGGCGTGAAGATGCTGTTCGCGAAGGACGACGCGCCGATGGACATCAAGGGCAATCCCGCGGTGAAGTGGCTTTCGCGCCATATCCCGCTGACGCACGAACTCCACGGCGAGAAATTCTTCGTGAAGGTGCCCGACGGCAAGACGGGCAAGCTCGTGCGCGCGGCGACGCCCCTGTTCCTCGCGCTGGTCGTCATCAACCTCGCCGACCTGATCTTCGCGGTCGACAGCGTGCCGGCGATCTTCGCGATCACCACCGACACGTTCATCGTCTACACCTCGAACATCATGGCGATCCTCGGCCTGCGCGCGCTCTACTTCGCGCTGTCGGCGATGGTGCACCGGTTCCACTACCTCAAATATGCACTCGCGCTGGTGCTGGTGTTCATCGGGTCGAAGATCTTCGTCGCCGACTTCGTGATGGACGGCGGCAAGTTCCCGCCGCTGATCAGCCTGGGCGTCACCGTGGCATTGATCGCGGGCGGCGTGATCTGGTCACTGGTCAAGACCCGCGGCGAGGCGCAGGTTATCGAGCACAAGTGAGAAGACGGCGCGCCTATATCCCCAAACGGAGATATGGGCGCGCCGGTTCGCGACCTGAATGCGGCGTCATCGGCCCTGCTGCGTTGCCGAGACGACGGGTATCGGGCGGTTGCGGCCGCCCTAATCCTCCCTGTCGCGCGGCGATGGGGAGGGGGACAGTTTGGGGTCGTCCGGTCCCCCGGACCGGACTTGGATTGCCGGGGGCAATCCAACCCCAAACTCGAAGCATGGTGGAGGGGCGGCCGCCTGGAACCTGGGCTTGGGGCATCGGCCCCTCCACCGCCCTTCGGGCGGTCCCCCTCCCCACGGCTTCGCCGCAGGGAGGATCAGGATCGTCTTGTCGCCACCCCGAAGCCGATATGGCTCCGAGACCGTGTCGCCGCCCTCAGACCGCCAGCAGCAGCGTGTCGTCCGCGTGCGGCGCGGCGGCCTCGAACGAGGGCAGCGGTTCGAATTCAGCCTCCTGAAGTTCGGTCACCGCCAGCCCGTCGAGCTTGTAGTGGCCGAGTTTCCAGTCGTCGGGCGAGCGCCAGTTCTTGCTGAGGTTGAGCGCGCTGACGAACAGGTCGCCGCGGCGCTCGAACATCTGGTGCGGCGCGAGCTGCATGACATTGCCGTTATATTGCGCGGTGACCATACGGCGGCGTGCGATGGCTTCCATGAGCTTGAGGCGGGTATCGTTCATCGTGCCGCGCCTCGGGGGAGAAAGGCGATTCTTGTTGTGCATCGCACCATAATGCACGCGTTTTGTGAACGTTCAAGGTCAGAATCGACAAAACTGGGGGATTGGCGGCGGGGTGCCTGGCCTAGGTGGCGCCGGTTTTGACCTTCAGGCTGGCAAGCACCGCCTCCGCCGCGAGCCGCCCGGTCTGTGCGCCGCCGTTCATATATCCGGGGAAGGCATCGGACAGATGCTCGCCCGCGAAGACGATCGGCCCGGCTACCGCCTGCTGCGTTGTCTCGCCATCCTCCTCGAGCCAGAAATGCGGGGCGAAGCGCGTGAGCTGGCCGGGCTTGAAGGTCGAATAGGCGCCGCGCGAAAACGGATCTTTGACCCAGGCGGTACGGCGCAGGCTGCGCGCTTCCAGGCCGGGCACGGCGGCAGCGACCGCTGCTTCGGCCCGCCTCAGGGTGTCTTCGGGCTCGGCGGTGTACAGCGCATCGACCTGGTCGCCGCCGAAGAACCAGGTGAGCACCCCGGCGGCGCCCGGCTGCCCCGAACTCGCGTCCCAGAATTCCGAGAAGATGCCCGGCCCCTTGCTGTCTACCGCCCAGGCGGCGCCCGCGGGGCCGGTCTTTTCCTCCCACACTCGCGTCGCGTAACCGGCGTTGATCTTGTCGTTGCGGCCGCTGTCGATCTCGGCGACCAGCGCGGCCCACTCCTTGGGCAGCAGCCCGCCATAGTCGATCGTGCGCATCAGCGGCGCGGGCACGGTGACGATGATACGGTCGACGCGGTCGGCCTTGCCATTGGCGAATTTGAGGTCGAGCGCGTCGCCGGCCTTGGCGATCGACGCGAGCGCGTGGCCGGTCGAGATTTTCGCGATCAGCGGTTCGGACAGCGCCTTCACGACGCTCGACGAACCGCCGGTGAGGATGAAGCGCTCGTCGCTGAGCGAAATCAGTTCGGCCTGCTTGCCGTCGACGACGGGCAGGTTGAAGAGCAGTTCGATCGCCGAAGCCTCGCCCGGTTCGGCGCCGAATTCGGTGCGGATCGTCGCCTCGAGCAACGCGCGTACATGTGGTTTCATCAGCGCGGCATATTGGTCGAGATAGGCAGTGACCGACATGGCGTCGAGTTTCGGCGCCACCGCGTCATAATCGGCGTCGAGCGCCTCGGCATCCTTGGCGATTTGCGCGGCGATAGCGCGCATATCCTCGATCAGTTCGGTATCGCCGAGCAGGCGGCCGTCCGCGACATAGCGGCTGTGCGCCGCCATCGGCTTGCGGTCGATCAGCGCGATGCCGAAGCGCTTGGCGAGCGCGAGCATGTCGTCGTGATCGGTATTGATCAGGTTGCCGCCGTCCTCGATATTGAGCCCCTTTTCGGGCAGGTTGTTCGCGGTCAGCACGCGCCCGCCGAGCCGTCCGCGCGCCTCGTAAAGATGCGCCTCGACCCCCGCGGCGGTCAGTGCGTCGAGCGCGACGAGTCCCGCGAGCCCGCCGCCGATGATCGCGACGCGGGAGCCCGCCTTGTCGGAGGACGGCGCGAAGCAGCCGGCGAGCGGCAGCGCCGCCGTCGCGCCGAGCGCAGCGAGAACACGGCGGCGGGTGATGCCCCCGGGCAGCAGGATCGGCGGTTCGGCGCCTTCGTCGGCCAGATTGGCGCGCCGCGCCGCGTTGAGCAGCCCCCACAATGGCCCCGAACCCCTCATAACTCGCCTCCCTGTTGGCGCGCCCAAGCGGAAGTTAGCATGTTCCGGGCTGGTCGCTAACCCCGCTTGGTGCGGTAGTCGATGCGGATCCGGACCCAGCTGCCGACGAGCGACTTGCCGCCGACGCGGGGCGGCCGGACGCGGAACTGCCAGGCGGCGGCTAGCACGGCGCGGTTGATCTGCGCGCCGTTCGGATATTCGTCGAGCCCGACGCAATCCTCGACGCGGTAGTCGGGGGCGGTACGGCAGGCGATCAGCCCCCAGCCGGGGCCGCCGGCGGTCGACAGATAACCGCGCAGCTCGCCGTCGGTCGGCTCGCGGTACCAGGCGGCGGCGTAGAGCGGCTCGCCATTCGGCGCGGTGCCGACGCGCTCGGTGTCGCCAGAGCTTCGCGAACCGCCCTTGTTGGGGGGGCCATAGGTTTGGCCGTTCGGGGGCCGGACGCCGATCTTCGGGGGCGAAGGCGGCTGCGGCGGTGCGTTGGGGGTCGCGACGGGCGGCGGCGGCGGGACCGGCGCGGGCAGCTGCTCGGCGGGTTGCGGCTGGACGGGCTGTTCGGGGGCCGGCTGCTCGGGTGCGGTCTGCGCTTCGTTCTGCGCCTGCTCCCGGCTTTCGGGGGCGGGCGCTTCCTGCGCGAACTCGGCCGCCTCGAGGCGGACGACGGTGAGCGGCACTTCGACCTTCTCGGGCTCGTCGTCGAGGCCATAGGCGAGCAGCAGGAGCAGCAGGATCGCCGGAATCAGCAGCGCGAGCGCGATGGCGATCGTGCGCCGGCCCGCGCCGATGCTGAGTTGTTCGCGATAGGGCGTGGCTGGGGAAGGGATTAGCGGAGCAATCTTCGGTGGCGCCCGCCGGCGAGGGAACCCGGCGCGACGGCGCGGGGATAATGGCGCGGCGGGGCCTTGGCAAGGTGGAGCAGCGCCCAAAAAAATGCCCGTCGGAAACCCCGGGGGGCTTCCGACGGACAGGCTTTCCTCCCCAGGAAAGCTCGGGAGGCGCGGGGTCGGGTCGCCCGCCCCGCGCCAAACTGGTTCTTACGCGGCGAACTGGTTCATCGTATTGTCCTTGCCCGCGGCCTTGAGCGCTGCTTCGCCGGCAAAATATTCCTTATGGTCGTCGCCGATGTCGCTTCCGCTCATATTCTGGTGCTTCACGCAGGCGATGCCCTGGCGGATTTCGGCACGCTGGACACCCTTGACGTAGCCCAGCATCGCTTCTTCGCCGAAATATTCCTTGGCGAGGTTGTCGGTCGACAGCGCCGCGGTGTGATAGGTCGGCAGCGTGATGAGGTGGTGGAAGATGCCCGCCCGCTTCGCCGCGTCGCGCTGGAAGGTGCGGATGCGGTTGTCGGCTTCCTCGCCTAGCGGCGTGGCGTCATAGTCCGCGCTCATCAGCTTGGCGCGGTCATAGGCGCTGACGTCCTTGCCTTCCTTCTCCCAGGCGTCGAACACCTGCTGGCGGAAGTTGAGCGTCCAGTTGAAGCTCGGCGAATTATTGTAGGCGAGCTTCGCATTGGGGACGACTTCGCGGATGCGGTCGACCATGCCGGCGATCTGCTCGATGTGCGGCTTTTCGGTCTCGATCCACAGCAGGTCGGCGCCGTTCTGAAGGCTTGCGATGCAGTCCATGACGCAGCGATCCTCGCCGGTTCCGGGGCGGAACTGATAGAGGTTCGAGGGCAGGCGCTTCGGGCGCATCAGTTTGCCGTCGCGGTTGATCAGCACGTCGCCGGGGTTGCCCGCGCCCTCGACCTCTTCGCAATCGAGGAAGCTGTTATACTGGTCGCCGAGGTCGCCGGGCTCCTTCGAGAAGGCGATCTGCTTGGTCAGGCCCGCGCCAAGGCTGTCGGTCCGCGTCACGATGATGCCGTCCTCGACCCCCAGTTCCATGAAGGCGTAGCGGCACGCGCGGATCTTCGCGATGAAATCCTCGTGCGGCACGGTGACCTTGCCGTCCTGGTGGCCGCACTGCTTTTCGTCCGAGACCTGGTTCTCGATCTGCAGCGCGCAGGCGCCGGCTTCGATCATCTTCTTGGCGAGGAGATAGGTCGCCTCGGCATTGCCGAAGCCAGCGTCGATGTCGGCGATGATCGGCACGACGTGCGTTTCATGATTGTCGATCGCGGCCTGCACCTGCTTCGCCTTGAGCTCGTCGCCCTCGGCGCGCGCGGCGTCGAGGTCGCGGAACAGCATGCCGAGTTCGCGCGCGTCGGCCTGGCGCAGGAAAGTGTAGATTTCCTCGATCAGCGCCGGAACGCTGGTCTTTTCGTGCATCGACTGGTCGGGGAGCGGGCCGAATTCGCTGCGCAGCGCGGCGATCATCCAGCCAGAGAGATAGATGTAGCGGCCTTTGACGGTGCCGAAATGCTTCTTGACCGCGATCATCTTCTGCTGCGCGATGAAGCCGTGCCAGCAGCCCAGCGACTGGGTGTAGTTCGCGGGATCGGCGTCATAGGCGGCCATGTCGGCGCGCATGATGCGCGCGGTGTAGCGGGCGATGTCGAGGCCGGTCTTGAACTTGTTCTGGGCGCGCATACGAGCGACGCTTTCGCCGCTGATGCCGTCCCACGTGCCGTCATAATCGCGGATGAGGCGGCCTGCCTGCGCCATGTCTTCCTGATAGCCCATGATATCGTCCTTTCGGTGCGGCCGGTCGGGGAGAGCGGCCGGGTGATGGGCGAGATATGCCGCCGCGAGCGCCGAAAGTGAAAAGCATTGTAAATATGTTTTGTGAAATGCCGCAAAAAAGTGTAAATTCAGATGTAAATCAGTAAAGAAAGTTACACGTGATGGCGGAGCGGCGGGTGTTTGCGGGGCCGGCGGTGCGCAAGGTGCGGCGCGAGGCGGGGATGACGCAGGCGGCGATGGCCGAGGCGCTTGCGATATCGCCGAGCTATCTCAACCTGATCGAGCATGGGCAGCGGCCCCTCAGCGCGACGGTGATCGTGCGGCTGGCCGAGCGGTTCGGCTTCGACGCGGCGAGGCTGCGTGCCGAGGAATTGCCCGGCGGCCTCGCGGGCCTGAGGCGGCGGCTGGCCGACCCGCGCTTCGCCGACCTCGGCATCGGCGCGCAGGAGGTCGAGGAGTGGGCCCAGGGTTCGCCCGCGACCGCCGCAGCCTTTGCGCGGCTGTTCGACGCGGCGCCCGACGCGCGCGGCGCAGGCGAGGGCGATGCGCCCGAAGTTGCAGCGGTGCGGCGCGCGATCGAGAAGTGGCGCAACCATTTCGCCGATCTCGACGCGCGCGCCGAGGAACTGGCCGACGAATTGCGGCTCGCAGGCGGCGACCTCTACGGCACCATCTCGGAGCGTTTGCGCACGCGGCACCAGCTCGGCATCCGCATATTGCCGTCGGACGTCATGCCCGACCGGCTGCGCTGGCTCGACTGGCACGCGCGGCAGTTGATGCTGAACGAGCTGCTGCGCCCCGCCTCGCGCACCTTCCAGGCGGCGGCGACGCTGGCGCAGACCGAAGCGAAGGCGGAGATCGACGCGCTGGTCGCGGGCGCCGAGTTTGCCGAGGTAGCGGCGGCGAGGATGTTCGAGCGGCATTTGATCCATTATTTCGCCGCCGCGCTGATGATGCCCTATGGCCGCTTCCTGCGTGCCTGCGATGCGACGGGATACGATCTGCTACTGCTCCAGCGGCGTTTCGGCGCGGGTTATGAGCAGGTGGCGCACCGGCTGACGACGCTGCAGCGCGTCGGCGCGCGCGGATTGCCCTTTTTCATGCTGCGCATCGATCGCGCGGGGCAGGGGAGCAAGCGCTATGCGGGGGCAAGCCAGTCACCGCTGGTCGATGGCGATGCGCGCTGCCCGCTGTGGGGATTGCACGAAGCCTTTGCACGCCCCGGCGAAGTGATCGCCGACCTGGTCGAGCTGGAGGACGGTTCGCGCTGGTTCACCCAGTCGCGCTCGGTCGCCGCGCCCGGCGCGAGCGGCAGCGGTACGCCCGCGCGCTTTGCCGTGTGCGTCGGGGTCGATGCCAAGGTCGCGGCGCCGCTGATCGCCGCGCGCGGGCTCGACCTGATGCGCAGCCCCGCGACGCCCGTCGGTCTGGGTTGTCGCCGCTGCACGCGCACCGGCTGCGTCCAGCGCTCGATGCCGCCGCTGGGCCGCCCGTTGCGCTTCCGCGAGGGCGAGCGCGGGGTGTCGGCGTTTGATTTCTCCGGCGATTGAGGGCGAAGACTCCACAAGCCGCGGCGGTGATGTTAATATGCTGTATTGCGGTGGATTTTCGGGGGGCTCGGCCATGGTGGGGACGATGCGCGGCCGAGTGGGCCGGTGGATAGCGGGATGCGCGGCCTTGTTTCTCGTGCCTGGTCCGGCGCTGGCACATGACGGTGACGATGGCGTCCGCGGCGCATCGGTGCCTGCCACGCCGGCCGACTTTGCCGCGCTGTTCGATTCTTCGATGGCGCTCTACACAAGCGGCCGGTTCGTCGCGGCACGGGCTTTTCTGGATGCTGCGAAGCGGGATGAACTCAGTCCGATCCAGCTGGCGCAATTGCTCAACGCGCGCGCGGTTTTCAGCTTGGCGATCGGCGACAAGGATGGAGCGCAGACCGACCTGGAAGCGGCGCTCGAGAGCCTCGACGCGGCGAGGGACGGCGACCCCGCAGCGCGGCGCACCCTGGAGAGCAATTATGCGGTGCTGCTGTCGCGTCAGGGGCACGCCGAGGAAGCGCAGACGATATTGGAGCGCATCTATCGTGCGCGGGACAAGGCGGACGGCGGCCTGGCGCCGACGACGATCGCCAGCCTTTCGAATCTGGCGGTGGCGCAATGGCGCAATAACGAGATCGAACAGGCGGGGGCGCTGCTCGGCAGTGTCGTCGACCTCGCCGGCGCGGTCGAGGGGGGAAATGCAGACCTGTTGCGGGCCGGCCTGCTCAACGGTGCGAATATCGCCAAAGCGACGCTGCAACCCGCACAAGGGCTGGAGCTGGCGCGCGCGGCGCGCGCGGTCCCGTCCAGGGCGGCGGATGTCGACCTGATGGCGCTGCGTGCCGCCATCGCCTATGCCGGGCATCTGGAGGATGCGGGCCCCGATTGGGACCGCGGCGACAAGGCGCGCGCGCTGCGGCTGGATACCTGGCGCTCCTATGCACGGCCGGCCGGAGACGGACCCGGCGAGATCGGGCATTTTGCCCCGCTCGTCTATGTGCCCGTGCTGGCGTCCGCGCCCCATTTCATCGAAGCGATCGACGTGATCGACGGGACCGAGGGCAATCAGTTCGCCGCACTGCTGCGCTATAACCCGCCGCGCACCGACAGCGATTATGATCGCCGCTTCGGCGACGAGCTGATCGCCTTCGAGCGGCGCGCGGGCATGGAGGCCGAGTTTTCGAACGACCTGAACAGCCAGGCGCGGCTGTTGGCGGCGGCGGGCCGGAACGAGGAGGCGGCGCGCTATTTCGCCCAGTATTTCGACTGGATGATCGTCAAGCACGGCAATTATTTCTACGGCAAGGACGAGAGCTACGGCCTTTATGTCGCACTGCTCCGCGGGCTCGGCCGGCAAGCCGACGTCGACGCGCTCGACCGCCGCATCGCCGCAAGCGATGCGGCGCAGCGCGAATATAGCCGGACCGAGGCGCTCTATTATCGTGACCGTCGGGGACCGGCCGAAAATCTGGCGCTCGTCGACCGGCTGCTGACGCGGCTCGCCAGCGACCCCGGGCCCGACAGCAATCTTTACGGCCGCGCCTTGAACTGGCGCGCGATCTTCCTTGCCGAAGCGGGGCGCCCCGACGAGGCGATTGCGGCGGTGACACAGGCGCTGGCGATAACGCGACGGCGGCTGGGGCCGGAAAGCGACGATGTGCTGCAGCAATTGGCGCTCTATGCGACGCTGTTGCAGCAATCGGGGCGGTCGCAGGAGGCCGTCGCCAACTTGCGCGAACTGGTGCGGTTGTCGGCGCGGAGCAGCACCAGCAACGCCGATACTGTCAGCCGCTATGTCGCCGCGCTGGTCGAGACGGGGGATGCCGCGACGGCCTTGGTCTGGGCCGACCGGCGGCTCGCGCTGCTCGATCTGCGCGACGTTCAGAATGCTTCGCTGGCGGCCCACGCGCAGGAAATGCGAGCGCGCGGCGAAGTTCCGCCCATCTATTTCAGCGGCAAGAGCTGGAGCACCGAGGAACTCTCGGATAAGTTGAAGGTCCTGCTGGCCCTTGGCAGGACGGCGGAGGCCGAAGCGGCCGGGCAGGAAATCGTGCGGCGCGGCGAGAATTTGACGAAGGGCAGCTATGAGGAATTTGAGGGACGCCAGCTTTACGGCGCCGCGCTGCTCGCCAACGGCAATGCGGACGCCGCCGAGCGCGAGCTGACGCTGGCCAAGACGCTGCTCGACAAGCGTCCCGCGGCCGAACCGCTGGCACAGTTGGAAACGACATTGCTGCTCGCCAAGGCGCGGCTGAGCTTGCCCGCGAAGGCGCCCTCGGCGCTCGATCTGGTGGCCGCCGCGATCGCCGGCGACGGCACGAAAGAGGCCGCCGGCTTGGGGAGCAGCTCGGTCTGGATGCGGGGTGCCGCCGACATTCACTTGGTCTTTGCCGATGCCAGCTGGAGCAAGGGTCTGTCGATCGCCTCTGCCTCGGCGCTGGGGATGGCCGATCCGGGCGATCCGAAACTGGCGAAGCTGCGCAGCGACGCCTTCACCGCGCTGCAATCGGCGCTGTTCACTCCGGCGAGCCGCGCGGTCGCGAAGACCGCGGCGCGGCGGGCTGCCGAGGCGCGGGGCCCCGAACTCGGCGCGCTGGCGAACGAGCGCGAGGTCCTACTCGCGCAATCGGCCGACATCGACGTCAAATATGCTGCGGTGATCGGCGGTTCGAGCGACGACGACGTCGCCGCCCGCGCCGAGCTGGAGCAGAAGCAGGCCGAACTGGCGCCGCGGCTGGCGGCGATCGACGCAAGGCTGCGAACTGAGGCACCCGACTATTTCGCCCTGATCCAGCCCGAACCGCTCGCCATTGCCGACGCGCAAACCTTGCTGCGGCCCGACGAGGCGATGCTGATGGTCGTGCCGAGCGATTTCGGCACCCATGTCGTGCTCGTGACCGGCGAGGGCGTGGCGTGGCACAGGTCGGCGTGGTCCAGGACCGAGATCAATGCCGCGGTGCGGCGGCTGCTCTGGTTTGCGGGGAGCAAGATCGAGGCCGATTTTGCCGAGATCGCCGACTGGACCGCCGCGGTTGACGGCGGGCAGAGCGGGTTCGACCGCGATACCGCTTTTGCGCTGTATCGACAGTTGGTCGCGCCGGTGGCGCCGTTGCTGGCGGGCAAGAAGCAGGTCTTTGTCGCTGCATCGGGATCGATGGCGTCGATGCCCTTCGCGATGCTGGTGACCGAGGCGCCGGCCGGGCAGGACGATGTTCCCGACGATTTGCGCGCGACCAAATGGTTGGGCGAGCAATATGCGCTGGCGCAGATCCCGTCACTTCAATCGCTGGCGCTGCTGCGCCGGATGGCGCCTGCAAGTGCCGACGACGGCGACGCAAAATTCCTCGGCTTCGGCGACCCGGCGCTGGCCGGCAAGGCCGAGCAGCGCTCCAGCCGCGGACCGGCCTCCGGACGCGCCGTGCGCGCGGCCGACCTCTTCGGCACGCGCGCGGCGGGGCGCACGGCGGGGCTCGCCGATTTCAAGGAGATCAACGGCATGGCGCGCCTGCCGGGGACCGTCGGCGAACTCCAGGCCATGGCCGAGGCGCTGGGCGAGGACGACAGCCGATTATTCCTCGCGGGGCTCGACACCGAAAGCAATTTCAAGGCCGCCGACCTCAGCCGCGTCGATATCGTGACGCTGGCGACGCACGGGCTGCTCGGCGGCGAGCTCACGGGGATCGCCGAACCGGGACTCGTCTTTACACCGCCAGCCGAGGCGAGCGCCGCCGACGACGGATATCTGACCGCGTCCGAGGTGTCGGCGCTGAAGCTGAATGCCGATTGGGTGATCCTGTCGGCGTGCAACACCGCGGCGGGCGACGGCAGCCAGGGCGCGCCCGGACTATCGGGGCTGGCGCGCGCCTTCCTTTATGCTGGGGCGCGGAACCTGCTGGTGTCGCACTGGCCGGTGCGCGACGACGTCGCGGCAAAGCTCACCGTGCTGGCGGTCAAGCAGGCGCAGGCCGACCGCACGGTCAGCCGCGCCGAAGCGCTGCGCCGCGCGATGAACGACATCCGTGCCAGCCGGGAAATGGACGGGGTCAAGGTCCATGGGCTCGAAGCAAGTTGGGCGCATCCCAATGCCTGGGCGCCCTTCACGCTGATCGGCGACTGAGGCGAGGGCCAGATTCCTTGCGGAAAATGCGGCGAATAGAAATGATTAGCTGTTTAACCTGTTCTGCACGCTGCCGTTAAGGCTCGTGGCGGGCCCTTTGCCCGCGGACAGGACCACTGCCATGCTTTTTCGCGTCGCGCCGGAGGAGGCCGAGATCGGGATGTTCGTCCACGCCTTCGAGGGACGGTGGATCGACCATCCGTTCTGGCGGAGCCGCTTCCTGATCGAGACGCCCGATCAGCTGGCACGGATCCGCGAGTCGGAGGTCGACGCGCTGGTCATCGACCGCAGCAAGAGCCGCGTGGAGCCCGAGGCGGCGACGGGCGCGGTCGCGATCGAGCGGCGGTCGGGGCCGCCGCGCGCCGTGACGGTCGAGCGGCGCAGTGCCTATGCGCCCGGCGCGCTGCGCGCCCGCGCGCCCGCGCCGGTCAGCTATGCGCAAGAGAAGCGCCGCGCCGAACGGCTGATCGGCAAGTCGAAACAGGCGGTCATGGACATGTTCGAGGCCGCGCGCCTCGGCCGCGCGGTCGAGGCAAGGAAGCTGGCGCCGCTGGCGCGGTCGATCGGCCAGTCGATCGAGCGCCACTCGCGCGCTCTGCTCGGACTCGTGCGGCTGAAGGCGAAGGACGAATATACCTATCTCCACTCGGTCGCGGTGTGCGCGCTGATGATCAACTTCGCGCGCCACCTGAAACTCGATGAGGATGAGGTGCAGGCGCTTGGGGTCGCGGGGCTGCTGCACGACGTCGGCAAGGTCGCAATCACCGATGCGGTGCTGCTGAAACCCGGGAAGCTCGACATGCGCGAGCGCGCGATGGTCGAGGGACATCCGCGCGCCGGACATATGCTGCTGTCACAGTCGCCCGATGTTCCCGCGGCCGCGCTCGAGGTTGCGCTCCGCCATCATGAGAAGGTTGACGGGACCGGCTATCCCGACCGGCTGAGCGGCGAGGCGCTGACGCTGCACGCGCGCATGGGCGCGATCTGCGATGTTTACGACGCCGTGACCTCGGACCGGCCGTACAAGGCGGCGTGGACGCCGTGCGAGGCGCTCGCGGCGATGCGCTCGTGGCCCGGGCATTTCGACCCCGACCTGCTCGACCGCTTTGCCGACAGCCTCGGCCTGTGGCCGCCGGGCACGCTGGTGCGCCTGTCCGACGGACATCTCGGCATCGTGCTGGGCAGCGGCGGCGCGAATGGCGACGCTATGGCCGTGCGCATCTTTTTCGACTGCGACACGCTGACCGAGATCGCGGCTTACGACTGCGAGTTCGCCCCCACTGCGCGCGACCCGCGTGTGACCGGGCGCGACAGCCCGGCCTTCTGGCGCTTTGGTGACTGGGAGGCGGTGCGCGCGCGGGTACTGGGCGAGGTCTAGGCCAGCTGCTCGGCGGTCCAGCGGTCGATCAGCGCCGCGAGCACCTCGATCGGCATCGCGCCTGCCGACAGCGCGGTATCGTGGAAGGCGCGAAGGTCGAATTTGGGACCGAGCGCGGCTTTTGCCTTCTCGCGGATCGCGACCCAGCGCGTCTGGCCGACCATATAGCTCGTCGCCTGGCCGGGCCAGACGCAGTAGCGCTCGATCTCGGTGATATTCGACGGCTCGGGAGTACCGAGCGTCTCGTTATAATATCTGATCCCCTCTTCACGGGCCCATTTATAATGGTGGAGGCCGGTGTCGGCGACGAGGCGCGCGGCGCGGAACATATAGCTTTGCAGGTAGCCGAGGCGGCCCCAGGGGTCGTTCTCATACACGCCCATCTCGTCGGCGAGCTGTTCGGCATAGAGGCCCCAGCCCTCGGCATAGACCGAATAAGCGGGGAGACGGCGGAGGCGCGGGATGCCGGTCGCCTCCTGCGCCAGCGCGATCTGGTGGTGATGCCCGGGCGACGCCTCGTGATAGGTCAGCGTCGGCAACGTCCACGAAGGGTTTTCGGCGGTATCGCGCAGGTTGATATAATAGGCCCCGGGGCGCGAGCCGTCGAGCGCGGGGACCTGATAATAGCCGCCCGTCGCGCCATCCTCGATATCGGCGGGGACGCGGCGGATCTCGGCCTTCGCCTTGGGCAGGCGGCCGAAGGCCTCGGGCAGCCGCGCCTGGATCGCCTGCATCTGCGCATTGAGCTCGGCGATCAGCTTGGCCTTGCCCGCGTCGGTGTTGGGATAGAGGAAGCGCGGGTCCTTGCCGAGCGCTCGCATGCGGTCGGCGACGCTGCCCTTGGTCATGCCCTGTTTCTGGAAGATGGCATCGGCCTGCGCCGAGAGGTCGGCGACGCGGTCGCGGCCGAGCTTGTGCACTTCTTCGGCGGACATGCCCGTCGTCGTCGCGAAGCGCAGCGCGTAGGCGTAATATTCCTCGCCCTGCGGCAGGCGCCAGACGCCGGCATCGTGCGTCGCCTTGGGCCGCACTGCGCGAAGCTCGGCGGCCTGGCGCTTCATCGCGGGGTAGATCCTGTCCTGTACGATCGCAGTGCATCGCGCCGCCCAGTCGCCTGGGATATCCTTGGTCCTGGCGGCGAGATTGGTCGTGAGGCCGTGTGCATCGGGGGCCGGGGCCCAGATGCGGTCGAACTGGCCGAGCGTGCGGTCGATGACGAAATCGGGCGGGATCACGCCATTCATGTGATCTTCGGCGATGCGACCGGTTTCATTGTCCATCTGCTCCGCGAAATCGGCGCAGCGCGCGAGATAGGCCTCGGCGTCGGCCGAATCGGCGATCGCGTGCTGGTTGATCAGGAAATCGGGGATCGAGCGATAGCTTCCCGAGAGCTGCGTCACGGGGTGCGGTTCGGGCCAGCTGTGAAGGCCGTAGGTAAAGGTATCATAGGCCTTCACATATCCTTCCCACGGGCCGCGAAAGGTTTCGTAGTTTACGAGGTCCATACCGGAAAGCTTTGATACGTCGATCTTTTTGAGCTCGGCGAGACCGTCGCGATAGAGCTGGTGACCTCTCTTGATCCCCGCCGGCGACCGGTCGTCCAGCTTGGCCTTCGACGCCTTGCGGCCGTCCTTGTCGAGACCGAGCGCGGTCGCGAATTCGGGGCTTTCGTCGATCATCCGGTCATACAGCCGCTCGTAGAGCGCGGTGAGCTTTTCGCCTTCGCTGCCGGGCGCAGCGACGAGGGCGTGCGCGGGCGAGCGGATGCCGGCCATTGCGGAGGTTGCGGCGAGCGTGGCGAGGAGTGTGCGGCGGTCGAGCATGGGGAGGTCTCCGGCTGAGTGTGTTGCCAGGACCCTACACTCCCAGGTCAGGCCGGTCTTGTATCCATTTGACGTCGCCACCAGCCGGGGGCGGCGCCGGTGAGCCGCGCAATGGCGTGTGTCATATGCGCCTGGTCGGCGAAGTGTAGCCGGTGCGCGATGCTGGTCAGCGGGTCGCGCGTCGTGCGGACGGCGTTCAGCGCGGCGCGCGCGCGGACGGCGGCGCGATAGGCCTTGGGCGTGCAGTCATAGGCGAGGCGAAAGCCGCGGCTCAACGTTTCGGGACGCACGCCCGTCCGTTCGGCCCATTCGGCGAGCGCCAATCCCTGGTCGGCGCGCAGGTCGTGCGCGAGCAGATCGGGCCAGTCGAGCGCGGGGGCGGGGGCGGCGACGAAGCTTTCGGCAAACAGCGCCGTGGCGGCGCGCGGGTCGCGCGCGGCCAGGCGGACCAGCGCGTCGGGATCGGCGACACGACCGCGGACGTGCGGGCTGGCGGCGAGTTCGGGGGGCAGGCCGAGGACGAGCACGCGGGCACCCTGCGCTTCGACGCGATCGAGGTGCGATTCGAAGGCGTGGTGGACCAGCGCATCGCCAGGGAGGACGTCGAAGCGGCCTTCGTCGCCCGCCTCCTGATAACCGCCCTCGAGCACCACCGCGACGAAGGCGGCGGCGTGGCAATGGCGCGCGCGCAGCTCGTTCGGGTGATGCCGGAGCAGCCCGAGCGGGGCGTCGGCGAAATGCGGCGCCCCGGCCATCGCCCTATTCGCGCGCCTTCGCTGCGGCGCGGACATCCTGGCAGCGCGTCAGCGGCACGACGAGGATGTCGTCGCCGTCGACGATCACCGCGATCCCCTCCATGCCGATCACCGACACGCGCTTGCCGCCCGCGCGGATGAGGTTGCCGTGGCTGTCATGGAGGAACACATCGCCCTGTGTCGCATTGCCGATTTCGTCGCAGGCGGCGAGCGCGTGCACGGCTTGCCAGCTCCCGAGGTCCGACCAGCCCATCGCGACGGGGACCACGGCGACGCGGTCGTCCCTTTCCATCACGGCATAATCGATCGAGTCTGAAGGGGCCTTCCCGAATTCGATCGCGTCGGCGTGGAGCGCGTCGCCGTCGCGCATGCCCGCGGCGACCGCCTTGTCGGCGGCCTCGAAGATCGGCCGGCAATGGGTGAGCATCGCTTCGCGCATGCGTCCGGCGCGGAACAGGAAGATGCCGGCGTTCCAGTTGTAGCCGCCCGCGGCGAGCATCGCCTCGGCATCGGCGAGCGGCGGTTTTTCGACGAATCGCGCGACGGCAAAGCCATCTTCGCCGAGTGCGTCGCCGCTGGCGATATAACCGAAGCCGGTCTCGGGATGCTCGGGGGTGATGCCGAAGGTGACGAGCCAGTCCTGCTGCGCGAGCCGCGCGGCGCGGGCGATCGCGGCGTGAAAGGCGGGGACGTCGGCGATGACATGGTCGCTGGGCATGACCAGCAGCAGCGTGTCGGCGTCGGCCTGCGCGACCGCGAGGGCGATGGCGGCGGCGGTGTTGCGCGGCATCGGCTCGACCAGCAGCGCAGCCTCCTGCGCGCCCATCTGCTCGCGCACGGTCGCGAGATGGCCTTCGCCGCACAGGATGACGGGGGGCAGGAAATGCTCGCCCGCGGGCGTGCGCGCGACGGTCTGGCGGAACAGGCTGTCGCCGCCGGTAAGCGGCAGGAACTGCTTCGCGCGCGTCCCGCGCGATTCGGGCCACAGGCGCGTCCCGGCGCCGCCGCACAGGATGACGGGTTGGATCTGGAGAGTCATGCCGAGGGTCTAACCTTTTGAGACGCGGGGGTCATCCCCTCAATAATCCATGCGGACAAAGGTTGCGCTCGGGTCACTGATGCCGTGTCGCAAGGTGTAAAGTTAACCGACACTTCACCCCTCGGCTTTAGGATAAGCCTCCGAAAGGGCGCGCGCTTATCCGATGTTCCGGCTGTTCAAACATTATGTCCCGCACGCGGTCGTCTGGCTTGCGCTGATCGAGTTTTTCGCATTGCTCGGCTCGGCCGAGGGGGCGTGGCACCTCTATGCGCACCAGGCCGGCTTCGATGCCGGCGATTTCCCCGATCGCTGGCTGCCCATCCTGACCTTCGCCGTGTCGAACATGCTCGCGATGATGGCGGTCGGCATGTACGGGACCGAGGCGCTGCGCGCGATGGGTTTCGCCACCGCGCGCCTGCTCGCGGCGATCTCGCTCGGGGTCATCTTTCTGTCGGTGCTGGGCTTCGTATTGCCGGCCGCGACGCTATGGCGCGCGAACAGCGTCTACGCCATGGCCCTCGCGATCGTCCTGCTGCTCGCGATCCGGCTGATCCTGACGCAGAGCGCGGGAACCGACGCCTTCCGGCGGCGCATTCTGGTGCTGGGCGCGGGGCCACGCGCGGCGCGGCTGAAGGCGCTGTCGGAGGAGCCGGGACGCGGCTTCCAGATCGCGGGCTATGTCGCAATGGCCGCCAATGAAAAGGCGGTCGAAGGCGCGGTGCCGCGCGCCGAGGTCGCCAATCTCGCCGACCATGCGGTGGCGCTCGGCGCGGGCGAGGTGGTTCTCGCAATGGAGGAACGGCGCGGCGCACTGCCGCTCGCCGACCTCTTGCGCGTCAAGACTACCGGCGTCCATGTCAACGATATCGCGAGCTTCCTCGAGCGCGAGACGGGGCGCGTCGACCTCGCGACCACCAACCCCAGTTTCCTGATCTTTTCCGACGGATTTTCGGCGGGACAGCGCATCGCCAAGGCGAGCAAGCGGGTCTTCGATATCGTCGCCAGCCTGATCGTGCTCGTTATCGGGCTGCCGCTGATCGTGATCGCGGGGATTGCGGTTAAGTTCGACAGCAAGGGCCCGATCTTTTATCGCCAGCCGCGCGTCGGGCTGTTCGGCGAGGCCTATGATATCGTCAAGATCCGCTCGATGCGCACCGATGCCGAGGCCGCGGGGATTGCGGTGTGGGCGAGCGAGAACGACCCGCGCATCACGCGCGTCGGGCATATCATCCGCAAGCTGCGCATCGACGAACTGCCGCAATTGTGGTGCGTGCTGAAAGGCGAGATGAGCTTCGTCGGCCCGCGGCCCGAGCGGCCGAGCTTCGTTGCGGAACTTGAGCGCGAGTTGCCCTATTATGCCGAGCGCCACATGGTGAAGCCCGGGCTGACCGGCTGGGCGCAGATCAACTACCCCTATGGCGCGTCGGTCGAGGATGCGCGCGTCAAACTCGAATACGACCTCTATTATGCCAAGAACTATTCGCCCTTCCTCGACCTCCTGATTCTGCTCCAGACGGTGCGCGTCGTGCTGTGGCCCGAGGGCGCGCGGTAGCCATGGGCGCGCTCGCGGGCCTCTCCGAAGTCCTCTCCGTCCTCGGTCTGGCCGGGTTCGCGGGGGTGACCCTGTGGCTCGCGACGCGGCCGCGCACGCGCATGGCGGCGCTCATGCCCAGCTTCGGCTGGCTGGTGGCTGCGGCGGCGGCGATGGCGCTGTGGGCTGGGGCGAGCTGGATTTATCGGCCGGCGACCCCCGAGGCGCTGGTCGCGGGCGCGCTGCGCAATGCGGTGATGCTCTTCTGGCTGGGCGCAACCTTCTGGAACGCGCGCGCGCCGATGTCGCGGCCGCTGCGGCTGATCCAGCGGATGCTGATTGCCTTCTGCCTCGTCGCGCTGGTTTTCGGGGCGCTGGTCTGGCTGCGCGCGGGCGGGGTGCCCGGGGATTGGGCGGGAC
>SCNT01000012.1 GCA_005503165.1 Sphingomonadaceae bacterium 3R27E2-A
AGGCACCCGACCCGGACATCATCATGAGGCCATGACCTCGAAAAGGACCATGACCCCGGTTCGGATCAATACACAGGCTTGACAGAAACCCGCAATTAAAGGGCCGTTTGACATACGTGAACATGTTTTGGCGTTTCTGTACAATCCCTGACGCTTTCGACGATCTATCTACGCGGTGCGACCCAGAAGAGCTCCTCCTCGACCGAGGGCGAATTCTTCAAAAACTGGCGCCCGTCCGGAATCGACCGGGCGGGCGCCAATTTGTTGTGACTTGCACGCTGCATTCGCACAGCATGCGCTCGGATGTGCGCACGTACAGACAGATAGGCCGCATACGTCCCTTCCGGCGCGAGAAGCTGCGCGCACCGCGGGCCAGCACCTTTGAGACGCTTCGCGACAGGAAGTAGAATCTCGGACCATGTCGGACGATCTCAGCTTCTGGTCATTGTCCAGGCCCGCCGCCAACTGGATGACATGACCAAAATAACCGAAACGCCCGCCCCGAGTGCAGACACGCTTTCGCCTGCATCCACCCTGTTCCGCGATCTCCAAAGCCTGAAACTGTCGATTGAAAAAGTCGAAGCCGAGGTGAACGCATTTATCTCACTCCAGAAGCGCACAACCGGTGTCGCATTTCGGGAAACGCTCAATCAAGCAATCGAATCCAATATGGATTTCGCGTCCTCGTCATTCCTCCCCGGCGCACCACAGCTTCATGAGGTCGCTGCGTCCGACCGTGAGGACTTGCACGCATTAGCTCGACGCCGGTGCATATGTCGTGGCTCAGCTTGCCTTCGGCATTTTCGGCGCGTGGGCCGGGCATCTGATGTTCGACCTTCCGATCTTACAGTTTTCGACAAAGGCGAGAACCGGATTGGGGCAGTGGACCCCCGAGTTCGTTGCGACCTTCGGCCTCGTACTGACGATCCTCGGTACCGCGAGATACAAGCCACAGGCCGTGGCGGCGTCGGTCGGGCTCTATATCACCGCTGCTTACTGGTTCACGTCATTGACGAGCTTTGCAAATCCGGCGATCACCGTGGTGCGCGGCCTGTCGAACACATTTGCGGGTATCGCGCCGCATGACGTTCCAATGTTTGTTGTTGCGCAATTCGCCGGGGCGATCGCGGCAACCGCAATCGCAAGCACCCTGTTCGGCGAGCCTTTTGGGCCATCGGCTATTTCTCCATACGCGCCCGAAAGCTGACTGGCGCAGCCGGCCAGCCGCGTTTGAGCACTCACTGTCGCGCCATTTCCATTTTTGCGTCAGTGCCGATGTCAAGCAATCGTGCAATCTCGTCGGACGTTCGCTGCACGGCAAGCTTTAGCGCCTCGTCGATGTGGACATAGTCTTGAGTTACATTCTGCGAGGCATGACCCAGCATTGCCCGGATCGTAAGCTCGGAGAATCCCAAATCTCCGGCAACGCTTCCGAAGGTATGGCGAAGCGTATGCGGTGTAACTCCCGTGATACCCGCCAAGCCGCAAACCCGTTTCAGGCAGTCGCTAACAGCCGTGAATGGGCCATCGCCCGCTGCGGACGGAAAGAAGTGGGAATTGCCGACTATCTCCACCTGAGCTTCCAGAATGCGGATGGCGGCCGGTCCGATCGCTCTTACTTGCGCTCCGCCCTTGGTATCCGGAAAGACAACGTATCCGCGATCGGCATGGAGCCAGGCTCGCTGCATTGCTTGCGCTTCTTGCCGCCGATAGCCGGTGAGCAATAGTCCTCGCAACACACCGAGGGCGATCGGGTTCTCCCCATTGGCTTCAGCGTAGGCGATCGCCTTTCCCATCATCATGATCTCGGCCACGCTCAAACGACGAGTCCTTTTCTTTCCCGCGAGCTTCTTTGCTCCCAGCGTCGGATGGACCTCGAGCAGGCCTTTGTGCTTCGCATGACCAATGATTGCCTGGAGCGTTCCGACGCAGCGACCCGCGACGCCGGGACCGCCGGTCGCCCTGCCACCGCGGCCTCCGGTGCGCGGCTTGGCAGTCTTTCCGTTCTTCACGTCGGTCTGCATCTGTTCGACATCGGCAATTTTCAGATGCTTCACGACACGTTTTCCGAGCAGCGGGACGATGTGCGTCTTTATGCGACTCTCGTCCATGTCGAGCGATGATGACTTTATCGGAAGGCTTTTTCGTCCGAGGATGTTCCCGGCCCGTGCTTCAGTGAGATACCAATCGCACATCTCGGCCACCGTCATGCCGTTGCGCGACTGCCGGACCTTGTCCGCTGGATCTCCGCCGACGATGACCTCCGCCAACTTCAGCCGCGCGAGATCACGCGCTTGCTCGACGGTGAGCACGCCAAAGCGGCCCAGGTTCATGCGCCGCTGAATGCCCTCGGCATTGCGGTATTGAACGATGAAGGTCTTCAGGCCCGATGGGAGAACGCGAAGTCCGAATCCCTTAATCTCGGTGTCCCAATAGATGAGTTGTTTCGCGGCGGGCGATACCACCGCGTCGATCGTACGCTTTGTCAGCTTGCTCGTCGGCATGTTGCCACTCCTCTTGCTGACAAAATCTCAGATCACGCAATTGTCAGCAAATTGTCAGCGCTGAACGGTACTCCAGCGGCTAGTCGAGGATAGGGCGTCGTAGAGATAATCTCAAGAAAATAAGCAATTATGGGGCAGTGGCGTAGAAAAGGAAGAAATCGAAAAGTGTCACGATCAAGTTGCCAAGGTTGGGGTCGAGGGTTCGAATCCCTTCGCCCGCTCCAGTTTTTCCAGACATATCAATATGTTCTGACGCTACTCCATTGGCGTCCACGGCGCGGTTTGGCGTGTGGCGTCCACCGGGCGTCCACCGAACAGTGCATTTCTGGCGCACAAATAGCATTTTTCGGCGGGAGGAAGTGTCCTCCCTGGTCGAAGCCGCAACGCGTCTTCTCCTACCCACCTCAGCGGGGACACCCCGCAACGCCCCGAAAATCGGAGCGGGGCTGGTGGCGCGCACGGTCCCGCGCGCCGTTCCTGCGCGCTCCTGTGGGCGCGGCGTTTGACGAGGAGGCCCCGCACGCACTCTGCCTCCGGCGGTCTCCTTTGCATGTGCAGGCCTGGAAAGCCGACAAGCCCCGCCTTTCCGTCTGCACGGGCAAGATAGCGATGACCACCTCCCATCAGGGTGCGGTTTCTTGTCTTGGTAATCTCGCTGGCCGCTCGCGCGACGCCCAGCATCAGAAGGTAGAGTGAGAGGATGGCGGGCTTCGCCGTGACGGGATGAGGGTCGAGAGAGAGGCTCCCGGCCGCCCGTCATGGAGATTTCCCATGAATATGCAGGTTCTCGATGCCCGCCGCGATGCGAGCGGCGGCTACAAGGTCGATGTCTCGCGCGGCCAGCGGATCGGCCGGGTTTCGTCAGAGTGGTTTTCGCGGCCCGATGACGAACGGTTTCTTTCGCTTGGCGATCTGGCGCGGTCCGTGCGCGGCCGGTCCGAGCGCAGCCGGACCCGCGTCGTCGAAAGCGCGCTCATCCATGTCGAAGCGAACCGCAACGATCCCGAGCGCTTGGCGCTGATCCTGCCCGGCGCCGATGCGCCGGTGACGCCGACCCATTGGAGCTTCGGCCAGCTGGCAAGCCAGGTCGGCGCGCCCGCCGCCTATTTGCGCCAGCTTCCGGCACCGCTCGCGGCGATCAACTTGCAATATGGTCTGACCTCGAACCGGACCGAGCAGATCAAGACGCTCGAAACCGACAACGGCCGAATGGAACTGCGCGCGGTGACCGGCCCCGACTATGGCCGGATCTACGATCATGAACTCATCGAAGCCGTGCAGAAGATCGCTGGCAATGGCACGGGCGACACCCGCTGGAAAGTGCCTGGCGTTCTCGACTGGTCGACCGGCGTCTACAACCCCCGTGTCGACATCACTCGCGACACGACCACGCTCTACGCCTCGGACCGGGACGTGTTCCTGTTCCTGGTCGACGATCTCAATCCGATCGAAGCCGGACGCCTGCCCGATGGGTCGCCCGATCTCTATTTCCGGGGCTTCTACTGCTGGAATTCCGAAGTCGGGGCCAAGACGCTCGGAATGGCGAGCTTCTACTTGCGCGCCGTTTGCCAGAACCGGAACCTGTGGGGCGTGGAGGATTTCGAGGAAATCTCCATCCGGCATAGCAAGTATGCGGCGAACCGCTTCGCCCACGAAGCAGCACCGGCCTTGGAAGGCTTCGCCAATTCCTCGCCGCTGCCCTTCGTCAACGGCATCAAGGCAGCCCGCGAGCGCATCGTTGCTCGCACCGACGAAGACCGCAGCGACTTCCTGCGGAACCGCGGCTTCTCCAAGGCCGAGACTGGCAAGATCATCGAGACCGTGCTGGCCGAAGAAGGCCGCCCGCCGGAATCGATCTTCGACTTCGTGCAAGGCATCACGGCGCTGGCTCGCGACAAGGCGCATCAGGATGCCCGCCTCGACATGGAGGGCAAAGCGAAGAAGTTGCTCGACCGGGTCCACTGAGCCCGGACCATATCGGTGTTTCTCAAGCGCGGCGCTGCTTTCTCCAGAGTGAGAGGGCGGCGCTTCGCTTCGTGACGGGTCGAGGCCGAGAGAAAGGCTCCCGGCGGCCCGTCATGGAGAACACCCATGACCAAGTCCCTTCCCAAGCTCGTGCTCAGTTCCTCGCGCGACATTCCTTTTTCCCAGCTGGTGCTGAGCCAGAAGAACGTCCGGCGCGTGAAGGCGGGCCTATCGATCGAGGATCTGGCCGACGACATCTATCGCCGCACCCTGCTCCAGAGCCTCAACGTCCGCGCCGTGCTGGATGAGAACGGCAGGGAGACCGGCCAGTTCGAGGTTCCGGCCGGCGGCCGCCGCTTCCGCGCGCTTGAGCTGCTGGTGAAGTCGAAGCGGATGGCCAAGGACCAGCTGGTCCCCTGCGTGGTGCGCGAGGGCGGCATCGCCGAGGAAGACTCGCTCGCCGAGAACGTGATGCGCGAAGGGCTTCACCCGCTTGACCAGTTCCGTGCCTTCAGCGCGCTGGTCGAGGCAGGGCTCAGCGAAGAGGACATCGCGGCCCGGTTCTTCGTCTCAGTCTCCACCGTGCGCCAGCGTCTGCGCCTCGCTTCTGTCGCGCCGAGCCTGCTCGACGTCTACAGCGGGGACGGCATGACGCTCGAACAGCTCATGGCCTTCTCGGTCACCGACAACCATGCCCGCCAGGAGCAGGTATGGGAACAGGTGAACCAGGGTCAACACGTTCCCGCCTATCACATCCGCCGTCTGCTGACCGAACAGGCGATTGCTGCCAGCGACCGCCGCGTGCGGTTCATCGGCATCGACGCTTACACCGAAGCGGGCGGCTATGTGATGCGCGACCTGTTTTCGAGCGAGGAGGATGGCTGGTTGCAGGATCCGGCGCTGGTCGAATTGCTGGTGAACGAAAAGCTCAACGACGCAGCGCAGGAAATCGGCGCGGAGGGCTGGAAATGGGTTGAAGCCGCCATCGACCTTCCTTACGGCTGCGAGCGCGGCAAGCGCCGGATCGTGGGCTCCACCATCCCGCTGACCGACGCGGAACAGGCGCGGCTCGATGCACTGGTTGAGGAATACGACGCCATCGGCGAGCAATACCGCGATGGCTGCGACCTGCCCGATGAAATCGATGCCCGGCTGACCGAGATCGACGCCGAACTGACGCTGCTTACCTCTCGCCCGGTGGTCTATGAGCCCGAAGAGATGGCGCGGGCTGGCGTGTTCGTCTCGCTGGCCCACGACGGTCGGCTGCGGACCGATCGCGGTTATGTCCGGCTCGAGGACGAACCGGATATCGAGGACCAGGGCACATCAGTTGATGCCGAAGCTGCTGCGCACGCATCCTGCCCAGCGATCAGCGCTGGCGGTCCGGTCCAGGATGAGCATCAGGGCGACGACGAGGACGACACCATCCGTCCGCTTCCGGACCGGCTCGTTTCCGAGCTGACGGCCGTGCGCACGGTGGCGCTGCGCAATGCCCTCGCCCAGGATCCACAGGCAGCATTCATCGCGGTGCTCCACGCACTCACCCTGTCGGTGTTCCGTTCGCACGGCACCCATGGCTGTGTGCAAATCGGCGTCACCCAGGCCTGGCTCGGCAATGTCGCCCCGGACCTGCGCGAAACCCCGTGGAGCTTGGCGATTCAGGAACGGCACGAGCAATGGGCGGCGCGCCTGCCCGACGAGCCGGGTGCGCTGTGGGACGCGCTGGCTGCACTTTCGCACGACGAGCAGATGGCACTGCTCGCCCACTGCGTCTCGCTCGGCGTCAATGCGCTGTTCGAACCGGTCAAGGGCTACGGCGGGCAGAATTCGGCGCATGGCATTGCCTGCCGGATCGCTGCTGCTGATGCCCTGGCGGCGGTCGTCGGGCTCGACATGACCGAAGCAGGCTGGGAACCGACGGTCGACAACTACCTCGGCCGCGTGACCAAGCCCCGCATCATCGAGGCCGTGCGCGAAGCCAGGGGCAATGCCACCGCCGTGCTGATCGAACATCTCAAGAAGGGCGATATGGCGCGCGAGGCGGAACGGCTGCTCGAAGGCACGGGCTGGCTGCCCGAACCGCTGCGGCTCCCCGTTATCGAACTTGCCGAGCACGAAGCGCCGGACACTGTCCTGCCCGACTTCCTCGATGAAGAGGATGGCGAGTTCGATCCGTTGGCGATCGCCGCCGAGTGAACCGGTGCTCGGGGCGGCTCCGGTCGCCCCGCCATCTCCCGATATTCCCAAAACGAGGAGCCACCAATGGCTATCCCCGAATATGCCCGCACCAACTTCCAAACGCTGCTGAGGGCAGCTCGGGAAGACAACCTCGCGCTGATGGAATGCACCGAGGTCGGCAGCGGCGAGACCCGCTATGTCCTTTGTGCAGTCGGCCGCGACGGCGACGCCTACGTGATGACTCCGTTTGGTCATCTCGCCCCCGGCAACCCTTACGAGGCCTACATTCCGCCCGCTTGAGCGCGGCCAGGCATCACCACACCTCCAATCGAAGGATCATGACATGACCAACTCGCCACTGGCGGGTGCCGCCGTGCGCCCGCTTGCTTCCGCTCGTCCGGACCAGACTGCCCGCTTCATCATTGCAGCCGCCCAGGGCTTACTCGGTCATCTTGCCGCCGGTCGCCGGATCGAGGCTCCCGCCATTCGCACCGCCATGCAATCGGCCTTTGGTGCAAGCGATGCCAGCGGGGCATGGGACTGGAAGACCGCATACGAAGCGGTCGAAATCGCCCAGCTGCTGTTCTTGCGCCGCTATGGCCCAGCCATCCATGCCAAGACCGCCGATCCGTTCGAACGGCTGAAGCTGGTTGAGCGGATCGCCCGGCTCGCGCCAACCCAGACGCGGCGCAGCGAGGACATGGTGCAATATCAGCAGTTCTCGACACCGCTCGGGTTGGCATGGGTTTGTGGAATTGCCGCGAACTTCCAGCCGGGCGAACTGGTACTCGAACCGTCAGCGGGGACTGGGTTGCTGGCGATACAGGCCGAACTTGCCGGCGCAGGCCTCGCGTTCAACGAGGCTGCCGAAACGCGGCTTGAACTGCTGCGGCATCTGTTCGAGCGCGCAAGCGTGACCGCGCACGATGCGGCGCAGATCCACGATCGGCTCGATGCGGGCGTGGTGCCGACGTGCATCGTCATGAACCCGCCGTTCTCGGCCTCGCTCGGCGTTAAGACCCGCGTTGCCGACGCCGCATTCCGCCACATCGCATCCGCACTCGCCCGGCTCGCCGATGGCGGACGGCTCGTCGCGATTACGGGTAGCAGCTGTTCGCCCGATCATGCCGCCTGGCGGGGCAGCTTCATTCGGTTGCAGGAAAAGGCACGGGTCGTCTTCACCGCGCCGATCGCCGGCAGCATCTACGCGAGCCACGGCACGACCTTCGAGACCCGGCTGACCGTAATCGACAAGGTGCTTGCGGACGATCCCGGCGCCTTTCCGCAGTCGCACGTGATGGCTGCCGATCTGCCAAGCCTGCTGCGAATGCTGGTCGATGCACTGCCAGCGCGGGCGCCGGTTGCGGTATTGCCTGTCATTCCGTCGCCAAGAAAGATCGCTAGCTCCAGCTCTAGCGCTAGCGCTAGCCGCCGCGCCGCCGCTCCCAAACCTCGCCTCGTGGCCGCGCCGCCGGTTGAACCTGCTGGAGCCTTGCTCGATTATGAAACCGTCGATTGGGCTGCGACCAGTGGTGGTCGCCTGACCGACGCGCTGTACGAACCCTATGCGCTGCAATCGCCTCGCATCCCCGGCGCGCAGCCGCATCCGACCCAACTCGTCCAGTCTGCCGCCATGGCCTCGGTCGCGCCGCCCAAGCCCAGCTACCAGCCGCATCTGCCCGTTGGGCTAGTCGAACAGGGGCTCCTCTCCGACGCCCAGCTCGAATCCGTGATCTACGCGGGCGAAGCGCATAGCGAACATCTCGCCGGGAGATGGACCGTCGATGCCACCTTCGACAAGATCGAGGCCGCGCCCGACGATTGCGACACCGCTGTCCAGTTCCGCAAGGGCTGGTTCCTCGGCGACGGCACGGGCGCGGGCAAAGGGCGACAGGTGGCAGGGGTGCTACTCGACAACTGGCTCAAGGGCCGTCGCCGCGCGGTGTGGATTTCGAAGTCGGACAAGCTGCTCGAAGACGCCCAGCGCGACTGGCGAGCATTGGGACAGGAGCCCTTGCTGATCCAGCCGCTCGCCCGCTTCCGGCAGGGAACGCCCATCCGGCTCGATCAGGGCATCCTTTTTACGACCTATGCCACGCTACGCTCCGACGCGCGTGAGAACTGGGTTTCGCGGGTCCAGCAGATTGTCGATTGGCTGGGGTCAGACTTCGACGGGGTCATAGTCTTCGACGAGAGCCATGCGATGCAGAATGCCGGTGGCGGCAAATCCGACCGGGGCGACAGCGCTCCTTCGCAGCAAGGCCGCGCCGGGCTGCGGCTGCAACACGCGCTGCCTGATGCCCGCGTGCTCTACGTCTCGGCAACCGGCGCGACCACGGTCGAGAACCTCGCCTATGCCCAGCGCCTTGGCCTGTGGGGCGGCGCAGACTTCCCGTTCGACAAGCGCACCGATTTCGTCGCGGCCATTGAAGCAGGCGGGGTCGCGGCGATGGAAGTGTTGGCGCGCGACCTCAAGGCGCTTGGACTCTATTCAGCCCGTTCGCTGTCCTACGAAGGCGTCGAGTACGAACTCGTCGAACACAAGCTTACCCCGGACCAGGTCCGCATCTACGACGCCTATGCCGGGGCCTTCCAGGTCATCCATAACAACCTCGATGCGGCACTCGAAGCCTCCGGCGTCACCAGTAGCAGCGAAGGCACATTGAACCGGCAGGCGAAATCTGCGGCCCGTTCGGCATTCGAGAGCGCCAAGCAGCGCTTCTTCAACCACCTGATCACCGCTATGAAGACACCGACCTTGATCCGAGCAATCGAGCAGGGGCTTGCCGATGGCCATGCCGCCGTGGTTCAGATCGTATCGACCGGGGAAGCTTTGCTATCTCGCCGCCTCGCCGAGATCGATCCGGGCGAATGGAACGACATTTCCTGCGATGTAACTCCTCGCGAATACGTTCTGGACTATTTGGCGCACAGCTTCCCGGTCCAACTCCATGAGACCTACACCGATGGCGACGGCAATCTCGCCTCGCGCCCGGCCTATGACGATGCCGGGAACGTGATCGAATGCCGGGAAGCTTGTCAGCGGCGCGACCGTCTGATCGAGAAGCTGGCATCGATGGAGCCGGTGCAAGGCGCTCTGGACCAGATCGTCCAGCGGTTCGGCACCGACATGGTGGCCGAGGTGACCGGGCGTTCGCGGCGCATTGTCCGCAAGGTCGATGCGGACGGGGAGCGGTTCGTAGTCGAGAACCGGCCCGCCCATGCCAATCTCGCCGAAGCGCAGGCGTTCATGGAGGACCAGAAGCCAATCCTCGTCTTCTCCGACGCTGGCGGCACGGGCAGGAGTTACCATGCGGATCTTGGGAGCCGGAACCAGCGCCTCCGCCACCATTACCTGCTCGAAGCAGGCTGGAAGGCCGACACCGCGATCCAAGGGCTTGGGCGCACCAACCGCACCAACCAGGCGCAGCCGCCACTGTTCCGACCCGTCGCCACCGATGTCCAGGCCGAGAAGCGCTTCCTCTCGACCATCGCGCGGCGGCTCGACACATTGGGCGCGATTACCCGCGGTCAGCGCCAAACCGGTGGCCAGGGACTGTTCCGCCCCGAGGACAACCTCGAAAGCTCCTATGCCCACGCAGCTTTGCGGCAGTTCTACCTGCTGATCTATGCGGGAAAGGTCGAGCACTGTTCGCTGGCGACCTTCGAGGCCATGACCGGGCTATCGCTGACCGATGGCAGCGGCTGCTTGCGTGAAGAACTGCCGCCAATCACGACCTTTCTCAACCGGCTGCTGGCACTCACGATTTCGATGCAGAACGTGCTGTTCACGGTGTTCGAGCAATTGCTCGCCGCCAAGGTCGAGAGCGCGATCGCCGCAGGCTCCTACGATGTCGGGCTGGAAACGCTGGTTGCCGACAGCTTCAGCGTCACGCGCAGCGAGCCCATACATGTCCATCCCGCCACCGGCGCGGAAACCCGGCTGCTCACCATTGCCATGCGCGAGCGCAACCAGCCGCTGGCGCTCGACAAGGCGCTCGACCTGCTATGCGAGCCGGGCGCGCGGCGGCTGGTCAACTCCCGCTCGAAACGCGCTGCCGTGCAGCTTCCAGCGCGAAGCGTCATGCTCGACGATGGCGAGGTTGAACGGCGGGTACGGCTGATCCGGCCGATGGAGCGGCTAAACTTCGCGGCTCACCATTTGCCCGAGACAGCCTGGGAAGAGGTCGACGAACGGACCTTCTCTTCGACCTGGCAGGCCGAGGTGGCGCAGGTGGAGGAGTTCACGCAAAGCGAACTGCACATTGTCACCGGGCTGCTGCTGCCGATCTGGAAGCGGCTGCCGGAGGAATCGGCCCGCGTGTACCGGCTGCAGACCGACGATGGCATAAGCATTGTCGGACGGAGGGTGTCACCGGCATGGGCAGCGGGTGCTACGGCTAGCACTGACGCGCCCGAACTGTCGCCGTCGCAGGCACTTGCGCTGCTGCGTGAAGGGCATACGGTCCTCGATCTCTCCGATGGCCAGCAATTGCGCCGATCGCGCCTAATGCAGGTGAACCGGATCGAACTCACCGGGTTTGCGTCGACGGCGGTGGACCGGCTCAAGGCGATGGGGTTGTTCTCGGAGATCATCAGCTGGAAGCTGCGCCTGTTCGTGCCCGACGACTCAGTGGCAGGATGCCAGGTGCTCGAAAGACTGTTCGATCGCCATCCGCTGACCCGCGTCATCGACCGCAAGGCCGCCTAACATGAGCAGGATTTCCACCCGCGCGGCGGACCTGTCAGAACGGCTCGCCCGGAATGCGCACGCCGTTTGCCGCCACTACCTCCCCGCCGGTCGGAGAGAAGGGCGCTATTGGATGGTCGGCGATGTGACCGGGACGCCGGGGCGCAGCCTCTATGTCCGTCTCTTCGAGACCGAACGCGGCACGATCGGCAACTGGGTCGATGCGGCGACCGGCGAACACGGCGACCTTATCGACCTCATCCGGCTCAACCGGCGCCATGGACGGCTTGCCGAGACCATCGACGAAGCCGAGCGCTTCCTGTCCCTGCCGCCATCGGTTGACGACGAACAGCGGAACCGTGCTCCCGGTCCACCGGCACGTGCAGGATCGCCATCGGCAGCACGGCGACTGTTCGCTGCCTCCAAGCCGATCACTGCCACACTGGCTGCGACCTACCTCCAATCGCGCGGCATTTTGCATCTTGCCGACCTGTCAGCCCTGCGGTTCCATCCTCGCTGTTACTATCGGCCCCACGACGACGATGGGCCCGGAACACCTGGCGCATTTGCGGCGCTGATCGCATCGGTGACCGATGACGACGGCACTCAGACTGGCACCCATCGTACCTGGCTTGACCCATCCGGCAGTGCCAAAGCCGCAGTCGCATCGCCGCGCCGGGCGATGGGCCATATCCTCGGCAACGCGATCCGGTTCGGACAGGCGCAGGATGCCATGGCCGCTGGTGAAGGCATCGAGACCATGCTTTCCTTGCGCGAGGTCTTACCGACATTGCCACTGGCCGCCGCCACCTCCTCGTCGCACTTGGCTGCCATTCAGTTCTCGCCGCCACTTCGCCGTCTCTACGTCGCTCGCGACCGCGATGCGGCTGGGGACGCGGCCTATGCGATCCTGACCGAGCGGGCACAGGCAGCGGGGATCGAACTGCTCCCGCTCGTGCCCGGGCTCGGTGATTTCAACGACGACTTGCGCCAACATGGTCCATCGGTGGTCGGCGCGCGGGTTGTCGATCAGTTGCATGAGGCCGACCGGGCACGGTTTCAACGTCTCTGAGCTGGGCCGAGACAGGATCGGGATGATGGTCCCCGGCATGGGCAGTTCCGCGGAGCCATGCCGGACCCACCCGGCCTTCTTTAGGGGCGATCCGGGAGGACCGGCTGCGGCGCGCCCGCAATGGCGGGTCGGCGGCTATTTTCCGGCGGCGCGGTGCCCGCGCCTTTCCACCGCGAACCAAAATAGCCGCCGCCCGCCATCCTCCGCTCACGCTGCGGCCTTGCAGGTGCGGCCACGCCCCAGCCGGTCAGAGGGATCGCCGGAAGGCCGGGCGAGGTGCCCGGCTCAGATCCTCAAGGACCGCAATCATGGCCGAGCCGTTCGAACCCGATCACGAAATGTCCCCCACCGCCCATCTCCTCGATGAAATGGCCCTCTACGGCTACCGCCCCTTCTCGGACGAAGCCGACCCGCGGCCACTTCCCGACGAACGCATCGCGACTGGTGCGGTCGCCGACATGTTCGACGCGCTGATCGCAACCATGATCGACACGCGGCTCGAACCCGATCTGGAAAACCTGTGCTGGTCGCTCGCCAACCTCTTCCACCGCGCCGAGGGCCGGATCCAGCGCGAGCTTGACGACAACGAGGACGCCCAGAAGCGCGGGCAGCGTGAACAGGATGGCTCCGAGGTCAAATCGGTCGAGCTTGAACGGCTGATCAACGAAGGCATTGGCCTGATCGAACGGCGCAACGCGATGGAGTTCATGCGCGAGGTCGCCTCCGACCAGTTCGAAGCGCATTTCCGCAAGGCCTGGACCCCACGCATCGGATCGCTCGTCAACCATCGCACCCTGACCGCCACCATGATCGACAGCCGCGACTTCCTTGCCGCCAAACGGCGCTCCGAAACCGAACCACTGCTGCCGACCGGGACCCGGATCGCGTTCACCTCCGGCCCCGCCTATCAGGATCACAACCGCATCTGGGCCGTGCTCGACAAGGTGCTCGCCAAATATCCCGACATGGTTTTGTTCCACGGCGGCAACCCGACCGGTGGCGAACACATCGCATCGCTTTGGGCACGGAATCGCAAGATCGTCCATGTCCCGTTCCGGCCCGACTGGGACCGGTTCAAGAAGGCGGCACCGTTCCGTCGCAACGATCAGATGCTGGAAGCACTGCCCAAGGCCGTGGTTGCGTGTCCGGGCAATGGCATCAATGCCAACCTGGTCGACAAGGCGCGCAAGCTTGGGATTTCGGTCTGGGCGATTGAATGACGGATTCCAACCCAGAGCCCCGCTGAGAATCTCTACTCCCGACAGAAGCTGCCAATAGTATAGCGCCTCCCGAAGCAGTCCGTCAGCCGTGCGCCCCAATCACGGTCATTCCGTGGGCCTCCGGTTAACGGCTAGAGCTGCCGCTCGTTCAGAATGTCGACAGGCAAACCGGGACAACGTGCATTCGTTTTTGCCGCTCCCGAACGATCTGTCAAAGGTCCGCACCTCTCGTAATACCAAGCTTGAGCCCTTCGCTGATTGGCATCGCAGATCGTGGGCGGATAGCGTACGGGCAAGTATCTGGACGCCGGACGCAATATGCGGAAGATCGCTTTGCAGCGCCCGCTATCGCTGATTGGCTGATTCAGTGTTGCTAGAGTTCATCGAACATTGCGAGCAGATGAGCATGCCGGACCCGCTCAAGAACGGTGTCAAAAGTCTCGAAGGGCTCGCCGGCTGGAATATTGCGCTCGATCTGCAGGAACTGTGCACGAGCAGCGGGCCGTGAATCCGAGTTCAGATGCACCGCGTTCGCGAGTTGTTCAGGGCTTGCGCAGCCCTTGCGGACCACGCCGCTCAAGGTCTGCAGGACGATCGGTATGGTAGGCTCTTCTCCAGCCGCCACGGCTCTCGCCGCCAGGATGCGTGCTGGCAGGCCGGCGACAAAGGCCAGGTCCGGAACGAGGCGAACCGCGAAGTGCCGCGCGGTCTCGCAGGTCTTGATGAGATGCTCCTTGGTTCCAATCGCGCGTTCTAGTTCGCAGAGCGGCTTGCCCGCCATCCATGCGGTCAGCAGTGGCCGGATCTGCGGCAGGGCCACCTTGGCCTTGGCTGCATTGCCGGCGATCGCCCGATAGTCCTTCCCAAACAACCCCTCGATGTCGTTGGGCCTGATCAAGTGCATCAACCAAGCCGGGTTGGCCTCGATCCAGTCGAACAACGTGTTCATGCAGTCCGTGCTGTCACCATCGAACGCTCCGGCCTCGATCAGCGCGGTCAGGCTGGCGACGACCTCATAGGGCAGTCCTGCCGACGCGGCGACGCGCTCGAGCCAAGTTAGGTCCTGCTTAGGCGCCAGCACTTCGCGGCGCGCAAGCGCTGCGTCGATGCGGCTCTCGACCCACTCGGCCTTGCCTTCCCGGCGCTTGCGGTACGCGGCGAAAGATCGTCGGATCATCGCCCTCGCAGGTTCGTCGGGCGCATCGTCCTCCCCGACCGGCAGTCGGGCGAGGAAATAGTCCTCATTGCCTTCATGCGCGTGCATGTGGATGCGATCTAGCAGCCCAGTTAGCGGGTCATCGATCTTGAGGCACTGGTCCGATTGCGAGAAGATGCTCTGGAGCGACATCCAGTGGCGATGGATCGTGTTCTCATCGTCATCGATGTTGATGATTTTGCTCGGCACCACCAGCACGAAGCCCTGGCCGCCTTCTCCGGCGCGCCCGGCACGACCGGCGGCATTGAGCAATTCATGCGCGTCGAGCTGCTTGAACTTGTCATCCGACACGTCCCAGCGGCTGTCGCCCGCGATCAGGACCACGTCGCTCGGCAGGTTCATGCCCTGCGCTAGGGTGGACGTAGCGAACAGGGCGTCGACACCGTCGCGCCGCTTGAACAGCGACTCGTGGAGCATGCGCTCGGGCTTGAGCAGCTGGCCGTGGTGGCTGGTGGCGCTCCCATCGACCTGGCCGGCGGCGTCCAGTTTGAGATAGCAGTGCTGCGGCCCGCCCATTTCCTCCTCGACAAGTTTCCGCCAGCCTTGCTCCTCCTCAGTAAGCACGACCCGGCGCTTGGGCAGCAGGGTGCGAAAATGACGGACGGTGGATTCGGCGGCGATCGTGCTCTGGACGAAGGTCAGGGTTTTGAGGCCATCCTCGGCGGCTGCCGCCGCGATCGTGCCGGCGACGATATTGCCGTTCGGCGTCATATACCATTCGCCGGACTTTTCCGACACGCCGGTTGCGAACGGCACCGCCTCGTCGAGCAGCGCCATCAGCGCATAGTCGTCGCGATTGCGGGTCGCCCAGGTCTGCCGCAGGCAGAAAAAGGCGAAGGGCGGAGCATGGAGGCGGCTTGCGAGAGGCTTGGGCACGCCCTTGGTGGTGGCAGTGAGCTGCTCGGTGGCAAGCAACTCGTTGAGCTCGGTGATGCGCGCGGCTTCGTAGGCCACGCAGCCGCGGGCCTGGCGGGTCGGCTTCCATGCGAGATCGAGCGGAAGGCACGGACGGCCGGTAAGCTCGGTCACCCAGCCGGCCATCTCTTCGGCGTTTTGCATCATCGCCGATACGAGCAGCAGGTCGGCATCCGGCGCGTAGCTGGTGAGATTGAGGATGCACAGCATCGCGTCGATCGCCCGCCGGCTGCGGTCGGATTCGCGGGGATGAAGGAGGTGGCATTCGTCGAACACCACCAGCGCGACCTGCGCGAACGCTTCCGGCTGGATCGACTGCAGCACGAGACAACGTTCGGGCGTGGTGACGATGATCTCCGGCAGATCGAGGACGTTGGAGAAGGTGATCTCGTCGTCGAGATCGCCGAGAACGGTATAGTCCTTAAACGCATTGCCGAGCGTGAAGGCAGTCTGGTCGACCAGCGCCAGTGTCGGCGCGAGCACGACGACCTGTCCGCCGCCGAGTAAAGCCGCGGCGATCTTGAGTTCGGCCAGCGTCGACTTGCCGCCCCCGGTCGGAAAGCTCACCGCCGCGGATACGCCCTTGGCAAGATAGCCTTTCTCTAGCGCTACGCGGTGGTTTCGCCAGAGATAGGGACGCTTGCGCGCGGCCCGACGAATGACCTGCCACCATGCGCCCGGATCGACGCCGTCCGGCGCGGGAACACGGCAAAGTGCCGCTTCGGCAAGATTGCCGGACACGGCCAGCAGCAGCTTCGCGATATGGAGCGGGCCGGGAAAAGTGCTGAAGACTTGGGGACCATCCTCGTCGAACACGTCTCCGATCACGGCGACGGACAGCGCGCGCACTTGGGCGAAGATGCGGCGCGATTCCGGTGTCGCGTCGGCAGCGACGCCCTCTCGTGGCGCGACGAGCAGTTCGCGCGCGAGCTGGATCACGCCCGCGTGTAGCCGGCGCAGCAGTGCCTCCACCGCAATTCCGCTGCCGCTCATATCGGATGGAGGATCGTAGAATTCGAAATTGTCCTCATCAACTTCGCTGGCGATCACCTCGCGCAAGCGGCCGGTGGCTAGGTCGCCGATTGCGGTCACAAGCCGACCTTCGGCGCTCAGATCGCCGTCCGGGCGCTTGAGCCGCTTGGCCATCTCGGCTGCATCGCTCTGCGAGTCCGCGATCAGAAACAGCAGCGTCGCGCAGATGTCATGATCGGCATGGATCGCGTTGATGCTGGAGAAGCGCAGCGCGTCGTCGGCGGCGACAGTCTCGGCCATGAGGCACAGCTGGTGAGCGGTGCCGGCCACGAATGCGGCCGAGGCGCGGTCGGCCCGCTCCGGCGCGGTTGCAACGAGCAATTCCTGCGCCGCCGCCAGACGGCGCATCTCGGCGAGCAATTCGAAAACGGCCTCGCCGCGCTGCTCAAGGTTTGCGCCCCCGCGCAGGCGGACACGCGCCGCCACGATCTCGGCGAAGGCGTTGGTGAAGCGTTGCGGCAGCTCGGCAAAGTCGAGGTCGCCGAGCGGCGGCGCGCGTCCGATCAAGTCGATCGTGACAGGATCAAACATCGTCGCGCCATGCCTCGATCTGCTCGATCGCCTTTCCCGAAAACGCTTTCATCCATTCGCGCAGCTTCGGGATCGCGATGGTTTCGGCTTGGCGGCGAGCTGCGTGACCGGGTGCCACCTCGTCAAACCCCTTGAACAGCCCAGCGCGCGCGTCATCATCGTCGTGAGCGGTGTCCGCGGTCACCGCGACACGAAAATGCCGGGCTTCCTCCCAGGCGATCCGTTCCACCGCGCCATCGATATCGAGCTCCGGGAATCGTTGCTGGTGGGCTTCGAGCAGCCCGCCGGCTTCCGGGATCAGTTCGTTCATGCGCAGTCCGCGTTCCAGATCGCGAATGCCCTTCCAGACGTCGCCAGCGATCGTGCTGCGCGGATTCTCCGTCGCCTTATCCTCAAAAATCACCACCGCTGTGATGGCCTGGCCGGAATCGTCGAGTTTCAACTGGAACCCGTCGAAGCCCTTGTGCGCGTGGATCATGTGCGGGGCGCGGATCACTGCTCCGGCTTCGGCACGGTGCGCGGCGATCCACGAGATCGCCTGGAACACCCAGCCATCACGATGATATGGTGGCTTGTCCTTGGGCACGCTCAACAGCCGGATCGCTCCGGCGGCCGTGTCGGCGCGAGTGGCGGGCGGCCGCTTGTCGATACCGGTCAGGACCGCAGCGACATGCCGAGCCTGCCCGAGCGCTAGAAACGCAACCTTTCCGGCAAGATCATCCTCGTCGGCGACGGTCCATCGCGAGCCGTGACATAGCGTTCCATGCGATATCGGTATTAGCGTCAGAGGCATTGCGCCTCCGACAAACTCAGCCCAGCCATGGCCCCCTCCCAAGTGATGCCGAACCGGCGTTCGGAGAGATATACAGATCGGCGGCTCCAATGAGAACATGTCTAAGCCGACGCGGACCAACTTGGATGCAACTGATCGCGAGACGTGCCGGTTACACTCGGGGGCAGGTCGGCGCGGATGTCAGGTTTTGGTGAAGAACCTGTCGTTGGCCTCGCGGCGGCGGAATGACTGGTAAGTCCCAGATCCTGTCGCCGAGAAACCACCCCGCTCTTGGAGGCCAATCCGTTGGCCGACCCCAAGCCTCCTTCAATCAACCCGTGAAGGGTCCGCTACGCTTCGCGTGCGGCCACTGCGTCTGCTGCCTTCGTGGTGATTGCGGCTTTGCGCCGTCTGTCCGGGGCCTGTCGAGCGGGGATGGTCCCTGCTCCGAGACAGGAGCTCGAACATGTCACTCACCATCGCACAGCGTCACGCCTGGAGCCTCGCCCGCACCCTGATGGTCTGCGTCACCCTGTTCCATGCCGGTAACGGCTACGCTGCCGTTCCCACTTCCGAATTCGATGGCGATGCCGACAGTATCGTTCGCGAATATGACCCGTTCAATCCCTAACCGCGCCAAATCGCATTGCGCCGCAAGGCTGGGTGCCCATCGGGTATTCCAGCTTTCGCGCATTTCTGCTATGGATTTCATGCACATTGCGCTGCGGTGGAGGAGGAGAGCGCGTCCCTTGCCCTTGGCTTCAAGGAGGACGCCATGCTGATCGGTTTCGCCCTGATAATCGTCGCAGTATTCCTGTGCTGCGCGCTCCTGTTCCGCCTTTCGATCTACGCCCTGCCGCTGTTCGTGGCCTTTCTCGCGGGTTCTGCCACCTACCGCAGTGACAGCGGCATACTCGCTACGCTCGCCGCCGCAGCCATTGCCGCGATCTTGCTGCTTGCAGTGGCCCAGCTCGCACTGGCCTTCGCCAAGTCTGACCTGACACGCGCCGTGATCGGCGTCGTCTTCGCCGCACCTGCAGCCGTCGCAGGATATCACGCCGTGCACGGTATCGCCGCGGCGACCATGCCGCAAAGCGCATGGCAGTTCGTCATATCTCTCCTTGGCGCCGCAATTGTCGCTGCGGCATCCTGGACGCAGTGGAGCCGCGCCCGCCTTTAGTTCTTCCTTCTCCAAAGCCCAGCCCGGCAGCTGCCGGGCGGGGCTGGCGCGGTCAGGTCTGCCGTAACGAGGCAGGCGCTGCGATCAGGTGGTTGGCTCTGCCTTTCACGTTCCGGGTGGGGTAGGTCCGGGCGTTTTCAGGTGCCGCGCATCACCGAGTATTCGCAGGCAGTCGGAGGCTAGGCCGTGGCGGGCGGATGGCGCGGATTACGATCAGATCCGCAGGTGGCGCATCACCGTTGCCGATGTGTGGATCTGCGGAGACACTCTGCAAGCGCGCCGAATGACGATGTGCGCCCGATCGAAGTCCGGCTTGGGAAGGCCGGGAAGTGCCATTGCTCCCGGTCAAGTGTGACCCGAGCCCGTTGCCGCCTCTTCAATGGCTTTGGTTGGCAGGGGATGGCTTCGCCGCTTGATCCCTAGCTGCAACGCCGCCTGCGCCGACTTTCTTCCCCTGGGCGTTCCGCCCATTCCTCGCGAGGCAAGAAAGCCGTCTGGCCGCCATCCTCCACTTGCGTTCCGGCCCTAAGACCCACCCCAAAAAGTATTACTTTTTGGGGACCCCGGGGGGTGCAACGGGCACAAGCCCCTGCCTTCAACCCGCCATCGAGGCCGCGATGGGCGCGGGTTCGACCAACTTGAAGGAAATCATCATGGCCAACATCGGAACTTTCACCAAGACCGGCAACGAATACAAGGGCGAGATCGTCACCATGTCGGTGCAGCAGAAGAACGTCCGTATCGTCCCCGAATCCAGCGACAACGAGAACGCACCGTCGCACCGGGTCTTCGTCGGCCGCGCGGAAATCGGCGCCGCCTGGACCAAGACCTCGAATGATGGCCGCGAATACCTCTCGGTCAAGCTCGACGATCCCAGCTTCACCGCCCCGATCTTTGCAAACCTCTTCGACGACGAAGACGGCAAGAGCTACAACCTGATCTGGTCACGCGCCCGCCGCACCAACGGCGACTGACCGCCAAGCCAGCCCCGTCCGGCACCTGCCGGGTGGGGCTTTGGCCTGTTCAAGTCTCGCTTCCGGCAGGCGGATCGGCGAGCAGGTCGGCGGGCTTTACCCCCAATGCCTGCGCGGTCTCGTGGATCGAGAGGAGAGTCGCGTTCTGGCCACCGCGTTCGATCATGCTGACATAGGCCCGATCAACGCCCATGCGCGTAGCGACCTCGGCTTGACTCATTCCGGCAGCCTCCCGGTAGAAGCGCACGTTCGCGCCGAATAGCTTGCGGATATCCATCCGCAGCTTAGAAACCAGTCGCGTATTTTAATGCGACGTATTATAATACTCGCATTATCCTCCACTCGGCACGGTGCTCTCCCTATATGGTAATAAGGCAAAAACCATAATGGAGGAATTTCTGCTATCCTTAGCCAAATCATAACGAGTCGAGGTCGTAATGGGGTTATGACCGCGCCGCCGTTCGAGACCCATCCGCCTCAAGAAGAGGGCGTAACGTCGTATGACGAACGGCACCTTGTGACCTATCTGCGCCTGCTCGACGCCGAGGCTGAAGGAGCGGACTGGCGCGAGGCGGTTTCGATCATCTTCAGTATCGACGCGGCGCGGGAGCCCGAGCGCGCGAAGGCCGTTCACGACAGCCACTTGGCCCGTGCCCGCTGGATGACGCAGGCAGGCTACCGGCATCTCCTCAAGCGATAGAGATAGCCGGCCACCTGGCCCGAAATGGGTGGAAGCCGGATCGACACTTGTTCGTGCCGGGGAAGAAGCTTTCGCAGATTGGGTGACTAGCTGCGCCTGACGAGTTTGCGGCGAGTAGGCGCTTGTTTTGCCTCGATAAGGGCAAAGTGTGCATGGCCGATCCATCGCCGTGGCGCTCCGGTGCGAGCGCCGAACACTACGCGGCCCATGACTTTGCCGATTTCGCGCAGGAGTTCCTCAGGCGAAATTCCGACTATCAGCACGAATGGGCAGAGGTGACGGAGTGCGCCGCCGCGACTCTGACATCGGCCACCGGTTCAGAGACGGAACTGGCCAGGCGCTGGGGGCTCTGTGTTCCCGTGCGCCCTGACGCCACGCCGAGGCAGGAACCGGCGCTGTGGTTGCCCCATCAGGCCGTCGGGGTAGTGACCATCGAAGGTCCTGCGGGGCCATTGATGTTCACCCCGCCCGGCGACACCGAGGTCGTGGCGGAACATCTGATCGGCGATGAGCGTCATCTGGTCCTTCGATCCGGTGCTGTCCACCTCCGGCTGTGCCTCCGCCAAGCCCCGACCCGCAGCGTCCCGACGTTCGTCATCTCTCTGGATGCCAATGCCGCCAAGCGACTGGTAGCCGTGGGAGTAGCCGAACGTGTGCTGCAGGGGGCCAGTGGGCGCCTGCCCAAGCTACCGGCTCCGACACCGTACCAGTGCCGCCGGCTGATCCAGATGCTCAGGCTTCACGATGCCTTGCAAGGCGGCGCAGCGATGCGCGACATCGCCTTCGGACTGATCTTCCCGCGCATGGTGCCGCTCACGGGTGCGGCATGGAAGGGGTCGGGCGAGCGACGGCACACCCATCGGCTCATTGCGCAGGTCAGGCAGATGATCGGTGGCGGCTACCGACAGTTACTCCTTTGCGGCTAAATCCTGCCTCGGGGTGACAATCTCCGCACCCCGCATTCCGTCACTCCGGCCTCCCGCCTCATCTGCGCCATTCCGCTCTGCATCGAGCGGCAACCCGCTGCCGTTCGCCAGCTTCAGCGGAGCCTTGCCATGGACGCCAGACCCACACCCGTAACCGCCCGTTTCTTGCGGACGCCCGACGCCGCTGTGCATCTCGGCCTCTCCGCCCGCACGCTCGAGAAGCACCGCTGCTTTGGGACCGGTCCGGTCTATCGCAAGCTCGGCGGGCGGATCGTCTACTCGGTCGCCGACCTCGACGCCTGGGCCGAGCAGGGCCTGCGCCGTTCGACCAGCGACCCTGGCAAGGGCGTGGTCCATCCTGCCAAACGGCTAGACGGCTACACCCCTCCGGTTCGGCGCTGAGGGAAGCCATGCGCCGCATGTCCCCCTTTCCTGCGACCTCCGCGCAGCTTGATCTGTTCGTCAGTACCGGCGCCGATATCGCCACCCGAGATGCCCAGGACCTGATGGCCTGGCCCTTCTTCAGTCTTGCCAAGTCGAAGCGGGTGCGCCCGATCGACTTCCGGATGGGCGAGGTTTCCATCCTGGTCGAGGCGACGGCCGAACACGGCATGGCGACCATCTGGGACGCCGATGTACTCATCTGGGTCGCCAGCCAGATCGTCGAGGCGCGAGACCTCGGCCGCCCGACCTCACGGCTCATCGCCGCCACACCGCATGAAATCCTCGCGTTCACGCGCCGCGGTACGGGCAAAGCGAGCTACGAACGGCTGAAGGCAGGGCTTGACCGGCTGCAATCGACCACCATCGCGACCTCGATCCGCCAACGCGATGCGCGGAGGCGGCATAGATTCTCGTGGATCAACGAATGGAAGGAGCGCCTCGACCATTCGGGCCGGGCGCTCGGGATCGAGATGATCGTGCCCGACTGGTTCTACGAAGGCGTGATCGACCAGGCACTCGTGCTAACGATCGACCCCGACTATTTCGCGTTGACCGGCGGCCTGGAGCGCTGGCTCTACCGCTTGGTGCGCAAACACGGCGGCAAACAGAAGGGTGGCTGGAGCTTCGATTTCCAGCACCTGCACATGAAGTCCGGCGCGTTGTCGCCGCCCAAACGCTTCGCGTTCGAGCTGCGCGACATCGTGCGGCGACAGGCACTGCCTGGGTATCAGCTCACAATCGAACACGCGCTTGGCCGCGAGCGCCTGAACTTCGTCTCCATCTCCATCGACCCGTTCGACGCTGCCATGCGGCGCGTCGGCCTTCGCCCTGTGGATATGTCGTGATGCTACACGGACTATCAGGAACCGCCGGACTCGGACGATCGGGAACCCGAAGTTCGGACTATCGGGAACCGGAATGGCCCTCAAACCCGCAGAAATCTGCGCCGAAATTCGCACTTAACTTAGCTAACAAAGAATCCTTCGGATTCTTGCTAACGGAGCCGCGCCTGTGCACGGAAGGCGCCACGCCACCGCGCTGGCCAGCCGAGACGAGGTTGAACGATGGACCACAGCTGACTCATGTCACGCTGGTCTGGCGCGAAGGTGAGCGTGAAGACTGGCTCAAGTTCGGCAGGCCGGTCGCCGAGAAGATCATCAACCGCAGACGGCGGATCGAAAGCTATGCCGCAGGCCAAGTGTTCGCGCTCGTGCGCTGGGCTTCGAACGAATACGGCACAATCCGCTCGACGTTCGATATCGTGCGCGCTGTCGGCGCGGGCGAGCCTTGCACGCCAGTCGTGCAAGTCGAGCCCGGCGGCGACCTGCTGCTCTCCGTCCGGGGTTGGCCGAAGGTCACGCAGGTGTTCCGCCTGATCGACGCGATCGAGGCGGCGGGCATCGACCCGTGCGCCGTCGCGCCCGATCACTGGCGGCACATCCACAACCGGATGGCTGGGCGTGAGGCGTCGCGTGGCTATTCGCCTGCGCGTCACCGCGCCTGGCTCCAGCGCAGGTCGCTGTTGCCATGATACGGCGGCGGTTCATCCTCGCTGGCGTCGTCGCCGCCGCCACACTCGCGACGCTGACCGTGCCGGTCTCGCGTTACGCGGTATGGAATGCGACCGCCTCGGTCCCGACCGGGCTTTACGCGATCCGTGGCAAGGCAAGCCTGCACGTCGGCGAGCGGATTGCCATCGAGCCGCCGCCTCCGCTGCGCCGCCTGCTCGCCGAGCGCGGCTATCTCCCGACCGGCGTTCCACTGCTGAAGCGTGTGGCCGCTGTCAGCGGCCAGCGTGTTTGTCGCTTCGCGCATGGCGTGACCATCGACGGCGAATATGTCGGCGCGGCGCGTGCTCGCGATCGGCTCGAACGTCCACTCCCCGTCTGGGCGGGCTGCCAATTGCTGCGGACGGGCGAGTTGTTCGTGATGAACCCGGCAGCGCCGGACAGCTTCGACGGGCGCTATTTCGGCGTGCTGCGCCTCGCCGATGTGATCGGCCGCGCGACGCCCGTGTGGACCGATGAAGCGGGCGATGGCGACCACACCTGGTTCGCCGATCGCCGGGCAACCCCACCCACCAGTTCAACAACCGAAGGAGACTGAAAGTGAAGATTGGCTATTTTGTGTGCGGTGAGGACGGCATTGCCGGACACATCACGACGTTGACGCTCGACGTTGGGGTAGTACTGCTCCCGACCGAACCTTCGGACAACGAGAATGCGCCCGACTACCGGGTGATTGTCGGCGTGGGCGACGAGGCGCGCGAAATCGGTGCGGGCTGGAAGCGCACCGGCGAGAAGGCCGGCGACTATGTCGCGCTCCAGATCGACGATCCCTCGTTCCTCCAGCCATTGCGCGCGAACCTGTTCCACGATGACGGCACCGGCCACGTCCTGGTCTGGTCGCGCCCGTCCCGGCACGACAAGGCGGATTGAGCCGATGCGCTGGAATCGCTTGGGCTTTGCCGCGTTCCTCGCAGTTGCCCTGTTCGGTTGCGCACCTGCCTTCGGGCAGGCCGCTGCCGAACAGGCGCAGCCGCGCACCGTCGCCATCGAACGCCACGTCGCCGAGGCCTCACAGCGCTTCGGCGTTCCCGAGAGCTGGATTTATGCCGTAATGCGCACCGAAAGCGCGGGCCGGATCGGCGCGGTCTCGTCAGCCGGAGCAATGGGTCTGATGCAGCTGATGCCCGGAACCTGGGCGCGCCAGCGCGCCCGGTTCGGACTTGGCGCTGACCCGTTCGACCCGCGCGACAACATCATGGCAGGCACATCATACCTTCGCGAAATGCACGACAGCTATGGCGCCATCGGCATGCTTGCTGCCTACAATGCGGGGCCGGGCCGCTACGAGGACTGGCGGGATCGCGGCCGCCAACTACCCGCCGAAACCCGCGCCTATGTCGCCAAGATCGCACCGATGCTGCAGACTGGCAGCGCGGCAACCGCGGTTGCCAGCGTATCGCCCGTGCAGCCGGTTCGCATCAGCTGGACCCAGGGGCAGCTGTTCGCCGTCCGCGGTGACGCAGCGGCAGACGCGCCCGGCAGCTACGCCGCCGCCGCGTCGCCGACCTCCATTCCCGCTTCGTCCGGAACCTTGAACGGCCTCTTCGCGCCCGTTTCGGGGAGCCGCCCGCAGTGATCGCCCTTTTGCACTTCTGGCGCGTCACGGCGTGGATTGGCGAAGAATTGTGCGGAAGGTGGGTGGCAAGAGGGGGAGTTTCAGGAGGATGGCCAGATAAAAGCGCCGCCGTCGGTGTGGGTGGTGAGGCCCGGAATTGCTTGGCTTTGACAGCCGTCGCTCGAAACAGCCTGCTGGCTCCCCCTTCAATTTCCGCAATGTTTTCAGAGCAAAATGCGCCGTCTGTCGCTGACAGACTCGATTCTGCCGCCATGCCGCGATGAGCGACGACGATTTCCAGATCCGGCCCGGCAAGGGGCGCAGCCGGGGCAGTGGCAGCGGTAAGCGGGCACAGTCGTTCATCGGCCAGGTCGTCAGCTATTCGATGAAGGGTGGACACCGGCTCGCACGATCGCGCCACTCCGGGACGGGACGGACCGCGCGCGGTCGGCGGGCCGGACTTGCGGCACGGTCCCGCGCGGCCAGCCGGCGTGTCATCGTCAAGGCGCGGGTGGTCCGGCACAAGGGTGCGCGCTTCCGGGCGGCGCCGTTGGCGCGGCACATTGCCTACCTCAAGCGCGACGGCGTCACCCGCGACGGCAAGGACGCGGGGCTATTCGATGCCCGGTCCGACGCAGCCGATGGCGATGCCTTTGCCGGGCGCTGCGAAGAGGATCGTCACCACTTCCGCTTCATCGTTTCGCCAGAGGATGCCGCTGAGCTCGAGGACATCCGGGCTTTCACCCGCGAATTGATGGACGACATGGCCCATGATCTCGATACCCGGCTCGACTGGGTGGCGGTCGATCACTGGAACACCGACAATCCCCATGTCCATATCCTCGTCCGGGGGCGCGCCGAGGACGGCCAGGACATCGTCATCGACCGCGACTATATCCGCGCCGGGCTCCGATCGCGCGCCGAGGAGCGGGTCACAGTTGAGCTGGGACCGCGCAGCGAGCGCGAGATTGCCCGCGCCATCGCGCGTGACGTCGATGCGGAACGCTGGACCGGCCTGGACCGCTCGCTGCAGCGCATGGCCGACGACAATGGCGGCGTGGTTGACCTGCGCCCCAATCCCTCCGGCTATAACCGCGCCGACCACAACCATCTGCTCGGCCGTGCCGCCAAGCTGGAACGCCTTGGCCTGGCCGAGTGCGTCAGCCCCGCCTGCTGGACCTTAAAGCCCGGCATCGAGCAAACGCTGCGTGACCTCTCCATCCGCGGCGACATCATCAAGACCATGCACCGCGCGATGAGTGCGGGTGGACTGCACCCCGACGCTGGACGCTTCGCCCTGCATAACGCGCTTGCCGCCGATCCCGTGATCGGGCGTCTGGTCGAGCGCGGTCTCCATGATGAGCTGAGCGGAAGCGCCTATGCCGTGGTCGATGCAACCGACGGGCGAACCCACTATCTCCGGTTCAGCGACATCGATCAGACCAGCGATGCCAAACCGGGCGCCATTGTCGAGCTTGGCCAGTGGCGCGACAATCGCGGCAACGACCGGCAATCGCTCGCCGTCCGGTCCGACCTCTCGCTTGCCGAGCAGGTCCAGGCCCCCGGCGCGACATGGCTGGATCGCCAGCTGGTGTCTCGTGAGCCAGTGGAAACCGCCGGAGGGTTCGGCACGGAGGTGCGCGATGCCCTTGCTGCGCGGTCGGGGCATCTGGCGTCCGAAGGCCTGGCGCGTCGGCAGGGCCAGCGGTTCGTGTTTGCCAGAGACTTGCTCGACGAACTGCAGACCCGCGAACTGCGCGATGCCGCCAACCGTATTTCCGCCAGGTCAGGACTGGAACACACACCAGCGCAGCCCGGCGACCATCTGGCAGGCATATACCGCGAGCGCGTCACGCTATCCTCGGGCCGCTTTGCGATGATCGACGATGGAACAGGGTTCCAGCTCGTGCCATGGCGCCCCAGTCTCGAACGGCATCTGGGGCAGGCGGTTGCCGGCACGATCAACGCGCGCGGTGGAGTCGACTGGAGCTTCACCCGCAGCCGGACGCTGGGATTGTAGGTGATGGTGCAGCCTTGCCCCTTCGCCAGTCCTCCTCATTCTTCGCCAGGTTGCGCCGGCAGGCGTCCCGGCCTTGCGCACGTCTGCCAATCGCGATTGGACAAGCCGGAAGGAGAAGCTGATGGCCGCGACCAAGATCCTCTGGGGACAGATCCTCGCCGTCTTCCTGCTCGTGCTGACCGGACTCTGGTCCGCGACGCAGTGGACCGCCTCAGCGCTCGGCTACCAGCCCGAACTCGGCCGGCCCTGGTTCATGCTGCTGGGTTGGCAGGTCTATCGGCCCCATGACTTCTTCTGGTGGTGGTTCAGCTACGATGCCTATGCGCCGAAGGTGTTCGACACCGGCGGGCTGATCGCGGGGTCGGGCGGCTTTACGTCCATCATCGTCGCCATCGGCATGTCGGTCTGGCGCGCCCGGGAAATGAAGACGGCCGCCACCTATGGCACAGCGCGCTGGGCCGACCGGCAGGAAATCAAGGCCGCCGGGCTCTTCGACGACAAAGGCGTCGTGCTCGGTCAGTTCAACAATGAGTATCTGCGCCACGATGGCCCCGAGCACGTTCTCTGCTTTGCCCCGACCCGCAGCGGCAAGGGCGTCGGCCTTGTCATCCCGACCCTGCTTTCCTGGCCGGGCTCGGCCATCGTTCATGACATCAAGGGCGAGAACTGGACACTGACCGCGGGCTACCGCTCCGGCTTCTCGCGCGTGCTGCTGTTTGATCCGACCAACGCAGATTCCTCTGCCTACAACCCGCTGCTCGAAGTGCGGCGCGGTGTGTGCGAAGTGCGCGATGTCCAGAATGTCGCCGACGTGCTGGTCGATCCCGAAGGTAGCCTCGAAAAGCGCAACCACTGGGAGAAGACCAGCCATTCGTTGCTGGTCGGCGCGATCCTCCATGTTCTCTATGCTGAGCCCGACAAGACACTGGCAGGCGTCGCCGCCTTCCTGTCCGATCCCAAACGATCGTTCGAGTCCACACTCGCAGCGATGATGATGACGCCTCACCTTGGCGACGACGGCGTCCACTCGGTCATCGCCAGCGCCGCGCGCGAACTGCTCAACAAGTCCGAGAACGAGCGATCCGGTGTTCTTTCCACCGCCATGTCATTCCTTGGCCTCTACCGGGATCCAGTCGTCGCGCAGGTGACCCGGCAGTGTGATTGGCGCATTGCCGACCTCATTAACGCCAAAAGGCCAGCCACGCTTTACCTCGTCATTCCGCCATCCGACATCAGCCGAACCAAGCCGCTGATCCGGCTGCTGCTCAACCAGATCGGCCGCAGGCTGACCGAGGAACTGGCACCCGACGCCAACCGCCAGCGGGTGCTGATCATGTTGGACGAGTTCCCGGCGCTGGGGCGGCTCGACTTCTTCGAGAGCGCGCTGGCGTTCATGGCCGGCTACGGCATGAAAGCGTTCCTGATCGCGCAGTCCCTCAATCAGATCGAGCACGCCTACGGCCAGAACAACGCGATTCTCGACAACTGCCATGTTCGCGTGTGCTTTGCGACCAACGATGAGCGCACCGCCAAGCGGGTGTCGGAATCGCTGGGCACGGCAACCGAGCTTCGTGCCATGAAGAACTACGCGGGACACCGGCTGTCGCCATGGCTTGGCCACTTGATGATCTCGAAATCCGAGACTGCCCGTGCGCTCCTCACTCCCGGTGAAATCCAGGAACTTCCCGCGACTGACGAGATCGTGATGATGGCCGGCGCCCATCCGATTAGGGCGAAGAAGGCGCAATATTATCGGGACAGGCGACTTGCGGCACGAGTGATTTCACCGCCCAAGGTCAGCGCTGCCGGCAAGGAGGCAGGTTCGCCACACGATTGGCAGGACATGATTGCCAGGATGCCTGCGGCTGTGAAGCGCGGGCCGGTGCGCAATGACCAGCCCGATACCGACCCGGAGAATGCCGGGATTCGCACCGAGCCCGAATTGCCGATCCATGAGGATATCGCACCGCCGCCCAAGCCGGTCGCAAGGGAGTTCGATTTCGAGCGTGACGAGCAGACCGACGACGATGCCGAGCGCAACCGTAGCCTGCAAGAGCGGATGCGCGGAAATGCCAGACGGGCTTCGCTCGATCCTGGCGATGGGATCGAGCTGTGAAGTCCGGAAACCGCATCAAGCACACGTTCCGCCTGCCGCCGGATATCTCCCGGCAATTGGCAGAGTTCGCAATCCGCAAGCGCTCGACACAAGCATCGATCGTCGAAGCCGCCATTGCGTCGTTCCTGTCGCCCGATGGCTCCGAGCGCATGGAAGCCGCTGTCACCCGGCGCCTTGATCGGCTGACCAAGCAGAACGAGCGTCTGGAATTTCAGATCGAGGTGACGAATGAGGCGTTGGCGCTGTTCGTCAGGTTTTGGCTTACGGCGAACCCATCAATGCCCGACGCAGCCTTGGCCGCAGCACAGGCCCAAGGGAAGCAACGCTACGAGGGATTTGTGCAGGCTCTGGCTCGGAAGCTAGAGACTGGAGCCAGGTTTCCAAGCGAGATCGATAGCGCGCGTGAAGTTCAAACCGCTCGGTGAATTGCCTACAGCCAGCCTTGCTCACTTCTAACACATTCGGCCTTGCATGTCGGAATATCCGACACTATATAAAGCCTATGTAGGCAAATCGTGCGAGGCGTAGATGGCAACAATTGCACCTACCAAGCCGGTTACGGTAGCGTTCCCTAAGGACGACGTCATTGCGACGCTCGTGGCTGAGCTTATCGAAGTGGCAAAGGCGGAAGCGCAGGTACGCGGCATTCCGCTTCCCCCGGATAAGCCGAAGATAATAAAGGCTCCCATTCCGATGGATTCGCTGTCGGTCGTCGATACACTGTGTGCGCTTGAACCTGTTGTCGGCTTCGAGCTGCGCGAGAGCATCGTCCGCACAGGTGGCTACAGTTCGATCGAAGCTGCGCTCGAACATCTTGTCCCCAAGATCGAGCGCGTATGGATCCACAAGAAAGGATCGAAGCCATGACCAATCTCGCATTGCGTCACGAGGATGACGAGGAGGAGCGGCGGCGCTTGGGAGAGCGGCTGCGCGAGGCCCGGAAATATCTAGGCCTCAAACAAGAGGAGGTGGCGGCCTATCTCAAGATCCCGCGCACAGGACTCACCGACATTGAAAACGGACAGCGCCGCGTCGAAGCGATCGAATTGACTCGCCTCGCTCGCCTCTATCGCCAATCGGTCGGCTATTTCACCGGGGAAGATCAAGCCTCGTCCAGCCTGCCGGCGGATGTCGCACATCTGGCGCGGCGCGTTGCCGATCTGTCCGCGCAGGATCGCGAAGAGCTTGGCCGCTTCGCCGACTATCTGCGTGCGCGCTCGGGCGGAGGACAGGGCTGACCATGGCGCTCGACTACGCGAGCGCGGTTCGAGCCGGGGCCATGGCCGCTGGGCGGCTACATCGTCAGTTGAATACGCGCGAAATGATCGAACAGCAGGGCGGCAATGTCGATGTGTTCAGCGCGATCCACGCCGTCGATCTGCCGTTATTGCTCCGGCCACTCAAGGGGCTACTCGGTGCCTATCTGAGCGCGCCGGCGCATGGCGCCCTGGTGACGACGGAGCGGCCGATGAGCATTCAGCGCTTCACGGCCGCTCATGAACTGGGCCATTTCTCGATGCAGCATCAACCCAGCCTGGATGACGAAAGCATCTTGCGACGGATGCCGAACTCGCCCGAGCCCGGTGGGCTGTTTCAGGAAACCGAGGCGGACGCCTTTGCGATCGCCTTCATGATGCCAAAATGGCTGATCCTGTCACACAGCGCGCGCCAAGATTGGCAGGTCGATGATTTCCGCCGTCCCAACCTCGTGTATCAACTGTCGCTTCGCTTGGGGGCCAGTTACGAAGCGACGTGCCGAACGCTGCTGCGCTACAATCTGATCTCGCAATCGACCATGACCGATCTGCTGCGGACGCAGCCGCGCGCGCTGAAGGTCGATCTGCTCAAGGACTATCGCCCGGCCAATTATCGCGGTGACGTGTGGCTACTGACTGAGCGCGACGCCGGAACCCGGATCGACGGCAGCCGCACCGACCTATTCGTGCTCCGGCTCAAGGAGCATTGCGGCGGTGGGTATCTATGGAATTTCGACCAGCTGATCGCCAGCGGCTTTGCCATCGTCCGTGATGACCGCGAAGCGGTCGATGCGGACGGAATTGGCGGGCCGGTCGTTCGGCGAGTAACTGCTGCCATCGAAGCGGCGCAGCGGGGGCGCATGTCGATCGAGGAACGGCGGCCATGGCAACCGGCGTCTGCGCTGGCTCACTTGACGTTCGACTTCGACCTGACTGGCCCAGAGCCGGAAGGGCTCTCGCGCGCCGAACGGCGGCATCTGCTCGAGGCCGCTTAGCTCCCATGATCGAGATCACGACCGACCTTCGGCCCTTGTTCGGTGCTGCGCGAGATCAGGGCGCGCGCCCCACCTGCATGGCTTTCGCCGCAAGCGATGCCCATGCCGGGCTGCGTGATGGATGGGCGCCGCTATCCTGCGAATTTGCCTTCTATCAGGCCCAGCGGCGTGCGGGTCGATCGCCCGAACAAGGCGCGCTGCTGTCGGCCATGCTCGATGCACTGCGCGGCGATGGGCAACCGGAGGAACATGGCTGGCCCTATCTTGAAGCCGTCCCCGAAGATCACGGGCTGTGGATCCCGCCTCCTGCGGTGGGGGATCGCTATGGGCGCGATGGCGAGCCGGGGACGAAGAACCTCGCCTCGATCATCGCCTTGCTCGACAAGGGGCGGCCAGTCGTGATTCTGACGATGCTTTCGCACTCCTTCTTCATGCCGACAGGCGATGGTGTCGTCGATCCGGCCAATGACGAACAGCCTGAGCCGAGTCAGCGCCATGCCGTGATCGCCGTAGGCCACGGCAAGGTCGATGGCGCCACGGCTCTTCTCGTCCGCAATAGCTGGGGTGCGGGATGGGGCCTAGACGGTCATGCCTGGCTGACAGAACGGTTTCTGGCACCGGGGCTCTTCGCCACCGCGAACTTGATGGAGGAAGTCGATGTATCTTCCAGTACCCTCGCAGCCTGACTGCGTTTCGGCATGGCGCGAGGCGGTGCGCCTGGTTGACGGCGCAGCCGGTCATCAGGCCTACAACGTGATCATCGACGTTGCCGATCCCTCGGCGCGTGCGAACCTTGCCGATCCTGTCGTCGCCGAAGTGGACGCTTTTCTCGCTGGACGAGGCAAGAAGCCGATCGAGACGGTCGCCAACACGATCTTCCCGGTAGCGCTTTATCACCGCCATGGCGCGCCGCTCTTCTTCGATCGGTTCCGGGACAATGTGCTTCCGAAGGTCAGGTTGAAGGAAGCCTGGTCGGGCTACTATTTCGAGCGAATGATGCAGTTGCCACAACTCGATGGGCCGCCGATCAATCAGATATGGGGCATCGTCGAGCGCCTGCGCAATCCAAAGGTGCACGCGCTCAACAAATTCGAGCTGAGCGTTTTCGACCCAGCCCGCGACGTGAACGATTCGCCTTACGGCGGGCAGTGTCTGAGCTTCGCGAGCCTCAAGCTGATCGGCAAAGGCGATCAACGCCGGATCGCCATGACGGCGTTCTACCGCAACCATTTCTACATCGAAAAGCTACTGGGCAATCTGATCGGCCTGGGTAGGTTGCAGTCGTTCATCGCCAAGGAGGGAGGGGTTGGACTCGGACCACTGACGATCGTTTCTACCCACGCCGAAATCGATACCGGCAAATGGAATCGCGGTGATCTCCAGCAGCTTTTTGCACGCTGCGATCAGGCGAGCGCGCAACTCCTCGCCGCAGCATAAGGCTCCTCCAATGGCAGGCGCGGCGCTTCGAGCGCGCCGTTGTCGATCCCGTACATTGCAGACATGCCCTCAAGGAAGTCGCGCTGCCCGCCGTAGCTCGGATGGCGGACGGCCGTCGTCGGGATACCTACATCACCAAGGGCTAGGTGAGCATCGCGCCCGATGGCGACAATGCGCCGGGGCTGGAGCATGGCAATCAGCGCCTGAAGCAACGGCCAGGTCGCCTCGCGTTCTCCGCGGGTATGACAACGGTTCGACAACGGATCTCCCGCTTCATGCGGATGGAACGGGAAGACGTTCCAGAGCATGACCGGCTGCCCGATCTGTTCGAGCACACGCCAGACAATCGCCGCTGTCCGCTCAGCGACCGCCGGGCCTTGCGTTGCACGTTGAAGGGCGATGCCGCCCATCAACGCACCCGCCCGGTCGAGATGAACCTCATCGGTGAGGGGAACGCCCGTGCGCCGGCCGCCGCGATAACCGAGGTCGCGGGCAATCCAGATGGTCTCGACCTTCGCATCCAAGGCAGCGGTCAGCAGCCGTTCCAGATTGTCGCGCCGCTTCGCCGCCGCGTCGCGCCGGTCATGAACGGCGCAACGATCACGCCAGGGATTAAAAACGGAAGGAAGTTCGGTTGCCGCCAGAGTGGAAACGAAATGCTTGGGGGTCATGACGGCAGTTCCTTGATACGCAGGCGACGATGGGCGAAGTCGATCGTGACGCGACCGCGCCGGTGTTTCTGGAGGAAGCGGAAGGCCGCGTAGCCCTGGAGGATCGCTTCCTCCCAAAGCCACAACGGGCAGCGTTCGGATTCGTAGCCGGCGACGAACTGGCGGACATGCTTGAGCATGTCCAGTGGCAGGCCGCCTGATTTTACTTTGTCGAAGTAGCGGAGCTGCTGGGCTTGGCCGAAAATCCACGAGGTGACGCCTTCCTCGATCAGGATCGCCCGCGCACCATCCTCTGCATCATCGAGCTTGGGGTCGCTCTTGCGCTTCAAGCGCAGCAATGCGCGGATGACAGGCGACCAGCCCAAGACCGCGACATGCGCATAGTGGAAGACGTCGTGGAAGCGATAATCGTCGGGTTCGACCGCATTGTCGGTGAGCCGATCACCGACGTAGACACCGCTCGATCGTTGATAGACGAAGGTCTGTCCGCGAACCTTGCGCTCATAGACGTCGATCGTCATCCGCCGTGGGAGCTGTTCTTCGGGGTCCATCGTTGCATCGGGCGGAGTGGGATAGACTTTCTCACGGGGCCATCGGTCAAATATCTTATGAAGGTTTTTGACGGCGGCGGCCTCAATCGTGACCCCGGAATCGTTGGCTGCCTGGATTAGCTTGCGCATGACCGCCGCGAGCTGGCGGGCGAGCATCGCCTTGTCTCGCGTTAACGCCCCCAACTGGAAGCCATTGACGAGGACGCCAACCTCGCCGGCAAGCGCGAGCAGCGTGTGCTCGAACTGCGGCATGGGCGCCTTGGCCAGCGGAATGTGGGCTGGCTGGAGCGAATGGAAGTTCAAGGCGCCGTTGCCTCCGGCCCGCCACTCGTCATCGCTCCTCGCGGCATTTGCCGCGATGTCGCTTAGCGCCAGTGCGCTGCGGCGCGCGACGGCCGCCAGATACCAAAGAACGTCGCCAAGTTCCTCGGCTACGGCATCGGCATAGCCGAGGTAGGAGGCAGCATCGCGCTGCTTCTTCTTCGCCTCGCTCAACAGGCTGCCCGCTTCGCCGAACAATCCGAGCATCGAGAAGCCCAGCGCGCTTTTCCCGCTACGCTGGTCCGTGCGGGCAGCCTGCTTGGCATAGTCCTCGATGGTCAGTGCCTCGAACTCGCCCGACACTAGCTGCGCTTCCGGCGGTCAGAGATTGCTTCGGTCGGTACGTTGACGCCGTAGGCCTGGAGCGCACGTAGCACAATCATGCGGATCGGTTCGCGAGTGTCGAGTGCGCGCTGACCAAGATCGCGTTTGGTGACCGAAGGCACCTGGATCTGAAGGTGCTCGTCATCCGCATCGCTCAAAACGCCTCCATTTTTCATGAAATAAATAAAACATACTTTCATGAAATAATGAAGCAAAATGTTGGTTGCAGACCGACCGGGGTGAAACCTGAACTGGAAATCCGCCGCGACTTTCTCGCTGTTCGCCAGCCTACGCCGACCACAACAAGGTGTTGCGCTCCTCCAATCTGATGTCCTTTTGATCTGCCTCGCGGGCACAGCCGATCACCGGCTGTCTCGCTCACACGAGGCATTTCATGAGCGTCACACCAATTCAAAGCCAAGCATCGTCGCGCAGCGCGCGCATGCTGCGGACCGCACTCGGGCCGGAAATTGCCACCTGGCTTGAGGACACCTCGGTAATCGAGGTCATGCTCAATCCCGACGGGCGGTTGTGGATCGACCGGCTGGGAGCCGAGATCGCCGATACGGGGAGCGGGATGTCCCCTGCCGATGGCGAGCGGATCATCCGGTTGGTCGCGCACCATGTCGGGGCCGAGGTCCATGCCAAGGCGCCGCGGGTCTCGGCCGAGCTTCCCGATACGGGCGAGCGGTTCGAAGGCCTTCTGCCCCCGGTCGTGGCCGCGCCGAGTTTCGCGATCCGCAAGCCAGCCGTCGCGGTATTCACGCTCACCGATTATGTCGCTGCCGGGATCATGGCCGAGTGGCAGGCCGAGGCGCTTATCGACGCGGTTGCCGACCGCAAGAACATCCTAGTCGCCGGCGGCACCTCGACCGGCAAGACCACGCTGACCAACGCGCTGCTGGCTGAGGTCGCGAAGACCGACGACCGCGTGGTCCTGATCGAAGATACGCGCGAGCTGCAATGTGCCGCGCCGAACCTCGTGTCGCTGCGCACCAAGGACGGGGTTGCATCGCTGTCCGACCTGGTCCGCTCCGCACTGCGGCTGCGGCCTGATCGCATCCCGATCGGCGAGGTGCGCGGCGCAGAAGCGCTCGACCTGCTCAAGGCATGGGGCACCGGCCATCCCGGCGGCGTCGGCACGATCCATGCGGGATCCGCGCTCGGCACGCTGCGGCGCATGGAGCAGCTGATCCAGGAAAGCGTGGTCACCGTGCCCCGCGCACTCATCGCCGAGACCATCGACGTCATTGCTGTGCTGGTCCGTGACGGCACCGGGCGACGCCTCGCCGAACTCGCCCAGGTCACCGGGCTCGATAGCCAAGGCGACTACCGCATCCTTCCCATCACCCCCCAAGCCCAAGGAGAAACCAAGTGATCCAGACCATTTCGTGCGCCCGTGCCCGACTGTCCGCTGCCATGCTCGGCGGCTTTGTTGCCCTTTCCGTCGCATCGCCCGCCCATGCGGCGGGTTCGTCGATGCCGTGGGAAGCGCCGCTGCAGTCGATCCTCGAATCCATCCAGGGGCCGGTCGCCAAGATCGTCGCGGTGATGATCATTATCGCCACCGGCCTCGCGCTCGCCTTCGGCGACACTTCGGGCGGCGCGCGGCGGATGATCCAGATCGTCTTCGGCCTGTCGATCGCCTTCGCCGCCTCGTCCTTCTTCCTGTCGTTCTTTTCGTTCGGCGGCGGAGCGCTGGTCTGATGGAGACCGCGCCGCCCGAAGCAGTGCCGGGCTTTGTCGTCCCGGTTCACCGCGCGCTGACCGAGCATATCCTGCTCGGCGGCGCCCCGCGCGGCCTTGCAATCGCCAATGCGACGCTGGCCGCCGCGATCGGGCTTGGCCTGCGCCTGTGGATCGCCGGCGTGGTGATCTTCGCGCTCGGCCACATGGTCTCGGTCTGGGCGGCGCGGCGCGACCCCCAGTTCGTTGATGTCGCGCGGCGGCATCTGCGTTTCCCCACCTATCTGAGGGTCTGAGCCGATGCTCTCGCTTCGCGAATACAGGAACAAGGCCGACCGGCTAGCAGACTTCCTGCCCTGGGCGGCTCTGGTCGCGCCCGGCGTCGTGCTCAACAAGGACGGCAGCTTCCAGCGCTCGGCCCGTTTTCGCGGTCCCGACCTCGACAGCGCGACGCCCGCCGAGCTGATCGCGACGACCGCGCGGCTCAATAGCGCGCTGCGGCGGCTAGGTTCGGGCTGGGCGATCTTCATCGAAGCGGTGCGCCGCCCGGCGCAGGACTATCCGGAGAGCGATTTTCCCGATCCGGCCTCGGCGCTGGTCGAGCGTGAACGCGCTGCGCAGTTCGCCGAGGAAGGCGCGCATTTCGAGAGCGGCTATTACCTGACGCTGTTGTGGATGCCGCCTGCAGAAGACGCCGCCCGCGCCGAAAACTGGCTCTACGAAGGCAAGGCCGAGAAAGGCATCAACCCCAAGGAGTTGCTTGACCTCTTCATTGACCGCGCCGAACGCCTGCTGCGTCTGGTCGAGGGGTTCGTGCCCGAAGTCGCCTGGCTCGATGACAGCGAGACGCTGACCTACCTGCACAGCTGCATCTCGATCCGCAGCCATCGGGTCCGCGTTCCCGAAACCCCGATGTACCTCGACGCGCTGCTGGCCGACGAACCACTTACCGGCGGGCTCGAACCGCGCCTCGGCCGTGCGCATCTGCGCACCCTGACAGTAGTCGGATTTCCGAGTGCGACATTCCCGGGCCTGCTCGACGAACTCAACCGGCTCGCCTTCGCTTACCGCTGGTCGACCCGCGCGGTGATGCTCGACAAGACCGATGCGACCAAACTGCTGGGCAAGATTCGGCGGCAGTGGTTCGCCAAGCGCAAGTCGGTCGCCGCGATCCTCAAGGAGGTGATGACCAACGAGGCATCAACGCTGCTCGACAGCGATGCCTCGAACAAGGCCGCCGACGCCGATGCGGCGCTGCAGGAACTTGGCGCCGATCATGTTGGCCAAGCCTACGTCACCGCGACCGTCACTGTCTGGGACGAAGATCCCGCCATTGCAGCCGAGAAGCTACGACTGGTCGAAAAGGTCATTCAGGGCCGCGATTTCACGGTGATCGTCGAGGGCATGAACGCGGTCGAAGCCTGGCTCGGCTCGCTCCCCGGCCATGTCTACGCCAATGTCCGCACACCGCCGATCTCGACGCTAAATTTGGCCCACATGATTCCCCTCTCAGCCGTGTGGGCCGGGCCGGAACGGGACGAACATTTGGCCGCTCCTCCGCTCTTCTATGCGCGGACGGAAGGTTCGACCCCGTTCCGGTTTTCGCTCCATGTCGGCGACGTTGGCCATACGCTGATCGTCGGGCCAACCGGTGCGGGCAAGTCGGTGCTGCTGGCGCTGATGGCGCTGCAGTTCCGGCGTTACGAACGCGCCCAGGTCTTTGCGTTCGATTTCGGTGGCTCAATCCGTGCTGCCGCGCTCGCCTGCGGCGGCGACTGGCAGGACTTGGGCAATTCTCTTACTGGTTCTGGCGTTCCCGACGACAATGCAGGCGCGGTGCTGTTGCAGCCGCTGGCGCGGATTGACGAGCCTGCCGAGCGTAACTGGGCGGCCGAATGGCTCCAGGCGATCCTCACCTCCGAGGGCGTGACGGTCGATCCGGTCACCAAGGAACACCTCTGGTCAGCACTGACCTCGCTCGCCACCGCCCCGACCGCCGAACGGACTCTGACTGGGCTTGCCGTGCTGCTCCAGTCGCAGGCATTGAAGCAGGCGCTGGCACCCTATTGCATCGGCGGGCCATTCGGACGGTTGCTCGATGCTGAGCTGGAGCATCTGGGCGAAGCCAGCTTCCAGGCCTTCGAGACCGAAGGGCTGACCGGCTCGGCGGCGGCGCCCGCTGTGCTGTCCTACCTGTTCCACCGGATCGAAGGGCGGCTCGACGGCTCGCCGACGATGATCATCATCGATGAAGGCTGGCTCGTACTCGACAGCCCGGCCTTTGCCGCGCAGCTGCGCGAATGGCTGAAGACGCTGCGCAAGAAGAACGCCAGCGTGGTGTTTGCGACCCAGAGCCTCGCCGACATCGAGACCTCGGCGATCGCGCCCGCCATCATCGAGAGCTGCCCGACGCGCATCTTCCTCCCTAATGAGCGTGCGGTCGAGCCGCAGATTCTCGCGATCTATCGCCGGTTCGGGCTTAACGACCGCCAGATCGAGATCCTCGCGCGGGCGACGCCCAAGCGTGACTATTACTGCCAGTCGGCGCGAGGCAACCGGCTGTTCGAGCTGGGCCTCGGTGAAGTCGCGCTCGCCTACACCGCCACCTCGCCGAAGACCGACCAGCTCGCGATTGCCGAACTGACAAAAGCGCACGGTGCCGCAGGCTTCGCTGCCGCCTGGCTGCGCCATCGCGGCCTCGCCTGGGCCGCCGACATGCTCCCGGCTCCCGATCCCATCCCCCCAGCCCGAAGCCCGCGGGTCCCCTCGGGCGATCCCAAGGAGTAGTGCCCATGAAATTCTCCCGTCTTCATTCGTCGCTTGCTGCCGGCGCTGCCATGATGATGGTCGCTTCCGGCGTGACGATCGCCACCCCGGCGCACGCGATCATCGTCTACGATCCTTCGAACTACGCGCAGAACGTCCTCACCGCCGCGCGCACGCTCGAGCAGATCAACAACCAGATCCGCCAACTGCAGAACCAGGCGACCTCGCTAATCAACGAGGCGAAGAACCTCGCCAGCCTGCCGCTGACCGTGCTCGAACCGCTCCAGCAGCAGATCCGGCAGACCCAGCAACTGCTCGCCCGCGCACAGGGTATCGCCTACGACGTTCAGCAGATCGAGCGCGAGTTCGGCCGCCAGTACAAGGATATGGATCTCACCGGCAGCCAGCGCGCGATGGTCCAGGGCGCCGAGGAGCGTTGGCGGGGCAGCGTTGCCGCCTTCGAGGATGCACTGAAGGTGCAGGCGAGCGCGGTCGGCAACATCGAAGGTGCGCGCACGGCGGCACAGAGCCTTGTCACCGCCAGCCAGTCGGCAACCGGCGCGCTGCAAGCGGCCCAAGCCGGAAACCAGCTGCTTGCTCTCCAGTCGCAGCAACTGGCCGATCTGACCGCGACCGTCGCGGCATTTGGCCGCGCCCAGTCGCTCGACGCCGCCAATGCCGCTGCGGCCAAGCGCCAAGCGCGCGAGCAGCTCCGTCGTTTCCTTGCGCCGGGGCGCGGCTACGTGCCCACCACCGTCCAGATGTTCCGGAACTGAAGCGATGGACACCAAGCTCTTCGCGCGGATCGGAGCGGGCGCCTTCGTCGCTATCGCGATCACCATGACCGCATTGCAACTGCGCGAAGAGCCGGTCCGTGCGGTGCCGGAGGTCATCGACGTCACCGACCCCGACAGCGATCCACTGCCCGGGCAGTTGCGTGCATGTAATGCGATGGGCGAGGCGGCGTCGCGCGATCCCATCTGCCGTGCCGCCTGGGCGGAGAAGCGGCGACGCTTTCTCGGCAAGGTCAGGCAGGGCGAGCCCGCTGCGCAGCCGGCCCCCGAAACCGCGGATTTGCCATCACCGGCAACTCCCGGCGCCGCACCCGAAGGAGAGCAATGACATGGGCGGCACCGGCGTCGTCGACCGCTTCCTCGACATCTTCTCGCGCTACATAGACAGCGGATTCGGCCTGCTCTCGGGCGAAGTCGCGTTCATCGCGACCACCCTGATCGTGATCGACGTGACGCTCGCCGCCTTGTTCTGGTCCTGGGGCGAGGCGGACGACGTGCTCGCGCGGCTCGTCAAGAAGACGCTGTTCGTCGGGATCTTCGCCTACATCATCGGCAACTGGAACAACCTCGCGCGCATCGTCTTCGAGAGTTTCGCCGGGCTCGGCCTCAAGGCCAGCGGCACCGGCTTCACCGCCGCCGAGCTGCTGCAACCGGGCCGGGTCGCGCAAGTGGGCCTTGATGCCGCGCAGCCCCTGATCGACGCCATCTCCGACCTCATGGGGTTCGTCAGCTTCTTCGAGAATTTCCTCCAGATCGTGATCCTGCTGGTCGCCTGGGCGATCGTCATCATCGCGTTCTTCATTCTCGCGATCCAGTTGTTCATCACCCTGATCGAGTTCAAGCTGACCACGCTTTGCGGGTTCGTGCTGATCCCGTTCGGACTGTTCGGCAAGACCGCGTTCATGGCCGAACGTGTGCTCGGCCATGTCGTCTCATCCGGCGTCAAGGTGCTGGTGCTCGCGGTGATCGTCGGCATCGGCTCGACCATCTTTTCCGAGTTCACGAGCGCGATCGGTGCCGAACCCACCATTGAGGACGCGCTTTCCATCGTCCTCGCCAGCCTGGCGCTGCTGGGGCTCGGCATTTTCGGTCCCGGCATCGCCAACGGCATCGTCTCGGGCGGGCCTCAACTCGGCGCAGGTGCCGCCGCCGGAACCGCGCTGCTCGCTGGCGGTGCTGCAGCAGGAGTAGTGGCAGGCGGGCGCATGGCAGGCGGCGCTGTCGCCAGTGCCGCGTCCAACGTCGCTCATAGCACTTCGCGCGCTGCGGGCGGTGCGACCATGGCCTATGCCCTGGGTTCGGCGGGCAAGTCCGGTGCGACCACCGTCGGCTCCGGCATGGCCGCGGTCGGCGATGCCGCCGTCGGTGCTGCCACCTCGCCGCTGCGCAGGGCAGGCGAGGGCATGAAGCAATCCTTCCGCGAGGGCAACCGCGCCGCGATCACCAACACCGGCGGCAGTATCACGTCTCCTGGCACCCCCGGCCCCAACACGCCGCCATCGCCGCCCGCCGATGTCGATCAGGGCCAGCCTGCCTGGGCCAAGGCGATGAAGGACCGGCAGACCATCGCCCACACCGCGACCCTTGCCGCCCACACGCTGAAATCCGGCGACAGCCATGGCGGCGGTGCTTCCATCGACACTTCCGAAAAGGACTGACGCATGTTCCGACGACCCTCGATCCGCTACGGCAATACCCCCGAGCCCGAAACGCCCTACCAGCGCGCGGCGCAGGTCTGGGACGACCGGATCGGCTCGGCCCGCGTCCAGGCGCGCAGTTGGCGGCTCGCTTTCTTTGGCGCGCTTGGCCTCTCGACTTGCCTGACTGGCGGGATCATCTGGCAAGGCGCGCGCGGGTCGATCATCCCCTGGGTTGTCCAGGTCGACAAGCTCGGCGAGGCGCAGGCCGTCGCTCCCGCCGATGTCGGATACACGCCCTCGGACCCACAGGTTGCGTTCCACCTGGCGCGCTTCATCGAGCAGGTCCGGGCCGTGCCCGACGATCCGATCATCGTCCGGCAGAACTGGCTGCGTGCCTATGATTTTGCCACCGACAAGGGCGCACTTGCGCTCAACGACTATGCCCGGACCAACGATCCGTTTGCGCTGATCGGCCGGGAACAGGTCGGGGTGGACGTGGCCAGCGTCATCCGCGCTTCGCCGACCAGCTTCCGCGTCGCCTGGGTCGAACGCCGTTACCGCGACGGCAGCCTCGCCGAAACGAGCCGCTGGACCGCGATCCTGACCATTGTCGTCCAGACCCCGCGCACCCCCGATGCCGTGCGCAAGAACCCGCTCGGCGTCTTCGTCAATGCCATCAACTGGTCGAAGGAAATCGGATCATGATCAGCCACACCAAGCGCATCGCGCATATCGTGAGCCTCGCGCTACTGTCCGCGAGCGTCGTTGCTTCCCCCACGCAGGCCAAGGACCAGCCTGCATCGCCTGCGGCCCCCAACGAGGTCCCGCAGGCGACCTCTCCAGAAGCCCAGGTGATTGCGATCCCTGTGCCGCTGCCTTTGCCCGGCCAGCTTCAATCCCTTCCGCGGCGCCCCCCTCCCCACGCCGCGGGCCGCTCCCGCCCGTCCTTGCCCCGGGACAGGGTGGGAGCGGCGATGGAGGCGGCGCGGGTGCAGCCCGAGCGCACCGGGTTCGTCAACGCCATCCAGGTGTTCCCCTATACAGAGGGCGCACTGTACCAGATCTACGCCAAGCCCGGGCAAGTGACCGACATCGCGCTGCAGGAAGGCGAGGCGCTGGTCGGCTCCGGCCCGGTCGCGGTCGGCGACACCGTGCGCTGGATGATCGGCGACACGGTGAGCGGGATCGGTCAGGCCCAGCGGGTGCATATCCTCCTCAAACCGGTCCGGCCCGACATCGCTACCAACCTGGTGATCAACACCGACCGGCGCACCTACCACCTCGAGCTGCGCGCCAACCCGTCGGTCTACATGGCCTCGGTCTCGTGGACCTATCCGCAGGACCAACTGATCGCGCTGCGCCAGGCCCGCGCCGAAGCTGAGCGCGCGGCGCCGATCGTGGCGGGCATCGACCTTTCCACGCTCAATTTCCGCTACGCGATCGACGGCGACAAGGCCGAATGGCGACCGCTCCGCGCCTTCGATGACGGGGTGCGGGTGTTCATCGAGTTCCCCGAAAGCATCGCTCAGGGCGAGCTGCCACCGCTGTTCGTGATCGGCCCGAAGGATGAGGCCGAGCTGGTCAACTACCGGGTTGCGGGCCGCTTCATGATTGTCGACCGGCTGTTCACTCGCGCCGAACTCAGGCTCGGGGGACGCAAGGGCCAGCGGACGGTGCGTATCGTCTGCAATCGGCGGGGGCGGGCATGACCGGCGAGGACCACGACGAACGCGCCAAAGCGCCGCCTGCCGACCCTGAGAGCGCAGTCAAGCTGCGCGGCGACCCGCCGCGCGTGATGCGCCTGTCGCGAAAGGCCATCGGCATCGCCTCCGCCTGCGGCTTTGCGGTTATCGGCGGTGCGCTGATCTACGCGCTCCAGCCTGCTGGCCGAAAAGGCGCCGAAGAACTCTACAACACCGACGGCGTGGCGGTGGCCGACAACCTCGCCGGCGCGCCCAAGGATTACGGCCAGGTCCCAAAGCTCGGCCCGCCGCTGCCCGGAGATCTCGGCAGGCCCATCCTCGATGCCCAGCGTCGCGGGGACGTAGCTAACTTGCCGCCGATCGGCGCGCAGTCCCCCGCTGCTCCCGTCAATCCCGCAATCGCTGCCGCCGATGCGGCGCGCCAACGTGCCGAACAGGAGCGCGAAGCCGCGCGCGGCAGCCGTCTGTTCTTTGGAGGCGGGGCGCCGGGAAGCGGGGGTGCGGGCCTTGCCGCACTCCCACCGCCTGCCGAGGGTCAGCCTGCAACGCGGGCGGCTGCTCCGCAGTCGGATGCTGCCGGCAAGCAAGCATTTCTCGAACGGGCCAGCGACCGGCGCACCGTGTCTGCCGAACGGCTGACAGTCCTCGCTTCCACTGAAATCCTGCAGGCGGGCTCGGTCATTCCGGCGGCGCTCATCACCGGCATCCGCTCCGACCTGCCGGGGCTGGTTACTGCGCAGGTCACTCAGAATGTTTATGACAGTCCGACCGGGCGCACCTTGCTGATCCCGCAAGGCTCGCGACTGATCGGCGATTATGACGCCGATGTCGCGTTCGGACAGAGCCGGATCCTGCTCGCCTGGAACCGGCTGATCCTGCCCGATGGCCGCTCGATCGTACTCGAACGCCAGCCTGCCTCCGACCCGCGCGGCTATGCCGGCCTGCAAGACGGCACCGACTATCATTGGGGCGGTGTGTTCAAGGCTGCCTTGGTATCGACGCTGCTCGGCGCCGGCGCCGAGTTCGGTTCGGGTAGCGACAGCAGCCTGACGCGGGCGCTGCGTCGCGGTACGCAGGACAGCATCAACCGCGCCGGTGAGCAGATCGTCAGCCGCGAACTTCAGGTCAAGCCGACCATCACGATCCGCCCGGGCTATCCGGTGCGGGTGCTGTTGACCCGCGATCTGGTCCTGGGAGGCGGGCAATGACCCGGTTGAAGCTCGCCGATCTTGCCGACGAGAAGCCGGTGCGACTAACAGTCGAGGTGTCAGCGCGGCTGCACCGCGAACTGCTCGCCTATGCAATGGTCCTCAACGGGGGCGATGCCAAGGGTGCGCCCACACCCGAACGGTTGATCCCGCCAATGATTGAGCGGTTCATTGCGACCGACCGCGGCTACACCAAAACGCGCCGCGCTGCCCCGTCGGCCTAGGATGCCTTTGCTTCCAGTTCCGCAATCCGCTCAGAACAGACCTCGTGGACGATCTGGCCGAGTTCCTCGATCCGCTCGCCGAGCCACTTCAGTTCTTCCTCGCTGATTCGATAGTGCTTGGAGTAGCGCGCCTTGACGTAGGCTTCCTTGAGCTTCTCGAACATCGCACGGTGCTTGCGGTTGCCCATCGGCCAGACGTAGGTGAGACGCCGGTCGAGCCGTTCGGCCTGGGTGCGCAGGAAGCCGAGGTTGTGAACGTGTGGCGTGTAGAAGGTCACCACCAGCAGGACGCAGTGGTAGAGGCGTTCGGTTGCTTGATGGAGGTCAAACGCAGCGTCCTTCAGAAATCCTTGTTCAACGTCGAACTTTGAGATTTCAAACCGCTTTAGGGCGGCTGGATACCACTCCTCAAAATACTCCTTGGCCATCGCCAGAGCCTGTTGCGGGGTCTTGGGCTTGGGCTGGTGGAAGGGGGTATCATCGCTCTGGTAGAGCGCGATCCCGTCCTGCGCGACGTCCATGAAAAAGTAGCGGCCGTGGGCAAGGCCGTCGTTCACTTCCTGCAGGGTGTGGACGATGAAGTTGACCGGAGTCTTGAGCGCGCCGGTGATGCCGTATTCGCGCATCAGCCGCTCATCGACCTTCGACCAGTACTTGACCCGGTCGGTCAGCCGCTTGTCGTTGACCACGATGAGCAGGTCGTAATCCGACTGATAGCCCTTGGCGGTGTGCGGCTCATCGACCCAGCCGCCGCGAGCATAGGAGCCGTAGAGCACGATTTTGAGGATGCGGCCAGCCTTCTTCCATTCGTGCCTTGCAAGCGCGAAGGCGTCGCCGAACTCCTCGAACACGATCTGGACCACACGCTCAAGCTCGCGCTGCTTGGCTGAAGGCAGATGGTCGAGTGTGGTGCGCATGGGTCGAACCTAGCAGAACGAAACGGGAATTGCCCAGAACTTATCGGCTAAACGGAGACGCATGGCGTGCTCGAAGAACCTGCTTCCCACCAGCTTCTCGCGAAGGCCAGCAAGGGCGCGAAGTCATGGCCGTCGGCGGCGCGCAGCGCATCGATGTATTCGGCGCGCAGGGTGCCGACATCGCGCAAGGTTCGCCGCCCCAGGTGAACGGCTCGCCACCCGTGTCGGCGATCAGCAGATCGGCCATCAGCCGCGCGTGACGGCCATTGCCGTTGGGGAAAGGATGGACCGCGACGAGACCGTGGTGCAGGCGCAGAGCGATCACGTCGGGAAGGAAGGAACCGTTATCGATCCAGTAGCGGGCGTCGCGCAGCAGCGCGCCGAGCTGAACGTGAATCTGTCGTGGATCGATCCCGATGTTCTTGCCGGTGCGCCGAGTCGAACCGGCCCAGGCCCAGACATCACCGAACATGCGTCGGTGCAGCTCGAACACAAAGCCGTCGGTCAGCAGATCGGCCTTGCGCCGTCGTGCGACCCAGGCGACCGCGGCGTCGATGTTGGCTTGTTCGGCCTCGTTGAGGTCGGCGCGGGTCGTGATCCAGGTTTGCAGAAGGCCTTCGCGCTCTTCCGTGTCGAGCGGGGTGGCATCGTCGGGCTGCGCGAAGAGGTCGGTCATGCGCTCTCCCACAGATCCCGGTCGCGCAGCGCCGTGTCGATATAGGTCCGGACCCGCTTCTCGAGATCGCGGTCGACCTGCTGGTCCTCGAGCGCCATCGAATGCGAAACCCGCTGCAGCGCCGCAAGGGCAAGTTCGCGCGCCCGGCCCTCAACCATTTCCGTCAAGCTGGTCTCGGGCACCAGCGCGTAGACGAGCACGCAGTCCATTGCTTCCGCCGCGCGCCGCAAGGTGTTGAGCTGAATTCTTCCCTGGGCCTCCGACCGTTCGACACTGACGAGACCCTGCGCGGTCATCCCGAGCCGCCGGGCGAGTTGAGGCCCGGTCATCCCGACCGCATCGCGGATCGCTCGGATCCAACCCTTCGGTGGAACCGTGAACCGGTCAAGCGGCCTGATTGCCGCCAGCTTGGCGTCGAGGCGGTCGCGCGCACGTTGGCGAACTTCGGATTTCATAAGCTTGTGCCCTTAAGCTGACCATCCAAGAATCAGCTTCTGAGCTTATATCACTTTGACGTCTCCGATCAGCTCGCATATTGATCTATCTCGTCTGACAATGTCTGCGTAATCATGAAGCGGGAGGCGTTCGGTCGAGGCGGGGGATCGTGCGCGACGGGTCGTAATGGGAATTGGTCGCAAAATTTTCCGGGACGAAACCGTCCTCCTTGCGCTTCGACCGAGACCCGTCGAAGACGGAACCGTGATCAGGAATGATCGCGTGACCGGGTGCCGATGTTCATGTCCAGGCCCTGTGCTAAAAGCGTCGGTACACATCCCAACATGTGTCTTCAACGTCCGGTCAGTTCGTCTCGCAAAGACAATTAGAAAATATCCCGATTATAAAATGGAATGCCTGTGATCGGTCCATCATGTTTTGACTGCGGCTGTTGGAGTCGCACGTTGGAAACTGAAGGAGAACGATCATGCAGGACCGTGAATACCATGTCGATGACATCATCGACCTCGGGCAGGCCTCCGCGGAAACCAAGGGCCAGGCGGTGTTCGACATCGATGCCAGCACCGGCAAGCTGAACTACCTGTCCGGCATCGTCGACGAATGACGCGAGCGGGCGACGCGCGCCTCGCCGCGCGTCGCCTCGTCGGTAGTGGCGATCATGCCTTCTCTCGACCAATCTAACCTCGCTTGGTGCGCGATCGACGGGACCGCTGTATTTCTCGACATCGCTGCGGATCGTTATTTCCGCCTGGCGGAAGCCGAGAACGCCCGGTTTCTGGCCGAATCCGGAACTGAGGGATCGGACGGCCCGCGTCAGCCCATCGCACTGCCGCTTCCGGGCTCATGGAAGCCGCCGCTTGGGCGCAGTCCGGCAATCGATGACGGGCCATTCCGGCTTGGCGATGTCGCCCGGTCGTTATGGATGCAGCGCCGCGTCGAACGCCGCCTCGCGGCGCGAACCCTTGCTGAGGTGCTGTTTGAACTGCGTGATATGGTCGGCTACCGGACTCACGCAGTTCCAGTGAGATCGGAACGGGCGCGCCGGGATATCCGCGCTTTCCAGCATGCGCGCCTGTTGCGCACGGCCGCCGACAGCTGCCTCCCGCGCTCGGTTGCGCTGGCCTTGTGCCTGGCGCGGCATGACTGCCGTGCAAATGTGGTCATCGGCGTCAAGCTCGCGCCGTTTGCCGCGCACTGCTGGGTTCAGGCTGGCGATCAGGTGCTCAACGACGAGCTTGAGGAAGTCCTCCGTTACACGCCGATACTCGTGCTGTGATCGGTGTGCCCCTCCTTCTGGCCATTCCGGTCGATTGGACTGGCCGGGACGGGGTCGAAACCGCAGCGCGGCTATCGGACGTTTGTTCGGCCAGGCCGCGCCTCTGGATTGGGTCTGGGGTCCGCTCGATCCCATGGGGACGCGGCGGCAAGGTGATCGGACCAGTATTCCGCCGAGACCTGCGCGAGTCCCCGAAATTCGGCCCAGACTGGCGCGCCTCTGGCTCTGTGCTGGAACTGGTGGAGCAGTTGAGCCGCCAATGCTGGGGAGCCTATCTGGCAATCCTGCCGGGGCGCGATGGTGAAGGGCTCGGGGTGTTCGGCGATCCGTCCGGTTTGCTCCCGGTCTACCGGACAACGTCCGGCGGGCATGTCCTCCTTTCCTCCGATCCCCGGCTGTTCGCCGGGGCCGGCGCCGCAGCGCCCGCGATAGACTGGGCCGCGCTACGCGTCCATCTTGGCTGGCCGGAACTGCGCCAGGAAGCCACCTGCCTTGCCGGCGTCGACGAATTGAGGCCGGGCATGCTCTATCGTTTCGGGGGCGCGGGCCGCCCAGACGAAACTGTCTGGCGACCCGAAGATTTCTTGCCCACCGGACCGGTGCCGGACTTCGGCGATGCGACTGCGGTTCTGCGCGCCTGCGTGCAGGATGTTATGGGCGCCTGGGCCGAGAACTTGGGGCCGGTTGCGGTAGCAGCGTCGGGCGGCGTCGATTCCTCGCTGATCTGCGCCGCCCTTGCTTGCGGCGGCCATCGCTTCAGCTGCATTACCCTGGCGACCGCCGATCCGAGCGGCGACGAACGACGGTTCGTGCGAACCCTCGCCGATCGCCTTGGTGCGATCGTGGACGAGAGGATCTACAGTCCTGCCGCTATTGATCTGACGTTGTCTGCATCCCGCGGACTGCCGCGTCCGGCGCGCCGCAGTCTCTCGCTCGCGCTGGACGAGGCGCTCGATTCGGCGCGTATCCGCCTCGGCGCGAACACCGTGTTCGACGGCAATGGTGGCGATAATCTGTTCTGTTTTCTACATTCGGCCGCCCCGGTCGTCGACCGCCTGCGGGCACAGGGCGTGCGCGCCGCCCTACCGACATTCCTTGACATGTGTTCTGTTACCGGCGCCGATCTGCAGACGATGGTCGGCGCGGTGTGGCGCCGCTACTGGCGGAAAGGCCGGCGCAAGGACTGGCCCGCTGACCGGCAACTGCTTGCTGGCACTCCCGATAATTGGCCCATGCCAACGGCACTGACGCCATGGCTCGAGGCGGACGTGGGGATTCACGGCGGCAAGCGCGATCATCTGGCCCTGATCCTGCACGCGCAGAACCACATCCATGGTCTGGGCGGCATCGATGTGCCGCGCTTTTCGCCGCTGATGAGCCAACCCTTGCTCGAGCTTTGCCTGGCATTGCCGACCTGGCTGTGGTGCAGGGGTGGGATCAACCGGTCGCTGGCGCGCGCCGCTTTCGCCGACGTGCTTCCGCAGTCCGTGCTGCGCCGCACCGCCAAGGCCGGTCCGGACAGCTTCCTGCGCCAACTCTTCGCGGGCAACCGCAAGTTGCTTCGAGCGATGCTGCTGGATGGGCACCTCGCCCGCCACGGCCTCGTCGACCGGCCAGCGATCGAAGCGGCGATGGCGACCGACGTCCTGTCCGCCGATGCCATCGCCTACCGATTGCTCGACCTTGCCGAGGCCGAAGCCTGGGTGCGGTCATGGACTGGCTGAGTCGGCGGAGGTGCAGACCGGATTGGATGGTGCGCCTTTCATTGCGCGCCAACGCGCGAACTGCGCGGCCTTGGCCGAATCGCAATCCATCCGCCCCATCAGCCAGAACTCGAACCATTCGGTCGAGCGTTCGTACATTGCGAGGCGGTGCGCTGGTTGCCATTTGACGTGGCCTTCGTCGCTCAGGACATAGAGCTCGAACGGCTTGCCGCGCAGCCGGAAGGCGGCGCTGACGTCGAGTCCGCTCTCGTATTCGCTGTCGCCGGTTTGGACCAGGATCGGCGCGTCGATGCTGTCCGCGTTCTCCACCATCGACATCGGCTTCCAGAACTCGGCGGCACCGGGCTCGAAGAAACGATAGCCGATGTCGCGACCCAGTTGCTCAAAGCTCGGACCAGCGGCGAGTGCGTAATTGTCCGGCCCTTCGCAGCAGGTGCCCATGGCCGCCACCTTGAATAAGGTGCTGTTGATGAGCGCCCACTGCACGGTCGAGGAGCCATCGCTGAAACCGCTTATCCCTATGCGGGCGGGATCGACGCTTCCGGTGGCGACCGCCTGTTCGACCGCTGTTTGCAGTGCGGACTGAACGCTACGGCGATCGATCCAGTCCTTGCGCAGTTCCCGGCTCGCCTCGCGCTCGGTTGCTGCCTGCTTTGCCGCCGGCACAAAATCGGATCGATTGAAGCTCAGGACGGCAAAACCTCGCCCGGCGAGGACCTGGATCGGGAATTCATCGCCAGTCCCCCCGCGAAGGAAACCGACACTGTTGTACTGCACGACAACCATTGGATGCCGCTCACCTGCGCGGTGATCCGGGGGCAGGACAAGATCGGCAAAACACTCGATCCCGTAGGCATTGCGGAAGCGCACCCGCTGCGACTTGCCAAGTAGCAACTGCCGGCCGAACGCGGGGTTGGGATTGTAAATCAACCGCTCGTTGCCAGTGGCCGGTTCGATCACGACGAGCCGGCGCGGCGTGGTCGAGCCTTCGCGGGCGCAGACGATTTCGTGCCCCGTCCTGGCGCAGCCGACCAGCATGTCATCGGTCTCGAGGACCACGCGCGGGTTCTTTGCGCCAACCTGCCAGGCGATCAGGCTGTTCCGGCTTCTCCCCCATCCGTTGCGAACGGTTGCGTAGAGCGTGCGGCCATCGTCCGACCACCACATCTGCATGACCCGTTCGCACAGTCGCTCGTCGCAGGCGAAGTGATGGCCCTGTGTGTCGATCGCTGCCAGTCTCCCCGGACTCAGGACTTTCTCGGGCTGACGGGCCTCGGTCCAGGCCAAGACCCCGTGCGGACCCGCGACGAAGGCTCTCGCCGTGGCCGCGATAGCAGCCGGGCGGGGAGGCGTGATTAGTGCGGCTTCGTCGGCGCTTGCCCGAAGCGAGGTCGCGTCGGCGAGGGTCCATCGCACAAATTCGAGCGGATGCTTGCCGGTGGGGAGCGGTTGGTCGCCCATGGTGGGCGAGAAGCGGTCGTCGAACAGATAGCCGCTGCGTGCCTCCCGCGCGACGGCATCGACCTCCTTGTGCAGCCCGGGACGCGTCGCCACGATGAGAGCAGCGCCATCCGGTGTCCAGGCGAAGTCGTCGACATCCTCCGGCATCCTGGTCGCCTGATAGGCAGGCTTGCCGCCCCGGGGATCGACCAGCCAGACCTGGGTCGAACCTCCGGCCCGCTTGAGATAGGCGATTGTCCGGCCGTCGGGCGACCAGCGCGGCGTAATCACCCGGGCCCACCCCGCCGCGATCGCGGTAAAATTGCGCAGCTCGAAAACGTCGCGGATGAACTCACCGCCCCTGTCGCGTTCGACAGGGGCTGCAGAAGCGTCGAGCGGCATGACCATCAGGCGCTGGCAATAACCGTTGGCATCAGGGTTGCCGCGTCTCACGACAAAGGCGATCTGCTTGCCGTCGGGCGAAATCCCGAAAGGGCTGACCGGATCGCTGGGATCCGAACGGCCGATGTCCGCGATCTCGGCAAGATCGCGAGGCGTGACGGACCTCGCTGTAACGAGCGGCGCGGCGTGGTCGAAGCCGGGACACGGATCGCTCACGGGGATTGGGTGCGCGCCGACAGGGAGGATCGCGAATGGCAGGCTGGCTTGGGCGAGCGCCGCAGCAAGGGTAAGGCCCACTACCAGCGCCCCCGGATTCCGACCGCGACGAAGCGGCCGATCGGCGAGTAGTTCGTTGAATCGTAGGGCGTGTCGGTCGGTCCGGTCACTCCGATCAGTTCGGGTTTGTCGTTGAGCAGGTTGGAGACTGACAGCGAAAGCGATAGCCGCGGTTTGTCGTTCTCGCCGGGGATCAGGGCGTACTGGGCGGAGAGGTCGACGGTCGCGCTCGGCGCGAGGCGCTTGATGGTCGCAAAGCGGCGATCCTCGAGTGCTCCGGTATAGTTGAGCCCGACCGAGACCTGAACAATCCGCGACTGCAGACCCGCGTTCGCCCGCAGGCGAAACTCGGGCGGATTGAACACGGTTCCCGCCAACTGGACCGCTGGCAAGTCGGGTGTCAGTTGTTGACGCGTCTTGAGCCAAGCGCCGTTAACGTCGATGTTAATGCGGCGATCGCCTCCGAGATCCCTGCGCCAGCCCAGATGCGCATCGACCCCCCGGATGGTCTGCACCGCGACATTGATGTTGCGGTTGTCGAGGAACGCTGCCACCTGGGAGGGATCGTAAGCTTGGCCCGAGAAGTTTTCGAGACCGTAGAGAGCTCCGGCGATCAAGGTGTCGAGGGCCTGCGCGTCCGGGCTGTAGTCGATCAGTGAGCTGTAACCGAGGTTGCGGAACGCCGTTGCCGGTGAGCCCGAGATCGGGCGCAACACGCGGTCGCGATAGCGAACGTCGAACCAAGTCGCGCTGATCGACAAGCCCGGCATCGCCTGTGGATGGAAGTCGAAGCCGGCGGTCCAGCTGCGTGCGCGTTCCGGCTTCAGATCGGGGTTCCCGCCGCTGGCATAGACCAGTGTGGTTCCAGCCGGACCCGCGCCGTAGCGGCTGGCTGGCAACAGGAATACCTCGTAGCCGAGATACTGCTGGAACAGCGAAGGCGCCTTGAACGAGCGCGACCAGGTTCCGCGCAAGGCAAGGTCCGGAACCGGAGCATAGACCAGGCCAAGGCGCGGGGTGGCGAGTTTCGCCATGCCAGGGTAGTTCTCGTAACGGAGCGAGGCCGACAGGCTGAGCCGGTCGATGGCCGGCAATGCATTCGCCGGTGAAACGAAGGGGAGATTGACTTCGCCGTAGGCGAAGTAGCTGTGGCGCGTGACATCGAAGGCGGCGCTCGGCGTCCCGCCGATGACCCGGCTGAAGGCCATTCCGTTGCTGCGATATCCGCCCCCGAACGCGACCCGGGCGTCACCCCCGGCAAGCGCAAAAAGGGGACCTTCCAGACCCAGTTCGAGCGAACTCGCCCGGTTGCAATAGCAGCCGGTCGTGAGCGTCGCAGTGCCGGGAGTGGGCGTGAATGTCGTCGACAGATGCGTTCGGTCGCGTCCCAGCACACCGAGGAGCTTGGCGCTCCAGTCCGATCCCAGGGCCAGATCGAACGACGGCGCGACGGTGAAAGATTCAACCTCGGGTGCGAACCGGTAGCGGGCAGCCGTAGTGCCGCCGATGGTCTCGGAAGTGCGCCTGGCGTAGAGCACGTCGATGTTCGCGGTGAGTCTGCCGCCAAGATCCTGGTGGCCGCTCAGCGTGACGGCGTGGTGGCGCTGCGACGGATAGATCGAACTGATCGGGTCCAGCGAAGTGGTATAACTGCGCTGCGCTGCAGTTATTCCCGCATTGTGGGCATAGTCATAGGCGACGATTACCCCGCCGCTTGCCCAGCGCATGCCCGATACCAGATCCGCCTGTTGGCGGAAGTTGCCGCCATCTGTGCTTGCGCCAAGCTGCGCTGATGCCTCGATACCCTCGAAATCGCGGCGCAAGATCACGTTGACCACGCCAGCGACCGCATCGGACCCGTAAATCGCCGAAGCGCCGTCTGGCACGATTTCGATCCGGTCGACCGCAGCGAGCGGGATCGCTGAAATATCGACCCCGCCAAATGCCGAATCGTAAGGCAGCCGATGGCCGTTGAGGAGGGTCAGGGTGGCGTCTGGCCCAAGTCCGCGCAAGTTCACGCTGGAAGCCGAATTGACATTGGCGTTGACGAAGCCGGCACCGTTGCCAATTCCCGGGTTCTGGCCCCCGCCGAAGTTCTGCGGCAAAGCCCGGGTCGCCTCGCCGAGATCGACTTGGCCCGTCGCGACGATCGTATCGCGCGATAGCGTCGTCACATCGCTCGCCGCCACCGCGCCGCGGATGCGCGATCCGGTCACGACGATCGCCTGGTTCTTGCCGGGATCGTCGGGGCTGTCCTTCGCCGCTCCGTTGTCCGCGCCGGATGGGGCACCTTGTGCCGCACAAACCTGTGGCGCGAGCACCAGCGCGGCGCTGGCGAGAAGTGTCGGAATTGTCTTGCGCTGTGGCGACATGAACTGCTCCCTTGGTCATGTGGGCCGCCTCTTGCGGGCATGGCCGATACAGGGATTGACGCAGCCCGCCGCGTGGACCTTAGTTTCAGTTGCAATTATTCTTCAACTGCTGCCGCGACGAGCATGGCCGCGGCGCTGAGCGATGCATGAGATCGGCGGATTGCGCCGCTCGGCGCAAATGGGCGAGCGCCCGCATCATGTGGTATTCGACCGTTGCCAGCGAAATTCCCAGCGCTGCCTGTATCTCGCGGTAGGACATCTCGCCGAGGCGATGCATCTCGAACACCCGTCTGGTCTTGACGGACAGGTCCGCCAGCACCCGATCGAACAGAAACTGCAAGTCGTCGGCCTCGATGCGGTGCTCCTGCTCGGCGTGGCTCGGCGCGTCACATGCTTCGAAAATCGGCACCAACTCGACCCGACAGCGGCTCCGCCGGGACTGATCGATCAGGAGATTGTGCGCGATCCGGTAGAGAAACCCGAGCGGGTTGGCGAGTTCGCCGACCTGCGGACTGGCCGCAGCGCGCAGAAACACTTCGTGCAGGAGGTCCGGGGCGGCGTCGGTTCCCGCACGACGGGCCAGAAAGCGGAGCAAGTTTTTTCGCTCCCGGCGATAGACCGGTTCCAGTAAGGCAAAGCGGTCGCCAAAGTCCGGCCCTGCCGGCAATCTCGGGGGCGATAAGGCGCTTGGCGCGGCAAACGACGGTGCCGCCTCGAGCTGAACGAACATCCGGACACCCAGCGTGGCGCGACCGAGCCACTCCCGCCATGGCAGGGTGGCTAGGCTTCCAGCGCTGTGCCGTCGTCCGGATGCAGGGCATCCTTTGTCGATACGGCCGCCGGGCCAATCGAAGACCGGCGTGTTTGATGCCTGGCGAGAAATCGGCGCAGTCGATCGCCAGCTACAGGACTACGCTCGCGCCTTGTGGCAGCGCGGTCCCGCCAGTGCAAGGCCGCGTCCTAATCTAGTGCTTGGGAATGCAGGTAGTTAGCTCCGAAGTGGACCTTGCTCGAGCCTGAAGACATACTCGGAAGCAAGCTCACAGCGCAGATCGTGGTACGAAGCAAGCCAGCTATTGCGCGTCGTGGAATTGACATTGTTGCGGATCATCTGGCCGAACATCTCGATTTCGATCTCGCATTGCGCGATCAGTTCAGGATCGAGGCATCGCGCCGCGTGAAGGCGATCACTGAGTGCCTCGACAGCCTCCTTGGCAGCTGCGCTTCCCGAGGCAGCCGCGACCCCGGAAAACAGCCGTGCAACGCGGTCGGGATAGAGCATCGGTCCCTCGACCCAGTTACTGTCCAGGTCACTGGCCGCCATGGTCGCCGTGGCCCTGATCAGAACATCCCGGTTGAACAGGAATAGGTCGCGAAGCAGGCGCTCGTTGAGGCGTGCCACTCGGTAACCCTCCCCGGGCCAGAGTTCGACCAGTCTCTCGCCGACGAGGCGGTTGAGGCTGTCGCGCACTGGTGTCACGCTCACCCCCAGTTCATCGGCCAGTTTGGCGGCTTCGAGGCGCATGCCCATAGGCCAAACGCCCGTTTTGAGCCGGGCCTTGAGTCCCTGATAGGTCGGCTCGATCACATGAGCCGGGCTCATCGCCCGTCGCGGCGCTCGCGCGCAAAGGCCACGACCGCGAGTTGCTGATCCGGCCTCAGGCTGTCGGTCGCGCGCGGGTGCGAGGGAACGTCCCCGCGTAGCAGGATCGACGGGCACTGGCCCTCGTAGTTTCCGAGATTGGGGCGATGCTGGACGTACCCAGCCAGTTCCGCCAGCTCCCGCGAAAACTCCTTCGCTACCGATGGCGGATAGGCCAGCCACGGGTTCTCATAGGGTTTGAGCCAACCGAGGCTGTAGCCGATTACGATGCCCCGCCGCACCGCCTGCGACCGGTTCGGGCCGGCCCCGTGAACGGTCGACCCGAGAAAGCAGATCGCCGAACCTGGCCCGCATTCTGCGGCAATCGGAGTTCCGAGGTCCTCCAATCTCGCGATGCTTTGGCGATGACTGCCCGGGTAGATACGGGTCGCCCCGTTTTCGGCCGTGAAGGGAGTCAGCGGCCACATCACGTTGACCAGATACTCATGCCTGCCCTTGTCCCCGGCCCACATGTCGTGATCGCAATGCGGGAATTGCTCGATCTCGCCGGGATGGATCTCGATCGCTTGGGCGACATTGAGCTGGATCCGCTCGCAGGCGGGCGCCAGAATCTCACGCGCAAGTCCGAGAACGGTCGGCTCGAGTACGAGGTTTGCCACCCGTGGCGAACGGCGCAGCAGGCTGCCGAAGCGTTTCGTCCGATGGCCGTAGAAGTCGCCGTCGCCGAACGGCGTAGCCGTGAAATCCGCATCGAGATCGGCTTCAAGTGCGGCGAGTGCGCTTGCCGAAAGAAGATCCGGGATGATCGCATAGCCGGTCTCGAGCAGGCGCTCGGTCCAATCGCAAACGGACGCCGCGCTCACTGGATGCCCCCAGCCGTCACGAGATCAAAGGTCGCCGGCCGGTAGATTCCCGTTGCCGTAAGAGCCCCGGGGGTCAGCGCGTCGATCCGGATATGTAGGGCAACCAGTCGGTGATTGCCGACCTGCCGCATCTCGCCGAGAGCGCGGCAATCCCAACCAAATTCGGTGATCTGTCCGAACCAGCCTGGACTGGCCACTCCTGTGTATTCGGTGATGCCGCAGCGCAAGGCATGGTCGGCGAGCGCCGAGACCAGCTGATTTCGCGCTTCACGCCGGTCGCGCGCAGACAGGCCGGGTTCAAGACAGAAACGCGTGATCTCTCTGCACGTGGGGCCCGACGGGACCGGCCCATCACACAACTGACTGAACAAATCCGCGAGGATATGGGAACCTTCCGTGCGTAGCAGCCGCGCTGAAGCGCGATGATTTCCTGCCGCGTCTGTGAGGATCAGATACTCGGCGTCGGGCGTATCGAACTGGTCAAGCTCGAAGCGGCCGTCGAGAACCGGCACCTGCCATTTCAGCAGATCGACAAAGACGCGCTTGCGCGCCTCGAACATGGCGCGCAGCGCAAGATCGTTGCGCGATAAGGGGGCTGGCTGCGGACTCGAAAGCATGGCGAATATCCCGCTCGTTGATCACGGGATGGTTCGACCAGTGCAGGGCCCCGAGCGATATACCAAGAAGTGGGGATGCAAGGTCAGAACCTCGCTCCGTTGCGCCGGTCGGCGCGCGGTTAGCTGTCCAACAGCGGCACCTGCCGCTGCGTTCGTGCGCGCCAGCCGAAGATGTCACCGAACCCGATCAGCCCATCGTAAAGCGCGCTCAGGATCAGGGATTGCCGACAGTGAACGTCGTATCGTTCGCGTGCCATCTTGAGGTGCTGGACAACCGTTTCGACGCTGATCCCGAGGATGATGGCGGTCTCCGCGGCGGTTTTGCCGCGTGCAGACCAGAGCAGGCATTCGCGCTGTCTGTCGCTCAGCATGGCTTTCGCCGGTCGACCGGCATCACCGCAAATCTTGAGTGCGCTGACCAGGGCAAGCGCACCGACCATTTCCGCAGCGATGAGGCTGGGCTTCGGCAGTTCCTGTCCCGGCGCGACAGCAAAGGAGCAGGTTCCGCGCGTTGCGCCTGGCAGGAAACGGGGAACGGTGTAGCCATCGCCGATGCCGCATTCGCGGCCCACCGCCAGCATTTGGCGATCTCCCCGCGTCATCGGGATCAATTCCTCAATGTCCTGCCACGAAAACCCGACCATCGACTTGTCGCAGGCACGGCGAACCGGATCGCGGCCAGCAAGATCAAAGCTGACATAAACTCTGGCCCATTCGTCCGGATAGTCATGAATCAGGACTGCCGCTGTGGCGTCACGGCTCGGCGGGGATTCGAGTGTCAGCGCGTAGTGATCGAATCCCAGTTTCTGCGTTACCTTCGTTAGAGCTACCGACAGGTCACGCTCCAGGACGACCGCCTGCAATTCACCCGCAAACCCTTCGACGATTTCAAAGCACATAAGTCTACCTTGCGGCTGGCCCGGGGTCGCCCAATCCGCCCTGTGCCAACCGTCCAGCAGTGCCCGGGCAATGCAGCTTCAACCCGCATTTCCCAGCTGTTGACGTAATGCGCCCGATAAAGTTCCAGCTGATTGTTAGTTACAATATCGTAGCAATGTTCGCTCCCGCCCTATGATGGCTATGGCAAGATCGAGACTTCATTCAGTACCTCAGTTTATTTATATTACGGCAGTTGACCTGACTCAATAGCCTGTAGGTCTGACTGCTGGCTAATCGCGCTCGCGGTGTGCTTGCCGCCCGGCCCTGCGAGCCGCCCCTTGAGGAGTTCGCGGTATCCGCCCTGCATGAGGTAGCGGGCACTGTTCAACAGCCGCTGCGTCTGCCGCCTTTCAGATGAACACTTCCATTCGATGGCGCGCCCCAGATCGTGGCGTGGGTAGAGGACAGCTTCCGCAATGCCCCGCAGGGTTGGCTTCGGCAACTTCGTCGCGTTCAGGCAATCGAGAACTTTTAGCATCAAGGTCAGGCGACGGCGCTGCGCCGTTGTCGGATGCAGACAGCCAAAGGTCCCAAGCGAGGCATTGCCGGCGAACTGTTCGAGCACGGCCAGGCGTATCGCCCAATAGTCGTCAGGCATGATCGCTACGTGATGCCCGTACGGGTGTTCCGGCGTCACGATCGTAATGCGGTGCAGCCCATTGCGATCAGCCAAAACAAGGTGCCGGTCGTGTCCGTCCGAAAAGTCGGAGATGATCGTCCGCCCGATCAGTATCGTTTGGGATGCAATTCCGGAGAGACCAGGCAGTGCGGGGGCAAGTACGATGACCATGGGCGCAGCTGCCGCAAGCCAGGTCGCTGGATTGGACTTGGCGGAAACCTGCGGGCAAATCGGAAAAGCTCAGGCCCCAGTTTCGAGCCATCTCCCTGCATTGCGGTGCGAGCGGGTCAAGCCCGGCCGGTTCCCCCAGAGCCGCATATTGCAGCCGATAGTCGCGATTGCGGCGCAGGAACTCCTGGGCAAATCCGGCGAAGTCTAGAAGCTCGTCTCGTGCGTCGTTCCGAACGGAAACGTGCATGGATTTTCTCCCGCAGTCGCCGGGAGTTAGAACCCTGATCACAACCGCGGGCTATTCCGAGGTCTGGGTAGTGGCCTCCCCAGAACTTGGCAGTTCCGAGGAGCGCGAGCGCTTTGGAGGGGCGCTCTAATGTAGACGGTCGGAAGTGTTGATCACCGACCTGAGTGCGGGAAGCGACGCCATCGTCGTCAATTGGTCTGGTTCAGGCTGGTGCTCTCGAACGCCGAGCGCACCAGCCTGAGGCCTCATGAACCGGATTTCTCAATTTTGGTGACCGTCCCGGTCTTCCCGTCCCAGACGATCGCAAAGCTCACCTTGTCGCCCTTGGCTAGCCCCTTGAGCAGATCGGGCTTGGCCATGAACCCCATGGTCATGCCCGGCCAGCCCAGCCCTGTGATCGGGCCATGCTCGATCGAGATCGCACCGGTTTCGGCATTGAGCGAGACGATTTTGCCTTCGCCGGTGCCGCGCTTCGTTTCCTGCGCCATCGGCATATTCGCCATGCTGCCAGCGGTGGCGGTTTCGGCGGGTTTGGGTGCCTCGGCTGCTTTCTTGCAGGCGGCAAGCGAGGCCAGCAGCGCCAGGCTGGATGCAATCATCAGGAACTTCTTCACTGTACTTCTCCTTCGGGTTGAACCTGGGATTGGGATCTACGGCGAATCAACAGATAGGCCGCGGGGATGATCAGCATCGAGAGGAGCGGTGCGGTGAGCATGCCGCCGACCATCGGCGCGGCGATCCGGCTCATCACTTCGGAGCCGGTGCCGCCACCGGCGAGCACCGGGAACAAGCCGGCAAGGATTACCGCCACCGTCATCGCCTTGGGCCGTACGCGCAGCAGCGCGCCTTCGCGCACGGCGGCGGCGACATTGCCATCGCTCCGCGCCTCGAGCGCCTGCTTGAGGTAGATCAGCATCACCACGCCAAACTCGGCGGCGACGCCTGCCAGCGCGATGAACCCGACCGCGCTCGCCACCGACTGGTTGTAGCCAAGCCAGTAGAGCAGCCACAGCCCGCCGGTCAGCGCGAAGGGCAGCGTGCCCATGATCAGCAACGCTTCATCCCAGCGGCGGAAGGTCAGGTAGAGCAGCGCGAAAATGATCGCCAGCGTGACCGGAATGACCAGCTTCATCCGTTCCTTGGCGCGCACGAAGAACTCGTACTGGCCGGTGTAGGAGACGCTGACGCCCGGCGGGAGTTTGACCTTGCTGGCGATTGTCTGCTGGATATCGCTAACCAGCGCCTGCATGTCGCGGTCGCGTCCATCGACATAGATCCAGGTGACCGGCCGACCATTCTCGCTCCTGAGCATTGGCGGACCGTCGCTGATCCGAACCGAGGCGACCGTGCCAAGCGTGATCTGCTGGCCGGACGGCGTCAGCACCGGCAGATTGGCAAGCTTGTCGGGACTGTCGCGCAGTTCGCGTGGATAGCGCACGTTGATCGGATAGCGCGCCAGCCCCTCGACCGTCTGGCCGATACTCTCGCCGCCGATCCCGCCCGAGACCACTGCCTGGACGTCCGCGACATTGAGCCCGTAGCGGCCCGCCGCAGCGCGGTTCACATCGACGTCGATGTAACGCCCGCCGGTCAGTCGTTCGGCGAGCGCCGAGGCGACGCCGGGCACGGTCTTCACTTGCCTCTCGATCTGCTTTGCGGTGGCATCGATCTCGGAGAGGTTCGAACCCGCCACCTTGATGCCAACCGGGCTCTTGATCCCGGTCGCCAGCATATCGATGCGGTTGCGGATCGGCGGAATCCAGAAATTGGCGAGCCCCGGCACTTTCACCCGTGCGTCCAGCTCTTCGACCAGCTTTTCCGGCGTCATGCCGGGGCGCCATGACCAGCGCGGTTTGAAGCGGATGGTCGTCTCGAACATTTCGAGTGGGGCAGGATCGGTCGCGCTGTCGGCGCGGCCCGCTTTGCCGAAGACGCTCTCGACCTCGGGCACGGTCTTGATCAGGCGGTCGGTCTGTTGGAGCAGTTTCCCCGCTTCGGCGGCGGAGAGACCCGGCAATGCCGAGGGCATGTAGAGCAGATCGCCCTCGTTCATTTGCGGCATGAACTCGCCACCGATCCGGTACATCGGCCACAGGGTAGTGACGAAGATCAGCGCCGCTGCAGCCAGGGTGCGCTTGGGATGCAGCAGGACCCAGTCGATGGCGGGCCGGTAGATGCGCGCTAGCCAGCGGTTGAGTGGGTTCGCTTCCTCACTCGGGATTTTTCCCCGGATCAGCAGTCCCATCAGCACCGGGATCAGCGTGATCGAAAGGAACGCAGCCGCCGCCATCGCATAGGTCTTGGTGAACGCAAGCGGCGCGAACAGGCGGCCCTCCTGCCCTTGAAGCGTGAAGATCGGCAGGAACGAAAAGGTGATGATCAGTAGGCTGAGGAACAGCGCTGGGCCGACCTCGGACGCGGCACTGGTGATCAGGCTCCAGCGCGTCGACGCATCCGGTTCCCCGTCCGAGTTGGCCTGATGCCAGCGTTCGAGATGCTTGTGGGCATTCTCGATCATCACCACCGCCGCATCGACCATCGCACCGATGGCGATCGCAATGCCGCCCAAGGAGAGGATGTTGGCGTTGAGACCCTGGAACCGCATGACGATGAACGCCAACAGGATACCGAGCGGGAGTGTCAGGATCGCCACCAGCGCCGAGCGCGCGTGCCAAAGGAACAGCGCGCAAACGAGCGCGACGATGACGAACTCCTCGATCAGCTTGTGATTGAGGTTGTCGACAGCGCGGTCGATCAGCCCCGAACGGTCGTAGGTTGGAACGATCTCGACGCCGGGGGGCAGGCTCTTCTTGAGGTCCTCGAGCTTCGCCCTGACCCCCTCGATCACGGCGCGGGCGTTCTGCCCCTGGCGCATGACGATGACCCCGCCCGCAACCTCGCCTTCGCCGTTGAGTTCGGCCAGCCCGCGGCGCATCTCCGGGCCGACCTGCACCGTTGCGACATCGCCCACCGTCACCGGCACGCCGCCCGCCGCGGTGCGTAGCGGCACGGCGCGGAAATCGTCGAGCGTTTTCAGATATCCGCTGGCGCGCACGGTGTATTCGGCGCCCGCCATTTCCACACTTGCGCCGCCGGTTTCCTGATTGGCGCGTTTCAGAGCTTCCGTCACCTGATCGGCGGTGATGCCGTAAGCAGCGAGCTTCTGCGGGTCGACCACGACCTGATACTCTTTGACCATGCCGCCGACACTGGCGACCTCGGCAACGCCGGGCACCGTCTTGAGTTCGAAGCGCAGGAACCAGTCCTGCAAGCTGCGCAATTGGGCGAGATCGTGTCCGCCGGTCCTGTCGACCAGCGCGTATTCGTAGATCCAGCCCACCCCGGTCGCGTCCGGCCCGAGCGAGGCCTTTGCCCCTTCGGGCAGACGGCTCTGCACCTGGGAGAGGTACTCGAGCACGCGGCTCCTTGCCCAGTAGAGGTCGGTCCCGTCGTCGAACAACACGTAGACGAAGCTGTCGCCGCTGAACGAATAGCCGCGCACCACCCGCGCGCCCGGCACCGAAAGCATGGTCGAAGCGATCGGATAGGTGATCTGGTTCTCGACGATCTGCGGCGCTTGCCCCGGATAGCTGGTGCGGATGATGACCTGCACGTCGGACAGATCGGGCAGCGCATCGACCGGGGTGGTCCGGACGGCAAAGATGCCGATTGCGGCCAGCAGGAGCGCCAAACCAAGCACCAGATTGCGCGCCTTGACCGAAGCACGAATGATCGCGGCGATCATTTGCCACCCCCGATCGGGCGAGCAGGAACGCCAGTCAGGCTGGCTTCGGAATCGAGCAGGAACTGGCCCGAGGCGACAACTCTTTCGCCACGTGTCAGGCCTGCGATGATTTCGGTCATGCCGCCGCCCTCGCGGCCCGTGCGAACCTCCGCCGGGCGGTAGCGGCCGTCAGCCAAGGCCAGCATGACCAGCGTGCGTGCGCCGGTGCGGATCACCGCCTCGCTCGGCACCAGCAGCGCAGGCGCACCACCATCACCGAACGCGACGCTGGCGAACATGCCGGGGCGCAGACGTCCTCTGGGATTGGCAAATTCGATCCTGACGGTGAGCGTGCGGCTGTCGGCCTGTGCCGTAGGAAGTATCCCGATCACCCGGCCAGCGAAGGACTGACCGGGGAAAGCGGCGAGCGTCACCTGTCCGCTCTGGCCGATCTTCACCATCCCTGCCTGCGCCTCAGGGACGGCGGCGTTGAGCCAGACCGTGCCGATCCCGGTGACTTGTGCCAGCGTCTGCCCCGGTGCCAGCGTCATCCCTGTACGCGCGTCGAGCGTCTGGATCACCCCCGCGATCGGCGAGGTGATGGTCACCGTGCCATTGGTTCGACCGGTGCGCTCAACCTGAGCTATCAAGCCATCGGACATGCCCATGAGCCTCAGCCGCTGGCGCGCGGCGGCGGTGAGGTCTGGCCTGCCGAGCCGCCTGACCGCCAGAAACTCGCCTTGCGCACCTCCCCATTCGGGTAATTGCACGTCAGCGATGGAAGCACCCGCGCCGATCACGTCTCCGGGAGCACGGCCATAGACCCGCGTCACGAAACCGCCCGAGCGTGCCTGGACGATGGCGACGTTGCGCTGGTTGAAGTCGATGGTGCCGGTGACAGCGAGCGTCGAGGGCAGCACGCCCATCTGTGCCTCGACCACACGCAACCCCAGGTTCTGACGCGCGGCAGGGTCGATGCTTACTCCCGGCGCGGCATTGGCAGCACCCGCTTCATCGGCATATTTGGGAATGGTCTTCATCCCCATCGACGACAGCGAATTGGGATTGTCGTAGTGCTCGGTCGGTACCATCGGATCGTACCAGTAGAGGATCTTGCGTGCCGCTGGCGTCGATCCTGCTTCGCTCGCGGTTCTCCCGCGCTGGCCAATCCAATAGCCGCCGCCTGCAACCAGTGCGATTGCCAAAACTCCGGCGCCCCAGCGCACGGCCTGTTTCGCGTCCATGCTCACGGCCGCATCTCCCCATAAGTGTAATTGATCCGCACCGCGTCGCGCGCGACCTGCGCCTCGCGCGCCAGCGCATCGACTTCGACCTCGGCCAGCGCGAGCGTCGAGAGCAGCGTGCTGCCAAGGTCGAGCTTGCCCGCAGCATAGCTGGCCATGTCGAGTTCGGCCCGGCGCTTTGCGAGCGGAACCAGCGTTTTGCGGGCATTCGTCAATTGCTGCTGGTGCATGGCATAGTCGGCGAGGTCGGCATCGAGCTCGGCTAAAACATCGCGCTCCCCGGCTACACGGGTCAGCCGCGCCTGGCTCTCTTCGCTCTCGCGCGCCGCGATCATGGGGTCCTGTCGGCGTTTCCCGAACAAAGGCAGATCGATCGTGACCGAGACTGAGACCATATCGCCGTAAGCCGGATTTCGGCGACCGTAGGATGTGCCGATCCGCCAGTCGGGGCGCTTGTCGGCGCGCGCGAGCTCGGTATCCGCTTCGGCCACGCGCGTTCGGGCATCGAGCGCGAGGAGGCGGGGCAGAGACACGACATGCGCGCGCAAGGCGGGACGATCGACTTCGAGAATGGGTGGATCGCCAATCACGTCGGCGTCAGGATCACCGGTCAGACGGGCAAGCCGGGCCTGGGCCTTGGTAACTGCCGCGCGCAATTCCGCCCGCCGGTCCGCAACCGCCGCGCGCAGTTGCTCGGGCTCAAGCGCTTGGCTTGGCCTGGCCGAGCCAGAAGCGAGCCGCGCCGAGACCGTCGCCTGCAGGTCTTTGAGATCCTCATTGAGCAAATCGAGCTGCGCGAGCTGCCGCTTGGCGTAGTACAGATCGATCCACGCAAGCGCGGTCTCGAGCCGCACATTCTGCGCTTCAACCGCCAGATCGGATTCGGCGACGCCAATGTTCGCTTGTGCGCGTGCGCGCTGGGCCTGCCGCTTGGCGGGATTTGGGAACGCCTGTTCGACCCCGACGCGCGTCATCGTCATGCTGTCGCCGGTGAAGCTGAACGCAGGCGGTCCCGAGACGGGGAAGTTGTCGACACCAACTGTCAGCGTGGGATCGGGCAGTCGGCCCGCGGCTACGGCTTCAGAACGTGATGCTTCGACTCCGGTCTCGCTCGCTTGCAGCGATGGCGCCGTGCGCACTGCCTTGTCGAGCGCGGAATCGAAGGTCATCGGTTCGGCAAGCGCGGCGATTGGGATCGCCGCAAGCATCGGCGCCAGAACAATTAATCGCATGGAGATCTCCTGATCGGGAGAACCACGGCCGATGCGCGAAGACGAATGCTGGGCAAACGGGCGCCGGCGAAGGGGGCATTCTCCGCCGGCGCCACGCGCCCGGCCATCGTCGTTATCGCTATCGGCCAGGCAATCGCCTTAGCCGGCCGACGGTGTCCCAGTCTTACCGGACATGTTCATCATGCAGCCCGCATGGTCGGCCGTCATCATGGCACAATTGCAATTGGCCATGCTGGTCTCGCCATCCTTGACCCAGACGCGGACACGGGGGGGAATAGTCGACTTGGGTCCGATGGAGGGCTGGCTTCGCCATTCCCAATGGCCGCCGATAGTATCGTGAGCCGAGGCGATGGATGCGCCAGCGAGTGCCGCCGCAGTCGCGGCGAGCGTAAGAATCATCTTCATGTCAAAAAATCCTTGGTTGAACTTTGAGGTGGCGCACAGCGAACACCAAGGTTCGCAGTGCGCCGCTAGGGTTCAGCCAAGGCGTGCGGGTGGTTCGGGCTCGGGGCCGGTTTCGCGGCCGACAAGGGGCGATGCCGGAACAGGGCCAGGAGGCAGGGCCCGGAATTCCAGCGCAGCATCGGATGCGACGGGCGGCACCAGCGCCAAAGGAACGGCGCAGCCCATCTTGGCGACGCAGTCCGGCGTCATCCCCTCACAGGGCTTTGCAGGTTGTGGTGCCTGTTTCACGATGCCCATCATCTGCGCGCAATCAGGACTCATCGCCGTTACCGTTACCGTCTGAACCGGCATGACATGCGCAAACGCCGCTTCCTGGCCCATCAGGCCAAGCAGCGCTCCGGCGAGCAGCAACAGAGACAGCCAGCGTTTCACGCGACTTCTTTCGGCTAGCGATGGGCTAATGTCAATTCCTTGGTCTGGCGTTGGCATCCTTCTGCCAGTAGTGCCAGATTGGGAGATCAAACCGCGCGTCGCTTGCAGCGCTGTCGCCACGTGAGCAAGTTCTCCGAGATGCTGCGGGACAATGGCTTTGACCTTGCGGTGGACTCTGACACGGGTGCTGCTCGTCCGATCGACCGTCGAGGCGATGTTGATGGCCACCGCGGAAGAAATGCAGCGGCGGACAGGAGAGCGGGACCCGCGCGCGTGACGCCGGGCATAGCCGGCCTATGTAAACCCGACCAAGCTGAGAGGGCTGCCCATCGTCGGCTCGTTGGCCGGTATAGTCAGGCTCTCCGGCCGCCGGGTTCGATCTGTTACGAGTGACATTGCAATGTCCGCGCAGCATGCTAATCGCCGCAATGGAAGTCGGCACACGTCGATTTCCGAATGATCGCGCCGGTGCCCTGTAAGGGGCTTAATCGGGAATGCGGTGCGGGGGTTCGTCCTCCAAGTCCGCGGCTGTCCCTGCAACTGTAAGCGGATAGCGCGATGCACATCGCCCCTTGAAGAAAAGGGGCAGCCACTGGGCCGGACGCTAAATCCTGCGAGGCCTGGGAAGGCGCGCATCAAGCTGTGACCCGCGAGCCAGGAGACCTGCCGGCGTCTGGTCGCTCTTGCTTTGGCCCAGGGGATGGCCGCGGCACGGTGAACTCCGTCTGAGCGACGAACGAGCGGCTGGGGCCGCAACGGAAACGCGCGTCGATCGCATTTGGCGTCCGATCGATACGCGTTCCGGCCGTTCGCGAACGGTTCGCCCTGGCCACGTCGCAAGGCGCCGGAGGCACAGAATTCGTGATCAGGACATTCGTTTCAACCGGTGTGTTCGCCATGATCGTGGCGGGCACGCCGTCACCCGTCCGGGCCGCAGAGGACGAACCGATACCCGCCGCAGAGGCTGGCGGAATTGAACAGACCGCCCCTGCCATTGTCGTTTTCGGCCGGGGCGAAGCCAAGATCGGCTCTGCCCAGGCCGCCAGCGAAGGGAGCGTGGGCGGCGCGGACCTCCTGGTCCGGCCACTGCTGCGTGTTGCCGAACTGCTGGAGGCGGTGCCAGGAATGGTTGCGGCCCAGCATTCCGGGAGCGGCAAGGCCAACCAGTATTTCCTTCGCGGTTTCAACCTCGATCACGGGTCGGATTTCACCACCTATATCGATGGCGTGCAGATGAACCTGCGCACCCACGGACATGGTCAGGGCTATCTCGACCTCAATGGCCTCATCCCTGAAATCGTGGGCAGGGAGGATTTCCGGAAAGGCCCCTATCGCGCCGACGGCGGCGATTTTGCACTGGCAGGCGCGGCCTACATGACCATCGTGAACGGGTTCGCGCGCCCCTGGCTGTCGGTCGAAGGCGGTTCCTACGGCTGGCGCCGGATCGCGGCAGGCGGAACCTTGCGCGATCTGGGACCCGGCGACCTGACTCTTGTCGCCCAAGGGAAAGTTTACGATGGCCCGTGGCAGGAACCTGAACATCTGCGGCACTATTCCGGCTTCGCGAAATACCGCGTGCCGGTCGGCGCGGGAACGCTGGAGGCATCTCTTCACGCCTATCGCGCTACCTGGCAGCCGACCGAGCAGATCCCGGAGCGGATCATCGGGACACCCCTTTGCCCGGACGTATTCTGTTCACCCGATCCATCGGCTCGGGGCGAGACGACACGCATCATCGGCAACATCACCGTCAGTCAACCGACATGGCGCGCAAACGCCTACGTGCAATTCTACGACTGGAGGATGTTCTCCAATCCCACCTATGCCGATCCCGATGGCACCAGCGCGCAGATCGAGCAGTCCGACCGGCGCTGGGTATCGGGCTTCACCGGGCGGAAGCAGTGGGAGCCAATGCCAACCCTGACCGTCACGCTGGGGACGGAAAATCGGTATGATCGTATCGGCAATGTCGGGGTCAATCGCAGTGTCGACCGGCGTTTCCTGGCATCGCTTGGTCATTACCGGGTCGAGGAACTGTCAGGCGCGCTCTATGGAGAGGCGATCTGGCGCCCGTTGCCCGGTCTCCGGCTGACCGGCGGGCTGCGCGGCGACCTCTACCATTATTCCGTCAAAGCCAGGGATGCTGCCGCCGCGGCGATCGGCACAGGGAGCGGATCGGACGCCATCCTGTCGTCCAAGGCGTCGCTCGCCTACGCGGTATCGCCCCATTTCGAAGTCTATGCCAACTGGGGGCGCGGGTTCCATTCCAATGACGTCAGGGGTGCGGTCAATCGGGTCACACCGGTCCCCGTCCTCGTGCACGGAATGGGCAAGGAACTGGGCGCACGTCTGCAATGGGCGGGCTTGTCGCTCACGGCGACGTACTGGTGGCTGGAAGTCGCCAGCGAACTTCGCTTCATCGGCGATTCCAACGCGGTTGAGCCATCGGGCGCGAGCCGCCGCCATGGCTATGAGGTCGTGGCGTTCTGGCGCCCGCTGCCATGGCTCGCGCTGGACGCCAACTTTACCGCAAGCCACGCGCGCTATGACAACGGCGATCACATCCCCAACGCTTTCGAGAACGCCGCCTCAGCGGGCGTGGCCATCATCCATGACCCGTGGGAGGCAAGCATTCGCGTGCGCCACCTCGGGCCGTCGCCACTGGTAGAGGACAACAGCCTGCGCGATCGCGGCAGCACCGTGGTCAATGTCCGCGCCGCGTGGAAGGGCCAGCGGATCGAACTGTTCGGTGAGATCCTGAACCTGTTCGACAGTCGGGACAAGGACATGGCCTATTTCTACGAATCCTACCTTCCCGCCTTCGACGCGGCCGGCCCGGTCGAGGGTCGTTTGAGCCGCGTGGTCGAGCCAAGGACGCTGCGGATCGGCGCCAAGGTCAATTTCTAGAACACCGGCGAGTTGGCGAGGCGCTGCGCCGTCGCCGCCTGCCGCCGCGATATTCCTCCTTCTGCCATTGCGGAGCCAGTCATGAACGCATCATCAGTATCCGCATCTCCCCTATCCGCCTCCGCGGGCCTGCGCCGTCGCCGTCTTGTCAGTTGGCTACTCTGCGTGCTTGTTGCCGCGAACGCCGGCGTCTGGGCATGGGCCTTTTCCCTCTTCCACGACCAGCCATTGATGATTGGCACGGCGCTGCTCGCCTGGGGGCTGGGCCTGCGCCATGCCGTCGATGCCGATCATATCGCCGCCATCGATAACGTGACGCGCAAGCTGATGCAGGATGGCCAACGGCCGATCGCCGTCGGTTTCTGGTTCGCGGTCGGTCATTCGACGATCATAACAGTCGCCGCCATCACGATTGCGCTGACGACGAATGCCCTTTCGCAATTCGCTTCCTTCAAGCAGATCGGCGGCATAGTAGCGACGACGGTGTCGGCCCTGTTCCTGTTCACCATCGCCGCGATGAACCTCGTCATCCTTCGGTCCGTGTGGAAGACCTTTGCCCACGTCCGAGCCGGCGGCACCTATGTCGAGGAGGATCTCGATCTGTTGCTAGGTGGAAGGGGGGTGCTCTCTCGCCTGTTCCGGCCAATGTTCCGCCTGATCAACAGCAGTTGGCATATGGCACCCCTCGGCTTCCTGTTCGGTCTTGGCTTCGACACCGCGACCGAGGTCGCCATTCTTGGCCTCTCGGCGAACCAGGCCGCGAATGGCCTGTCGCTCGGAACGATTCTGGTCCTGCCGATGCTGTTTGCCGTGGGCATGGCGCTCATCGATACGATCGACGGCCTGGTCATGCTTGGCGCCTATGAGTGGGCCTTCGTGAAACCGATCCGCAAACTCTACTACAATATTACGATCACCCTCATCTCGGCGCTCGTGGCCATCGTCATCGGCGGGGTCGAGGCAGTGGCGCTCGTCGGAGAGAAGTTCGGCCTGAGCGGAACACCGTGGACACTGGCCGCCTGGTTGGGAAAAAACTTCAACAGTCTGGGTTTCGCGATCGTTGGGCTTTTCGTGCTTTGCTGGATTGCCAGTTTCGTGATCTATCGCTGGAAGCGCTTCGACGAAATCGAGATTACTGCCGGTGCCTGACCACACACGAACAGATCGCTGCGTTGTGCTGCTACGCGACGCGGAGAGACATGTTGTTGTGGTCGAATTGGACGAGAAAGCACCACTGGGGTTGCGCGTTCATGTCGGTCAGCGTGATGCGGCGATCCGCAGGCAAATGGCGCGATCCGTTGGGACTGTCTGCAAACAAGGCTCGGCCTGTGTGTTTGACGGGCAGTCTGGCGATCATGCAGAGGCGCTCGTCCTTGCCTTGCGAAAGCAACTGCGTAACATTGCGGGAAAGCCGCTCAGTCAGCGCCAGGTCGAGGATATCCTGAAGATTACTTCGCGCGAACGACTTCGGTGGTGCAAGGATGGACGCCTGCCCCGGTCCGGAACTGCCAGGATCCGCAAGGGCAAGACGCAGATCACGCTGTGGACCTATCCATGCCATGCGATCGAGCGCCTCGCCCTGTCCTCCGAGATGATCCGGGGATGGCGTGACGCCGATCAGGCCAGATCATCAATTGGCATCGCCGGGGTTTTGGTCTAGGGGCGGGGGCGAGGGACTGGTTCGTCCGGCTCCTGAAGATCGCGCCGGTGCCCCGAACGGGGCTTAATCGGGAATGCGGTGCGGAAAGCTTGCCTTTCCAAATCCGCGGCTGTCCCTGCAACTGTAAGCGGATAGCGCGATGCACATGCCCCCTTTTCAGAGGGCGGCCACTGGGTAGCCCCTCACAGGCATATCCGGGAAGGCGTGCATCAAGCTGCGACCCGCGAGCCAGGAGACCTGCCGGCGCACCGGTCGCTCTTGCCCTGACCCAGGGGATGGTCATGGCACGGTCACTTTCCGTCTGGGCGACGAAGCTGTGTGGCTGGGGCCGCACGGCCGCGTGGCACCGGGCGTTCCAGCGCCAGCCCTATGTCTCGCGGTGACCGGTTACAAGCCGGCTGGCCCCATCCCTTCGTCCTGGCGCGTGGGATAAATTGCCATGACCGACCTGTCCAAGGTTCCTGTCACCATCGTTACCGGCTTTCTCGGGGCCGGCAAGACTACACTGATCAGCCACCTGATCCGCAATGCTGGTGGCCGGCGGCTGGCCGTTGTCGTCAACGAATTCGGGACGCTGGGGGTTGATGGCGAAATCCTGCAGTCCTGCGCCATTCCCGACTGCCCGGCCGAAAATATCGTCGAACTGGCCAACGGCTGCATCTGCTGCACCGTGGCGGACGACTTCATCCCCACGGTCGAGAAACTGCTGGCGCTCGATCCGCGCCCCGATCACATCCTGATCGAGACATCGGGACTGGCGCTGCCCAAGCCGTTGCTCAAGGCGTTCGACTGGCCGGCGATCCGCAGCCGGATCACCGTGGATGGTGTGCTGGCGCTGGCCGACGCGGAGGCGGTTGCCGCCGGGCGTTTCGCGCCCGACCTCGCCGCGCTCAAGGCGCAGCGCGCCGCGGATCCGGGGATCGATCACGAAACTCCGCTGTCGGAAGTGTTCGAGGATCAGCTGGCCTGCGCCGACATGGTTCTGCTCACCAAGTGCGATCTGGCCGGGGACGAGGGCATCGCCACCGCCCGCGCCGTCATCGCGGCGGAGGCGCCGCGTCCGGTGCCGGTGATCGAACTGGTCGAGGGCGCGGTCGATCCGCGCGTGATCCTCGGGCTGGGGGCCGCCGCCGAGGACGACCTGGCCGCGCGTCCTTCGCACCACGATGGTGAGGACGATCACGAGCACGACGATTTCGACAGCACGGTGATCGCGCTGGGCGAGATCGCCGATCCGGCCGATCTCACGCGCCGGATCGAGACGCTGGCGCGCGAGCACCGCATCCTGCGGGTAAAGGGCTATGCCGCCGTGACCGGCAAGCCGATGCGCTTGCTGGTGCAGGCGGTAGGCGGCCGCGTGCGTCACCATTTCGATCGTCCGTGGCGGCCGGGCGAACCGCGCCGCACCGCGCTCGTCGCCATCGCCGAGCATGATGCGATCGATCATGGCGTCCTGCGCGCGGTGCTGGAAGGCTGAACGCCCGCGATGCACGTCATCTTCCGCGAAACCCATGGGATGGAGGAAAGCGCCGTCCCGCAGGACCTCGGGCAGGAGCCTGCGGATCTGGTGGTCCTGTCCTTTTCGGACAGCGACCTGGGTGCGTTCGCGGCCGGGTGGCGTCAGGCCCGCGATGCCGATCCGGCCTTTCCCGAACTGCGGCTCGCCAATCTTGCGGCGCTGGCCCATCCGCTGTCGGTCGATACCTATCTGGAGCGGACTCTGTCCGGCGCGCGGGCCATTCTCATCCGGCTGATCGGCGGCACCCCCTATTGGGCCTATGGGCTCCAGCAGGTCGAGCTTCTGGCTCGTTCGCGCGGTATCGCGCTTGCGGTCGTGCCAGGCGACGGCCGCCCCGACGAGCGGCTGGACGCGGCATCGACGCTCCCGCTCGGCACTTTGCGCGAACTGGCGCGATGGTGCGAAGCCGGCGGCGCATCTGCCGCCCGGGCGGCCCTGACCGTGCTTGCCGACGCGGCCGGACTGGCCTCGGAGGCCTTCGTCGATCAAGCGCCTTTGCCGATGGCCGGCTTCTGGCATCCCGACCGGGGGCTCATTCCGGTCGACCGCTTCGCGCCGGCGGGCGATCGTCCGCTGGTCCTCATCGTCTTCTATCGCGCCTACCTGACCGCCCATGATCTCGACCCGTTCGTTGCCCTGCACTCGGCGCTGGAGCGGCGCGGCTTCGAAACGCTGTCGATCTTCGCGCCCTCGCTGAAGGCTCCGGACACCGCCGTGCAGGTGGCTGGCTGGGTGCGGATGCTGACGCCGGCGGCGATCGTCAACGCCACCGCCTTTTCGGCGCGGGACGAGGCTGGCACAACGCCGCTCGACGGCGCGGGCGTGCCGGTGTTCCAGGTCGCGCTGGCCACGTCGGGCCGCTCCGCCTGGGCAGCCGCCACGCGCGGGCTTTCTCCAGCCGATCTCGCCATGCATGTCGTGCTGCCCGAGATTGACGGCAGGGTTCTGGCCGGGGTCGCCAGCTTCAAGGAAACCTCTGGGCGCGATCCCGAGCTGGCCTTCGCGCGAAGCGTTCACCGCGCGGATCTCGGCCGGGTCGAGGCGATCGCCGATCGGGTGGCGGGCTGGATCGCGCTGGCGCGAAAGCCCGCCACAGACCGCAGTCTGGCACTGGTGCTCTCGACCTACCCCGGCAAGGCGCACCAGATCGCCCACGCCGTCGGGCTCGACGCGCTGGCTTCGGCACAGGCCATGCTCGCCGACCTTGCCGAGGCGGGTTACCCGGTCGAACCAGTGGCCGACCTGGCGAAGGTGCTGCGGCAGGATCACATGGCCTGGCCGGTTGCCGATTTTCGCCAGGCGCTGGCCGCGTTGCCGGAGGGCCTGCGCGCCGACCTCGCCGCGGCATGGGGCGAGCCTGAAACCGACGAGGCGGTGGTCGATGGCGCGTTCCACTTTGCCGCGATCAGGGCCGGAAATGCCCTGGTTGCCCTGCAGCCGGAACGCGGGGCTACCGCAAGCCGCGATGGCGACTATCACGATCTCTCGCGCTGTCCGCGCCATGCCTATGTGGCGTTCTATCTCTGGCTTCGCAGCCTGGGGATCGATGCCCTGGTGCACGTCGGCGCGCACGGCACGCTCGAATGGCTGCCTGGCAAGGCGGTGGCCCTCTCCGACCGCTGCTGGCCCGAGGCGCTGACCGGGGCACTGCCGGTGATCTATCCGTTCATCGTCAACGATCCAGGCGAGGCGGCGCAAGCCAAACGACGGATCGGGGCGGTCACGCTCGGTCACGCGCCGTCGCCACTGGCACCGACCGGCGAAGGGGCCGGGCTCGCCCGACTCGAATCACTGCTCGATGAATTCTCCAACGCCGGCGGCCTCGATCCGGCGCGCCGCGACCGGCTGCAAGGCGCCATCCGCGAGGAGGCGCGGGCGCTGGGGCTGGAAGCCGAGCTTGGCCTCGATGGCGCGAGCACGCTGGTCGAGGCGATCACCCGGATCGACCGGTTCGTCTGCGACGTGAAGGAAAGCCAGTTCGGCGACGGGCTGCATGTTTTCGGGCGGGGCGATCACGGCGCGGGCGAAAGGGCCGGACTGCTGGCCGCGCTCGATGGGCGGCGGGTGCAGCCGGGGCCGTCTGGCTCGCCGTTCCGGGGACGCGGCGATGTCCTGCCCACGGGCCGGAATCTCTACACGGTCGATCCGCGCGCGGTGCCGTCACGCGCGGCGTATGCGCAAGGCGTGACCATGGCCGAGGAACTGATCCGGCGGCACTTGCAGGATCATGGCGACTATCCGCGCGGACTGGTGGTTGATCTGTGGGGCTCGGCGACGATGCGCACGGCGGGCGAGGAATTCGCCATGGCGCTGCACCTGCTGGGCGTAAAGCCCGTGTGGGACATGGCGTCCGAACGCGTTACCGGGATCGAGATCCTGCCGCTGCCGCTGTTCGATCGGCCGCGGATCGACGTGACCTTGCGGGTTTCCGGACTGTTTCGCGATGCCTTTCCCACGCTGCCCGCGCTGTTCGGGCAGGCGGTCCGGGCCTTGTGCGGACGCGACGAGCCGGTCGAGTGGAACCCCTTCGCCGGTCGCCCGGTGGCGCCACGCGTCTATGGCCCAGGGCCGGGCCGTTACGGGCTGGGATTGGGCGAAACTGCGGAAACTTACACCGACGAAGCGCGTCGGCTGGCGGGCGAGGCATGGCTCGCCGCGTCGAGCCATGCGCTGGACTTGCCGGAGCACGCGGCCGAATCCCTCCATGATCCGGATGGTCTGCGGCTGCGCGTGACGGGAGCCGATGGCTTTGTCCATTTGCAGGACCTGCCCGAAACCGATCTGCTGCTGAGCCAGGACTATGCCGCTCATGAGGCCGGCTTTGCCGCAGCCAAAGCGCTGGTCGGCGGACGGGCGGCGCTCTATCACGTCGACAACCGCGACCCGGCCAGCCCGCGCGCCCGCACGCTGACCGAGGAGATCGCGCGTGTCGTGCGATCGCGCGCGGCCCATCCGGGATGGGTGGCCGGCATGATGCGGCACGGCTTTCGCGGCGGTGCGGAGCTGGCCGCCACGCTCGACCATCTTGGCGCTTTCGCCCACCTTGCGAGCAGCGTTCCACCGCAACTGTTCGATCTCTATCACGACGCGACGCTCGGCAGCGCCGAAGTGCGCGCCTTCCTCGAGCGCGAAAACCCTGGCGCGCTGGCCGCCATGGAAGCCCGTTTCGCCGCGCTCCACGCCGCCGGCTTGTGGCCCACGCGCCGCAATTCGATCCTTGCTGCTCTGCCGATAGCGCCCGGGCGGGAGGAAAGGTCATGAGCGGATTTTCGGTGAAAGGCTGGTGCCCCGATGCGTGGCGTCCGATGATGTCGGGCGACGGGCTGCTGGTGCGAATCAAGCCAAGGCTCGGCCACCTCAGCCGCGAGCAGCTGCTGGGGCTATGCACCGCCGCGACCGCGCACGGCAACGGGCTGATCGATGTGACCCGCCGCGCCAATCTCCAGATCCGGGGCGTGCGCGAGGGTGACTGGCTGGCCTTGCTGGAGAAACTGGTCGCGCTGGAACTGGTGGATACGGACGCCGCCATGGAAACGCGCCGCAATATCCTGGTCACCCCGGACTGGCAGGCGGGCGACGACAGCCACCGCATCGTTTCTGAATTGTTGGGTCGCCTGGGGGAATTTCCCGCGCTGCCGGGCAAGGTCGGGTTCGTCGTCGATGCCGGCCCGGCCCGCCTGTTGGCGGATGAGCCCGGTGATTTTCGTATCGAGCGGAGCGCAGACGGCGGACTGATGCTGCGCGCGGAGGGTCGGCCCGATGGCTGTTCGCTAGCGCCCGGACGGGAAGTCGATGCCCTGATCGCGCTCGCGCGCTGGTTCGTGGACAGTGGCGGAGCCGAGACCGGGCGCATGGCGCGTCATCAGGCGGCATTGCCGTTGAAGCTCGCCGGCGCCGTCCGGCCCGCGCCATCCGCGGACCCCGTCGTTCCCGGACCGCATGCGCTTGGCGCGGCCTACGGTGTGCCGTTCGGCCGGGTCCATGAGCAGGTGCTGGCCGGGTTGATCGAAGCCTCCGGTGCGACAGCGATGCGGGTGACGCCGTGGCGGGTCATCGTGTTCGAAGGCAGCAGTTTTGCCGGGCACGAAGGGCTGATCGGTGACCCGGCGGACCCGCTGCTGCGTGCCGATGCCTGCCCCGGCGCTCCGGATTGTCCGCAGGCCACGGTGGAGACTCGCGAACTGGCCCGCGCCCTCGCTCCCCGTGTGGCCGGGCACCTCCATGTTTCGGGCTGCGACAAGAACTGCGCCCGTTCGCGAGCAGCCGATGTCGAGGTGACGGGGCGCGACTGGCTTTACCACCTTGCCGGCAAGGCCATCGCCGGCTCGTCCACAATCCACCCCGCGCTCGACCGCGCGGCCGTGCTTGCCCGTTTTGGAGCCGTTTGATGCCTCACGTCTATGAAACCGATGGGGCGGCGATCTATCGCCAATCCTTCGCAACGATCCGCGCCGAGGCCGATCTCGCCCGCTTTTCCGAAGAGGAGGAGCCGGTGGCGGTGCGGATGATTCATGCCGCCGGGCTGGTCGAACTCGCACCGCATATCTGCTTCTCGCCGGGCTTTGTCGAAGCCGCGCGGGCCGCACTGGCCGCGGGCGCACCGATCCTGTGCGACGCGCGGATGGTCTCGGAAGGGATCACGCGCGCGCGCCTGCCTGCCGCCAATCCGGTTCTCTGCACCCTTGGTGATGCGGCCGTGCCCGAGATGGCAAAGGCGATGGCCAATACCCGCTCGGCGGCGGCGCTGGAGTTGTGGCGTTCGCAACTCGCCGGCGCGGTCGTCGCCATCGGCAATGCGCCCACCGCGCTGTTCCATCTGCTCAACATGCTTGAAGACCCGGCCTGCCCGCGCCCGGCGGCGATCATCGGCTGCCCGGTCGGTTTCGTTGGCGCGGCGGAATCCAAGACGGCGCTCTGGGAAGCGCCGCCGGTGCCCTGCTGCATCGTCGAAGGGCGGCTGGGCGGCAGCGCGATCACTGTCGCCGCGATCAATGCGCTTGCGAGCCGCGCCGAATGACCGCGTTGCAATCCCATCCTCCCGTCGGCACGATACACGGCGTCGGGCTGGGGCCGGGCGCGGCGGACCTGCTCAGCGTCCGGGCCGACCGACTGGTGCGCGGTGCCCGCCATGTCGCCTATTTCCGCAAGGCGGGACGTCCGGGGCAGGCGCGGCGCATCGTCGAGGGCATGTTGCGCGCCGACGTCGTCGAACTGCCCATGGAATACCCGGTCACGACCGAGATTCCCCTGGCCGATCCACGCTACAATGAATGCCTGGCCGGCTTTTACGCCGAATGTACCGCACACCTCACCGCTCTGGCGCGGACTGGCGAGGACGTGGTGGTGCTGTGCGAGGGCGATCCGTTCTTCTACGGCTCGTTCATGCACCTGCATTCACGCCTGTCCGGGGCGGTGCCGGTGGCGGTGGTGCCGGGGATTACCGGCATGGCCGGGGCGTGGAATGCCACTGACGTGCCTATCACCTGGGGCGACGACGTGCTGACCGTGGCGATGGCGACCCTGCCCGAGGAGGAACTGACGCGCCGCATTCGCGATACCGACGCGCTGGTGGTGATGAAGATTGGGCGCAACCTGCCCAAGTTGCGCCGAGCGGTGACCGCCGCCGGGCGCGTGGACACGGCCTGGCTGGTGGAACATGCCGCGATGCCCGGCCAGAAGGTCACGAGGTTGGCCGATGCGACCAGTGTCACCCCCTATTTCTCGATCCTCCTGATCCACGGCCAGGGGCGTAGACCATGAACGGCTGGCTGGCGATTGCCGGCTTGGGGCCGGGCGACGAGGCGTTGATCACGCCCGAAGTCAGTACCGCTCTGTCCGCAGCGACCGACGTCATCGGCTATATTCCCTATGTCGCCCGGATCGCCCCGCGCGAGGGGCTGACGCTGCACGCCTCCGACAACCGGGTGGAACTTGACCGGGCCGGCCTTGCGCTGAGACTGGCGGCGCGGGGTCGGCGTGTCGTGGTCGTATCCTCGGGTGACCCTGGCGTCTTCGCGATGGCGGCAGCGGTGTTCGAGGCGCTGGAAGCTGGGCCTGCCGCTTGGCGCGAATTGGACATTCGGGTGCTGCCGGGCATCACTGCCATGCTGGCTGCAGCCGCGCGAGCCGGGGCGCCGCTCGGCCACGACTTCTGTGCGATCAACCTGTCGGACAATCTGAAGCCGTGGGCGCTGATCGAGAAGCGGTTGCGGCTTGCCGCCGAGGCGGACTTCGCGATGGCGTTCTACAACCCGCGTTCGAAGGCCCGACCCGAAGGTTTCGCCCGTGTGCTCGAACTCCTGCGCGCGGTTTGCGGCGATGATCGTCCGGTGTTGTTCGCCCGTGCCGTGTCGACCCCAGAGGAAGAGTTGCGAATCGTGCCGCTGGGCCTTGCGCGCGCCGAAATGGCGGACATGCGCACCCTGGTGATCCTGGGTTCGAGCCTCACGCGGATCATCGAGCGGCCTGCGGGGCCGATCCTCTATACGCCGCGCTCGGTGGTCGAGGTGCCGGCGTGATCCACCCAGGCGAGCACCTCTTCCGGAAGGTATGCCTGCGCGCGGCCAGGGACGGCCGGGCGGTCGATCATCAACACTGGCAAGCACAGGTTCCGGGCCGCGATCAGCTTGGCCTCGGCGCCCGTGCCGCCGGAATTCTTGCTCACCACCAGGTCGACCGCATGGTCCTGCAACAGGCGCATGTCGCCTTCGACGGTGAACGGCCCTCGATCGACGACCAGGCTGTGATCGGGCAAGGGCGGGCGCTCAGCCGGCTCGTCCACAAAGCGCAGCAGGTAATGATGCTGGGGCTGGGCGGCGAACTCTTCGGCATGCATTCGGCCCAGCGCCAGCATGATGCGCCGTGGCGATCCCGCCAGTGCCGCCACGGCGGCGGCGATGCTGTCAACATGGCGCCACGTGTCGCCGGTGTCGGCAACCCAGGCCGGACGGGTCAGCGCGATCAGCGGGATGCCTGCCAACCGCGCGGCTTCCACGGCATTGGCGCTCATCGTCGCGGCGAAGGGGTGTGTGGCGTCAACCAGATGGGTCACGCGCTGTTCGCGCAGATAGGCGGCCAGCCCCGCAACGCCGCCAAAGCCGCCGATGCGCACCGGCACGGGCTGGTCAAGCGGGGATCGCGTCCGGCCGGCATAGCTCAGCACCGCCGGGATGCCCCGGGCAGCGAGCAGGCGCGCCAGCGCACTGGCCTCGGTTGTGCCGCCCAGCAGGAGGATGTTGCGCATGGCTGAGCTGGCTCCCGCGTTCCGGCTAACGCCGTGGTTGACGATCATCGGCATCGGCGAGGACGGGCCGGATGGCCTTTCCACTGCCGCCCGCTCGGCTTTAGACGGGGCCGAACTGATCATCGGATCGGCGCGGCACCTCGGCCTGTTGCCGGCGATTAGCGGCCGCAAGATCGAATGGCCAGTGCCCTTCGCCGATGGCATCGCGGTGTTGCTGGCCCAGCGCGGCAATCGCGTGGTGATGCTCGCGTCGGGCGACCCGTTCTGGTTCGGCGCGGGCAGCAGCGTCGTCCGCCATCTGGCCCCCGAGGAATGGGTGGCGCATCCGGCGCCTTCCACTTTCAGCCTCGCGGCCGCGCGCTTGGGCTGGGCCTTGCAGGATATCGCCTGCCTTGGCCTGCACGCGGCGCCGCTCGAACGCTTGCGACCGCATCTGGTGGCGGGCACACGCATGATCGTGTTGCTGCGCGATGGCGCAGCGGTACTGGCTCTGGCCTGGTGGCTTGTCGAGCGCGGGTTTGGCGCATCGCGGCTCCATGTGCTGGAAGCGCTGGGCGGCCCGCGCGAGCGGGTCCGCGCGGCGCGCGCTGACGCGCTGGATTTCACCGACATCGCGCATCCCGTCGCAGTGGCAGTGGAATGCGCTGGCGAGGGGCAGGCTCTGCCGTGCCTGGCCGGCGTGCCGGATGACCTGTTCGCGTCCGACGGCCAGATCACCAAGCGGCCCATCCGCGCGCTGACGCTGTCCGCGCTTGCTCCCCGGCCCGGCGAGAGCCTGTGGGATATCGGCGCGGGTTCGGGGTCGATTGGCATCGAATGGCTGCTCGCTCACCCCGCCAACCGGGCACTGGCGATCGAGGCCGATCCCGCGCGTGCCGAACGCGCGCGCGCCAATGCCCTGGCCCTGGGTGTCGACCGGCTGGACGTGGTGGTCGGCACCGTGCCCGACGCGCTGCCGCAAGACCCCGTGCCCGACGCCGTATTCATTGGCGGGGGGCTGTCGCAGCTGCTGCTCCAAGACCTGTGGGCACGGCTGCCTGCCGGTACGCGGCTGGTCGCCAATGCAGTGACGCTGGAGTCCGAGGCACTGCTGGCACATTGGCACGCCGCGAAGGGCGGCACGCTGCTTCGCATCGAATTGGCCGACGCGGCAGCGCTGGGCGGCCGGCGCGGCTGGAAGGCCCGCTATCCGGTAGTGCAGTGGAGTGTCGTGTTGTGATCGTGGCGGGCTTCGGCTTCCGGCGGGGCACGGGCATCGCCTCGCTGCGTGCCGCGCTGGCGCTGGCGCGACAAGGGCAGTCAGCGGTTACCCATCTCGCCACGGCATCGGACAAGGTGGCGGCACTGATGCCGCTTGCCGAATGTCTTGGCCTGTCGGTGCGGGGGCTGTCGCCCGAGGAGCTTTCCGGCGTGGTGACGCGCACCCGTTCCGCCGCCAGCCTTGCCGCACGCGCCACGGGCAGCCTTGCCGAAGCCAGCGCGCTGTGCGCCGCGGGGCCCGGCGCGCGCCTTCTGGGCCCACGCCATATTTCCCCCGATCGCATGGCCACTTGCGCCCTTGCCGAAGGATTTCTGTCATGACTGTCCATTTCATCGGTGCCGGCCCCGGCGCGCCCGATCTCCTGACCCTGCGCGGGCGCGACCTGATCGCGGCCTCGCCGGTGTGCCTCTACGCAGGTTCGCTGATACCGGCGGCGGTACTGGACCATTGCCCGGCGGATGCGCGGATCATCAACACCGCGCCGATGGAACTGGACGAGATCATGGCCGAGATCGCTGCCGCTCACGCCGCCGGGCAGGACGTCGCGCGCCTGCATTCGGGCGATCTTTCGGTGTGGTCGGCGATGGGCGAGCAGTTGCGGCGCCTGAGGGCGATGGGCATTCCGTTCACGGTGACGCCCGGCGTTCCCGCCTTTGCCGCCGCCGCCGCCGCGCTCGAAGCCGAGCTGACCCTGCCCGAACTGGCCCAGTCGCTGGTGCTGACCCGCACCCCCGGCCGGGCCAGCACCATGCCGCCGACGGAAAGCCTGACCAATTTCGCGGTGACCGGGGCAACTCTGGCGATCCATCTCTCGATCCACAACCTCGACCAGGTGGTGGCGGACCTCGTCCCCGCCTATGGCGCTGACTGCCCGGTAGCGGTCGTCTGGCGGGCAAGCTGGCCCGATCAGCGCATCGTCCGGGCCCCGCTGGTCACGATCGCGCAGGCGGTGGCCGGCAGCATGGAACGCACCGCGCTGATTATCGTCGGCCGGGTGCTGGCGGCGGAGGATTTCGCGGAAAGCAGCCTTTACGCCCATGGCTATGACCGCCGCTTCCGCCCGCAGGATGCCCTTTCGCGCTTTTCGGGCGTCAGCGAATGAGCGGAGCCGGCACCATACCCGGCCTGACACCGGGCTTGATGATCGCCGCCCCGGCCTCGGGCGAGGGCAAGACCACGGTGATGCTCGGGCTGCTGCGCGCGCTGACCGGGCGGGGCATGGTGGTGCAGCCGTTCAAGAGCGGCCCGGATTATATCGATCCCGCGTTCCATCGCGCCGCCTGCGGCCGCCGCTCCTTCAACCTTGACGGCTGGGCCATGGACGGCGGCACGATCGATGCGATCGTGCGCGAAGCGGCCGGCGCGGACATCATACTGGCCGAAGGCTCGATGGGGCTGTTCGACGGCGTCGCCAGCCCTGGTGCCACTGGCAATGGCGCCAGCGCCGATATCGCCCGCCGCATGGGCTGGCCGGTGGTGCTGGTACTGGACGTCTCCGGGCAGGCGCAGTCCGCCGCCGCGACCGCGCTGGGTTTCAAGCTGCTCGATAGCGGGATTAGCCTTGCCGGGGTGGTCCTCAACCGCGTGGCCAGTCCCCGGCATGAGCGGCTGGTGCGCGCGGGGCTGGATGCGGTCGGCATTCCGGTGCTGGGTGCGTTGCCCCGGCGCGGTGACCTGGCCCTGCCGGAGCGGCACCTCGGCCTGGTGCAGGCAGTTGAGCACCCCGCGCTGGACGCGGCGATTGCCGATTATGCCGCCTTGCTGCGCGATCACGCCGATCTCGACGCCATCTGTCGCGCCGCCGCTGCATCGGGGCAGGCATTGTCGCCGAACCTGGCGTGCCTGCCACCACCGCCGGCCCAGCGCATCGCCATTGCCCGCGATGCGGCCTTCTCGTTCGTCTATCCGCATGTGCTGGAAGCCTGGCGAAGGGCAGGTGCCGAACTTCAGCCGTTTTCGCCGCTGGCCGACGAGGCACCGGCCGGGAATGCCGACATGATATGGCTGCCTGGCGGCTATCCCGAACTGCATGCGGGCACCATCGCCGCCGCCACGACGTTTCTGGAGGGGCTGCGCTCCCATGCCGCGACCCGGCCAGTCCACGGCGAATGCGGCGGCTACATGGTGCTGGGCGAAGCGCTGATCGACAAGGCGGGCGAGTCACATCGAATGGCTGGCCTGCTTGGTCTTGTGACCAGCCATGCGCAGCGAAAGATGCACCTGGGCTATCGTCAGGCCGAACTGCTGGCGCCGATTGCCGGGATGGCAACCGGGACCCGGCTGCGGGGCCACGAATTCCATTATTCGACCGTCACCCGGCAAACCGACGCGCCGCTTGCCCGCGTGACCGACGCCGACGGCGCTTTGGTCGCGGAGACTGGATCGCGGCGCGGAATGGTGACCGGCAGTTACTTCCACATGATCGCCCGCGAGCAGAGCGGGGCGGCTGCATGACGGGTTTGGTCTCCTTTGTGGGTGCAGGTCCCGGTGATCCCGAACTGCTGACGTTGAAGGCGCTCGCGCGGCTGGAGGCCGCCGAGGTCGTGCTGTTCGACGATCTGGCGTCCGGACCCATCCTTCACCGCGCACACCCCGACGCCACGCTGGTGGACGTCGGCAAGCGCGCCGGACGGCCTTCACCAAGCCAGGCCGAAGTCAACAGCCTGCTGGTGGCGCACGCGGCCACGGGTGCCCGCGTTGTACGGCTGAAATCGGGCGATCCGGGAATCTTCGGAAGGCTTGAGGAAGAGATCGCGGCCTTGCGGCAGGCGGGCATCGCGTTCGAGATCGTCCCCGGCATCAGTTCCGCCAGCGCCGCCGCGGCTGCCGCCGCCATCCCGCTCACCCGGCGCGGGCTGGCCCGGCGGGTCCAGTTCGTCACCGGGCATGATGCGACGGGCACCTTGCCCGACGAGCTCAATCTGACGGCGCTGGCCGATGCCGGCGCAACAACCGTGGTCTTCATGCCGAAGCGAACCTTTCCGGCGCTTGCCGTCCGGCTGATCGCGGCGGGCTTGTCTCCCCAGACGCCGGCGCTGCTGGCCGAGAATGTCGGGCGCGCGGACCAGCGCCTGACACGCGGCACCGTGGCCGCACTGGCTGCGGCGATCGCCGACGGTGGCGGAACCACGCCGGCCCTGATCCTCTACGGCCCCTTGCTGGAGGACGCATGATCGACCTCGCGCTCATTGGCATCGGCACCGGCAATCCCGAGCATCTCACGGCCGAAGCCGTGCGGGCCATGAACGAGGCCGACCTGATCCTGCTTCCCGACAAGGGGAGCGCCAAGTCCGATCTGATCGACCTGCGGCGCACGATCTGCGACCACGCGCTGACCCGCCCGGTACGTGTGGTCGAATTCGATATGCCGGTCCGCGATGCGAGACCGGATTACGCGCGCGCGGTGGACGATTGGCACGCGGCAATCGCGGCGGCATGGCGCGCCCAGATCTCCGCGCATCTGCCGGCGGGCGGTCGTCTGGCGCTGCTCGTCTGGGGCGATCCCTCGCTCTATGACAGCACCTTGCGGATCGCCGAAAGGCTGGAGGCGGGCGGGCAGCCCTTGCAGGTGCGGGTCGTGCCCGGCCTTACCAGCATCCAGCTGCTGACCGCTGCCCATGCCATACCGCTCAATCCGCTCGCAGGCGCGGTTACGATCACCACCGGGCGGCTGCTGCGCGCCCATGGCTGGCCCGCGCAAGCCGATACGGTGGTGGTCATGCTCGATGCCGGCTGCGCATTCGAGGTGCTGGAGCCTGCGGGCGTCTCGATCTGGTGGGGGGCCTATCTCGGCATGGCGCAGGAAACCTTGATCCATGGCCCGTTGGCGGAGGCGGCCCCGCGCATCGCGGCACGACGGGCCGAACTGCGCGCGCGCCATGGCTGGATCATGGATGTCTATCTGATGCGAAAGGAGCAGGCCGATGTCGAGTGATATGCAGGGCACAGAGTCGACCGACGATGCCCGCCACGCCGAGAAGATGCGCAAGAAGCAGGCCGCGCGCAGCACGATCATGGCCGGCAAGACCCGCGAAAAGGGCCTGCTGATCGTGCATACCGGCAAGGGCAAGGGCAAGACCAGCGCGGCGCTGGGCATGGTGGTGCGCGCCATCGGCCATGGCATGAAAGTGGGTATTGTCCAGTTCGTCAAGGGCGCGATGCGGACCGGCGAGGCCGAGGTCTTCGCTGCCTTCCCCGATCGGGTGGAGTTCAAGCCGATGGGCGAGGGCTTCACCTGGGATACGCAGGACCGCGCGCGCGATATTGCCGCTGCACTCCGTGCCTGGGACGAGGTGAAACGCATGATCGTCGACCCGGCCTATCACATGGTGCTGGCTGACGAGATGAACATCGCCCTGCGCTACGAATATTTGCCGCTCGATGAGGTGCTGGCCGTGCTGACCGCCAAACCGGAGATGAAGCACGTCATCGTCACCGGCCGCAACGCGCCCGAGGCGCTGATCGAAGTGGCCGACCTCGTCACCGAGATGACCTTGGTGAAGCATCCCTTCCGTTCGGGCGTGAAGGCTCAACCGGGCATCGAGTTTTGAAGAAAGCGGCGCCCGTGTTCGACGCGCAATTCGAGGAGCAGTTCCTGCAACTGCTGCGCTGGCGCCGCGACGTCCGCCATTTCGAGACCCGCCCGGTGGCGGAAGCGGATATGCAGGCGATGCTGGGTTGCGCGGCCCTGGCGCCTTCGGTGGGGCATTCCCAGCCATGGCGCTTCGTGCGGCTGCGCAGGCCAGCACTGCGGCAAAGGCTCGTCGCCCACGTCGAGCGCGAGAACGTGCGGGCGGCGGCGCGCTACGCGGGCGATTCGCGCGGGCAGCTCTATCGCTCGCTCAAACTTCATGGCCTGCGCGAGGCACCCGAACTGATCGCGGTCTACTGCGACGAGCAGCCCGAAGCTGGGCATGGCCTGGGTATCGCCACGATGCCCGAAATGCTGCGCTATTCGTGCGTGATGGCCATTCACAACCTCTGGCTCTCGGCGCGGCTGCGCGGCATCGGCCTCGGCTGGGTGTCGATCCTTGACCCGCAAGAGGTGCAGGCGCTGCTCGACGTGCCCACGCACTGGTCACTGATCGCGCTGCTGTGCATTGGCTACCCCTCGGATCAATCCGAAACACCCGAACTTGAACTGCGCGGTTGGCAGGCGCGCGAACCCCTGACCGACCGTGTTCTGGAAAGATGACCACCATGCAAAGGACGCTTCCCCCATGTTGACCCCCGTTGAGGATGGCCCTGCCATCGTGGCCTGCAACACCTGTCGCCACAGTGGCGATGCCAGGGAGGATGAGGCCGGCTTGCGCGGCGGCCAGCGCATGGTCGAGGCGCTGCGCCGCGCTCAGGCCAGCGATCCGCGTTATGCCGGGATCGCCGTCCAGGAGATGCCCTGCCTGTTCGCTTGCACCGAGTTCTGCACGGCGCATCTGCGCGCGCCGGGCAAGGTCGGCTATGTGCTAGGGCGGTTCGTGCCCGGCGAAGAGGCTGCCACCGCGCTGCTAGACTATGCGGTGCACTATGCCGCCAGCGACCATGGGCGCGTGCCGTTCAAGGACTGGCCGCAAGGAGTGAAGGGCCATTTCATCACCCGCACCCCGCCGCCGGGCTTTGTCGCGCAATGAGCGGCTTTGCATCCCGCGCCGCTTTCGAGGCGGCCCTTGCCGATCTGCCCAGACCCGATGGCGCGGCCAGCACTGCCGCTCGCGCGCGGCAGAACGATCTGACCAAGCCGCCTGGGTCACTGGGGCGGTTGGAGGACATCGCGGTGTTCCTGGCCGGATGGCAGGGCACAGCGCGGCCGGTGCTGGAGCAAGGGCGCGCTGCCATCTTCGCCGGCAATCACGGCTTTGTCGTCCATGGCGTCAGCGCCTTTCCCGCCAGTGTGACGCAGGCGATGGTGGCCAATTTTGCCGCCGGCGGCGCGGCGATCAACGCGCTGGCGGGCGCGTCGGGTCTCGATCTGCGGGTGGTCGCGCTCGAGCTTGACCGGCCCACCGCAGACTTCACCGCAGGTCCAGCCATGGACGAGGCAGACTGCCTTGCCGCGCTCAACGCTGGTGCGGCCGTGGTCGAGCCGGGGCTCGAACTGCTGGTGGTGGGCGAAATGGGCATCGGCAACACCACGGCCGCCGCTGCGCTATGCGCCCGCGCGTTCGGTGGCAGGGCGCGGGATTGGGTCGGCCCGGGCACCGGGGTCGATTCCGAAGGGATCGCGCGCAAGGTGGCGGTGATCGAGCAGGCCCTGGCGCTGCACGGCGATGCGCCAGCCACGCCGTTCGAAACCCTGCGCCGGCTGGGCGGGCGCGAGATCGCCGCGATCGCCGGCGCGGTGCTGGCGGCCCGGCGGCAGCGCGTGCCGGTGGTGCTAGATGGTTTCATCACCTGCGCGGCGATCGCGCCACTCGCCGCCAGCGTCCCGGCCATCACCGATCACTGTCTGGCGGGCCATTGTTCGGCTGAACCTGGACACACCCGCCTGTTGGAAAGTCTTGGACTCGATCCACTGCTGTCGCTCGGCATGCGGCTGGGCGAGGGCAGCGGGGCTGCGCTCGCGGTCGCAGTGATCCGGGGCGCACTGGCCGCGCACAATGGCATGGCCACTTTTGCCGAGGCCGGGGTGGCTGGCGCGCTGTGACGAAGACGAACAGCTTTACCCTCTTCCTCTTGCGGCATGGCGAGCCGGAAGGCGCCGGGCGACTGATCGGTACTACCGACGCCGTGCCAACCGCCGCCGGGATCGCTGCCTGCGTCGAGCAGGCATGCGATCTGGGCGTGCAGGCTTTGATTGCGTCGGACCTGTCGCGCGCACGCGCTGCGGGCGAGGCGATTTCGGCGCGAACAGGTGTGGCACTGGCAATTGACGCGCGTTGGCGTGAGCTGGATTTCGGAGCGTGGGATGGATTGGCGCCTGGCGAAGTGGACGGCCTCGCGCTGGCCCGCTTCTGGGACGATCCCGATGCCTGTCCGCCCCCGGCGGGCGAGTGTTGGTCCGCTCTTGTCGGACGGGTTTCAGCGGCGCTCGTCAGTTTGGCCGCGCGGCCGACGCTGGTGGTTACCCACGGCGGCGCCATGCGCGCGGCATTGGCCGTGCTGTGCGGTTTTTCGGTTCGCCAGACCTGGGCTATCGACCTGCCCTATGGCGGCTTGCTGGCCTTGCGCGTGTGGCCCGGCGAAACACCTGCCGCACAAATCGTCGGCCTCTATCCATGAAGGGCCTCGTCATCGCGCTCCAGTTCCTCACGCGCCTGCCGATGCCGCGGGTGGCGGTCGATGATGATGCCTTTGCCCGGTCGATGCGCTGGTTTCCCGCCGCCGGGCTGGTGATCGGAGGGGTGGTTGCCGGGGCTGGCTGGCTCGGCGCACGTGCCGATGGCTGGGTCGCGGCGCTGGCCGCGCTCGCGGCATGGGTGGGGGTTACGGGCGCGCTTCACCTCGACGGGCTGTCGGACCTGGCCGATGGGATGGGCGCCATGCACAAGGGCCGCGAGCGATTGCTGGCGGTCATTGCCGATCCGCACGTCGGCAGCTTTGGCGTGGTGGCGATCGGGTTGCAATTGCTGGCCAAGCTGGTGCTGGCCCATGCGTTGTTGAGGAGCGGGGAAGTCGGCTTCATGGCTCTGCTGCTCATCCCTTTCGCCGCCCGCATTGGCCCGCTGGTCTGGACGCTCTGGTTGCCGCCGCTTCATGCCGGGCTGAGCGCCCGTTTTACGCAGGCGATTGGCATCCGGCATGTCGTCTGGTGGGCGCCGGCGCTGGTTGCCACCGCGCTGGCTGTACCGGCGATCCTGATGGCGGCACCGCTGATCGCGCTGTGGGGGCTGTGGCTGAAGCGGAAGCTGGGCGGTGTGTCGGGAGATTGCCAAGGCGCGGGGATAGAACTGGTCGAGACCGGCCTGCTGATCGCGGTGCTAATCCTGCGCCACCTGTGACAGCGCGATCAGCGCGTCGATGTCGACATGGGCTTCCAGTATCGCGGCGATCTCGTCGAGCGCTGTGTCGATGGCCACGTTCTGATCGATCCCTTGTGCCGCGTTCTCTACCTCGGCCCCGATCCGCGCCAACCACACGGCGCGCTGCACGGCCAGGTCGAGCAGGCCATGCACGTAACTGCCGGCAACGCGCCCGTCGCGGCTGATGGAACCATCGTGCGCGCCATCAGCCATCACGCAGACCGGGCGCTGGGCATCGGGGCCGGCAGTATCGCCAATGTGGATCTCGTAACCCTCGAAGCGCGTGCCCAGCGCTGTGCCGGCGACGCGCTTCAGCGTCTTGTCACCGGCGAGGACGGTCTCGACATCGAGTAGCCCGAGGCCCTCGACGCTGCCCGCCGCGCCCTCGGTGCCATGCGGATCGCTGATGCGGCGCCCCAGCATCTGATAGCCGCCGCATAGCCCCAGCACGTGGCCGCCACGCCGGTGATGGGCGAGGATGTCGATATCCCAGCCCTCGGCACGCAGAAACGCGAGGTCGGCCATCGTCGCTTTCGATCCGGCCAGCACCACCAGTGCCGCTTCGGCGGGAATCGGCTGGCCGGGCGGGATCATCCGCAGTTCCACACCGGGTTCGAGGCGCAGCGGGTCGAGATCATCGAAATTGGCGATGCGCGGCGTGATCGGGCAAGCCACCAGCGTGCGCCCGCCCTGCCCGGTCATGCGTCGTTCGAGAACCACCGCATCCTCGCTCGGCAGGCGTGCCGCGGGAGCCAGCCATGGCACTACGCCGAAACCACGCCATCCCGAGAGCTGCTCGATCTGGCGGTAGCCATCCTCGAACAGCGCCGGGTCGCCCCGAAACTTGTTGATGAGGAAGCCGTGGATCATGGCTGCATCTTCGGGCGCGATCACCGTTCGCGTGCCTGCGATCGCAGCGATCACCCCGCCGCGATCGATGTCACCGACCAGCACTACCGGCACACCCGCCGCGCGGGCAAAGCCCATGTTGGCGATGTCGCCTTGGCGCAGGTTGATCTCGGCTGGCGAACCCGCTCCCTCGACCACGACGATGTCGCATTCGCCGCGCAGCCGGCGATAGCTGGCCAGCACGTCTTCCAGCAGCGCGCCTCGCGCCTGCCGGAAATTGCCGGCGCGTAGGTTCCCGCGCATCTGGCCATGAACGATCAGTTGCGAGGTGTGATCGGCTTGCGGCTTGAGCAGCACCGGGTTCATGTCGGTGGTGGCATCGGTGCGGCAGGCGATGGCCTGCGTCGCCTGTGCCCGCCCGATTTCGCCGCCATCGGCGGTGACGGCGGCGTTGTTCGACATGTTCTGCGGCTTGAACGGGCGTACCGTCAGGCCGCGGTTGACCAGCGCCCGGCACAGGCCGGCCACCAGCACCGATTTGCCGACATCCGAGCCAGTGCCCTGCAACATCACCGCGCCCAAGCGAGACCTCCCGCAATCAGCCAGAGGAGCAGACAGGCCCGGCGATAGATCGCCAAGGCCCGGCGCAGGTCAGCCGCACTGGCATCGGCGCGCCCTTCAGGGCCGATCCACAACTTGTCGTGCAGCACTCCATCATAGGCGATCGGTCCGGCCAGGCGCAGCCCCAACGCGCCCGCCATCGCCGCCTCCGTCCACCCGGCATTGGGTGAGGCGTGCTTGCCGGCATCGCGCCACATCGTTGTCCAGCCTTTCCCGGCGGCCAGGCAGATCAGCACGCTGCCCAGCCTTGCGGGGACGAGATTGGCAAGATCATCGATCCGCGCCGCCGCCCAACCAAACGCGCGCCAGCGCTCCTCGCGGTGGCCGATCAGGCTGTCGGCGGTGTTGATGGCCTTGTAGGTCCAGATTCCCGGCAAGCCGAGCACCAGCAGCCAGAACAGCGGCGCGGCCACGCCATCGCAGAAGCTTTCGGCAAGGCTCTCGATGGCGGCGCGGCTGACGCCAGCTTCGTCGAGTTGCCCCGTGTCCCGCCCTACGATCATGCCCACTGCGGTGCGGGCGGCAGGCAGGTTGCCAGCCTCCAGCGCCTGCGCCACCGCGCGGACATGGTCGTCAAGGCTGCGCTGGGCAAGGGCGGGAAAGGCGAACAGCGCGCAGGCCACCCATCCGATGGCGCCAAGGGCAGACATCAGTGTGTGTTGCAACACCCATGCTCCGCCGCCAACGAAGGCGATCAACAGACCTATCGTGGCGACGCCCAGTGCCCGCCGTGGGGCAAACGGTAGCGCCGGTCGGTTCCAGGCCTGCTCGCAAGCTTCGATCATTCGCGCGAACAGGCCGATCGGGTGGCCGACCGCGCGGTACAGCCCAGCGGGCCAGCCGATCGCAGCGTCCAGCGCCAGCGCCAGCAGGGCGACCGGTTCAGCCATGCCCAAGTGCGCGGTCGAGCCGGTCCAGTTCGTCTGCTGCGGCGGGCACACCAAGACGCAGCCAGCGTGGCTCATAGTCGAATGGACGGGTCAGGATGCCGGCGCCGGCCAGGCGCTCGAAGCATTGCGCGGCATCGCATTCCACCAAGCGGAACTGTGGACAGGCTCCAGTCGGCTCCAGTCCGTGGCGGCGCAGCACGCCGTCCATCGCCCCAGCTCGCTCGAAAAGCGTGCTCCGGGTAGCCGCGATCCATCCGGTATCGGCATAGGCCGCCGTGCCGATGGCGATGGCGGCGGCGGAAAGCGGCCAGCTGCCAAGAGCGCTCCGCCATCGCGCGATCGTCTCGGCCGGCCCCACGGCAAAGCCGAGGCGGACGCCGGCAAGGCCGAAGAATTTGCCGAACGAACGGGTAACGATGACCGGTTCGCTGCCGTCAAGCAGCGGAACGATGCTGTGATCGGCATGGGCATCGACAAACGCTTCATCGACGACCAACCAGCCACCCGCTTTGGCCAGTCTGCGGGCGAGGTCCAGCAGATCGGCGGGGGTCACCAATCGACCATCGGGATTGGACGGGTTGGCCAGCACGATGGTACCGCGCTGCGCCGCCTTCATCATCACCGCCTCGAAGGGGATTGCCTCGCTTTCCGGCAGCGCTTCGGCATGGGTCCGATAGCCCGGCCAAACGTGCCTGAACGGCGCGGGCAAACCAAGCGAGGCCAGTCCCCTCAGGCCGAACTCGGTGCCCGGCAGAGCCAGAACCTGTTGGCTTCGGGCACCGAAACATGTGGCTGCGGCCGTCTCAAGGGCGTGCAGCGCCACCTCGTCGGGTAAGCGCTGCCAGTCGAACTCGAGTTCGCCGAAACCGCGCCAGGGTTCGGGATTTATTCCGGTCGAGAGATCCAGCCAAGGCATCGGGGCACCCGGAAATGCCCTTTGCGCGTCGGACAACCTGCCTCCATGTACGGTCCAGTCGGTGAGAGCCGTCACTGCGTGTTCGTCAATCATGTACTGCCGTTCGCCAATTCTGCGCTACTGAACAACAGAAATCTGACGAATTTGAGGAATTGCTGCTGAGCCTTCCCGGCGCGAATGCAAGTGGCGTGACAAAGCGGCAACTCGTCGATCACAGTTGGAGGGACAGCTCCGGACCTTGGCGCGGAGCCGTTCCGGAATTTCCTATTCATCCCATCTTCGGGAACATGTAACGGACGCGCTAATTTCGCGGCACAGCATGAAGGGCAAGTGGGAGCAGCGATGGGCAAGGTGGTTCTGGTGTTGGGCGGAGCACGATCGGGCAAGAGCGGCTTTGCCGAAGAGCTGGGCGATGCCGTGCTCGGCCCTCATTTCTACATTGCCACCGCGCAGGCGTTTGACGAGGAAATGACCCAGCGGATCGCCCGCCACCGAGCCGACCGGGCTTGCCACTGGCAAACGGTCGAATGTCCGCTGGAATTGCCTGAGGCGATAGAACGGCACGGTACGGATGATTGCGTCATTCTGGTCGATTGCCTGACGCTGTGGCTGAGCAATCTGATGCTGGGAGACCATGATATCGCGGAAGCGCGCAACAGGCTGGCCGCGCTGCTGCCGGCGGTTCGCGGTACGCTGCTGCTGGTGTCCAACGAAGTGGGCCAAGGCATTGTTCCGGACAACGCCTCGGCCCGGCAGTTTCGCGACGAGGCAGGCTGGCTCAATCAAGCCCTGGCACGCGCGGCCGATGAGGTGTGGTTTGTCACGGCCGGGCTTCCTGCGCGGCTGAAATAGCCAGACTGGCAAGTTCCCCGGCGAGCCTTGCAGGATGGCAACAAGCGGTCGGCACGGTTCCCGACACCCGATCGAATGACTCGGCGCTTCAGGTGCCGTGCAACGTCGTTGTTCCGAAGAACGTTTCAGACGCGGCTGAAGTTGCGGCGGTCGGTCGGGCGGCTGCGATGCAAGCAACTGATTATGCCAAATAGCAGCAGGTTTTCCAGGCAGAGCGCTAGTCCGCTTGCTAGCTTCATCGAGGTCGTTGCGATTCTGCTTTCTGTGCCTCTCGTTCGAGGCGCTGGCCGCGGAGCACGTCTCGAACCAGCTTGCGGCTATGCCCGGTTTGCCGAACAATCTGGCGGATTGAAGTCCCGGCCTCTGCCAGGCGCCGAAGGCTTCGTTGGTTTCTTGTCGGCGCATATAGCCTTCATATTGCAATTTCTCGGCGCAGGTCAGAAGTTTGGGACTGATGACATTGCTTCCGGAAAACCCGGGACGCTTCACATCGATTTGCCGACTGCATCGAGAAATGCACGGCTCGAATTCTCCATCAGATGCCACCTGTCTGCGACTTGCTCGGCACTTGGCAGCCCTTTGGCGATAGCCTCGCCATAACCTCCGCCGCGGTCACGCGCGACAACTGATATCGAGGGGTGAGCTGCCAGCCAGACGCACGAGGTCTCAAGGGCACGATCCGGAAGCAGGGTGACAGGCTTGCGCCGTTCCAGAACGCAGACAATCGTTCGGTAAGTCTGGCCTCGCCGGAAGGCGAAATCGTTAATGCCAATCACATTGAGCTCGCCAGACTGCCGAGCAACACGTCTGCGTACAACCCGCAACAACGTATCCCTGCTCACAGGCATCATCAGCGGCGTGGAAAACGCCGCCCCGGGCCTGCCGCCCAGTGCCAGCCCAAGCTGATGAACGATCGTCTCAAGTCGTGCGGTTCGCCGAGCGTGACGAGCCAACACACCGCTATCGAACGGCTCACAGAAAATGCGTTGTCGGCATCCGACGCTGTCGCATTAGAACCGGCGCGCCTCGATTAGAAGCGAGATGCATCTGCCGCCAATGGGAAGATCGGAGGGACGGCGCAGATACCGGCTTTGTACGCGCCGGCAGGGTCGCCCACAGTCCGGACAAAGCCTCACCCCGCACACGGGAGTGACGCTGAGGGATTGCTCGGTAGCGCGGAGCTCGCGTTAGGGGAGGCCCACAAGCACTCGCCCGGTAGTTCCCATCTGTTCACTGCGACGCTACGAGCCGCGGCAGTAGCAAACGGGCTGTTTGAGGCAGATGTCCATCGTGCCATTCGGAACCACGAATTTGAACTCCATTATCAGCCGCAGGTGCGCTTGGCGGACGGTGCATTTGTCGGAGCAGAAGCTCTTATACGTTGGAACCATCCAGAGCGGGGTTTGCTTGCGCCGGCTGCCTTTCTGCCGGCGCTCGAAAACAGCAGCCTGGCTGTCGAAATTGGCACGTGGGTGATCGACACCGCATGTCGTCAGGCTGCCGAATGGCGTCGATTGCTGGCGGCGCACTTCAGGATGAGCATCAACCTCTTCGGTGCGCAGCTACGTGGTGGCAACCTCAAGGCCGCCTTGGGCAGTGCCCGCAGGCGTTATGGATTACCCGCAGGCGCTCTCGAACTTGAGATCACCGAGACGTCCGCCTTGGCTGATCACGGACAACTTTTGCCTCTTTTCCGCGGGCTTCGCGATGATGGATTCGAACTGGCCTTTGACGACTTTGGCACTGGGTTCGCCTCGCTCAGTCTCTTATCCAGCTACCCACTCAGTCATTTGAAGATCGACAAGGGCTTTATACAGATCGCTCCTCATGATCATACGGCGAAGTCGATCGTGAAGGCGGTCACCGATCTGGCCCACAACCTCGGCTTGAACGTCATTGCGGAGGGCGTCGAGACCGAGAACCACCTCCAGTTCTGCCGTGAAATCGGCTGTGATGAAGTTCAAGGTTATCTATTTGGGCGCCCCGTCCCTGCAGCGCAGTTCACCACTCTATGGCAGCAGCCGAGCATCGGACGCTTGGCGAGGCACGGAACCTGCGCTGGCGTGACATTCGCCCGATCAACAACGGCAACAGTGCGCCCTATGAGCTAAGGGCATTACTATTGCAAGTCATTGCATTAAAATGATCTTAATCAAATTGGTCTGGAGAAGCTGGCCGCTTCAGCGTTAAGCTCCAGTTTTCTGATCGATGCATCTCAACGATCCTTTGTGCTCAGCGTGCCAAAGCCTGCACGATCGAGTGCATTCCCGAGCCTCAGGACCGCCTCGAACAGGGCAACCACGCATTCTTCGTCGACCAGAAGCGATAAAGTGTTTCGCAGGCTTGCCCCATGGTTGCCGCGCGCCGCGCCGATCATCTGCAACAATATCGCCTCGTGTTCAGAGACATGGTTGCAGGCAAGGCGGCAGAACTCGAAATTCTCGAGGCCGCCCCGGTTGAGTGCCGCCATCATCCGCAGGAATGGCTGGAGACCCGCAATCATGTTGCGCCTGGCAAAGGCCGCGCCGATAGCATGGCCGGGGCATTGCTTCTGTCCGACCGCCTCGACCCAGCCTCGCACCGCCCAGACGAGCAACTGGCTTGCGGTATCGAGTTCTGAAACCGGGCGGTCGACAAAAGCATACATTGTTGCGGGCCTCCAGATGGCAGGGGTCAGAGGTCGAAGTGCACGGTCGCGATCACCGTGCGCGGCGCGCCGGGAAGGTTCAGCAGCGGCGAGGTGCCGTGCCCGGAGACGATGTAGCTCTTGTCGAACAGGTTGTAGGCGTTGAGTTGGAGGCGGGCCGGACCCAGCTTGACCCAGGCCAGCGCGTCCACGGTCACATAGGCGGGCAGCGTCACGGTGTTGCCGGGGTTGGCGAAGCGATCGCCGACATAGTTCCCGCCGAGGCCAAGCCCGAAGCGGTCGGCGAAATCCTTGCTGACAAACAGATTGGCGCTGTTCCTCGGCGTGAGTGTCGCACGCTTGCCTTCCACTGGCTGCCCGCTTTCCACTGCCAGCGAACGGATGATGCGCGCATCGAGGTAGGAGTAACCAGCGATTGCGCGCCACCCGGAAGCGAGGTCCAGGTTCGCCGAAAGCTCGATCCCGCGCGTACGCTGCGTACCGATCGGGATCAGCACCGTCGAGCCGGGCGCCGCCGACTTTATCCCGGTCCGCTCAAGTTCGAACAACGATACTGTAGCGTTCAATCGCCCGCCCAGCAGCGTGTACTTGGCGCCTACTTCCTTGTTGGACGTCTTCTCCGGCTCGATCCCTGCATTGTTCGGGGCCAGCGCAAACCCTTCGCCCGAGGGCTGAAACGATCGGCTCCACGAGGCATAGTAGCTCTGCTTGTCATCAGGCTGGAAAACGAGGCCCGCGCGCGGGCTCCACTCCGCGTCCTTGCGATAGAGATTGGGCAATGCAAGGCGCTGAATCGTGCGCTGCTCGAACCAGTCCCGGCGCAGTCCGACCAGCGCTTTGAACCCCGAACCGAAGTCGATGAGGTCCTGCACATAGAGCCCATCGTTCCTGAACCGCCCCTCGTTGTGGGTCGCGGGCGTGCCGCCGAGGTCGACCGGGACGATCGGCAGGACCGGGTTGTAGAGATCAACCGTGGCAAATCTGTTTGACGAGTACAGCTTCTGGATCTTGGTCTGCCGGGCGATCTCGACACCGTAGAGCAGCGTGTGGCGCATGCCTGCCAGTTGGACGATGTGCGTCAGCTCAAGCTGGTTGGACCAGCCATCCTCGTCGCGGAAGAAGTTAGACCGGTTGAGAGAAACCAGCGCGCGAGGGCGTGTAGCGGAGACAGGCAGCACTGCACCGGGCAGCGTGTTGCGGCGGTCGAGATCGTAGTCGTAGTGGCGGAAGCCGTTGCGGAGGCTGAGGCTGTCGGAGAAACGGTGCGTCAGGCTCACCGTCTGAGACGTGACGCGCGATCGGCTGACATCGGCCTCGCGGGCATTGGCAGCACCGTAGTAGGTCTCGGGCGCGACATCGACCGGGCGTCCATTGATTGCGGGTATGCCGAAATCGGTGATGCGCGCGTCGCGCAGGTAATCGGCCTGGATCAGCAGTTCGGTATCCGCACCTGGCCGCAGCAGCAGCGACGGCGCAATCGCTTCGCGGTCGAGAAACTGGAACTGGCGGAAGCTGCCGCTGCGCTCCAGCGCGCCGGTCACGCGGAATGCCGCATCGCCGCCAGCGATCACCCGGCCGACATCGAATTCGCCGCGCTTGGTGTCCCAGCTTCCCGCCGACAGCGTAAACGACGCGACGTTCTCGCCAGGCTTGCGGGTGACGCGGTTGATGAGGCCGCCAGACGAGCCGCGCCCATAGAGTACCGCAGCCGGGCCTTTGACCACCTCGATCCGCGCGACATTGGAGAGGTCACGGAAATAGAGCGCATCATCGCGGAAGCCATCGACAAACTGGTCTGAAATGGCGCTGAAGCCGCGGATCGTCACCTGGTCGCGCTGGCCGTCGCCGTGGCTCATGCCGACACCGGGGACGTTCTTGAGTGCATCCTGAATGGAGAGCGCTCGCTGATCGCGCAGCACTTCTTCCGGCACCACGTTCACCGCCTGCGGGATGTCGCGCAGTTCCGCCGGGATCTTGGCGACGCTCGTCTCCTTGGGGGCGTAGCCGTCCTTCGCGCCAGTGACGACGATCGTGCGCTGGTCCGCGTCAGCGCCCGCGTCCGCAGCCTCGGCCGCGAGTACCGGGGTGCCTGCGGCAGTCAGAAGCGCGGCCAAGGCCGTCATGGTGGCTAATTCGATTCGCATTGATGATTCCTCCTGTCGCGGCTATCGCTAGTGATAATGCGAACGAGTCGCAATAGCATTTCTGCATCAGGGGGATTGAAACGCATGCATCGGCCTTGGCGAGCCAGCCAGCGCACCAAGCGCGTGGTGGTACTTCTGCACCTTTGGTTTGGATTGACGCTCGGCGCGCTGTGGGCGGTGCAGGGCTTCACCGGCGCCATGTTGGTTTTTCATCGCGACTTCGACCGCGCAAGGCTGACGACCACGCCCGGCCCGCCGCGCCCGCTCGATGAACTCGTGGCGACGGCAGCGCGTGGGCAGAGCGGAGAACCCGAAGCAATCGGCCTGTACTATCCGGATGGGTCAATACTCGGGGTCACCTTCGGCGATGCCGCGACGAGCAAGCGGACGGTGCTGATGGATGCCGCCTCTGGTCGGATCCTCGGCCTTCGGGAACGCACGCCGGTAAGACCGGACGGGGAAAATTTCTGGCGCTGGGTCTACAATCTCCACCATTCGCTTCTGCTGGGCGATCGCGGCGAATGGCTGCTGGGCACTTCGGGCCTGGTGCTGCTGACGATGGCAGGCAGCGGCATCTGGCTGGGATGGCCGCGCCGTAGCCAGTGGCGCGCGGCGTTTACAGCACGGCGATGGCGCACGCGGGTCCAGAAGCTGTTCGGATGGCATCGCGCCATGGGGCTGGCCTGCGCGGCCGTGCTCGTGCTGCTGGCTGTCAGCGGCGCTATGATGGACTTTGGCAAGCCGCTGCGCACTTGGGCGGAGCGCAATGCCGACTATCAGCCGCCTTATAAACCGAAGCCAGGGCCAATGCCGGAAAGGACAATCGGCGCGGACCGGGCGCTGTCGCTGGCAATGCAGGCGCTGCCCGATGCTGCCTTCACCTCGAGTAGTTTGCCCTCGGCCAAGTCGCCCGCTTATCAGTTGCGCCTGCGCCGTCCCGGAGAATGGCGAACATGGTCCGGGACCAGTCTCGTGACGATCGAGGCGGGCAGCGGCCGGGTCCTCGCTATTTATGATGCGACAAATGGTCCCTTGGCCAACCGCATTCTGGACAGCGCCTTTCCGGTGCATAGCGGAGAGGTCGCGCGGCTTCCTGGGCGCATTCTCGTGTTGCTTACGGGCCTGTCGCTGCCGACCCTGTATCTGACGGGAATCGGGGCGTGGCTACGCCGCCGACGTCGTGCTCGGGGCAAAGATGCTATATGATCTCCACATCGTCCGCGTGGGCCAAATCCAGGTGGCGGTGTCGACCGACAAATTCAGCGACTGTCTTTGGGGTCAAGCGATTTGCCATGGTGTTTTGTCCCTGAGGAGGGCGTTGGCGATGGTGAGGAGCTTTCTGGCGACGGCGAGGATGGCAGCTTTCTTGGCCTTTCCGGTTGCGACGAGGCGTTGGTAGAAGGTCTTGAGAGCGGGGTTGTGCTGGCTGGCGACGAGGGCCGCCATGTAGAGAGCGGAGCGGACGGATGCGCGCCCGCCGCCGATCATGGATTTGCCGCGCCATTTGCCGGACTGCCTTGTCCAGGGGGCGAGGCCGGCGAGCGCGGCGATCTTGCGGCGGGACAGCGCTCCCAGTTCGGGCAGTTCGGCGATGAGGGTCCGCGCGACTGCCGGGCCGATGCCGGGGATCGATTCGAGCAGGTGCTCGCGGGCTTGCCAGACCGGGGACGCGCGCACGGCTTCGCCGATGGCGAGGTCGAGGTCCGACAGTTCCTTCTGCAGAGCCTTGAGCAGGCGCTCGATGCTTCTGGCCAGGCGTTTGGAAGCGGCCCGTCCGAGGTGTTGGCATTCGGCGACGATCATGGCGATGATCTGACGCCTGCGCGCGACCAGATCGGCGAGCAGGACGGCCTCTTCGTCGCGGACCGGTCGTACTGCCGGCCGGGTGACCTCGGCAAAGCGCGCGATCATCTCGGCATCGAGTGGATCGGTCTTGGCACGCTTACCCATGGCCTGGGCAAAGTGACGCACCTGGGCCGGGTTGACCACCGCGACCGGCAGATATTCATCGATGATCCGGTCCGTCGATTGAGTCATCGCCTCATCCTCACCTGCATAAAGGTGGCCCGGAAGGGCGCAACGGTTCAATCGTGAGCGTCATTTCATATTGAACGAATGCGCGCATCTCGCTTCTGACTCCGGAAGCGAGATGCGATGCCGACGTCGATCCGAGGGCCTTGCTTTACGCTTCCCTCTAAATTGCAATCATCATTGTATTGGTTGGCGGTTGCTGCGGCAACCACTGCAGCGACAACGCCAATCGCTGTCCCCGGTGAACCGCGCTGTTGGGCGATCGCAGATCACAATGTGATTCAGCGTATGAGAGAATGGTGGTGAAGCATTCGGCGTATGGGAGCCACGGTTCACCTTGCTTACACATCGCTTACAGGCAGAGCCCTCCGGACGGGTGTAAGCGCGACCGTTATCTACGGCCGCCGCACAAAGCATTGTATTTTATGATTAAAACTGGAGCGGGCGAAGGGATTCGAACCCTCGACCCCAACCTTGGCAAAGTTCTCCGAGCATCTTTCCGGGTGTACGCCACGGTATCCGAACACACGCCAAAGCTATATAAATCAATACTTTTCTTGACTTGGGGCCTACGCTGACTCATCCTGCGATTACCGTCAGTTCGCCGCTTGGTGGACGCCCGGTGGACACCAGAAGCAGTGAACCAGGGTCAAGTGAGCGATGCCGAAAACCTCTGAAACCGTCCTGACCAAGGGAGTGGTCGATAGCTGCAATGCTGCCGACAAACGCTATGATGTCTGGGACAGCAAATTGCCTGGCTTTGGTCTACGTGTCGGGACGTCGGGTGCCAAGACATACGTTGTTCGATATCGGGCAAACGGTGGTGGGCGAACTGCACCCAGGCGCTATGTGACTGTCGGCCGACATGGAACGCTGACCGTCGAGCAGGCGCGAAAGAAGGCGCAGCAGATCCTCGCTGAAGCAACCGTTGGCGAAGACCCCGCCATGCAGCGCAATGCGAGGCGCGACGAGCTCAAGATGACCGCGCTGATCGATCTTTACGAGAAGGAAGGCTGCTTCATCCAGCGCGGCAAGCGCCAAGGTGAGCCGATGAAGGACCGGACGAAGACCTACACCATCGCCCGGCTTCGCCACCATGTCGTTCCCCTTCTCGGCACCAAACGGGTGTCGGAGGTCAATGTGGGCGAGATCGAGCGCTTCTTCCGCGATGTTGCCGCGGGCAAGTCTGCGAGCGACACCAAAATCGGCCATCGCAAGCGAATTGTCGTCCGGGGTGGTGACGGGGCCGCCCGCAAGGTGTTCCGCGATCTTTCCGCTGTTTTTAGCTTTGCCGTCCGGCGGGGAATCGTGGAAGCCAACCCTTGCGAGAAGGCGGTGGTGCGCAAGACCGACAATCGCCGCGAGCGCTTCCTGTCGATCGACGAGATCAAGCGGCTGGGCAAGGCGCTGGACGAACTCGAGGCCGAAGGGATGAACCTCAAGGCGCTCCAGATCACCCGGCTTTGGGTGCTGACGGGTTGCCGCCGCCAGGAGATCGCCGAACTCAAATGGGACGAGATCGATTTCGAGCGCGGCCTGCTCGTGCTGGCTGACAGCAAGACCGGACGGTCGGTGCGTCCTTTGGCCGCTGCCGCGGTCAAGCTGTTGCAGACAATCCAGCGCGATAAGGACTCAGACTATGTCTTCCCCGCCGACAGCGGCGAGAGCTTTTTCCAGGGCACTAAGAAGGTGTGGCCGAAGATCGTCCAGAAGGCCGGTCTGGAAGGTGTTACGCCGCATACGCTGCGGCACACCGTCGGCGCCATCGCGACCTCCAGCGGTGAGGCTCTGGCCCTCACCGGCGCGATCCTCGGACATGCCAACATGCGCTCGACGATGATCTACGCGCATGTCGAGATGGATCCCTCGAAACTCGCGGCTGATCGGGTTGGCGCGCAACTTGCGGCGGCGCTGGGAACAGGCGTGTAGCTACAAAACAGCTATAGTGTTGACAAATGTCAACGAATAAGGGATAAGGAGTTCGATCGAATGGCAAGGCCACGCCATCCGAACAAGGAGATCGAGGCCGCCGTTGCCCATGCCGAGGCGCTGGGCTGGCGGGTGGTCCCGATAAGCGGCCATGCCTGGGGGCGGCTCTACTGCCCCTGGGCCGATCGCGACGGCTGCATGGTTTCGGTGTGGAGCACCCCGCGCAACGCGGAGAACCATGCCAAGGCCATTCGGCGCGACGTGGCGCGGTGCCCCCATCCGGGCGCGGAGTGAGTGAGATGAAGACGCACGAGTTCACGATTGTCGCCTCCGGTCTCGATCCCGAGATGGAAGGTTATGAAGACCGCTTCTTCGAGGCTGGCTGCGACGATGCGACCCTCTCGTTCCAGAAGGGCGTGATCATCGCCGAGTTCGCGCGTGAGGCCGTGTCATTCTCGAAAGCGGTCGCCTCGGCCTATGAGGACATCCTCAAGACCGGCGCCAAGGTGGAACGGGTCGAACCCGACTATCTGGTGAGCCTCAGCGACATTGCCGAACGCTCGGGTCTCACCCGCCAGGCGATCTCGCTCTACACCAAGGCTGAGCGCGGCTCCGGCTTCCCCAACCCCGTCGCCCGGGTCACCTCGAACAGCCCGCTCTGGGACTGGCTCGAAGTGACCGAGTGGCTCCACGCCCAGTCGAGGATCGACCGCGAGGCCGTGGTCGAGGCCCGGATCGTCAAGGAAGCCAACCGCTTCCTCGAGCTGCACGAAGGGCAGCCGGACAATTTCATGCGGCGGCTGGAGATGCTCGAAACCGCCTAGCCGCGGGAAGCTAGCGGCGCATGGGGGCCGGTTTCCTAGCGCGGCACGTAGACCGCATCGGAAACGTGATAAATCAGAACGGCTTCCATGGCGAAGCCGTTCGCCCGGCGCAGATTGGACGGGTGGACAAGGTGCTCGTGCCCGTTGAGCGACAGATAGGCCGAGCCACGCTTCCAGAATACCCGGATGACGACGGGTTCACCATTCCCGTCAATCGCGTGGACTTCACCCCTAGGGCCATTTTTAGCGGGCATGATTTACTCCTTGAATGTGGCTGTCAGCACCAAACAACGCGGCCGTTGCGCAGCAGAAAGTGCGCCCGGCAGCCATCCTTGCGCCAAACCGACGGATGCAGGGTTGGTGCGGTCGAAGCGAGGCTGAGCGACCAGACGGGCTCGCTGTCAGGCAACAGATTCATTTCCAGCAAGGTGCCGCATCCGCACGGACACCGCATGGCAGCGATCCAGTAGCGGCCATCTTCGCCAACCAGGTAGAGCTTCCCGGGAATGGCATCGTCAGGCAGGTCTTCTTCTTCGATGACGCGATAGCGACCCCACCGGGAATAATACTTGTCCTGCAGCCAGAGGCTCACCAGCCTCGGTATCGATCGCCACTTCCGCATCAGATTTTCCTCGACAGTTGCGGCAGGTTGAGCAGGGGTTCGCGTCTGCCAGTGGCTAGCAACTTGCCCATGACCGGGCACGGCTTTTCGTAGGTGTCGGAAGTGAACTCGACTTCCGCCAGATTCATCCGCACGGCATCGAAAGCGGCAGGATCGGGGTTATGGCGGAACGGGTAAAGCCGCGCGATCAGTTCAAGAACCGCGCTCGCCGCACCGAGCATGTTGATGCCGATGACCGCCGGCTGTTCCTCGTCACGGCCCTTGATGTATTTTTCCGCGCGCTGCCGCGCATACTCTTCTGGTGCCGCCCGGGCTAGCCTTTCGGCGTGGACTTGCTCGGGGGTGTAGACACCCCTGGAAAGCAGGCTCGATCCTCCGGGGACGATGAAGTTCACCGCAGTGTCGACCTGATCGATCGAGCCGTCTTCGTCTGCCACCGCGCCAACACCGACATCGACGAGCACTTGCAGCTGCGATGCCACCAGACGGTCAAGGATCGCCCTGCCTTCGGCGCCATCGACACAGCCGGCCAGGATATCGCAGGCGGCCAGTGCGACCACTGCGTCGCGATCGACTATGTTCGCCGGGATGGCCGTCACCTGGGTGCCGAACCCCAGTGCGTCAATCGCTCTCTTGGCGACATCGACCTTGAACGTACCGTCCCGCGCATCGGTCGCGGTCGCGTTCAAAATCCGATCGAGGTTCCGGGTTTCGACACGTTGGGGATCGACCAGGACCATCCGGCCGAAGCCGAGTCTGGCGAATTGCTCGGCAACGATGCTGCCAGTTCCGGAGACCCCGACGATGCCGACGCTGACGCGTTACGCGGCCGACCACGTTCATCCTAACCGACTTGAACGGCGATCAGCACGAATTCATCGGCGAGGCCCTGGACACCACCTACAACATCCTATTGTTCGCCTGCCCCAAAGGAGCGTTCCGGGCTACTTAGGTTGAACGCGATATCACAGAAGCCTGCGGCTGCCGCCTAATTGAAAATTCAATGATGTTGCCAAGGTTGGGGTCGAGGGTTCGAATCCCTTCGCCCGCTCCAGTTTTTCCGAGGGTTTACGGGCTAAATAGCCAACCCTCCAAAAAACTCCCCACACTATCCCCACTCGACGGATTTTAAATCTCCAGCCGCTTCCCGTGGGCGCGGCTTAACGACGATGTGCGGAATGCTGAAATGCCGCAGGGCGTCATCGCGATCGACGACAAGCAGCAGGCGCTGACCGGCGGCATGTACGCGGGCTATGATCGCCGCCTCAATAACCGTATCGTCATAGGCGCCGAAGGCAGCTTCGACCTCTCCAACGACGACAAGTTCCGCGGCACGAGCGCCAGCGGCGCCTATCTGATCGACCCGAAAAACTCGTTCGACCTGACCGCGCGCGCGGGCTATCTCGTCCAGCCCGAAACGCTCGTCTATGTGCGCGGCGGCTACAGCAATGCGCGCGTCACGACGCGGATCACCGATCTTGCAGGCACCACGAGCGAAGCCGAGAATCGCGATGGCTGGCTGGTCGGCGGCGGCGTCGAACGCCAGCTCGTCGATCATGTCTCGGCGCGCGTCGAATATCGCTATTCGGACCTGAGCGAAGGCGACGGCAGATATGATCGCCACCGTGTCCTCGCGGGCCTGACCTACCGCTTCTGATCCCGTTCGGTGGTGTTGGACAGGACGGTCTGGATTTGCCCGCCCTGTCCAACCCTCCATTAGAGGCCTTTGTCCAAGCTGGGCGTTGCCGGATTGGCCATGTTGGCCACAGGCGAAGGATCTTGGGAAGGTCAGAGTTCGATTATTCGATCCCACGCCCAGCGTGGAATGCCGGCAGAAAGGTCGGGACCAAGCGCCCGCTGAAACCGCGGCAGATTTGGGCCATTCGCTTTCATCTCGACCGCGAACACCGCCCTAATGAAGAGCACGGCGGGAACCCGCTGTGCATTGTTCGCGTAATCCCGCCGAGCTTCAAAACGACAATGGATTGAATGCTTTCCACCGGGCCGCGCTTTCAGCGCGGCCCGGACTATTTTCACCCGGCGCAATTTCGCTTCGCATGGCTCGCCGAGGCCAGAGTGACTGAGCAACGACGGCCCATGCCCCTCACCGGAGCTTCTTGGTTGGATTTAGGCCGCGTATTCGCGAGCATGCGGCTACCTTCGGCGGCCGCAGAGTGAGAGGGGCTTCATCGATCCGCGCAAGAGGCTGGAGCATGACCCGCCTTCGCCATCGTGAAGCGCACCGCCGCGATCCTGCCAGTCCCCGCCCATCGCAAGCGCCGTGCGTGGAGGACGAAGGAAGTGCAGCCCGGCGCCAGCGCAGCAAAGCCCATGGGAGCCGATCGCGGCGCTGGAATTGGCCTATCATAACGGCAACGCGATGAAAATGAATAGATTTCCAAGATAGGTATTAATTGTATTGACGATTAAGATGTTTTTTCATAATTCTGCAGGTCTTGAAGCGAAGAGTCCGAAGAATCGGGCCACGCGATTATGAGGGAGGATGGCTAGATGAAGAGGCTCGTTCGGACGTCGCTGGTGCTCAGCACCCTGTTGATGAGCGGCTATGCCGCACCGGTGTTCGCTCAGGCGACGGCCCCGGTCGACGAAGCTGATGCAGACCAGTCATCCGGCGGCATCCAGGAAATCGTCGTGGTCGCGCGCAAGACCGAGGAAAGCCTCCAGACGGTCCCGGTCGCGGTGAGCGCTGTCACCGGTGACATGCTGGACAAGCAGTCGATCACCAGCGTCACGCAGCTGCAGACGACCACCCCCAACCTCAACTTCTCGAGCGCCGTCGCACAGCCGGGTTCAGCCACCGTGTTCATTCGCGGTCAGGGTTCGTCGGACGGCCTCATTGCAATCGACCAGGCGGTCGGCGTCTACATCAACGGTATCTATTCGGCGCGCTCGACTGGCGGCGCCTTCGACATGGTGGATGTCCAGCGGGTCGAGGTGCTTCGCGGGCCGCAGGGCACGCTGTTCGGACGCAACACGACGGGCGGCGCGGTCAACATCATTCCGAACGAGCCGAGCACCGCCGGATTCGATGCGGAAGCGCGCTTCGACTATGGCAATTTCGACACGATCCTTGCGCGCGGGATGCTCAACATCCCGATGGGGGACGCTCTCGCGGCGCGCATCGCCTATCAGCACCGCGAGCATGACGGCTATGGCCGCAATCTTTCGCTTGGTCGGCCGCTCGGTACGGCGAACTCCGATTTCTTCCGCATCAGCTTCAAGCTCGAGCCCCCAGGCTCACGCTTCAGCGCGCTCTTTTCAGCCGATTATACAAACTACAAGGACGCGGGCGAGCTCGTCGGCCTGAAGTCGGTAACGCTTGGGGCTGCGACCTCGCCGCAGCAGCTTGTCGTCGGCGCCTGTAACGGCACTGCCCCCATTCCCGCGCTGAACGCGCTGCAATCATTCTGTCCCGCAGTCGCGCGCGGGCCGCTGCAAAATTTTATATATGGTCAGAATGGCAATACCGACATCCACAGCGTGTATCAGAACACGCCGGCATTCGGCCTGTCCAGAACGCATGGCGCATCGGGGATATTGCAATATGAATTTTCCGACGCTGCCATTCTGAAAAGCACAACCGGATGGCGCGGCGTCTATCTGAACGCGCTCAGCGACAATGATGGCACCCCCTATGTCTTCAGCGGGGGCCTCGCGCCCTTCGCGGGTAATATCATCGATCAGGATCAGTTCAGCCAGGAATTGCAGCTGTCGGGCAAGCTCGATCGCCTGCAATATATCCTCGGGGGTTTCTACTTCGTCGAGAATGGCACCGACCGCTCGCGCTCGGCGAGCCTCTTTCCGCTTTCGCCGGCGATCGGCATCGTCGACGGCACCATCCGCAACCGCAGCATCGCCGGCTTCGGTCAGCTGATCTACGAAGTCGCCGACGGCTTCCGCCTGACCGCGGGCCTTCGCTACACCGAGGACAAACGTACCCTGGTGTCGCGCAACCGCGATCTCAATTTCTTCACCAATGCCGTGACATCGTCGATCCCGACCTTGCTTGACGGCGATCCGGGCGATCCCTTCCGTGCGACCTTCAAGCGCTCGTTCAACTATTGGTCGTACCTCGCGAGCGCCGATTGGCAGGCCACGGACAATATCTTCCTTTATGTGAAGACCAGTCGTTCGCAGCGCTCGGGCGGGTTCAACACCCGCGCGGTCGCGGGCGGCAATCCGCCGATCAGCTTTTCGCCGGAGGAAGTGACCGACTATGAGGTCGGTGCGAAACTTGATCTGTTCGATCGCCGCGTCCGGCTCAACCTCGCCGCCTTCAACTCGGACGTGAAGAATGTTCAGCGCAACCTGATCGGCGTCGCCGGCTCGCGGCTCGTGTCGGGTGTCGCGAATGCGGCGAGCGCGCGGATCCGGGGCCTCGAGGCCGAACTGACCGTCGTGCCGGTCGAAGGGCTGACGCTCGGCGCAAACGTAGGTCTGACCGATCCGAAATATAAGCGCTTCATCAACAGCCTCGACAATACCGACTGGAAAGATGCCGCCTTTCCCTACACGCCAAAATATACGCTCGGCCTGACCGGCGATTACGAACATGAGATCGAGAACGCTGGGACTATCCGCCTGCGCGTCGACTATGGCTGGCGTTCCAAGCAATTTGCGACGCCGATGCAGCTTCCGGCTGCTTCGCGGGTAGGCCTGACCCCCGAACAGATCGCCGCCGGCAACGCCGCGCTGCAGAACACCTCGAAGATTCCGGGCTATGGCATCCTCAACGGCCGCATCGCGTTCGAACTCGACGACCCGGATCTGGAGATCGCTTTCTACGCGCGCAACATCACCCAGAAGAAATATTTCACGCGCCTGCTGTCGCTCGAGAATACGCCGTTCGGGATTACGTCCTACACACCTGGCGATCCGCGCACCTACGGTGTGTCGCTGACCTGGCGCTACTGACGCGCTCCGTCTCCTACGCTCCGATACCGGGCACCCGGGGGCACTATCGATCGGAGCAAACTGAAGCCGGGGGCAGCATCTGCCCCCGGCTCATTTTTTGGGTAGTAGCCGTTGAAAAGGATCGCCGATGACTGTTCCCGCTCTCACCCCCAAGCCTGACCATGTTCCCGACTCGCTCGTCGTCGACCATGACTACATCCACCCGGCCGGGATGGAGGAAGTCGGCGTCTACGAAGCGGTGAAACGTCTTCATTCGGGTCCCGACATCATCTGGAGCCCGCGGCACGGCGGGCACTGGATGGTGACGCGCGCCGAGGACGTCAAATTCGTCCAGGAAAATTACGAGATCTTCAGCCACGAGGAATTTATGATACCGCGGACGCTGATGCCGTTGAAGCCGCTGCCGCTTGCGGTCGATCCGCCCAACCACGCACGCTACCGCGCCGTGATCAATCCGGGGTTCACGCCGAAGAATGTCGCGCGGATGCGCGACGAGGCGCGCGCGCTCACGATCGAGCTGATCGAAGCGATCAGGCCGAACGGAGGGTGCGAATTCCTGAGCGAATTCGCCCGCGTCATGCCGGTGACCATGTTCCTGCGGATCGTCGACCTGCCGCTCGACCGGCGCGAGGAGTTCGTCGAATGGGGCATCGCGATCATGTCCGCCTACGACCCTGCGCAGCGCATGGCGGCGATGATGCGCGTGCGCGAATATCTCAAGACGATTCTCGACGAGCGCGAAGGCGGCGACGGTGAGGACCTGCTCACGCGGGTAGCGGGCTGGCACCGCAATCCGCGCTTCGAATCCGACGAGGAAACATTGTCGATGGCCTCGCTGCTCTTCGTCGGTGGCCTCGACACCGTCGCATCGTCGCTCAGCTACATCACCCATCATCTTGCGCGCCATCCCGAGCTGCAGGCACGACTGCGCCGCGAGCCCGAGCTGGTTCCCGCCGCGCGCGAGGAATTCCTGCGCCGCTTCGGCCTTTCGAACACCGGCCGGATTCTGACGCGGGACTTCGAATATAAGGGCGTCCTGTTCAAAAAGGACGAGATGATCATGGTGCCGAACAACCTCTCGGGCATCGACGAGCGCAAATATCACTGTCCCATGGCCGTGGACCTCGACCGCGGCACCACCCCGAACGACCACAACACATTCGGCAACGGGCCTCACAAATGCGTGGGTGCACCGCTCGCGCGCGCCGAGATCGACGTCTTCCTCGAGGAGTTTCTCGCCCGCATTCCCGAATTCCGGCTCGATCCCGATCGGCAGAATGTCGAGCATTGCGGATCGGTGCCCGGATTCGATGAACTTTACATCCGCTGGGATTGACCAGACGCGATCTTGACACAAATTCATAAAACGTCAGAATGTCACAAAACAAATGGGAGAGTGACATGGAACTGATTCTGCCGCGCCTCGAGGATCTCGAGGACAAAAGCTTCGATGCGTTTGCCGTCGAACGCCTGTCGCGCGGCGACGCCGAGGACCCCTATCCGCGACTGCACGAACTGATGCGAGAAGGAAGCGTCCACGAGGGCAGCTACCGCAGGATGTTCACCGACATTCCCGACGTCCAGCTCGGTCATATGCGCCAGTTCATGGTGGTGGGCTACGACGCCTGCATGCGCGTCCTCATGGATCCGGACAATTTCCGCAATCACGAGGTCTTCAAGCACAGCCTGGGCAAGAGCTTTGGCCGCACGATCACGGTCATGGATGCGCCCGAGCATGGCCGCTACCGCAAGGTGTTCCAGAAGGCCTTCCTCCCGCAGATTGTACGCCAGTGGGGCGAAAGCGTTGTCGATCCCGTCGTCGACGATCTGATGGGCCAGTTCGAGCGCCGCGGCGAGGCCGAGCTGATCGAGGAATATACCCATCATTTCCCGTTCCAGGTCATCTACCGGCAGCTCGAACTGGATGCAGAACAGGCGCCGATCTTTCACAAGCTGGCCGTCGCGCAGTTGCTCTCGACGATCGGTGCCCCGCAAGGCGCGGAATCGACCGCCAAGCTTGGCACCTTCTTCCAGCAGCTGCTCGACATGCGTCGCGCCAATCCCGGCACCGATCTCGTCAGCCATCTCGCGACGGTCGAGGCGGACGGCGAACGTCTGCCCGACGATGTGCTGACTTCGTTCCTGCGGCAGCTGATGAACGCCGGCGGCGACACCACCTACCGGGCTACGAGCGTGCTGCTGACCTGCCTGCTCAACAATCCCGGGCAGCTCGCAGCGGTTCGCAACGATCGCGACCTCATCCCGCAAGCGATCGACGAAGCGCTGCGCTGGGACGGACCGGTCACCTCCACTTTCCGCTATGCGGCAAATGATGCCGAGGTCGACGGCACGGTCATTCCGGCGGGTTCGATGATCAACGTCGTCCTGGGATCGGCAAACCGCGATCCGCGCAAATATGAAAATCCCGACCGATTCGATCTCTTCCGCGCCAAGCCGGTGCGGCCGATCCCCTTCGCGAGCGGGCCGCATGTCTGCATCGGCCAGCATCTCGCACGCGTGGAGATGACCCGGGCGCTGAACGCGATTCTCGACCGGCTGCCAAACCTCCGCCTCGATCCGTCGAAGCCGGCCCCGGCGATCAAGGGCTATCTGCTCCGGGTGCCCGATCACCTGCACGTCCTGTTCGACCCCGCCTGACGGCGGGGCCGCACACAGGTCAGTCCTTCTTCGCTTCGGCGTGCTTCCAGACCTCGGCGCCATGCACCGCGTCGATCTCCAGTTCGGCGACCTCGGAAACGCGAAGGATCAGCATATAGATGCCGATGACGTGGAGCAGCTCGACGAGCTGGCGATCGTCGTAGAAGGCCTTGACGGCGCCGAACGCATAATCGTCAACACGTACCGCTTTCACCGTTTGCCGGGTGAAGGCCAGAAGCGCCCTCTCGCGCGCGTCGAACACCGGATCCCCGAAGCGGTCGTCGGCGATCGCGTCGACTTTCTCTTTCGAAATACCCATCGCGGCCGCGACCTGCTCATGCTGCGCCCACTCATAGGCGCCGCGATCGAGGTGCAGCACGGCAAGAATGACGATCTCGCGCTCGAGAGGCGGCAAGGTCGTATCGGTCATCATCGCCCGGATCAGCATGCCCATGCCCGGCTGGAGGGTCTTCGCCTGCGCGAGCAGGCGCGACAGGTTGAGCTTCGCGCTCGGGCTGCTCGCATAGGCTTCGCGCTGCGCCGGTGTCATGTGGGCAGGGTCGAGCAGGCCGATACGGCTGATCGGACGTCCAGTATCTGTCATCTTGTCGCCTTTCACTTGCGCGGGCCGGGTTTCCGGTTGGGCCAAAGCCGGCGCGGCGATCAGGGCAGCCACGAAGAAAATCAGGCCGACAGGCTTCATTCTCGCTCTCCCTCTTACCGGACCGATGGTTGATTATACCTTGCAACAATCCGCCCGGGCCGGCAATCTAATCGTTATAAAAAGATATACGATTATTTGGCTCATTGAGCCCGGGAGAAGAGCGATGAATGACTTGCCGCGCACTGTGGAAGAGGTCGACCTCGCCTGGCTGCGCGGGGCGCTCGGGGCGGAGCGCCCAGGCCGGGAAATCACCGGGATGCGGATCGTCGAGGTCATTCACGGCGCCTGCACCAAACTTCGGATCGAGATCGACGCCGAGCATGACTTTCTGCCGCGGCGCGTCATCATGAAAGCCGGCTTCGAGCCGCACAGCGAAGCGATGGCGCATATGCACGCGAATGAAATGCATGCCTATCGGGACTTCGTACCCACCATCGAAACCAACAGCCCGCGCTGCCTTCTTGCCGCCGAGGATAGCCACGGACGAACCTTGGTGATCCTCGAAGACCTCGCGCTCCGCGATGTCGAGTTCCAGTCGCTTCACCGTCCACTCGACCGCTCGACCGCCGCCGCCTTTCTGGAGGGGCTCGCGCGGCAGCACGCCCGCTGGTGGGGCGAGAAGAGCTCGCTGCTCGCGCGCTTCCCCTGGCTGCCCGATACGAGCGAGGCGCGCTTCCACCATTATTTCGCTATCCTCAATGATGCCGCGCGTTTCGCCGAATTCGCCGAGCGGCCGCGCTGCGCCGCGATGCCGCGCGAGCTTCTCGATCCGACGCGCATCCGTGCCGCCCACGCGGCGATGCGGGTGCATCACGAGACAATGCCGTTCACCGTGCTGCACGGCGACATGCACCTCGGCAATGTCTACCGCGACGCCGATGGCCGCCCCGGCTTCCTTGACTGGCAGCCGCGCCTCGCGCCTTGGTCCGTCGATGTCAGCTATTTTCTGGTGGCCGGTCTTGATCTTGTCGATCGGCGGCACTGGGAGCGCGACCTGCTTCGCCACTATCTCGCTGCGCTTACCCGACACGGGATCGATGCCCCCTCCTTCGAGGAGGCATTTGCGGCCTATCGCCGCGACATCATATGGGGCCTGCTGATCTGGATGCTGAACGGGTGGCAGTTCCAGACCGAAGCCGTTAACACCGCCGCTGCGTCACGCTTCGCGATGGCGATGATCGACCATGACGTCTTCGCGGAGCTGGGCGTATGATCCCCGCTGGCCTCGGAGGGATCGACGCGGAGTTCCTGACCGGCTTGATGCAGGATCGCTGCCTGGGAATTCGGGTGGTCGACGCCGCGATCGAAAGCGAAATCCATGGCACGGCGACCAAGGCGCTCCTGCGGCTTGCGTATGCGCCCGGCCCCCAGGGGCCCGACACGCTCTATGTGAAAGGCGGCTGGGAGGACGGCAGCGAAATCCTCCGCCAGGTCGGAATCTTCGCGCGCGAGCCGCGCGTCTACGCCGAGCTCCTGCCAAGTCTTTCGGTAGCCGCGCCGCGCCATTTCGGCGCCATCTGGAGCGACGACATGCTTGATGGGGTCCTGTTGCTTGAGAATCTTGACGCGGCGGGAGCGCAGATTCGAACGCCCGAATCCGAGATCGCGGCGGACGAAGCCAATCTGGCCCTGAACGAGCTCGCGCGATTGCATGGCGGGACCTTTGGTAAGGGCCGGCTGCCCCGCGGAGCGTGGATCCGGGACCTCTTTTCCGATGCGGCCCGCGCCGGCTCCTATCTGAATTACATTCTCGAGGAAAAACAGCTCGAGCATTTCCTCGCGCTCCCCCGCGGCGCCGGCATTCCGGATCAGCTTCGCGACCCGGGCGCCATCCGCCAGGCCTTCGCCCAGACATTGGCCTTTGCGCGCGGGGATACCGATCATATGCTGCTCCATGGCGATGCGCATGTCGGCAACTCCTATGTCGATGGAGTGGGCAAGCCGGCTTTCCTTGACTGGCAGTGCGTATCGCGAGGCGGATGGGCCTATGATGTCGCCTATTATCTGGTCTCGACGCTCAGTGTCGGCGAACGGCGTCGTCAGGAGGAGTATCTGCTGCTCGACTATCTCGGCCATCTCGAGGCAGCCGGCGGCCCCAGCCTCACTCCGCGGCGGGCGATGGAGCATTATCGGTCGTATCTCTGCTACGGTTTCCTCGTCTGGCTGGCGAACAGCACAAGCTTCCAGCCCGAATCCTACAACGCGATTGTGGCAGCCCGGTTCGCCGCGGCGATGATCGACCATGGCATGGCGTAAAATGCCGATGACAGCGAAGGTCTCGCGATGATGAAGGAAGACGAACGCGCCTCCGCTTACGCGCAGGTGATCCGCGGCCGGCGCAGCATCAGGGGTTTTCAGAACCGCCCCGTCCCGCGGGCCACGCTGCGCGACATCCTTGAACTGGCGATGAGGGCGCCCTCGTCGCTCAATTCGCAGCCGTGGAATTTCTATGTCGTGACGGGAGCGCCGCTCGAGCGCATTCGCGAGGGAAATACGGAGCGCAATCTTGCCGGTGTGCCGTCATCGCGCGAGTTCCGGGGCAATGAGAAATATGAGGGCGTGCATCGCGAGCGTCAGGTCGGTGTCGCGCGGCAGTTGTTCGCGGCAATGGACATCGCCCGCGATGACAAACGCAAACGGCTCGAATGGGTATTGCGCGGCTTTCGGCAGTTCGACGCCCCGGCATGTATCGTCGTCACCTATGACCGTGTTCTCGTCGGCGGCGATATTGCCCCATTCGATTGCGGGGGCGTCACGAACGCGATCGTCAACGCGGCATGGGCGCAAGGCCTCGGCTGCGTCATCAACAGCCAGGGCATCATGCAGTCGCCGGTGGTCCGCGAACATGCCGGGATTGCCGACGACCAGCTCATCATGATCTGTATCGCGATCGGCTATCCCGACGAGAGCTTCCCGGCCAATGCGGTGGTGTCGGAGCGCAAGTCCGTCGACGAAGCCGTGACGTTCGTCGGCTTCGACGATTAGGATCTACTCGATCTCGGCGAGCAGGTGGCCGACCTCGTAGGTCTCGCCGATCTCGGCGAGGATCCTGATCTTGCCGCTCGCGGGGCTTTCGACCTCGTTCGTCGACTTGTCGCTTTCGAGCGCATAGATCGGCTGCCCCTCGGTGACCTCGGCGCCGTCGTCGACCATCCATTCCGACAGAAGTCCCTCGTTCATCGAGAAACCGAGCTTGGGAAGCAGAACCTGCGTTGCCATTTGATGTCCTTCCTCTGGATCAGTTCACGCACTGCGTGATGCATTCGAGGATACGCGCGGCATTCGGCGCGAAAGCATCCTCGAGCGGCTTGGAATAGGGAACCGGCGCAAAGGCGCCGCCGAGGCGCCGCACCGGCATCTTGAGCTCGCCGAACAGTTCTTCGTTGACGACCGCGGCAATTTCCGCGCCGACGCCATGCTCGCGCACGGCCTCGTGAACGATCAGCAGCCGGCCGGTCTTGCGCACCGATGCCAGAACCGTTTCGCGGTCCCACGGAGCGATCGTGCGCAGATCGATGACCTCGACCGAAATCCCCGCTTCGGCTGCCTTGGCCGCGGCGTTCCGGGTCTCGTTCGCCATGCGCGCATAGGTCACGACGGTGATATCGCTCCCCTCGCGCTGGATAGCGGCCTTGCCGAGCGGAACGCGGTGCGACGGATCCGGGAGTTCGTGGCTCATCGGCGTGTAATAGGTCGGCAGGTTCTCGATGATCAGCACCGGATCGGGATCCTCGATCGCGGAGCGGAGCAGGCCATAGGCGTCCTCGGGGGTCGATGCCGCAACGACCTTGATCCCGGCGACATGGGCGAACCAGGCTTCGAGATAGTCGCAATGCTGGCCGCCCGAACCGAAGCCGAGGCCGGTCATGGTTCGGATCACGATCGGGACATGCGTCTGGCCGCCCGACATGAAGCGAAGCTTCGCGGCGTGATTGACGATCATGTCCATCGCAACCGTCGTGAAGTTCATCAGCATGATCTCGGCGACCGGCTTGTAGCCGGCAAGGCTGGCGCCGATCGCGGCGCCCATGATCGCCTGCTCGGCAATCGGGGTGGAGCGCACGCGATCGTCGCCGAACTTGCTCGACAGGCCGCGCGTCACGCCGACGATGCCGCCGCCCTCGGGATCGGCGAGATCCTCACCGAGGAGGATGACCTTTTCGTCTTCGGCGCATGCATCCGAGAGAGCCTTATTGAGCGCGGCGAGGATCGTCACCGTCGGCTTGGCGGGGGCGTTCATCGGGCGATCTCCTCGGCAAAGACATCGACGCGCAGGTCGTCGGCGACCGGCCAGGGCGAAGAGACGGCGAACTCGACCGCCTCGTCGATCTCCACCTCGATCGCGGCCTCGATCGCAGCGAGCTGGTCTTCGGTCGCAATGCCGTCGGCGATCAGTTTCGCGCGGAGCGCGGGAACCGGGTCGGCAGCAACGGCCGCCGCCATCTCTTCCTTCGGGATATATTCGCCGGGATCACCGAAATTGTGGCCGTGAAAACGGAAGGTCATCGCCTCGATCAGCGTCGGCCCTTCGCCTGCGCGCGCGCGCGCCACGGCTTCGGCCGCCGCAGCGTACATCTCGACGGCGTCATTTCCGTTCACGCGGACACCCGGCATCTCGTAGCCCGCCGCGCGCGCGGCGATTGTCTCGCCGCCTGTCATCTTCTTGTACGCCGTATGCTCGGCGTAGAGGTTGTTCTGACAGACGAAGATCACCGGAAGCTTCCAGACTGCGGCGAGATTCATCGATTCATGGATCGCGCCGATGTTCGACGCGCCGTCGCCGAAGGTTGCGATCGCCACTCGATCGGACTTGTCGAGTTGCGCGGCCCAGCCGAGGCCGTTGGCGATCGGGGCGGACGAGCCAACAATGCCCGTCGTCACCATGATGCCCTTGGGCGGATAGGTCAGGTGCATCGGACCGCCCTTGCCCTTGCACGAGCCGGTGGTCCGGCCCGCGAGCTCGGCCCAGAGCTCTTTCAGCGGGAAACCCTTGGCGAGCATGTCATGGATGCCGCGATAGATGGTACAGAGCTGATCGTCATCGCGCAGGCAGGCCGAGAGGGCGGACGGCACGACCTCCTGGCCGCGATAGCTGTAGTAGACCATCGCGATCTTGCCCGAGGTGATAACCTTGCGGATGCGCTCGTCGTTCGCTTTCAGAAGCGCCGTGCGCCGATAGATGTCCAGCAGCGTTTCCGCACCGGGACCATAGGCGTTCGTGGCCAAGAACCCTCTCCCTCAATAAACGTTATAATGAGGTAGATGATTAGCAGAGGGGCACTGGGGCGCAAGCGTAAATATCAGTCGAGGAGATCCACCATCGCATTGGGGCCGAGCTGCGAAAGCCAGAACTTGCCTGCGGCGATCATATGCGCGCGCCAATGGTTCTCGGCGCCTTCGCCATCACCCTTCTCGATGAAGTCGATGAGCTTTCCGTGCGACTTTAGGCCGTAAAGAGTGCGCTTCTCGAGTTGCTCGAGATCCTTCGACGGCTCGCGAATCTGGGCGAGCGCCTGGTGCCGTTCGACAAGATGCTGCAACGCATGCGCCACCATGCTGAGCGTCGTGTTACCAGCCAGATCGATGAGCAACTGGTGAAATTCGGCAATGGCCTGCGACGTGGCGAGCCGGTCCTTGGTCAGCGAATATTCGAGTTCGAGATGCTCGCGCAGGACTTTGGCGCCCTCCTTGCTGTTCCGCTCGGCAACGAGCCGTGCCGCCGGAGGTTCGAGCAGCGTACGCATCTCGTAAAGGTCGGCAACGGTGGCGCCATTGGTTTGGAGCGCGATGCCGGCGGCGCGCGACACCATCTCGAACCCCGGCCTGCTGATGATCGCGCCGCCGCGCGCGCCGCGCGCGACCTTGAGAAGACCTTCCGATTCGAGGATGCGCACCGCCTCGCGGATCGTTGGACGCGAGACTTCGAACTCGGCGATCAGGTGCGCTTCCGCCGGCAGCGTGTCCCCGTCCTTGAGTTCGCCGCGGATGATGCCGTTGCGAATTCGCTTGGCCACCAACTCGGCGGTCTTGGGGACTCGCACCGACGCGGCGTTGCCCTTCTGACGGTTTTTGTCGCCGATGAATTGTGTGGACAATATAAATTCCTTTCCCGCGCTTGCTACGGCTTCTCCGCCGGAGCGGCAAGAGCCGAAAACATGGCCACAAGCGTTTCCCGCTTGCCAATTGTCGTATTACCTATTTAGATGTTAATTCGCTGCGCACAATCATAACCCGGCAGCGTGGGACGAGGATATGGACCTGAACTGGACGCCCGAGGATAGCCTCTTTCGCGAACGCGTTCGCGACTGGCTGGCCGGCCATGTGCCGCCGGAGGCGCGGCCGTCGGGCACCGAAGCCGTCGCGTTCGATCGCGCCTGGCAGCGCGAACTTATGGCGGGCGGGTGGGCC
>SCNT01000013.1 GCA_005503165.1 Sphingomonadaceae bacterium 3R27E2-A
GCGGGCGACCGCGCGTAGGCCATGCGGCTGCCGGTGACCATCACCTCTTCGGCATAGTCCTGTTCGATCTCGACGATCGGCGGCAATTCCCAGAAGGGGTGCGTGCTGGTGATGTCCATCGGCCAGCATTGCAGCCGCAGCGCGCCCGGCGGGGTGCGCGGCAGCGGCGCGCGATAGCCTTTGTTGAGCCGCCCCGCGATGACGTTGAGCTGAGCGTTCGGAAAGCTCGTCACCCCGCCGTTGGCGACGGTGATCCAGCCGGTCATGTCCAGCGCCTTGCCGTCGCTATTGCGATCGACGACATAATTGGCCGCCCAGTCGAAACCCTCCGAGAGATAGACGAGCTGGAGCGTGACGGTGCGCGCGCGGCTCGATTCGACGAGGATCGACAGCGTCGGTTTCGCCGACAGATCCTTGGGCACGCGGCTGTAGAGCATGCGCTCGGGCAATCCGGAGCAACCGAGCGCCTCGAAGCCGGCGTCGGTCTGCAGGATCACCCCGCCGTTCGGCCCCGCCTGAATGATCGCGGCCTGCTCGCGGACCTTGCCGGTCTTGCGATCGGTGCGGCGGAGCGTAACGCTGCGCTTGAGGTATGCATCGACAAGCCCCGCGGGCGACAGCAACCGCGCATCGCGATTCTTCTCGCGCACCCCGTCGGGCATGCCCGAGACGACGGCAGTCTCGGGCAGCAACCCTTCGGCAACGCCCTCGAATCGCAGTACTGCGGTGCCCGCGGGCAAAGTCACCTTGCGCGTTTCGGTGACGAGCGCGAAACCCTGCGGCCAATTTGGGTTGATCGGCCCGGCCCCGCGATAGGGGGCGCGATAGACGGTGACCGCAACGTCCTGCAGCGCCGACGACACCACCACCGGCGCTTCGGGCCGCGGCGGCGCGGCGGGCAGGCGCGCGGCGGTCTGCGCCGCCAACGACAGCGGCGCGAGCAGCGCCAGCAAGGTCGGGATCAGGCGCGCCCAGCGCATGGGCCGCCCCTCAGTAGCGCGAATCGAAAGTGGCGGTGACCTCGGTCTTGCCGTTCGCGGGCACCGGCACCGCCCATTCGACGCGGTCGGCCGAGATGCGGTTGCTCTTCAGGCTTTCCTCGGTGATCCGCACGTCGCCCCACAGCCCGGACTGCGCGAGGTCAACCGTCACCGGCCCCGGCCGCGCGTTGGTCACGACATATTTCATCTTGGTCACCCAGCGCGAATCGCTCTTGCGCGTGCGCGACACCACCGTGGTCTGCACCTTGACGTCGAAGGCGTCGCCGGTGCGCAGGGTCATCGACGACCCCATCGGTGTGTGGCCGATCTGGTTCTCGCCGATGAACTGCGGGTCGCCGCGGGCGTCGCGCATATAGACGCGGATCGTCCCCGCGGGCAGCTGATCGCCGAGCCCGCCGTTCGCCGAGGTCGAGAAACGGAGCACGCTCGCCGCGCTGATCGGGTCGGTGCTCGCGCCCAGCCAGCCGTTGACATATTCATAGGTCGAGCGCGCGGGCGCGCCCTTCACGTCGAGGAAGCTGACCTGCTTCTGCTGCGCATTGGCGATCGTCGTGCGCTCGGCGAGCGGATAGAGATAATAGTCGCCGAGCCGCTCGCGCTGGTTGCTCTCCGTCCCCGCCTCGTCGAGCGACGCGTTCATCCGCGAAAAACCGCCCCCGCCGCCCGGGCTGCCCGCCACGAGCAAGGTGCGGGCATTGGTGAAGGTCGTGCCCGTAGAATTGGTGAGCGTGACCCATCCCTGCATGTCCATTGCCCCCTTGGCGGCGTCGAACAAAGCGACATAGTCGGCGGTCCAGCCGAGGTTGGGCGTGAGATAAGAGAGGCGTGCAGGGACGGTGCCGGCATTCTCGGCCTGCACCGTGACCGAAAGCGTCGGGCGCGCGCGCAAATTGGGTGGCAGCCGGTCGAACACCGCGCGCACGGGTAGGCCGTCGTCGCGCAGCACCTCGATCCGCTCGCCGATCTGCAGCACGATGCCGCCGTTCGCGGCGAGCACCTTGGCGCGTTCGCTGCGCTCGGCGCCGGTAGCGGGGTTGGTGCGTACCAGCGTGATCGACTGGCCGACCGCCTTGTCCATGAGCTTGTCGGGGGTGAGCAGGTCGAAGTCGAAATTCTGCTCGACGATCGCGAGCCCGCCGCCCGACAGCGTCACCGTCTCGGGCCGGATGCGCGCCGAGACGTCGGGAAATTCGATGCGGTTGCGCCCGGCGCTGACCGCGAGCTGGCGGTCGTCCTGCACCAGCGACTGGCCATTATTGTAGATGGTGACCGCGACGTCGCCCTGCGCGGTGCCGCTGCGTTCGTCCTGGGCCGAAGCGGGAAGTGCCAGCAGGGGCACCGTCGCCGCTCCCAACAGCCAAGCCTTTGCCAAAGCGCGCATAATCGCTCTCCCCCACATGGTTGTGGGGGAGAGGCTAGGTCATGTCAGAGCGCTTGGCTAGGCCTATTCGGCAGCTTCGACGCCGGCGCCGCGCGGCGCGAGCGTGCGGCGGGTGCGGCGCGCCTTGGGCGCGGGCGCTTCGTCGCCGGCCTCGTCCGTCTCAGCGACGGGGTCGGGCGCGGGGCGGCCGATAGCGGGGGGCAGCACGGCGCTGTCGATCCCGCCATTGCCCTCGTCCTCGTCGCGCGGGCGGCGCGGCGAACGGCGCGCGGCGCGGGCGGGCTTGGGCGCCTCTTCGACTGCGGCTTCCTCGTCCGGCGTTTCGGCTTCGACGCGCTCGGGGCGCTCCTGACGCCCGGGGCGCTCGCGGGCCGGCTGGCGGTTGCCGCGATTGTCGTCCTGCTCGTCGCGGCGGTTGCCGCGGTTCTGGTTGCGATCGCCGCGGTCGCCACGATCATTGCGCTCGCCACGCTCGCGATTGTCGCGCTCGCCGCGATGGTCCTCGCGGCCCTCGTCCTGCTCGTCCCGACCCTCGTCGAGATCGGTGTCGTCATGCGCGTCGAAATCCTCGACCCCGCGCACTTCGCGCTGGCGGTCGGGGCGATCCTGCTGGCCGCCGCTCCGCTCTTCCTGGCGCGCGCGGAAATCGCTGTGCACGCGGAAATAATGGTCGGCGAACTGCAGATAATATTCGGTCTGCACGCGGTCGCCCGCCAGCTGGGCGTCGCGCGCGAGATTCTTGTATTTCTCGATCATCTGGACCGCGTTGCCGCGGGCCCGGCTGTCGATGCGGTTGGCCTGATCGACCCCGCCGCGGCCGCCGCCCGATCCCGAGCGGTTATTGTTGTTGTTATTGTTGTTGCGGCCGCGACGGCGACCGCCCTGACGGTTGTTCATGTTCAACTGAGACATCCTGTCGAAATAAGCTCTTAGCTATGCCAACCCCTTTTGGCCGACCGCGCCTTTGCGCGTCGTGCCCGCGCTCCCTTGCGCGGTTCTTCCTGTTACCGCTCGCCCGGAACATTCGCCCCGCACCAGCATCGTAAATGGGAAGCAGACCCGCCGGACCAGTATCGATGCTCCGCATCGCCAAAGGGACCCTGATCAGGCCTGTATCCACGCTCCTACCCCGCTTTCGGCGCAAAACCAAGCAAATTATTGCGAGCCACGCGGCGAACGGGACAAGATGAGAGCGCGGTCGCGGCCGCCGAGGTCCTGGCGGCAAGCGACATCGAAACCCGCCGCTTCGGCGAGTTCGCGTACCGAGATATGCTGGCTCGCGCCGATTTCAAGCACCGCGATCCCGCGGGGGGCGAGCAGGCGCGGCAGGTCCGGGACGATGCGGCGATAGTCGTCGAGGCCGTCGGCGCCCGCGAAAAGCGCCTCGGCCGGCTCATGATCGGCGACGTCGGGCAGCAGCATTTCGCCGTCGCCGATATAGGGCGGATTGCAGAGGATGAGGTCGAACGGCCCGTCGATGCCCGCGCCCCAGTCGCCCGAGCGGAACTCGGACCGGTCGGCCATGCCCAATTGCTCGGCATTGTCGCGCGCATAGGCGAGCGCGAAATCCGAAGCATCGACGCCGACCCCCGTCGCCTCGGGAAACTCGCTCAGCACAGCGAGCAGCAAGGTGCCCGGCCCGGTCCCGAGGTCGAGAACCCGCGAGGGCCAGCCCTCCTCCCGTTCGCGCCGTGCAATATCGAGACACGCTTCCACCAAGGTCTCGCTATCCGGCCGCGGGATCAGAACCCCCGGCCCCACCTCGATACGGATCGTCCAAAAATCGCGGTAGCCGACGATATAGGCCATCGGGGTATGTGCCATCCGCGTCGCGACCAGGTTTGCGTAATGATCGGGCACCTCATAGCGCCCCGGATCGAGCAGCAGCGCCTGCCGCTCGACCCCAAGCGCATGCGCCATCAGCAATTCGGCATCGAGCCGCGGGGTGTCACTGGTCGCGGACAAGAGGTTGGCCGCGGTGCGCAGCGATTCCGCCACGCCCGCGAAGATCGGCGTGTCAGTCACCCAGCCCCGCCAGCCGCTGCGCCTGGTCCTCGGCGATCAGCGCGTCGATCAACTCGTCCATCGCGCCTTCCAAAATCTCGGGCAGGCGGTGGAGCGTCAGGTTGATCCGGTGGTCGGTCACGCGTCCCTGCGGGAAATTATAGGTGCGGATGCGTTCGGAGCGGTCGCCCGAGCCGACCATCGACTTGCGCGCCGACGCCTCGGCGCTGTGGATCTTCTCGCGCTCGAGGTCGTAGAGCCGCGCGCGCAGCACCTGCATCGCCTTGGCGCGGTTCTTGTGCTGGCTGCGCTGGTCCTGCTGGATCACGACGAGGCCCGTCGGAATATGCGTGATGCGGATCGCCGAGTCGGTCGTGTTGACATGCTGCCCGCCCGCTCCGGACGCGCGATAGATGTCGATTTTGAGGTCGCTCTCATTGATCGCGACGTCGACCTCCTCGGCTTCGGGCAGCACCGCGACGGTCGCCGCGCTGGTGTGGATACGCCCGCCGCTCTCGGTCACCGGCACGCGCTGGACGCGGTGGACGCCGCTCTCGAACTTCAATTTGGCGAAGACGCCCTGCCCCGCGACGCTCGCGACGACTTCCTTGTAACCGCCGACCTCGGCCTCGTTCGCCGAGATGATCTCGACCTTCCAGCCCTGCCCGTCGGCGTAGCGGCTGTACATGCGCAATAGGTCGCCCGCGAAGAGCGCCGCCTCATCGCCGCCGGTCCCGGCGCGGATTTCGAGCATCGCGGCGCGCTCGTCGGCGACGTCCTTGGGCAGCAATTTGACCGCGAGGTCGTGCTCGGCCGCGGGAAGGGCTTCCTCGACGGCGAGGAGTTCCTCGGCGGCCATCGCCTTCATCTCGGGATCGCCAAGCATCTCATTGAGGGCCACGACCTCGCCGCGCAGCCGCACCACCTCGGCCGCCGCCTGCGCCACGGGTTCGAGCTCGGCGAACTCCTTCGACGCCGCGACGAAGTCGGCGGGCGCCATGTCCCCCGTCGCCATCCGCGCCTGCAAGGCGGCGTGGCGTTCGATGATGGCGTCGATCTGGCGGGCGGAAACGGAGGTCATTCGACGATTCGAGTCATCAGGTCAGAGGTCGCAGAGTAAATTCGCGTGTTTCATTGTCTTCTTGGAGTTCAAACGACGTTGCCAACAACTCGCGCAATCGTTTTCGAACGGGCGGAGCGCCGTCCATCAGGTCACGGATACGCACAACAATTGCCCCTGAGGTCAATGTAGACGAGACGGTGAGTGCTCGATGTCCTTGTCCCCGCCGTGCCTTTTCGTACCGTTTCTTGGAGGATCCCGAGAAGCCCATGTCTGCTCTTATGCCGCCCCTTCTGAGAAAACGGAGGAGCATTTGCGCGGTCGCCAGATCTTCCGGATCGTCGGGGATTAGAATGAGTTCAGGGAGATGATCCCAATTTTGGGGCCCCACCAACATCGCCAGCCGCTCGATCCCCGCGGCCCAGCCGACCGCCGGCGTAGACGGCCCGCCCAGCGCCTCGATCAGCCCGTCGTAGCGCCCGCCGCCGAGCACCGTGCCCTGCGCGCCGAGCCGGTCGGTGACGAATTCGAACGCGGTGTGGCGATAATAGTCGAGCCCGCGCACCAGCCGCGCGTTGCGCTCCCACGCGACCCCCGCGGCGTCGAGCCCGGCGGTCACGGCGCAGAAGAAGTCCTGCGCCTCGCCGGTAAGGAACGCGTCGATATCGGGCGCGCTGTCGGCGATCAGCCGGTCGCGCGGGTCCTTGCTGTCGAGGATGCGCATCGGATTCTTGTCGAGCCGCGCGAGGCTGTCCTCGCTGAGGTCGCCGCGGTGCGCCTCGAAATGATCGACCAGCGCGGTCCGCCAGGCATCGCGGCTCGCCGCATCGCCCAGCGTGTTGAGCGTCAAGGTCACGCCCTCGGCGATCCCCAGTTCCTTGAGCAGCTGGTCGGCGAAGACCAGCAGTTCCGCATCGGCAAGCGGGCTGTCGCTGCCCAGCACTTCGGCGTCGAGCTGGTGGAACTGGCGATAGCGCCCCTTCTGCGGCCGCTCGTAGCGGAACAAAGGTCCGTGCGTCGCGACCTTCAGCGGCGCGAACTGTTGCCAGCCGTTGGTGATATAGGCCCGCGCGATGCCCGCGGTGAATTCGGGGCGCAGCGTGATCGATTCGCCGCCGCGGTCGTCGAACGAATACATTTCCTTCGACACGACGTCGGTGGTTTCGCCGAGCGAGCGCGCGAACACCGCGGTCGGCTCGATCACCGGCACCTCGACGCGCTTGTAGCCATAGAGCCGCCGCACCCGGTCGAAGGTATCGACGACATGGCTAAAGCGATCGGCGAAATCGCCGAGCATGTCCTGCGTGCCCCGTACCGGCTGCGGCGTCGCGACCTTGGCGGATTTGTCCTTGCTCATGGCGGCGGCGTCTAATGAATTTTGCGGCAAAGGCAAAGCCGCGTCCTTCTCCCCTTGAGGGAGAAGGATACGAAGCCTTGGCGCGAAGCGCCCAGGCGCAGTTGGATGAGGGGTTGCGGCGTCACTGGCGCATGCACTGTTTGAACCCCTCACCCAGCTTCGACTAGGCAGCAAGCTGCCAAGTCTGCGCAACCCTCTCCCGCAAGGGGAGAGGGACATATGCTGGACCTCAACGCCGTTTCCCGCCAAAAAGCCGTCATGAAAAAAACAACGTTCGTCGCAGCCGCCCTCACCATCCTTCTGACATCCCCCGCGCACGCGCAGGAGAGCAACAGCCGCCCCGATCCCGTGGTCCAGCCGCTGACCATCCCGCTGCCCGCCGACCGTCCCTATCCGGGCACGATGCAGCTCCGCGTCGACGCCACCGACTTTGCCCGCGGCATTTTCCACGTCCGCCAGACGATCCCGGTCGCCAAGGCGGGCAAATTCACTTTGCTCTATCCCGAATGGCTGCCCGGCAAGCACGCGCCGCGCGGCGCGATCGCCGAGGTCGCGGGGTTCAGGGCCAACGCGAACGGCAAGCCGCTGACCTGGACGCGCCAGCCGACCGACGTCTACGCCTTCGACATCGACGTGCCCGCCGGAGTGAAGAGCATCGACATCGCCTTCGACTTCCTGTCGCCGACGCGCACGGCCGAGGGCCGCGTCGTCGTCACGCCGGCGATGATGAACCTGCAGTGGGAACAGGTCAGCCTCTACCCCGCGGGCTATTTCACGCGCCAGATCCCCGTACAGCTCGAGGTGATTCTGCCCGAGGGCTGGACCGGCGCCGCGGCGCTCGATGGGCTCAAGGTCTCGGGCAACCGCTACAGCTACAGCACCACCAGCTACGAGAACCTCGTCGACAGCCCGATGTTCGCGGGGCGCTGGTTCCGCAAGTGGGACCTCGGCCAGAATGTGACGCTCAACGTCGTCGCTGACGAGGAGAAATATCTCGCCGCCAGCCCCGACCATATCGCGCGCCACGCTGCCTTGGTATCCGAAGCCGTCGCGCTGTTCGGGGTGCGCCATTTCGACCGCTACGAGTTCCTGCTCGCGCTGTCGGACGAACTCGGCGGCATCGGGCTCGAGCATCACCGCTCGAGCGAGAACAGCCGCAACCCCGATTATTTCACCAAATGGGACGAGAATGACAGCGAGCGCGGGCTGCTGCCGCACGAGCTGGTGCACAGCTGGAACGGCAAATATCGCCGCCCCGACAAGCTGTGGACCCCCGATTACCGCACCCCGATGCAGGACAATCTGCTGTGGGTCTATGAAGGGCAGACGAGCTATTGGGACCTCGTCCTCGCGGGCCGCTCGGGCATGCAGTCGAAGGACATGATCCTCGCCGAATGGGCGACCAATGCGGGCTTTTATGCCGTGCAGGCGGGGCGCGCGTGGCGTTCGGTCGAGGACACCACGCTCGACCCGATCGTCGCGGCGCGCAAACAGCGCGCCTTCCCGAGCGCGACCCGCACCGAGGATTATTACAACGAGGGCGGGCTCATGTGGCTCGAGGCCGACATGCTGATCCGCCAGGCAACGAACAATGCGAAGACCCTCGACGATTTCGCGAAGCTATTTTTCGGCGGGCGCGAGGGCGACTGGGGGCAGTCGACCTATGATTTCGACGATGTCGTCGCCGCGCTGAATGCGGTCCACCCGTACGACTGGGCGAAGTTCCTGCGCGAGCGCATGCAGGCGCCGGGCCGCCCCGCGCCGACCGGCGGCATCGAGGCCGCGGGCTACCGCCTCGTATGGCGCGACGCCCCCAACGCCTATGACCGCGACCGCATGGCGCAGGCGAAAAACGCCGACCTGACGCACAGCCTCGGCCTCGTCGTCGACAAGGACGGGGTCGCGGGCAGCATCCTGTGGGACGGCCCCGCCTTCAAGGCCGACATCGTCAACGGCACGAAGATCGTCGCGGTCGACGGGGTGAGCTACAGCCGCGAACGCATCGAGGCGGCGATCCGCGCCGCGACCGACGGCAAGAACCCGGTGAAGCTGCTCGTCGAGCGCGGCGGGCGCTATCGCGCCGTCGAGATCGACTATCGCGGCGGGCTGCGCTGGCCGCATCTGGAGAAAGCCGGCACAGGGCCCGACTGGTTCGACCAGCTTTTGGTGCCGAAACGGGCGCTGTAGCTCCTCCCCTCCCGCAAGCGGGAGGGGCAGCGAGAGTTGCGAGCTTGCTCGCTACTCGCAGCGGGGTGGGCAATGCAACGTCGCTGCCTACCCCTAACCCCTCCCGCCTGCGGGGGAACTGCTAGCTCGCGCCTTCCCTCCCCCGCCCCCAGCGGCTAAGGCGCGCGCGAATCAAAAAAGTCAAAAGGACATCTCCCATGCGCATCGACCTGATCCCGGCCGGCGACAGCCCGCCCGACAGCCTGAACGTGCTGATCGAAGTGCCGATCGGCGGCGAGCCGGTGAAGTATGAGTTCGACAAGGCGTCGGGCGCGCTCTTCGTCGATCGCTTCCTGCACACCCCGATGCGCTACCCCGCCAATTACGGCTTCGTCCCGCACACGCTGGGCGAGGACGGCGACCCGCTCGACGCGCTCGTCGTCGCGCGCTCGCCGATCGTCGCCGGCGCAGTCGTGAAGTGCCGCCCGATCGGTGTGCTGCTGATGGAAGACGATGCCGGCGGCGACGAGAAATTGCTCTGCGTGCCGGTCAACAAGACCTTCCCTTATTATGCCGACGTCGCGAGCTACACCGACATGCCGCCGATCGTGCTCCAGCAGATCGAGCATTTCTTCACCCACTACAAGGACCTCGAACCCGGCAAATGGGCCAAGCTCAACGGCTGGGGCGACGTCGACGAAGCCAAGCGCATCATCGTCGAATGCGTGGAACGCGCGAAGAAAGCGGGGCTCTAAGGGTCAACCTCGTCATTGCGAGGAGCCGAAGGCGACGCGGCAATCTCCAGCTATCGGTGCCACCGGTTGCTGGCTGGAGATTGCTTCGCTTCGCTCGCAATGACGGCGCTTAGGGCATCGGACCCTCGCCCTCATCCGTCCTCATCTGCCAGCACCCGCACATCGGTCCGCGGATAGGGAATGCGTATTCCCGCTTCCTTGAAGCGGTCCCAGATGCCGAGGAACACCTCGCCCTGGATATTGCCGAGCCCCCCCTCGGGGTCGGATATCCAGTAGCGCAGCTCGTGCTCGACCGCACGTTCGCCGAACGCCGTGATCCACACCACCGGCTCCGGATCGGCGAGGATACGCGGGTTCGCCTTCGCGACATCGACCATGATCGCCTGCGCGGCGCGCAGGTCGCAGTCGTAGCTCACCGGCACGCGCATCCGCACGCGGACGTCGCGGCTCGAATAGCTCCAATTCTCGACCGGCTGGGTCATCAAGAGCTCGTTCGGGATCAGATGCTTCTTGCCGTCGCGCGTCACGACGCTGACGGCGCGCACCCCGATCCTGGCGACGCGCCCGACGTTGGGCATGCCATTGAGCGTCGCCGATCCGCCCATGCTGCTGCCGTCGCCGACGACGATCACGTCGCCCGGCTTGATCGATCGGTCCATGAGCAGGATGATCCCCGCGATCAGATTGCCGACGGTCTTTTGCAGTCCGAAACCGATGGCGAGCCCCGCCGCGCCCGAAAAGACGGCGAGCGCGGTGAGGTCGATACCGAGCAGATCGATGCCGAAGAGCATCGCAAAGACGAATAGCGCGATCGCGATCAATTTCTCGGTCAGGATACGCTGGGTATCGTCGATCTGGGTGTTGCGGCGCAGCAGCCATTTGATCGCACGCATCGTGAGCCGCACGCCGACATAGAGGAGCACCGCCACGACAATCGTCGACGCCACGCTGTAGAGCGACAACCGGTACTGGCCGACGTCGATTCCGATCGCCTGCATCGACGCCGCGATACCCTCGGCGCCCTCGCGCAGGTCGGCCTTGACGCTCATGCCGTGCCCAGCGCGGCGAAACCGCGGTCGAGGTCGGCGATCAGGTCGGCGGGATCCTCGAGCCCGATCGACAGCCGCAGCAAAGGGTCGGGGTCGGTCCACGCGGTGGCGGTGCGAATGTCGGCAGGGTTGCTCGGAACGACCAGGCTTTCATAGCCGCCCCAGCTGAAGCCGATGCCAAAATGCGTCAGCGCCTCGATGAAGCGCGTGCGCCCCGCTTCGTCGGCGCCCTTGAGCGTGAAGCCGAACAGCCCGCTTGCGCCAGTAAAGTCGCGCGTCCAGATATCATGCCCCGGATCGCCCGCCAGCGCCGGGTGCAGGACGCGCCCCACCTCGGCCCGGCTCGCCAGCCATTCCGCGACGGCGACCCCGCTCGTCTGATGCCGCGCCATCCGCACGTCCAGCGTCCTGAGGCCGCGCAGCATCAGCGCGCAATCGTCGGGCGAAACCGCCTGCCCCAGCTGATAGGCCGCGCTGCGGAGCTTGGGCCAGACCGCACGCGTCGCGGTCAGCGATCCCATCATCGCGTCGCTGTGCCCGCCGACATATTTGGTGAGGCTCATCATCGTCACATCGACGCCGTGCGCCAGCGCGCGAAAGTGCAGGGGCGTCGCCCAGGTATTGTCGAGCATCGTCGTCACGCCGCGCTGACGCGCCACTGCGGTGATTGCCGGAATGTCCTGCACCTCGAAGGTCAGGCTGCCCGGCGATTCGAGGAAGATCAATTTCGTCTCGGGCCGGAACAGTTTGGCGATGTCGGCCCCCACCAGCGGGTCATAGTAGGTCGTCTCGATCCCCATCCGCGCCAGCATGCCGTTGCAGAAGGCGCGCGTCGGCTCATAGGCACTGTCGACCATCAGCAGATGATCGCCCGGCGCGAGCAGCGCGATCATGCCCGCCGAATTGGCCGCCACGCCCGAAGGATAGAGCAAGGTCCCCTCGGCGCCCGGCTCCATCCCGGTCAGCGCATCGGCGAGCGCCCACACCGTCGGCGTCCCGCGGCGTCCGTAATAGAGCTTGTCGTGCGTCGCATGGCCCCGCGCCTTGAGGTCGGCGATATTGTCGTAGAGGATCGTCGACGCCCGCCACACCGGCGGATTGACGATGCTGCCGCCCAGCCGCGGGTCGCCGGTCCATTCGGGCCGCCGCCCGCCCTGCACCAGCTTCGTCGCGGGGCGGAGGCTGTCGTCGTCGCTTTTGCTCATTCGCCCCTGTTAGCGCGATGCTAGGCAAAGCCAAGCCCGAGCACGAGTCCTGCCACCGAACAGATCGCCAGCATCGATATGATCCCGAGCCTGAAGCGGAACAGCAGCACCGCGGCGAGCAGCGCCAGCAGCACCGCGGCCCAGTCGACCGACGCCCACACGGGCACCTCGAAGCCCCAGCCGCTCGGCGCCAGCCGCCGGAACAGCACATGCAGCGCGAACCACAAGGACAGGTTGGCGATCACGCCGACCACCGCCGCGGTCACCGCCGCGAGCGCGCCCTTAAGTCCTGCCGCGCGCTCGAGCCTGTCGATCCATGGCGCAAAGGCGAATATCCAGAGGAAACAGGGCGCAAAGGTCACCCACAAGGTCAGCCCCGCGCCGATGAGCGCCGCGACGAAGGGGGTGAAGGGCGCCGCGTCGCGATAGGCCGCCAAGAAGCCGACGAACTGCGTCACCAGGATCAGCGGCCCCGGCGTGGTCTCGGCCAGCCCCAGCCCGTCGGCCATTTCGCCCGGCCGCAGCCAGCCGAAACCCGACACCGCTTCCTGCGCCATATAGGCGAGCACGGCATAGGCCCCGCCGAAGGTCACCACCGCGAGTTGCGAGAAAAAGACGCCGATGTCCCACAGCACATGCTGTTTGCCGAGCGTGACGAGGATCAGCAGCATCGGCGCCGCCCAGATCGCGCCCCAGCCGAGCACAGCCGAAAGGCTCTGCCGCCACGCCGAGCGTGCAGACGGGGATGAGGTCGCCGCGGCGGGCGCGAGCTTCAGCCAGCCCGGCCGCCACCGCCCCGCCGCCCAGCCGATCAGCAGCGCGCCGAGGATGACGAGCGGGAAAGGCAGGGTCAGGATCGCGATCGCGACGAAGGACGCCACCGCAATACCGCGCTGCAGCGCGGTCTTCAGCGCCCGCCCGGCAATGCGCAGCAGCGCCTGCACCACGATCGCGAGCACCGCCGCCTTGATCCCCAGGAACAAAGCCGCGAACCAGTCGAGTCCGGCCGCCAGAACATAGAGCGTCGACAGCGCCAGCATTACCAGCGCGCCGGGAATCACGAACAGCAGCCCTGCCGCGAGACCGCCGCGGATCCCGTGCAATCGCCAGCCGATCCAGGTCGCGAGCTGCTGCGCCTCGGGGCCGGGCAGCAGGTGGCAGAAATTGAGCGCGTGAAGGAAGGTCGGCTCGTCGAGCCAGCGGCGCTCGTCGACGAATTCGCGGTGCATCAGCGCGATCTGCCCCGCGGGGCCGCCGAAACTCAAACAGCCGATCCGCGCATAAGCGCGCACCGCTTCGGCGAAACTCGGCGTTGTGGAAGGGGAAAGTTCGATCATCGTCACGCTTCTCCAGCCGGCAAAGCCGGGTGAAAAAGCAACGCTTGGGCGAATGCCTGACCGGGAGGTTGCCTCGCCCCGATGCGACCGGACTAACGCGGCGCAGCGGGGACGAGCAAGCAAGAAAAAGGCGCGCGGCCCGAAAGCCGCGCTTGGGCGTCAGGCCGCGCCGGTCGCCTTCGGCGTCGCGGGGTCGGCCCCCCACTCGGTCCAGCTGCCGTCGTAGACCGCCACATCGTCCTTGCCGAGCAGGTGTGCGGCGAAGGCGACGACGGTCGCGGTCATGCCGCTGCCGCAGGTGGTGACAAGCGGCTTGTCGAGGTCGACCCCCGCGGCGTCGAACGCGGCCTTGAGGTCGTCGCCGCGCTTCCACGTGCCGTCGGCGTTGAACAGCTCGCCATAGGGCAGGCTCTTCGACCCCGGAATATGGCCCGGCGCGACGCCGGGGCGCGGGTCGCGCTCTTCGCCGGTGAAGCGCGCCGACGAGCGCGCATCGACGAGCTGCTCGGCGCCGCTGTCCACATTGGCCAGCACTTCGTCCTTGGTGCGCACGGCTTTCGCGTCGCGCCAAACGGTGAAGTGACGGTGGCGGAGCGTCTGCTTGCCCATTTCGAGCGGGCGGCCCTCGGCCTTCCACTTGGCGAGCCCGCCGTCGAGCAGCGCGACATCATGCGCACCGAACAGCTTCAAGAGCCACCAGGCGCGCGCCGCGCTCTTGAGCGGGCTGTCGTCGTAGAGCACGATGCGGCTGCCGTCGCCGAGGCCCAGCGACTGCATGCGGCTCGCGAATTTTTCGGCGGGGGGCGCCATATTGTCGATGCTGCTGTTCGGGTCGGTCAGTTCGGCCAGGTCCATGAACACCGCGCCCGGAATGTGGCCCGCTTCATATTCGCCGCGCGCGTCGCGGTCGGCCTCCAGGAATTTCGTCGCATCGACGACCCGCAGGTCCGATGCCCCCAGTTCGCGTTCCAGCCAGTCGGTTGAGACCAAGGCGTCCATGTCATGCTCCTGTTACGACCCGGCGGCGGACCTGTGCCTGTCCCCTCGCCTGCCAACCTGCTCTTTCCGGGGACGGCAAGCCTATGCCCCCACCGGCGCCTTTTCAAGCGCCGCGGTGTCCTGCCCGAGCAGATGCTGCACTGCAACAGAAAAGCGTGACGCGCATTCGGCGCCTCTATTGGGCGCGGCGCACCGCGGTCGCGCGCGAACCGGGGCGGTCGACCGCGTAGGATGCGCGGTCGAGCGGGAGCGGCGCGAGCTTCTCGCTGCCGCTCGCTCCCTGTTCGCGCCCGAGCACGAAGCTGCCCGCATTCTGGCCGAAGGCGTCGGGATCGTCGCCCTCCCAATGATAAGTGACGTCGAAGGCCATCACCGGGACCAGCATCGGTTTGCCGCCGATCATCAGCGGCTCGACGATCGCGCGCGGCAGCATCGCTTCGGTGCTGAGTGATTCGCCGGCACCGACCTTGAGCTCCATATCGTCGCGTAGCACGCTGCCGCCCGCGCCGTCGAAAAAGCGCGCGAGCACGGATTCGGGCATCGCCGAGCCCTGATTGAGCGCGATGCGCACCATCAGCCCGGTGGCATCGGCCGACCCCTGGTTGGCGAGGTTGAGCACGAAGCCGACGACGACATGCTCGGGGGTCATGCGGATCGACACGACGTCGAGCGCGATCGACACGACGGCGCGGCGTTCGGCGGCGGGACGCGTGACCAGCGGCGACGGCGCGCGCTGGCCTGCAACGGCGCCTTCGAGCACCGGCTGGCGCGCAGGCGCCACGGGCTGCGGGCGCCGCGCCGGTGGCGGCGGCGTGACGGCACGGGGCGCGGGCTGAGGCGAAGGAACGGGCGGCGGCGGCGGCGGCGCGGCCGGCGGGCGAGGCTCGACCCGCGGACCGTCGGCGACCACGGGCCGATGGCGCCAATACCAGTAGCCGGCGCCGCCTGCCACGAGCAGCGCGAGCAGCCAAGTCCAGACCGGCATTCCCGGGTCGGGCGCGGGCGCCGCGGCCACGGTATCGGCCACCGGCGCATCGTCGGCGCCCCTCTCGCTCGCAACCGTCGCCGACGGCCGGCTCAGCACCGGCGCCGTGTCGCTCGTGGTCGGCAGCGTATCGGCGGGCGCGGCGGTGTCGGTCGGTGTCGCCGCGCGGGGGGTGGTCGCGGCGGCGGTATCGCGCGGCGTCGACGGGGTCACTGCAGGGCGAGTCGCCGCCGGCGCGCTCGGTTGCGGCTGGGCCTGCGGCTGGGTCGGGGTGACGCGCGGGGGCGCGGGCGTCGGGGTCGGCGCCGGGCGCGTCTCGTTCGGGCCGGTCGGGGCGATGCCGTTGTTCGACGGGCCCTGCACGCCGGGCGCGCGGCCGTCGTTCTCGGTCGCGGGGGGCAGGCGGAAGTCGATCGAACGCGGCGGCACGGGCGCCGGGGCCTCGGCCTGCTGAGCGATGGCGGGTGCGACAAGCCCCGCCGCCAGCGCGAACGCCAGCACCGCCCGCGCGCTGCCCGTCATCCCGAAATGCCTGTGCGTCATTCTATCCGTACGATCCCGATCGTGCCTTTCGCGCCCGATCCGCTGAATTGGCGCTGAATGGCCGCACGTCATCGACGGATGACATGGGCCGCGCGGCTCCCTAGATGGTTTCCATGTCCGATTCCACCCCCCCGCCGCTCGCGCCCAAACATCTCGGCCAATCGAGCGAACTGCCCGCCTCACCCGCGGACGCGCAGCTCGACTATGTACCCAACCCGCGCGCGGGCGAGCTTTATCTCGTCCGCTTCGCCGCGCCCGAATTCACCTCGCTCTGCCCGGTGACCGGACAGCCCGATTTTGCACATCTGGTGATCGATTATGCCCCCGGCGACACGATCGTCGAATCGAAGAGCCTGAAGCTCTTCCTCGGCTCGTTTCGCAACCATGCGGGCTTCCACGAGGATTGCACCGTCGGCATCGGCCGCCGGCTGTTCGACGAGATGCGACCGAAGTGGCTGCGGATCGGCGGTTACTGGTATCCGCGCGGCGGCATCCCGATCGACGTCTTCTGGCAATCGAGCGCGCCGCCTTCGGGCCTGTGGCTCCCCGACCAGGGGGTCGCGCCCTATCGCGGGCGGGGATGACCCTATTTCAGCAGATTTCCTCGAAAATTCATCTTCCCGTCACAGTTTGTTGACATTAGTGTCAACGATATGACGAAAGCATCGCTCCCGCACGATCACGCCATTGCCGTCGGCGCCGAGGCGATCGACTTCATGGGGCATGTGAATAACGCGCACTATCTGAGCTGGGTGCAGGACGCGGTGCTGGCACACTGGCGGCACATCGCGCCGCCCGACGCGGTCGCGGCGCATCTGTGGGTCGCGCTGAAGCACGAGATCACCTATCGCCGCCCCGCCTTCCTCGACGATCAGGTCATCGCCACGGTGATCCTCGAAAAGGTCCAGGGCGCGCGCGCCTTTTACGAGACGATCATCAAGCGGGGCGAGGAAGTACTGGCCGAGGTCAAGTCGAGCTGGTGCTGCATCGACGCGGAGACGCTGCGGCCAGCACGCCTCGCGAGCGAGGTCATCGCGCGCTTCTTCCCGGGCGAAAAGGCCTAGCTCGACCCTTCGAGCATCGCATCGACGAGCGTTTCGAGGAATTTGCAATTCTCGTCGATATCCTGCACCCGCTTGATATTGTCCGGATCTTCGGGGTTTTTGACGATCAGAAAGAACTCGTTCATCTGGCGGTCGAAGTCGGTCTTGATCTGCGTGTCGTCCTCGTCGGCCAGGACCGTTGCGACGGCAAGGAATTTGGTGCCCGCTTCGACCATCTTCGGGTCTTCGGCGACGCCTTCGCTGCCCAGCCCCGCCATGATCCCGAAATAGGCCATGCACTGGATGCTGTTGTCGTAAAGCTCGCGCTCGTCGGCGTCGATCGCCATCGCCATCGCATGGGCCGCGGGTGTCGTGGCGGCGGCGGCGAGAAGGAGAGTGGCGGCAAGGGTCGGATATTTCATGGTTTCCCCCGATATCGACCCGCCAGCAGTCTTGGCATGGCGCGGCGCCGGCGCAAAGCGGAAAATGCGGATGGCGCCCGCCCCCCGAGCACCGCCGCTAGGCCGCCTCGAACCGGATCGGCAGGCGTTTCAGCCCGCCGACGAACACCGATTGCACCCGCGCCGGCTCGCCCGTCAGTTCGAGGCCTTTGATCCGCGGCAGCAGTTCCTCCATCAGGATGCGCATCTCCATCCGCGCCAGGTGCTGGCCGAGGCACACATGCGCGCCGAAGCCGAAGGCGAGCTGCTGGTTCTTCGGCCGGTCGGGGTCGAAGGCGAAGGGCGCGTCGAACACCGTCTCGTCGCGGTTCGCCGAGACATAGTTGAGCATCAGCCAGTCGCCAGCGCGCAGCCGCTGCCCGCCGATCTCGACATCCTCGCGCGCGCTGCGCATAAAATGCTGGACCGGGGTCGTCCAGCGGATCGCTTCCTCGATCAGCCCCGCCTTGTCGCTGTCGGCGGCGCGGAAGCGTTCCAACAGCGCGGGGTCCTTTGCCAGCTCCATGATCGCGCCCGCGGTCGATGCGCTCGTCGTGTCATGGCCGGCGGTCGCGATGATCATATAATAGCCCGCGAGCTCGCGGTCGGGGATCTGCCCGCCGTCGATCGTGGCGTTGGCGATCACCGTCGCGATATCCTCGCGCGGACTGGCGCGGCGTTCGGCGGTGAGCGCGCCGAAATATTGCTCGAAATCGCCGATGACATAATGAAGCATCGCGATGGCCTGTTCGGCGCTGGTGATCGCCTCGCGGCTGCGATTGAGCTCGGGATCGGTCGATCCGAACAGCTGCTGCGTCAGCATCAGCATGCGCGGCTCGTCCTCGGGCGGCACGCCGAGGATATCCATGATCACGCGCAACGGATAATGCGCCGCAACGTCGCGCGCGAAGTCGCATTCGGGTCCCGCGGCGAGCATCGCATCGACCGTCTCGCGCGCCAGCGTCCGGATGCGCTCTTCGACGATCTTCAGATTCTTGGGCATGAACCAGCTCTGGGTGAGCAGGCGGTATTTCATATGGTCGGGGGCATCCATCTGCACCAGCGAGCGAATCAGATGGCCGTCGCCCCCCGGGGTCGCGGCGCGGGCGATCGCCTCGCCGTCGCGGTTGGTCAGCACCGTCGGGCGGACGCCGCTGGCGAAACGCTGCGAATCCTTGCCGATCGCCATGATGTCGGCGTGGCGCGTGACGAGCCAGAAGGGGTCGAACTCGGCATTCTCGGCGACCGCGAGCGGCGCGTTGGCGCGCGCCCAGGCGAGCTGTTCGTGAAGCCGGTCCCACTGCCCGTAAGCGACGGGATCGACGACCGCAGCGGCGACCTCTCCAGGCAATACCGGTTTTGTCATGAAACCCAAGCTGCCGCGATTCGAGGAGCTTGTCGAGCCGCTATTCCGCAAGCTGCGGCGCGCCCGCGGGCATCGCATCGGCCCATTCGGCGCGCGCCTTGCGGATCATCGCCTTGAGCGCCTCGGCGCTGCATATCCATGCCGCGGCGGTTGCCTCATCCCATGCCGCGCCCGTCGCCCGGCCCAGTTCCGCGACTGTCATGTCGATGAAGGCGTCATATTCCGCGATCGGCAGTGCGCCATAGCTGCGGTGGGTAAACACCAGCTCGGCAATGAGCGGCCACACCCAGCCCGCGCCCTCGGCGAGACCGAACATCATCTGCAGCGTCTCGTCGGTCATCCGCCGCGACGCGGCGTCGATCGAGATGAAGCTCGACCGCCGGTCGGGAAAGGCCGCGAAGAAGCGCTCGAAAAGCGGCAGGCGGATATCGATGCCGGCTTCGGCGACGGCGGCCAGGCTCGCCTCCATCAACGCTGCATCGCCCACCGTCACTTGAACAGGCTGCCCAATATCCCGCGCATCAGCTGGCCGCCGAACTTGCCCGCGACCTGCCGGCCGAGGTTGGTCGCCGCCGAGCGCGCCGCCGATTCGACCATCTTCTCGGCAAAGCTCGGCTTGGCGGCCTCGCGCGCCGCGGCCTTTTCCTGCCGGAGCCGCTCTTTCTCCTCGGCGACCCTGCGCTTCGCCTCTTCCTTGGCGGCGATGGCGGCAGCCTTGTCGGCCTCTTCCTGCGCCTTGGCCTCGACCGCGGCCGCCTGCGCCTGCTCGGCCTTGGCGGCGAGCAGTTCTTCGGCGCTCTCGCGGTCGACGGCGGTGTCATATTTGCCCTCGACGGGCGAGATCGACCTGATGATCGCCCGCTCCTTGGTCTCGAGCGGCCCGGCGCGCGAGCAGGGCGGCTTGATCAGGGTGCGCTCGACCGGCGACGGCGCGCCGTCCGCCATCAGCAACGACACCAGCGCCTCGCCGACCTTGAGTTCGGTAATCTCGCGCGCGACATCGACCTTGGGATTGGGGCGGAAGGTGTCGGCCGCCGCTTTCACAGCCTTCTGGTCGCGCGGAGTGAAGGCGCGCAGCGCGTGCTGCACGCGGTTGCCGAGCTGACCCGCGACATCCTCGGGAATGTCGATGGGGTTCTGCGTCACGAAATAGACGCCGACGCCCTTCGAGCGGATCAGGCGGACGACCTGCTCGATCTTCTCGGCAAGCGCCGGCGGCGCGTCGTCGAACAGCAGATGCGCCTCGTCGAAGAAGAAGACGAGCCTGGGCTTGTCGGGGTCGCCGACCTCGGGAAGCGTCTCGAACATCTCCGAGAGCAGCCAGAGGAGGAAGGTCGCATAGAGCTTGGGGCTCGCCATCAATTTGTCGGCGGCAAGGATGTTGACATAGCCGCGGCCGCTCTCGTCGCTCTGGATCATGTCCATGATGTCGAGCGCGGGTTCGCCGAAGAAATGGTCGCCGCCCTGGCTTTCGAGCGTCAGCAGCTGCCGCTGGATCGTGCCCACGGTCGCCTTCGACACATTGCCATATTTGACCGTCAGCTCGTCGGCATTCTGCGCGCACCAGGCGAGCATCGCCTGCAGGTCGCCCAGATCGAGCAGCAACAGATTCTGTTCGTCGGCAATGCGGAAGGCGATGGCGAGCACCCCCTCCTGCACCTCGTTCAGTCCCATCAGCCGCGCGAGCAGCAGCGGCCCCATTTCCGAAATGGTGGTGCGAATGGGGTGCCCTTGCTCACCGAACAGGTCCCAGAAGATTACCGGATTGTCGCGGTAGGCCCATTCGGCGTCGCCGATCTCGGTGGCGCGCGCGGCGAAAATCTCGTGCAGCTTCGACGTCGGGCTGCCCGCCATCGCCATGCCCGCGAGGTCGCCCTTCACGTCGGCGACGAACACCGGGACGCCGACCGCCGAAAAGCCCTCGGCGAGCCCCTGCAGCGTCACCGTCTTGCCGGTGCCGGTCGCGCCTGCGATCAGCCCGTGCCGGTTGGCGCGCTTCAGCACCAGCGACTGGCGCGGCCCGTCCGCGGCGCCGCCGCCGCCGAGGCCGATATAGATTTCGCTGGCCGTGCTGCCGTCGCTCACGCTCAATTCCTCCGCTGGTCCATGCCTGGCCTCGGTCTAGAACGCGGCACAGGCAATCGGCAAGAGCGGGGTGTGGCTTCGGCTTTGATGCCGACGCGCCATCGAATCGGCGGGTTCGGGGCGACTAGCTCCCGTTCCTTATTCTTCCCCGCTTGCGGGCAGGAATCATAGGGCCCCCTGCCGCCCCAGACCGACGTCCCATCCCGAAAGAATCTGCCAATGAGACATTGTAACCTTTGTCATGATATGCCATATCCGGGATCGCAATTGCACCAACGGAGAATCGGGTGACCCAAGTCGCCGGCCACAGCCATGCCACGACGCGCCTCGGCGCGCTGGTTCGGGCTGCGCGCGATTCGCGGCCGCTGACATCGCTTTCGGGCGACCAGCTCGCGATGGGGCTGTCGGGACTGTGCCTCGTCCATTGCCTCGCGACCACTGTCTTCTTCGCTTCGCTCGCCTCGGTCGGCGGGGTGTTCCTCGACAATCACCTGTTCCACGAGATCGGGCTGGTCGTCGCGATCGGCTTTGCGCTGGTGACGCTCGTCTCGGGCGTGCTCAGCCACGGCTATATCATGCCCTTCGCGGTCGGCAGCTTCGGGCTGGGCATGATGGCGGGCGCGCTGTCGCGGCCGCACGACGGCACCGAAGTGCTCGCGACGATGATCGGCGTGGCGGTCGTCGCATTGGGCCACGACCTCAACCGCCGCGCGCGCAGCTGACCCGGCGCCGTAACGGACCCGTCCGCAGCTTGCGGGCGCCGGTCAAACAACATACATTGCACCAGATAGGGGCATGATCGCGCGGCACCGCCGCGCGGCACAAGGAAACGCGAATGGGCAAGCATGATCATCCGCACGTCGAGGCCAGCGGCGCCTCGCTCGCCAGCGCGGCGCAGGCTGCGCTCGAAAGTGCCGGTGAAGCCTGGACCGACATGCGCGCGCAGATTTTCGACGCGGTCGCCAGGATCGGCAAGCCCGCGAGCGCCTATGAAATCGCCGACATCGTGTCGAAAAACCGCGGCAAGCGTGTCGCGCCGAACAGCGTGTATCGCATCCTCGACCTGTTCGTCGCGAACAATCTCGTCCGCCGCGTCGAGAGCGCCAACGCCTTCGTCGCCAACAGCCATCCCGGCTGCCTGCACGACTGCATCTTCCTGATCTGCGACAGTTGCGGCAGCGCGGTCCACATCGATAACGACAAGCTTTCCGATGGCGTACGCGCCGCGGCGGGCGCGACGGGCTTCGCCGCCGAGCGGCCGGTGATCGAGGTGCGCGGCAAATGCGCCGAGTGCCAATAATTTGATCCCTCGCGGGCGCGGCGCATGAGCGGGGGGCTCCAGCGCTGGGTCGAGGCGCAGCGGATGCGGGCGCCCGCACCGACCGGCTGGTGGTACGCGACGCTCGCGCTCGGTATCTGCACCTTGCTGTTCGGCCTTTCGTTGGCGCAGGTCTTCCCGCAAAGCGGCTATGCCCATGCGCCCGGCTATGGCGCGCCCGTCATCGCGTTCGAATTCGCCCGCAGCCAGGCCGATCTGCTCGCGGTATTCGGCCCCGAAAGCGATCCCGGCCAGGTCGCACGGCTCGCGGCGATGCGCGCGGGGAACGAACAGGATTATCTGTTCATGCTGCTCTATGCGGCTTTCGTGACGAGCGGGCTGGTCGCGCTGTGGCGCGAGCTGCGGCTGCGCTGGCTGCTCGCCGCGGCGCTGTTGCCGGTCGCGGCGGCGCTGTGCGACGCCTATGAGAATTGGCTGCTGTTCGACATCCAGGCGGCTTTCACCGTCGGCGAATATTCGCCCGCGATGGCCAGCCTGCCGTGGCCCGTCGCGGCGAAGTTCTTGGCTCTCGCGCTCGCCAACGTCGCGATCGGCGCCGCACTCACCCAGATGTCGCGGCGCTGGCAGCTCGCGGGCACGCTGATCCTCGTTCCCCTGCTCACCGTCCCGATGGCGCTCATCTCGCCCCCCGCCTTCGGCTGGACGCTCACCGCGGCCGTCGGTGCGGGATGGATCGGGCTGCTCGGCACCGCGCTCATCGGCTGCATCAATGCTCTCTTCAAAAAGGCGCCGCTGGTCGATTTCGAGCCCGAGGCGCCGCAGCGCCGCGCGACCGACCGCGGCGAGCCCGAGCAACCGCCGCCGCCCGGCACCGCGCCGCGCAGCTTCGGCCGCCGCAAAAGCGATATCTAAGCCTCTTCCCGTCGGTCGCGTGCGGGTCTAGGGATTCGGTCGAATCCTGAAACAGGGCAAAGGGGGGCTGCACCCATGAAGACCGTCATCATCCGCGAAGACGACCTGATCGAAACCATCGCCGACGCGCTCCAGTACATCAGCTATTTCCATCCGATGGACTATATCCGCGCGCTCGCCGCCGCCTATGAGCGCGAGGTGTCGCCCGCGGCCAAGGACGCAATGGCGCAGATATTGTCGAACAGCCGCATGTGCGCCGAGGGGCACCGCCCGATCTGCCAGGATACCGGCATCGTCACGGTGTTCATCAAATGGGGCATGGACTGCCGCCTCGACTCGCCGCGCAGCCTGCAGCAGGTCGTCGACGAGGGCGTGCGCCGCGCCTATCTCCACCCCGACAACAAGCTCCGCGCCTCAATCCTCGCCGACCCGGCGTTCAGCCGCGTCAACACCAAGGACAATACGCCGTCGGTGCTCAACGTCGAGATGGTCCCCGGCGCCAAGGTCGTGATCGACGTCGCGGCGAAAGGCGGCGGCAGCGAGAACAAGTCGAAGTTCAAGATGATGAACCCGTCGGACTCGATCGTCGACTGGGTGCTCGAAATGGTGCCGCAGATGGGCGCCGGCTGGTGCCCGCCGGGCATGCTCGGCATCGGCATCGGCGGCACCGCGGAGAAGGCGATGCTGCTCGCCAAACAGTCGCTGATGGACCCGATCGACATGACCGAGCTGCTCGCGCGCGGACCGTCGAACCCGACCGAGGAGCTGCGCATCGAGCTCTATGAAAAGGTCAATGCGCTCGGCATCGGCGCGCAAGGGCTCGGCGGCCTCGCCACGGTGCTCGACGTCAAGATCGCCGACTGGCCGACGCATGCCGCGTCGAAGCCCGTCGCGATGATCCCCAATTGCGCCGCGACAAGGCATGCCCATGTCACGCTCGACGGCAGCGGGCCCGCCTATCTCGAAAAGCCGGTGCTGGCGGATTATCCGCAGATCGACTGGAAGCCCGACCAGGCGGCGATCCGCGTCGACCTCGACACGCTCACGCCCGAGGTGGTGGCCAGCTGGAAGCAGGGCGACCGCCTCCTGCTCAACGGCAAGATGCTCACCGGCCGCGACGCCGCGCACAAGCGCATCGCCGACATGCTGGCCAAGGGCGAGCAGCTCCCCGTCGAGTTCAAGGGCCGCGTCATCTATTATGTCGGCCCGGTCGATCCGGTCGGCGAGGAAATCGTCGGCCCCGCCGGTCCCACGACCGCGACGCGCATGGACAAGTTCATGGACATGATGCTCGAACAGGGCCTGCTCGCGTGCGTCGGCAAGGCCGAACGCGGCCCCGCGGCGACGCAGGCGATCGCCAGGCACAAGAGCGCGTACCTCATGGCGGTCGGCGGCGCGGCCTACCTCGTGGCGCGCGCGATCAAGGGCAGCAAGGTCGTCGGCTTCGCCGATCTCGGCATGGAAGCGATCTACGAGTTCGAGGTGCAGGACTTCCCGGTCACCGTCGCGGTCGACAGCGAAGGCCAGAACGTCCACGTCAACGCGCCGATGCTGTGGCAGAAACGCATCAAGGACGAGGGGCTGCTGGAGAAGGCCTGAGCCGCATGGCGGCGCCCGGACTCCCACGGATCGCTCCCTTCCTCGCCGCGGGTATCGCCACCGCGCTCGCCTTTTTTTTCTTCGTCCCCTTCTCCGAAGGCACGGGGACAGGCGCGAAGCTCTTCTTTTCGGCGATTATGGGTGCCTTCGCGGCCTACGGGTTGTGGTGCCTTTGGGGGATCCCGGCGCTCGTCGGCGATCTCTGGCGCGTGGCGCGCAGGCGGCGGTCGAAGCCGCGCTCGGCCCTGCCCGTGCACCACAATGGCCCGCTGCCCGAACTATCCGCGTCGCGCCAGGCCGATGTGCGCCGGGTCGTGCGCGTCATGACCGAACAGGGCGTCTTCGCGCCCGAGGTTCCCGACGCCGCGCTCTTCTATCCGGGGGTCGCCGAGATGGACGAGAGCGTGAAGCCCGACACGATCCTCGCCGCGCTCGGCGAGCTCGATTATTATCATCCCGGCACCGACCCGGCGCGCTTCATGGCCAACCTCGTCATGCTCGATTCGAAGACCGAGCAGGAACCCGCCTATTTGCGCGAGCAGGTCGAAGCCCTCGCACGCATTGCGGATTTGCCGATCACCGACCTGACCGTCAACGCTGACTGGCCGCCGCGCGATGGCCCGATACCCGTGCGGATCACCATGCAGGCGGGCGGGTCACCGCTCGCGATCGAATATGCAGGAGCGGTCAAATATGCGAGTTCGCACATCGCGCACGCGATCGATGCGCGAGCGGGCGCGGTCGCAACAGGCCGCCGCCTCGCCTGGCTGTGGACCGACCAGGGCGCGTGGATCAGCGCGCTCCCCGCCGGCGCGGTCGAGGCAATGAATATGGCGCTGAAGCTCAAACCGCAGGGCCGCTGCCATTGGGAATGGATCAGCGACAGCAAGCCCTTCGCGGCGGGCGAAGCGCCTTAATCGCGCCGCCTGACCACCATCTGCGATTCGATGACCTTCTGCACGTCCCACGCCTCGTCGCCCGGCACACGCGGCGCATATTTGGCATAGGCGGCATAGGCCTCGCCCCAGCGCTCTTCCATCCGCACGACGTTGTACGGGTGGCTGACGAGGTAAAATTCACCCGCCTCCATCTGCGGCACGATGCGGTCGGCGAAGGCGTCGGCGTCCATCGCGGGTTCGGCGTGGCGCGTCAGGTCGGACTGAACCCAGCCGGGGATGATCACGCCGACGTCGATCGCGGGCGAAACCTCGTTCCGGAGCATGTCCATCAGCCCGAGCACGGCATGCTTGCTCGCGACATAAGCCCCGCCGTTGACGCGCAGCGCGTTGAAGAAGCTATTCTCCGACGCGGTTGCATAGAGGCCCGACGGCTTGCCATCGGCCTGGAAGCGGCGACCGAACGCCGCGAGCACATTCCACACGCCCCAGAAATTGACCTCAAACAGCGCGCGCGCTTCGCCGGGATCGCAGTCGATCACCGACGCGCGCGGGCCGCCGATGCCGGCGTTGGCGATCACCGCATCGGCGCGCCCATGCCTCTCCCATGCGAAGTCGGCGAGCGCCTCGACCGACGCCGCGTCGGTAACGTCGCCCGCGAAGGCGAGCGCCTCGATGCCGAGCGCTTCGAGCGCGGCGACAGCCTCGGCCAGCTTTTCCGCGCGCGGCTCGCTCAGGATTACGCGCGCGCCCGCAGCACCGAGACGTTTTGCCAATGCCAAACCGATCCCCGTCGCGCCGCCGGTAATCGTGACGCTCTTGCCCGCAAAATCCATCGCTCGCCTCCCTGCTGCCGCGACGCTATGCGCGGTGGGCGACCGCGGCGTCAATCTTGGAGGAGAGCCATCGATGAGCTTCACCCTGCTCCCAATCGGCCATGTCCGCGGCGGGCGCGCCGAGGCGGTCGACAACGATTGGGGCGCGAGCCGCGCGGCGATCACCCTCGACCCCGACCGCTTCACCCCCGACGCGCTCGCGGGCCTCGCCGATTTCAGCCATGCCGAGGTGATCTTCGTTTTCGACCAGGTGCCCGACGAAAAGATCGAGACTGGCGCGCGCCACCCACGGAACCGGAAGGACTGGCCGCTGGTCGGCATCTTCGCGCAGCGCGGCAAGAACCGCCCCAACCGCCTCGGTCTCACCACCTGCCGGATTATCGGAGTCGACGGGTTGACGGTCGCAGTCGAGGGGCTCGACGCGATCGACGGCACGCCGGTGCTCGATATCAAACCGGTGATGCGCGAATTCCTGCCGCGGGGCGCCATCGACCAGCCGGCATGGGTCGGCGAGTTGATGGCCGATTATTGGCGAAAACCCGGCTGAACGCTGCGCGGCTTGCGTTCCTTAGCCGATGCGCCAAAATGCTTCGCATACGAACAGCTCAAGGGGACGCCGAATGGATTTCCGTAACGTCAACGCCTGGAACCGCCGCGACCTGATTCGCGGCGGCGCGATGCTTTCCGCCGGGGCGATGCTGATGCGCCCGCTGCCGGGGCTCGCGGCGAACGGGCCGATGGCGGCGATCCGGAAAGCGGCCGAGGCGGGCAAGGACGCGTCGATCAAACGGATCCGCGACTGGATCGCGCTCCCCTCGATCGCCGCCGAGAACCGCGCCATGGCCGAGGGCGCGGCCTATATGGCCGAGCTCGCGCGCGACGCCGGCTTTACCGATGTCGAGATTGTGCCCACCGACGGCCACCCCGGCGTCTTCGGCACGATCGACGTCGGCGCGCCGCGCACGCTCGGCATCTATTTCATGTACGACGTCAAGCAGTTCGACCCCGCCGAATGGTCCTCCCCGCCGCTCGAGGGTAGGATGGTCGACCGCCCCGGCTTCGGCCAGGCGATCATGGGCCGCGGCGCGGTGAACCAGAAGGGCCCCGAGGCCGCCTTCCTCGCCGCGCTCCACGCGATCCGCGCCGCCAAGGCGAAGCTGCCGGTGAACATCGTCCTCGTCTGCGAGGGCGAGGAGGAGATCGGATCGCCGCATTTCCGCCAGATCGCGACCAGGCCCAACATCCTCGCCGCGCTCAAGAAATGCGAGGGCATCTTCATCCCCTTCGCCTCGCAGGGCAAGTCAGGCAATGTCACGGTCAACCTGGGGTCGAAGGGGATCATCGAGCTCGAGCTCGTCGCCAGCGGCGAGAAATGGGGCCGCGGGCCCAAGGGCGACGTGCACTCCAGCCTGAAGGCGATGGTCGATTCGCCCGCGTGGCGGCTGGTGCAGGCGCTGCAGACGCTCGTCGCCGACGGCGGCAACACGCCCGCGATCGAGGGCTGGTTCGAAAATGTCCGCCCGCTGACGACCCGCGAGAAGGACCTCATCCGGGCCGCGGCTAAGGCGGGCGACGAGGCGCAGCAGAAACAGGCGCTCGGCGTCACCCACTGGATCGACAATCTGTCCTACGACGACGCGCTGATCCGCCTCGCGCAGGAACCGACGGTCAATATCGAGGGGCTGGTCGCGGGCTATACCGGCCCCGGCGGCAAGACGATCCTGCCCGGCAAGGCGGTCGCCAAGCTCGACCTCCGCCTCGTCCCCAACCAGACGCGCGCCGAGGCCGAGAAGAAGCTGCGCGCGCATCTCGACAAGCATGGTTTCACCGACGTCGAGATCAATGTCTCGGGTGGCTACGACCCGACCGAGGTCGCCGAGGACAGCCGCCTCGTCCGCTCCGAACTCGCGACCTACAAGAAGCTCGGCATCGCGACGAGCCTCAACCCGCGCATGGCGGGCAGCTGGCCGGGGTCGACCTTCACCGCGCCGCCGGTGTCGATCCCCGCGGCGCATTTCGGCATCGGCCACGGATCGGGCGCGCACGCCCCCGACGAATATTTCCTGATCGATTCGACCAACCCCAAGGTCGCGGGGCTGGTCGACGCGACGATGGGCTTCGCCGAATTCCTCTATGTGCTGGCGGCGATAAAATGAGCGACCTCAACGGCGTCGCCCACGTCATTTTGACCGCGGGCGATTTCGCGCGCTCGACCGCCTTCTGGCGCGACGTCATTCTTTATCTCAAGCTCAAGGTCGTGCTCGACAATGACGCGATGCTCTATGGCGTCGGCGGGCGCACCGCGATCGGTATCCGCACCGGCAGCCCGGAAAATGCCGGCAAGCGCTTCGACCAGGGCGCGCCGGGGCTCCACCACGCCTGCTTCCGCCTGCGCGACCGCGCCGCGGTCGACCGCATCTACGCCTTCCTCGCGGACCGCAGCGACATCGTCTTCGTCCACGGCCCGCAGGAGGAGCCCTGGGCGCCGGGATATTATTCCATATTGTTCGAGGACCCCGACGGCATCCGCATCGAATTCAACCATGTCCCCGGCATCGGCCTGCTCGCCGAGGGCGAGACGATCGGCGGCGCGGAGGTGTTCGACTGACATCTCGACTCCCTGTCGCGAAGCAATGGGGAGGGAGCAGCGGCGTAGCCGCAAATCCGCTGGCATTTCCACCCCGCGCCCCCCATTTGCATAGTATGTGGATCGCCATCATCGCCATTTTCGCCGCGGGCATCGGTAATTTCGCGATGCACCGCGCCTTCATGGAAAGCGACGACCCGCTGGTCCGGCAGATGGTGAAGCCGCTGGCCGATAAGGTCGGGCCGAACATCACCTATATCTTCGAATTTCTGCTGCTCGTCGGCGCGATGGCGATCGCGACGCGCAACTGGTTCACCGCGCTGCTGCTCTACGGCCTCTACACCATCTTCAACGCCATGGCGTTCAGCTGGGTGATGAACCGGCCGAAGTAACGGCTTGGGCAGAGGTCGCGCGAGACAGAGACGGACCGCTATTTCGCGAGCGTCGGTCCTGTTGGTTTCGCGCAAAGACGCAAAGACATGAAGACGTTAGCGTGCGACTGCCAAGGTCGCTTCGTCATCAACGCAGCGCCATGATATGGCATTGGCGGAAAATGCCGCTTCGCGGCCCGCAAGACATCTTCGTGCGTTTGCGTCTTTACGCGAAGCAAAATGGAACAGGCCTGTCAGCACCGCACCGGCGGAACGTCAGCAAGCACCCGAAACCGGTCGTTCAGCCTGCGCATCCGCCAAGTCGAGCGCCGCCGCCCGGCCGAAGATTTGCGCGAGCAGCGGTTCGCTATCCGACACGCGCATCGCGACGTGGAATTCGACCGGCGCCAGCGCCGGCATGCCATCGATCTCGACCAGCGCGCCGCTGGCGAGCTCGTCGCGCACCATCGGTTCGGGGAAGATGCCGATGCCGCCGCCCGTGCGCGCGATGTCGATCATCGTGCGCGCATTGTTGCAGAGGTTGAGCGATTTCTGCGCGATACGCGACGCGGTGATCGCCTCGCGCATGCGGCCATGGATCGGCGACGGGCTGGCGAGCGACCAGACGGGCACGCTCGCGCCCTCCGCGAAGGCCGCGGCGACCGCGGGGCTCGCCAGCCAGACGAGCGCGACCTGACCGATCGGGCGGGTTTTGAGCGCGGGATGCGCGACGGGCCCCGCGGCGAAGACCATGTCGGTGCGCCCCGTGAGCAATTGCTGGATCAGGTTGGCGGTGAGGTCGATCTCGATCTCGAGGCCCACGTTGGGCATATCGGCCTTCAGCGCCGCAACGAAACCGGGGAGGCAGCTCGCCGCCGCGATCTCGCCGGCGCCGATGCGCACCACGCCGCTCGCCTCGCCATAGCCGCCGCTGCCGAGCAGCGCGAGCTGCATGTCGCGCAGCAGCGGGTCGCAGTCGCGCACCAGCTTGCGTCCCGCCGCGGTCAGCGACATCGTCCGCCCGTCGCGGCGAAACAGCGTCGAACCGAGCCGCTGCTCGAGTTCGCGCATCCGCGCCGACACCGCGGGCTGCGTCGTGTTCAGCCGCTCGGCCGCCGCCGAGAAGGTGCCGAGCCGGTCGATCCACAACAGGGTTTCGAGATGATAGAGCGAGACGCGACTGATAGACATTGTTTATGCATAATCGAAAAATAGAATAATTAGAATTGATGGATTTTGTCGGCCAAAGTCGCCGCGCCGCAACCACGAGGAGTCCGTTCATGGGTAACAAGCGCTATGCCGACGCAGCCGCCGCACTCGAAGGACTGCTGTTCGACGGCATGCATATCTGCGCGGGCGGGTTCGGCCTCTGTGGCATTCCCGAGCGGCTGATCGACGCGATCCGCGACGCGGGCACCAAGGACCTGACCATCGCGAGCAACAACGCCGGCATCGATGGCGAAGGCCTCGGCAAGCTGCTCCGCACGCGCCAGATCAGGAAGATGATCAGCAGCTACGTCGGCGAGAACAAGGAGTTCGAGCGGCAATATCTGGCAGGCGAGCTCGAGGTTGAATTCTGCCCCCAGGGCACGCTTGCCGAACGCTGCCGCGCGGGCGGCGCGGGCATCCCCGGCTTTTACACCAAGACCGGCGTCGGCACGCTCGTCGCCGAGGGCAAGGAAGTGAAGAATTTCGACGGGCAGGATTATATCCTCGAGCGCGGCATCTTCGCCGACCTCGCGATCATCAAGGGGTGGAAGGCCGACGAGAGTGGCAACCTCATCTTTCGCAAGACCGCGCGCAACTTCAACCAGCCGATGGCGACCGCGGCCAGGATCTGCGTCGCCGAGGTCGAGGAAATCGTGCCCACCGGCAGCCTCGATCCCGACGCGATCCACCTGCCCGGCATCTATGTGAAGCGCATGATCGTCGGCGCGCCCTACGACAAGAAGATCGAATTCCGCACAGTGCGCCCCCGCGAGGCGGCGTGATGCGCGGGCTGCTGCTCGGCGCGGCCGCGCTGACGCTCGGGATCACTCCAGCCTGGGCACAGGCCCCGGCCAAGAAGCCGGTCGTGATCGAAACCGAGCAAGCGCTCGGCATCCGCTATCTTTACGGTTCGGCCGAAGCCGCGAGCCTTTCGCGGCAAACCTATCGTGCACTGACGGCCTATGCGCTGGACAAGGTGAACCATCGCCCTACCGACGCGGTGGTGCTTGCGCCGAACGCGACCGTCGAGGCGCCTGGTTTCGATGGCTGCGGCAGGAAGAAAGATCTCGCGGTGATCTTCGACGCGGATGAAACGCTGATCTGGAATATCGGCGGCACGCGGTGGCTCGGCGAACATGGCATGACCTTTGACGCCAAGGTCTGGTCCTGGTGGGAAGCGACCGGCGCGCAAAAGATATTACCGGTCCCCGGCGCAGTCGAGGCGGTCAATGCGCTAAAGAATGCCGGTATTGCAGTCATCGTGATTTCGAATCGCGATGCCGCCAGCACCGACGTGCCCACCGGCGCCGATCATTGGAAAGCGACCGCGGCGGCGCTGAAGGCGGCCGGTTTCGGCGACTTCACGCAAGGGGAGAATATGTTCCTGCGCGGGACCGGCCCCGATCGCTCCAACAAGGACGACCGGCGGCGGATCGTCTCGGAGCAATATTGCGTGATCGCGATGGCGGGCGACCAGCTGGGCGATTTCTCGCAGCTGTTCAACGCGGAAGGCTTGTCACCCAAGGATCGACAGGCGCGCGCCGCGCTTCCGGCTTTCGACGCGCTTTGGGGCAACGGCTGGTTCCTGCTGCCCAATCCGCTTTATGGTCCGTGGGACAAAGCGAAGCTCGAAGACATCTTCGACGACGCCCAGAAATGGTAGATTTCAAGGAGTAGAACATGCCCTGGACCCGCGACGACATGGCGGCACGCGCCGCGAAGGAACTGCAGGATGGCTATTACGTCAACCTCGGCATCGGCATCCCGACACTCGTCGCGAACCATATTCCCGCGGGGATGACGGTGACGCTGCAGTCGGAAAACGGCATGCTCGGCATCGGCCCCTTCCCCTATGAGGGCGAAGAGGATGCCGACCTGATCAACGCGGGCAAGCAGACGATCAGCGAGTTGCCGCAGTCGGCCTATTTCAGCTCCTCGGACAGCTTCGCGATGATCCGCGGCGGGCATATCGACCTGACCGTATTGGGCGCGATGGAGATTGCCGAGAACGGCGACATCGCCAACTGGATGATCCCGGGCAAGATGATCAAGGGCATGGGCGGTGCGATGGACCTCGTCGCCGGGGTCAAGAAGATCATCGTCGTGATGGAGCACAACGCCAAGGACGGCAGCCCGAAGTTCATCCCGGCGTGCACGCTGCCGCTGACCGGCCAGAATGTCGTCGACATGATCATCACCGACCTCGCGGTATTCAAGCGCGACGATCATGACAGCCCGTTCCGGCTGATCGAACTCGCGCCCGGGGTGACCGCCGAGGAAGTCGCCGAAAAGACGACGGCGCATTATATTGCCTGACGTCGCCGCGCATCCCGGCGCCCCCTGGCTGATCGTCGGCGGGTGGCTGTCGGTGGCTGCAGCGCTGCTCCATCTCGCCTGCATCTTCGGCGGGCCCGACTGGTATCGTTTCTTCGGCGCCGGTGAGGGCATGGCGCGCGCCGCAGCGCGCGGCGATCTGAGGCCAACGCTGATCACGCTGGGGATCGCGGCGGTGCTCCTGATCTGGGCGGCCTACGCCTTTTCGGGCGCGGGTTCGCTGCCGCGCCTGCCCCTGCTGCGCACGGGGCTTGTCGTCATCACCGCGATCTACCTGCTGCGCGCGCTGCTGTTCGTGCCGCTGCATGTCTGGCGGCCGCAGCATAGCGACGCTTTTGCGATCGGGTCGTCGCTGATCGTGCTCGCCTATGGCGTCGTTTACGCGGTCGGAACGCTCAAGGCGTGGCCCTTTCTGGGGCGTTGATCGCAGCGGGGGTGACGAGGGCGCCCGTCGCGGCTAAGACCACGCCAAAATATGAAGTCGCAACCTTCCAAGAAGAAATCCACGAAGCGCGTCATCGCCGCGCTGGCCGCGATTGCCGCGCTGGGATCGGCCGGCTGGCTTGGCTTGCGCGCGCCCGGCGGCGACCATCATGCGCTCGCCAGCGTCGCGATCCCGATCAAGCCGCCCGCGAATCTGCCCGACACTCCCGCCGAATGGCGCGGGCGGATCGACTATCGCGCGCTCGACAAGCAGCTGACCGAGCTCGCGCAGCGCCCCGAAATGGCGGGGCTGGCGGTCGCGGTGGTCGAGGACGGCAAGCTCAGCTTCGTGCGCGGCTATGGCGTGGCCGACGCGGCGACCGGCGCGCCGGTTACCCCGCACACGGTCTTCCGCTGGGCCTCGGTCTCGAAGACCGCGACCGGCGTGCTCGCCGCCAAGCTCGCGAAGGACGGCACGGTCGACCTCGACCGCCCGGTCGCGGGGTGGCGCAGTTCATCGCTGCGCCTGCCGGGCGGCGCCGAGACGCAGCTGCGGCTCGACGACCTGCTCGCACAGCGCACCGGGCTCACGAAGAATGCCTATGACGAGAAACTGGAGGAGGGGCAGAATCCGCAGTTCCTGCGCGCCGGCCTCGCGACCGCGCCGCTGCAATGCCAGCCCGGCACCTGCTACACCTATCAGAATATCGCCTTCGACACAGCGAGCGAGATCCTCGCCGAGGCCGCGAAGGAGCCCTTCGCCGACGCGGTCGAGGATCGTTTCTTCCGCCCGCTCGGCATGGTCAGCGCGGGTTATGGCATGGCGCGGCTGACCGGCGCCAAGGACTGGGCGCGGCCGCATCGCAACGGCCAGCATGTCCGCGAGGTCAAGGAAGCCTATTGGCGCGTGCCCGCCGCCGCAGGGGTCGAGAGCGACATCGTCGATTTCGCGACCTGGATGCAGGCGATGATGGGCGCGCGGCCCGACGTGCTGCCCGGCGGGGTGTTGCAACTGGCGCATAGCCCGCGCGTCGGCACCGGACGCCTCTATGGCGGCGCGCTGCGCCAGGCCACCAGCGACGCGTCCTACGGCCTCGGCTGGCGGAGCTTCGCCTATGGCGACCGCCGGCTCGAGGGCCATTCGGGCGCGGTCGCGGGCTATCGAGCCACGATGATCTTCGAGCCCGCGACGCGGACCGGCGTCGTCGTGCTGTGGAACAGCGACTGGGGCTTCCCCTTCCGCGTGCCCTTTGCAGTGATCGACAGCTATCATCGCCGCGAAGGCAGCAACTGGCTCGACACGAGCGAGCTGCCGCATCGCGGCGTGGCACCGGCTGCGGCACCCGCGGCGACCGAGCACGCCAACGGCTGAGCCGGTCGTGCTTTCGCCCGGCCCGTCGCCTGTGTATCAGGCGCGCGTCGGAGAGCGGAGAGGAGATTCATCGATGCGCGTGCTGCTGACCGGATCGTCGGGCTGGCTGGGGCGGTATCTCGCCCCCCTGCTGACCGAAAGCGGCCATAAGGTGACCGGGCTGGACGTCGTGCCAGGCGCGCATACGCAGGTGGTCGGCACCGTCGCCGACCGCGCGCTGGTCGAGCGCGTCATGGGCGAACATGGCATCGAAGCGGTCATCCATGGCGGCGCGCTGCACAAGCCCGACATCGTCCGCTATCCGCGGCAGGCGTTTATCGACGTCAACGTCACCGGCACGCTCAACCTGATCGAGGCGGCGGTCGCCGCAGGCAACGACCGCTTCCTCTTCACCTCGACCACCTCGCTGATGGTGCGCGCCGATGTGCGCGCGGGCGCGGGCGCACATGGCGCCTGGTGGATGGACGAGGATTTCGGTCCGATCGAACCGCGCAACATCTATGGCATCGCCAAGCTCGCCGCCGAGCAGACGTGCAAACTCGTCCACCGCGAGCATGGCATCCATGTCGCCATCCTGCGCACCGGTCGCTTCTTCCCCGAGGACGACGACACCCACGAGGCGCCGTGCGGGGAGAATCTGAAAGCCAACGAGTTGCTCAACCGCCGCCTGACCGTCGAGGATGCCGCGGCGGCGCATCTCGCCGCGCTGGAAGCCGCGCCCCAGATCGGCTGCGACACCTTCATCCTCTCGGCCCCGCCGCCCTTCGTCCGCGAGGAGGCCGAGGAACTCGCCCGCGACGCGCGCGCGGTAGTCGCGCGGCATCATCCAGACGCCGCCGAACTCTATGCCGCAGCGGGCTGGGTGCTGCCCGAGACCATCGACCGCGTATACGACCCGTCGCGCGCGGAGCGCCGCTTCGGGTGGCGCGCGGCGACCGACTTCGGCAGCGTGCTGGCCGCACTCCGCGAAGGCCGCCCGCTGCCCTTCGCACACCACCCCGACTACACCTCCCCCATCGTCGCCCGGGAGCGCGAAACATGTATGTGCTGATCACCGCCAACCGCAATTATTCGAGCTGGTCGCTGCGCCCGTGGATGCTGATGCAGGGGCTGGGCATCGCGTTCGAGGACCGCATCGAACCGTTCGCGCAGCCGGTGAATTACGACGCCTTCCGCAGCTTCTCGCCGACCGGCCAAGTGCCCGCGCTGCTGCACGAGGGGCGCACCATATACGATTCGCTCGGCATTACGCTCTATCTCGCCGACCGGCACGAGGGTGTGTGGCCTGCAGATGCCGACGCGCGCGCCTGGGCCCAATGCGCGGCGGCCGAGATGCACAGCGGCTTTTCGGCGCTCAGGAACGATTGCACGATGAACGTCGGGGTGCGCGTGACGCCCAAGCCGATGTCCGATGCGCTGCGCGCCAATGTGATGCGGATCCGCGAATTGTTCGAGGAAGGGCTGGCGCGCTTCGGCGGCCCTTGGCTTGCGGGCTCCGCTTTCTCCGCCGTCGACGCCTTTTTCGCGCCGGTGGCGTTCCGCATCCGAACCTATGGGCTCGACGTCGGCGCCGGGCCGGCGTGGGTCGATCATATCCTTGCCGACCCCGCGATGCGCGAATGGGAGCGGCAGGCGCTCGCCGAAAGCTGGCGCGAGGAAAGCCATGAGGAAGAGCTTGCCGCCGCGGGCGCGATCACGGCAGACTATCGCCATGGCTGATAAGACTCTGACCGTCGCCGAGGCGACCAGACTGGCGCAGGACGGAGGCGCAGCCTTGCAGCGCGGCGATGCCCCCGCGGCCAAGACGGCTTTGCAGGCCGTGGCGGAAGCCGGGCTGGCCAATGCGCAGATCTGGATGATGCTCGGCGAAGCCTGCCGCCTGACGGACGATCGCGCCGGACAGGAAGCCGCGGCCGATGCGATCCTCGATCGAGACGCCCGTGCTTTGCGCGCGATCATATGGAAGGCCGATTGCCGCCGCGCCGCGGGCGATCGGCGAACCGCTGCGAGTTGGTATATCAACGCGATCCGCCTCGCGGAGACGATGGCCGGGCTGCCGTCCTCGCTGGTCCCGCTGATCGAGGACGCCAAAGTCGCGCGCGCCGAGCTCGACGCCGAGTTCGGCGCCGCGCTGGAGTCGGGGCTTGCCGAACGCGGCCTGCCGCCGGAGGCGCGCAGCCCCGCCTTTGCGCGCTCGATCGCGATCGTACGCGGCGACGAGCAGGTCGAAATGGACCTGCAGAAACCGTCGAACTTCTATTTCCCCGGCCTGCCGCAGCGGGCCTTCTATGAACGCGAGCAGTTCGACTGGGCGCCGGCGATAGAGGCGGCGACGCCGGCGATCCGCGCCGAGTTGGAAACCGCGCTGACCGACCCCGGGCTGTTCAGGCCTTATCTGACGCACCAGCCCGGACGCCCGCGCATCGATTTCGACGGCATGCACGACAACCCCCAATGGTCGGCACTGCACCTGATCGACAGCGGGGCACCGATCCCCGAGATGGCGGCCCGCTTCCCCGCCACACTGGCCGCACTCGAGGCCGCGCCCCTGTGCCGGATTTCGGTGCGCTCGCCCTCGATCATGTTCTCGCTGCTCCAGGCCGGCGCGCGCATCGCGCCGCATCACGGCATGATCAACGCGCGGCTGATCTGTCACTTGCCGCTGATCGTTCCCGGCGCCGGCGCGCTGCAGGTTGCCGACGAGGCGCGGCAGTGGGAAGAGGGGAAACTGCTGATCTTCGACGATTCGGTGCAGCATGAGGCCTGGAACGACGCCGACGGCGACCGCATCGTGCTGATCTTCGACGTGTGGCGGCCCGAATTGACCGAGGCCGATCGCAAGGGCGTTGCGGCGCTTTTCGAAACGGTCGACGCCTATCGCTAATCGGCGAGCGCGTCGCGCACCACGGCGATTCCCGCTTCGCGCTGTGCCTTCAGCTCGGCCTTGAGCCTCGCCGGGTCGCGCGCGAAGACGAAGCCGAAGCTGACCCCGCCCTCCTTGCCGATCGTCGCATGGTGGAGCTTGTGCGCCTGCACCAGCCTTTTGGCGTAGCCGCGTCGCGGCACCCAGCGGAAATAGCGCTGGTGGACGAGCCCGTCGTGCACCAGCGTGTAGATGATGCCGTAGAAGAGCACGCCTAGCCCGATCCACGTCCCCGGCTCCCATGCCGCGCCGTCCATGATCATCGGGCTGCCCAGCGTAAACATCGAAATGCTGAGCGCCGCGCCGAAGATCGCGAACAGGTCGTTCTTTTCGAGCAATCTGTCGTGGGGCTCGTGATGATCGCGGTGCCAGGCCCAGCCGAAGCCGTGCATGATATATTTGTGGCTGCCCCAGGCGACGCCCTCCATTGCCACGACGGTGGCAAAGACGAGAACGATGATGGCGAGCGTCGACATGACGGGATTATACGCTTGTTGTCCGTGCGAGGCCACCATCCGCTTCGTCACGCCGGACTTGATCCGGCATCCATTCCCGCGGCCGATGCTGTGGACGCCGGATCAAGTCCGGGTGACGAGGGGTAGCATGAGACGCCCCGCGACCGAAAATTGCGTTTTTGATCGCCACTCGCTTGCAAAGTTATCCGACGCGCGTAAGTGAACCCGCATGACCCGGCCTCGCACCCTCTATGAAAAAATCTGGGACGCGCATGTCGTCGAACAGCGCCCCGACGGTACCTGCCTGATCTTCATCGACCGCCACCTCGTCCATGAAGTCACCAGTCCGCAGGCCTTCGCCGGGCTTCGCGCGAGCGGGCGCACGGTGCGCCGCCCCGACCTGACGCTCGCCGTGCCCGACCATAATGTGCCGACCACCGCGCGGCTCGACGCGAGCGGCAACAGGCTGCCGATCGCCGACCCCGAAAGCGCCGCGCAGCTCGCCGCGCTCGAAAAGAACGCGCCCGAATTCGGCATCCGCTACATCGACGCGGTCGCGCCCGAGCAGGGCATCGTCCACGTCGTCGGGCCCGAACAGGGCTTTTCGCTGCCCGGTACGACGATCGTCTGCGGCGACAGCCACACCGCCTGCCACGGCGGCATCGGCGCGCTCGCCTTCGGCATCGGAACGAGCGAGGTCGAACATGTGCTCGCGACGCAGACCCTGCTGCTCCAGCCGTCGAAAACGATGGAAGTGCGCGTCGAGGGCGAGGTCGGCCCCGGGGTCAGCGCCAAGGACATCATCCTCCACATCACCGGCACGATCGGCGCCGCGGGCGGCACCGGCCATGTCATCGAATATACCGGCAGCGCGATCCGCGCGCTGAGCATCGAGGGGCGGCTGACGATCAGCAACATGGCGATCGAGGGCGGCGCGCGCGCGGGCCTGATCGCGCCCGACGAGACGACCTTCGCCTATCTGAAAGGCCGTCCCTATGCGCCCAAGGGCGCCGACTGGGACGCGGCGGTGGCTTATTGGGAGAGCCTCGCGACCGATCCGGGCGCGACCTACGACAAGGTCGTGATCATCGACGCCGCCGATATCGCGCCGAGCGTCACCTGGGGCACCAGCCCCGAGGATGTCGTGCCGATCACCGGAGTCGTCCCCGATCCCGCGAGCTTCGCCGATCCCTCGAAGCAGGTCGCGGCGGCCAAGTCGCTCGCCTATATGGGCCTCGAACCTGGGACGCGGATGCAGGACGTGCCGGTCGAGAATATCTTCATCGGCAGCTGCACCAACAGCCGCATCGAGGACATGCGCGCCGCCGCCGCGGTGATCAAGGGCCGCAAGAAGGCCGCCAACGTCAAATGGGCGATCGTCGTCCCCGGCTCGGGGCTGGTGAAGGCGCAGGCGGAGGCCGAGGGGCTCGACCGCATCTTCACCGACGCCGGCCTCGAATGGCGCGAGCCCGGCTGCTCGGCCTGCCTCGCGATGAACCCGGATAAAGTGCCCGCAGGCGAACGCTGCGCCTCGACGAGTAACCGCAACTTCGTCGGCCGCCAGGGACCGGGCAGCCGCACCCACCTCGTAAGCCCCGCGATGGCGGCGGCGGCGGCGGTGACCGGCAGGCTGACCGACGTGCGGGAGTTGATGGCATGACCCCGCTGAACCTAATCGATGGCCGTGCGATCCCGTTCGGGCTCAAGAATGTCGACACCGACGTCATCATCCCCGCGCACTGGCTGAAGACCACGACGCGCGAGGGCATGGGCCGCGGCGCGTTCGAGGCGATCCGCAAGGACCCGGACAATATCTTCGATAGCGCCGAATATAAGGGCGCGCCGATCCTGATCGCGGGCGACAATTTCGGCTGCGGGTCGAGCCGCGAGCATGCGGCCTGGGCGCTCGGCGACCTCGGCATCCGCGTCGTCATCGCGCCCAGCTATTCGGACATCTTCTCGGGCAATGCGGTCAAGAACGGCATCCTGCCCGTCGTGCTGCCGCAGGCGGCGATCGACCGCTTGATGGAGGTCGCACAGACCGACCCGATCCATGTCGACCTCGAAAACCAGACGGTCACGACGATGTTCCAGGATCGCTTCACCTTCGAAATCGACCCGTTCCGCAAGATGTGTCTGCTCGAAGGACTCGACGAGATTTCGCTCACCGAGAAAAGCGCCGCCGCGATCGGTGCCTATGAACAGAAACTGGCGCAGGACCGGCCCTGGCTGCAACCTTCGCTATAGACCCCGTGTGAGGAGAAGATGATGAAGGCTCTCTTGTCGACCGCCACCGGCGGCCCCGAAACGCTGACGCTCGGCGAATTGCCGCGCCCGACCGCGGGGGCCGGGCAGATCGTGATCGACGTGAAGGCCTGCGCGGTCAATTTTCCCGACGTGCTGATCATCGAGGATAAATATCAGTTCAAGCCCGAGCGTCCCTTTGCGCCGGGAGGCGAGGTCGCGGGCTTGGTCGCCGAGGTCGGCGAGGGCGTGACCGGCTTCAAGGTCGGCGACCGCGTCATCGCGGGCTGCGGCAACGGCGGCATGGCCGAAGCGATCGCGGTGTCGGTGCATAATGTCTATCACCTGCCCGAAGGTCATGACTTCGCCGCGGGCGCCTCGCTGTTGATGACCTATGGCACCAGCATCCACGCGCTGGTCGATCGCGGGCATATCAAGGAGGGTGATACGCTGCTCGTCCTCGGCGCTTCCGGCGGTGTCGGCATCGCCGCGGTCGAGCTGGGCAAGGCGTTCGGCGCGCGCGTTGTCGCGGGCGTGTCGAGCGAGGAGAAGGGCGAGGTCGCGCGTCAGGCGGGTGCCGACGAAGTCGTCGTCTATGGCCGCCAGCCGTTCGACAAGGACCAGTCGAAGTTACTTGCCAACAAGTTCAAGGAGGCCGTCGGTCCGAACGGCGCCAACGTTATCTACGACGCGGTCGGCGGCGATTATGCCGAACCCGCGCTGCGTTCGATCGCCTGGGAGGGCCGCTACCTCGTCGTCGGCTTCCCCGCAGGCATCCCGCGACTGCCGCTGAACCTGACCCTGCTCAAGAGCTGCGACGTCGCGGGGGTCTTCTGGGGCGCCTTCGTCGCGCGCGAGCCGCAGCGCAACCGCGCCAATATCGCGCGCCTGTTCCAGCTGTGGGAGCAGGGCAAGATCAGCCCGCGCGTGACCGAAAGCTTTGCGCTCGCCGACGGCGGCAAGGCGATCGCCAAGCTCGGCGACCGCAGCGCGGTGGGCAAGCTGGTGATCACCATCTGAAATACCGTCCTGATCCCGCACTGACGGCGGCGCTGCAAGCGCTCGCGGCGCCCGCCGGGCGGATCGAGGTGCGCGTAACGCCGGGCGCGCGCAACGAGGCGGTGGCGATCGAGGGCGAGACCGTGTCGGTGCGCGTGGCCGCTCCACCCGCCGATGGCGCGGCGAACGAGGCCGTGCTGCGGCTGCTTGCCGCCGCGCTCGATCGGCCGCGCCGCGACCTGACACTGCTCCGCGGCGCGAACGCGCGCATCAAGCTCATCGCGATTGCGACGAGTTGAGCCGCCGCCGAGGCGGCAATTAACCCTTTGTCAGGGGCTGGCCTCTATCGTGGAAGGCCTGAAATTGCCGTTTTGCGCAGGGTAGGAACATGGCAACTCGCCGACCGACGGGTGACGAACAGAGCGCGAGCCTCGCGAATATTTCGCGTACCCGCCGCGCGCAGCTCGTCGCCGAATTCGAAGGCGACCTGGGCATCGACTACAAGGCGCGGGCGCGCGCAGCGTACGAGGCGAAGCGCTGGCAGGTCATCAAGACGATCATCGTCTGGACGATCGCGCTGATGTTCTTCGCCATCGCCTGCCAGAAATTGTGGGTGCTAGGCCAGAATGTCGACGAGCCCTTTTCGGACCTCAACCCGATCAGCGGGTGGTTGGAGTAAGGCCGCTCAGCCGTACATCGGCGGATCGGCGCGCGAGCGCAGATATTTCCCGAACAGATAGCCGGCAAAGAAGGCGGCGGTGTAAACGGCCGCCGTCATCGCCGCGAGCAGCAGGATTTCGGGCCAGCTGGTGGGCAGGAACAAGGGGATCTGCGTCAGCATCGCCCAGCCGACGAGCCAACCTCCGACGCGCAGCCCGGTAAGCAGCTGAATCGGCCCGATCTGCACCCCCAGCGCGATCACCGCCATTGCCAGAAACGCGCGGACGTCGATCCGTTGGCTCATTCGGCCCACCGCAAAGAATACGATGATCGGGACGACCATCAGGATCGACGCCGTCGCGTCAACCGGCTGCATCAGTAAACGCGCGCCTTCGGCTTGATATATTCCGCGTCGTCCGAGAGCGTATATTCGTGGACCGGGCGGTAATCGAGGCGGACGCCGCCGCCCTTGCCGCCCCATCCGTCGAACCAGCTGATGCTGTGCTTCATCCAGTTCGCGTCGTCGCGGTTCGGAAAGTCCTCGTGCGCGTGAGCGCCGCGGCTTTCCTTGCGGTTGAACGCCGAATGCATCGTCACCGTCGCCTGGCTGATGAGGTTGTCGAGCTCGAGTGTTTCGACGAGGTCGGTGTTCCAGATCAGGCTGCGGTCGGTGACGCCGACGTCGTTCATCCGCTGATAGGTCTTGGCGAGCTTTTCCTTGCCCTCGGCCATCAGCTCGTCGGTGCGGAACACCGCGGCGTGCGCCGACATCGCTCGCTGCATCTCGTCGCGGATCACCGCGGTCGGCGAGCCGCCCCTGGCGTTGCGGAAATGGTCGAGGCGGCCGAGCGCCAGGTCGGCGCTGTCCTTGGGCAGCGCAGGCTGCGCAGCGCCGGGCTTGACGATATCGCGCAGGCGATGCCCCGTCGCGCGGCCGAACACCACGAGGTCGATCAGGCTGTTCGAGCCGAGGCGGTTCGCACCGTGCACCGAGACGCAGGCCGCCTCGCCGACCGCGAACAGGCCGGGGACGACGGTGTCGGGATTGCCGTCCTTCAGCGTCACGACCTCGCCATGATAATTACAGGGAATGCCGCCCATATTGTAATGGACGGTGGGCACCACGGGCAGCGGCTGCCGCGTCAGGTCCACCCCTGCGAACACCTTGCCGCTTTCGGTGATGCCGGGCAGGCGCTCGGCGAGCACGCTTTCCTCGATATGGTCGAGGTGCAGGTAGATATGGTCCTTGTGCGGCCCGACGCCGCGACCCTCGCGGATTTCGAGCGCCATCGAGCGCGACACCACGTCGCGCGACGCGAGATCCTTCGCCGACGGGGCGTAGCGTTCCATGAACCGCTCGCCCTCGGAGTTGGTGAGGTAGCCGCCCTCGCCGCGCGCGCCTTCGGTAATGAGCACGCCCGCGCCATAGATGCCGGTTGGGTGGAACTGGACGAATTCCATGTCCTGCAGCGGCAGGCCGGCGCGCAGCACCATGCCGCCGCCGTCGCCGGTGCAGGTGTGCGCCGAGGTCGCGGTGAAATAGGCGCGGCCATAGCCGCCGGTCGCCAGCACGACCGCCTGCGAACGGAAACGGTGGATGCTGCCGTCTTCCATGCACAGCGCGATCACGCCGCGGCACGCGCCGTTCTCCATGATCAGGTCGAGCGCGAAATATTCGATGAAGAAGTCCGCGTCATACTTCAGGCTCTGCTGGTAGAGCGCGTGGAGCATCGCATGGCCGGTGCGGTCGGCCGCGGCGCAGGTGCGCTGCACCGGCGGACCCTCGCCCATATTCTGCATATGGCCGCCGAACGGGCGCTGGTAGATCGTGCCGTCCTGGTTGCGGCTGAACGGCACGCCGGCGTGCTCGAGTTCGTAGACCGCGGCGGGCGCCTCGCGCACCATATATTCGATCGCATCCTGGTCGCCGAGCCAGTCGGAGCCCTTGACCGTGTCGTACATGTGCCACTGCCAATGGTCGGGCGAATTATTGCCGAGGCTGGCGGCGATGCCGCCCTGCGCCGCGACGGTGTGGCTGCGCGTCGGGAACACCTTGGTGATGCAGGCGGTCTTGAGGCCGGCTTCGGCGCTGCCCATCGTGGCGCGCAGCCCCGATCCGCCGGCGCCGACGACGACGGTGTCATAGACATGGTCGATGATCTTGTACGCGTCGGTCATGTCACATCCCCCCCGGGCCGGGCACCACGGGCGCCAATGCGATGCGGACGATGGTGAAGATCCCGAAGGCCGCGCCGCCGATCGCGTAGAAATTCAGAGCGACGAGCGCGAGCAGCCGCGTCGCCTCGCCATGGACATAGTCCTCGATCAGCACCTGGAGCCCGAGGCGCAGGTGCCAGAAGACGCTGACGACGAGCATGATCAGCGCGAAGGCGACCAGCGGGTCGGCCGCCCAGCGCGCGACCTCGCGATGATCGCCGAGCGGCAGGCGGAGCAGCGAGGCGACAAGGAAGCCGACGAGCAGCAGGTTGCCGAGCGCCGAGAGCCGCTGTTGCAGCCAGTGGTGCGAACCATGCTGCGCCGAGCCGAGCCCGCGGACCTTGCCGAGGTGCGTGCCGTTACCCATTGAGGTTCCCCCACAGGATGAAGAGCCAGGTCGCGGCGGTGGCGAACAGCCCGGCGGCGATGACGACCGCCGACCAGAGCTTGTTGGTCTTGAGCTCATAGCCCGCGCCCGCGTCGAGCACGAAGTGGCGAAGGCCCGAGAAGAGATGCTGGAAAAAGGCCCAGGTCAGCCCGACCAGCACGACCTTGCCCAGGATGTTGGTCACCTGGTGGACCAGCGTGATTTCCGGGCTGGGGTCCTTCCACACGATCGCCACGAAGGCCGCATAGGCCTCGGGTCCCGCGGCGATGGCATAGAGCCACCAGAGGAACATGCTGGCGCCGACGATCGCGAGACCGTCGCCGCTGATGCGGTGGAGGATCGAGACCGTCATCGCCGGTCCCCACTTATACACCTGTAAATGCGGCGAGCGCGGTCGCCCGCTCGTTTCCTTGCCAGCCATATCAGCCCCGCTTTTCTGACTCTGATGGTCGATGGGGCCGGTTAAGCCTTCCGCGCGGGATATGCAAATGCTTAGGATGGTCAGGGTGCAATTTTGGGGAGTGGGATCGGCGGCCCTTCTTGATCCTCCCTGCGGCGAAGCCGTGGGGAGGGGGACCACCCGAAGGGTGGTGGAGGGGCCGATGACCCGAACCTCTGCTTAGGCAGCCGCCCCTCCACCATGCTTCGCATGGTCCCCCTCCCCATCGCTACGCGACAAGGAGGATTATTGTCGCCTACTTGATCTTTCCGCGGTTCGCGTAGAGCAAAGCCGCCAGAACCGCGGCCGAGCCGATGCCGATGCCCGCGGCCGCGGCGGTTTTCCAGCCGATCTTCTTGCCGCCCGCAACGCCCTTGTCGGCGGCTTCGGTCGCCTCAGCGGCTTCCTTCTGCGCCTGGAGTTCGCGCGCGGCGCGCAGCACTTCGTTTTCGGTCTCTTCGCCGGTGCCGGTGTCCGGGAGGTCTTCCTGGGGAGTCATGTCCGTCTCAAGTCCTTGTTATCAGGCGAGTGCCTGCGCGACAGGCACATAGTCCGTCCCCACCGCTTCGGCGACGGCATCGAACGTGACCTTACCATTCCAGACGTTGAGTCCCTGCGCAAGATGCACGTCGCGTTTCAGCGCTTCCTTCCATCCCAGGTCGGCGATGCGCAGCGCGTGTGGCAGGGTGACGTTGTTGAGCGCATAGGTGCTGGTGCGCGCGACCGCGCCGGGCATGTTGGCGACCGCATAATGGACGATGCCGTCGACCACATAGGTCGGATCGGCGTGCGTCGTGGCATGGCTGGTTTCGAAGCAGCCGCCCTGGTCGATCGCGACGTCGACGAGCACCGATCCCGGGCGCATCGTCTTCAGCATGTCGCGGCTGACGAGCTTGGGCGCCTCGGCGCCGGGGATCAGCACCGCGCCGATCACGAGATCGGCTTCGGCGACACATTCGGCGAGGTTGGCGCGGTTCGAAAAGCGCGTCTTGGCGCGCGCCTCGAAAAAGGTGCCGACGCGTTCGAGCACTTCGGGGTCGCGGTCGAGGATGGTGACGTCGGCGCCGAGGCCCGCCGCCATCTGCGCCGCGTTGAAGCCGACGACGCCGCCGCCGATCACGCAGACCTTGCCGGGTGCCACACCGGGGACGCCGCCGAGCAGCACACCGCGGCCGCCATGCGCCTTTTCGAGCGCGGTCGCGCCGGCCTGGATCGACATGCGGCCCGCGACCTGGCTCATCGGCTTGAGGAGCGGCAGGCCGCCATGCGGCGAGGTCACGGTTTCATAGGCGATGCACACCGCGCCCGATTGCATCAGGTCGCGCGTCTGGTCGGGGTCGGGCGCGAGATGGAGGTAGGTGTAGAGGATCTGATCGGGGCGCAGCATCGCGCGCTCGCCGGGCTGCGGTTCCTTGACCTTCACCACCATCTCGCATTGCGCGAAAATTTCCTCGGCGGTGCCGACGATCTCGGCGCCGGCTTCCTCATAGAAGCGGTCGTGTGCGCCGATCCCCTCACCCGCGCCGGTCTGCACCAGCACGCGGTGGCCGTGCGCGTGCATTTCGCGCGCGCTCTCGGGAGTCAGGCCGACGCGATATTCGTGATTCTTGATTTCCTTGGGGGTGCCGATGATCATGGTCGCTCTCCATCCGCGGGTGCCGCGGACCCGGTCCGCCGACGCCCTTTGTGATGACGCGCTAATAGCAAGTTTGTTGCGCGAGGTGCTTGCATATCGCCCGCCCATCGCCGAGAAAGACGCACAATTTTTGCGTCATTTGCAAGGAACGCGCATAATCATGGACCGGATCGACATAAGGCTGCTCAACTTGCTGCAACGCGAGGGGCCGCGCCCCGCCGCCGAACTCGGCGAAAAGGTCGGGCTGTCGGCGTCGGCGTGCCACCGCCGCATCCGCGCGCTCGAGGCCGGGGGGATCATCACCGGCTATACCGCGCGGCTCGCCCCCGACAAGATCGGGCTCGGGCTCGACGTGTTCGTCGACATCAGCCTCCATTCGCAGAGTGAGGAGGCGCTGACCGCGTTCGAGGCGGCGGTGAAGAGCTTCGATGAAATCCTAGAGTGCCAGCTGCTCTCGGGCGCCTCGGATTACCGCCTCCGCGTCGCGGCGCGCAACGTCGCCGACTTCGACCGTCTGCACCGCCATTGCCTGTCGCGGCTGCCCGGGGTCGCGGCGATGCACAGCGCCTTTGCGCTGCGCACGATCAAGGCGTTCGAGGGTTATCCGGTGCGCTGCGAGGGCTGAACCCAAAATTTGCGGGCCTGGTTAACGCCGAATTTACCCCTTCCCCACATAGATCGGTCATGATTTTCGCCGGTGACAGCGGACGGCAGCGCCGCGCGCCACGAACATGGTGAGGGAAGCAGGATCATGGTGAAGGACAATCCGATTCATAAGCAGCAGATCGACCCGATTTCGATGTCGGAGCGCTTTCCCTTCTATGACCTCGACGGGCGGCTCGCCGCCGACGGCGCCGAAATCTATCAGATCATCGCGGGGCGCGAGGAAGCGATCGCGCGCGCCTATTGGGATATGTTCAACGCGCTTCCCTCGGTCGACCGCCGCGTCGAGGGGGAGCTTTACGACAGTTATGTCCGCGGCAGCGCGCACCACAGCGCGGTCAAATATCGCGACGCCGCAGGGCAGGAGGTCGCGACGATCGCGTGCCAGAACACGCATATGGCGCGGCGCGTGAACCTGCCGCTCGCGTCGGTCCTGTCGTGCATGGCCGAAAGCCAGCGGTTGACCTTCGAATATATCGTCGAGGCGTGCCGCGGTGACGAAGCGCGGCTGGTCCGCCTGACGAGCGCGATGAACCGCCTCGGCCTGCTCGAATATGACATCATGCAGCGCTACGCCGAAAAGCTCGACCGCGCGGTCGTCTCGTCCGAGCGCCAGGCGCTGGCGGGCGATTTCGACCAGTCCATCGCGTCATTGGTGCAGGATACGGACGGGGTGCGCCGCGAACTCGCCAAGCAGGCCGCCTCGGCCGACCAGGCGGCGAAGGGCATGATCGCCAAGACGAGCGAGGTCGCCGCGGCGTCCGAACAGTCGGCGATCGCGATGCGCGAAGCCGCCTCGACCGCCGCCGGCCTGATTCGCGCGATCGAGGATGCCCGGAGCGAGGTCGAAGCCTCGGCCAGCGTCGCAACGCGCGCCTCCGAACAGGCGGGCGAGGCCGTCGCCATGTCCGAAGCACTGTCGCACCACGCCGAATCGATCGAATCCATCTTGGGCCTGATCCGCGAGATCGCGGGGCAGACGAACCTCCTCGCGCTCAACGCCACCATCGAGGCCGCGCGCGCGGGCGAGTCGGGCCGCGGTTTCGCGGTCGTCGCGCAGGAGGTGAAAAGCCTCGCCAACGAGACCGCGCGCGCAACCGACGATATCGCGGGCAAGATCACCGCGATCCAGCAGGCGACGCGCGGATCGGTGAGCGCCAACCAGTCGATCCAGGCGACGATCGTCGAGGTCCAGCATTCGGCGCAGCGCATCCGCGACGCGATGGACGCGCAGGCGCAGACGGTCACCTCGATCACCGCGGCCGTCGACGAGACCGCGCTCGCCGCCGATTCCATGTCGTCGACCATCGCCAGCATCCGCAACGATTCGGGCATGGTCGCCGGCGAGATCAGCGTGCTCAGCGAGGAATTCTCGCGCATGGGCGAGCGGCTGCAGTCGCTCGAAAAGGCCGCGAGCGAATTCAGCCGCCGGGTGGCGTAACGAGTTGCCCCCCCGCGAAAGCCGGGGCCCAGATCGCGAATACGACGCTTTTCTCACGGGCCCCGGCTTTCGCCGGGGAACACATCTAGCCTAGCCCCCGCATGACCTCTAAGGCGAGGCGATGCAGACCCATATCCTGATCAGCGGCGCGAGCCGCGGCATCGGCGCGGCGATCGCCGAAACGCTGGTGTCCGACGCCACAAAGGTCATCGCGCTGTCGAGCGCCGACGGCGACCTCGCCGATCCCGCGGCCCCCGACCGCATCTGGAACCGCGCGCTCGCGCACCTCGACGGACGCATCGACGTGCTGGTGAACAACGCCGGAGTGTTCGAGGCGAACCCGGTCGACGCCGACAACGCCGAATGGCTCGCGAGTTGGAACCGCACGCAACAGATCAACCTGACCGCGAGCGCACTCTTCTGCCGCCGCGCGGTCCTGCACTGGCAGGAGCGCGCCGCGGCGGGCCGCATCGTCAATATCGCGAGCCGCGCCGCGCATCGCGGCGACAGCCCTGCGCACTGGCACTATGCCGCGTCGAAGGCGGGCATGGTCGCGATGACCAAGACCATCGCGCGCGCCTATGCGAAGGAGAATATCCTCGCTTTCGCCATCTGCCCCGGCTTCACGATGACGGGCATGGCCGACGAGTATCTGGCGAGCCGCGGCGGCGACAAACTGCTCGCCGATATCCCGCTCGGTCGCGTCGCGATGCCAGGCGAAGTCGCCGAAATGGCGCGCTGGTGCGCGCTGGATGCGCCCGCGTCGATGACCGGCGCGGTGCTCGACGTGAACGGGGCGAGCTATGTCCGCTAGGCTCGGGCTCGTCGCCGCATTCGCGCTCGCCGGCTGCGCGCCGGGGCCGGCGCCCGCCACCGCCGCGCCCGCCCCGAACGGCAAGGCGCTCGCCATGGCCTGCGAAGGCCGCGACGGATGGAGCGACCCCGCGCCGCCCGCGAGGATCCACGGCAACACCTATTATGTCGGCACCTGTGGCATCGCCGTCCTGCTGATCGCGACCCCCGACGGGCTGGTGCTGCTCGACGGCGCGACCGAAAAGGCCGTGCCCTCGATCTTGGCCAATATCCGCACGCTCGGTTTCGACCCGAAGAATGTCCGCTATCTTCTCGCCAGCCACGAACATGACGACCATGTCGGCGGGCTCGCCGCGCTGCAAGCGGCGACGGGCGCCAGGCTGCTCGCGCGCCGCGAGGCGGTGGCGGCGCTAACCAGCGGCACCCCCGATGCCACCGACCCACAGCGCGAGATCGCCAGCCCGTTCGCGGGGGTGGCCGTATCGCGCACGGTCGTCGACGGCGAGGTGGTGGGACTGCGCGACATCGCCCTGACCGCGCACGCCACCCCCGGCCACACGCCGGGGAGCACGAGCTGGACCTGGCGGTCGTGCGAAGGCGGCGATTGCCGGACCATCGCCTATGTCGACAGCCTGACCGCGATCTCGGGCGACGCCTATCGCTTCGCCGACCATCCCGATTATGTCGCAACCTTTCGCGCGACGCTGGCCAAGGTCCCGACCCTGCCCTGCGACCTGCTGATCACCCCGCATCCGTCGGCGAGCAATTTGTTCACGCGGCTGGCGGGCGACGCGCGGTTGGTCGATGCGGACGCGTGCCATTTTTATGCCGCGGGCGCGGCGAAACGGCTCGACGAGCGGCTGGCGAAAGAAAACGAAGCAAAATGAGCTGGATCGTCTCGCTGCCCTGCACACGCGCCGAGGCCGAGGCGCTGTCGGGCGAAATCCCCGCGCTCGATGCCACGCCCGAGGCGCCTGTCGTCGTCACGCGCGAGATCGACGAGGAGGCCGGGCTGTGGCAGCTCGACGCCTATATGGGCGACAAGCCGGGCGGGGCGCTTCTGAAGCTGCTCCAGTCGCTCGTGCCGAGCGCGAAGGGCACCAAGCCGGAGGTCGCCGAGCTGCCCGAGGAAGATTGGGTCACGCTGTCGCAGCAGGGGCTCGAGCCGGTGCAGGCGGGGCGCTTCTTCGTCCACACCAGCAGCCACGCCGACCGCGTGCCGACGGGCACGACGCCTTTCCTGATCGATGCGAGCCAGGCCTTCGGCACCGGCGGGCACGACACCACCGCGGGCTGCCTCGCGATGCTCGACCGGCTGGCGCGGCAGGGCGCGAGCCCGCGCAACATCGCCGACATCGGCACCGGCACCGGGCTGCTCGCCTTTGCCGCGATGGCGCTGTGGCCGCGCGCGCGGACGATCGCATCGGACATCGACCCCGCGAGCATCTTCGTGACCAGGGACAATGCCGGGATCAACGGCGTGCCGCTGGGACGCAGCGGCGGGCGGCTGGCGGTCGCGGTCGCGCCGGGGACCGACCATCCGTCGATCAAGCATCGCGCGCCCTATGACCTCGTCATCGCGAACATCCTCGCGGGGCCGCTGATCACCCTCGCCCCCGATATCGCCAGCGTCACGGCGCCCGGCGGCCGCGCGATCCTCGCGGGGCTGATCGCGCGCCAGATGGAGCCGGTGCTCGCCGCCTATCGCGCGCAGGGCTTCCGCCTCGCCGCGCGCGGCGGCAGCGCCGACTGGCCGTGCCTGCTGCTCGTCAAGCGCCGTCGTTACGGCTGGCGCCGCAAGGAGCGCGCTTTGCATCGCGCGGACCCTGCCGACGCGAGTTTCGGCAGCTGGTAGGCGTCAGGCTTTCGCCGTCGCATAATCCTGTGTGCCGCGCGTGATCACGTCGTCGCCCGGCAAAATGTCGGCGATGGCGATCGACGGCAAGGCGTCGTTCGCGGCGTAGAGCGGCGCGAAATCGGTGTTCACCGTGGTGTCGAGAAGTTGCTCGAGGCTGTCGACCACAAAATAATTCTGCTGGAAATCGTCGATCCGGTAGTCGGTGCGCATCACGCGCGCGAGGTCGAAGCCGATGCGGTTCGGGCTGTCGCTGTCGAGCGCGAAGACGCTCTCGGCGTAGCTCGACACGATGCCCGCGCCATAGATGCGCAGGCCGCCGGCCTCGCGGATCAGCCCGAATTCGACGGTGTACCAGTAGAGCCGCGCGAGCTGTTTCAGCGCGTCGAACTTCAGGCTGCGGAGGCCCCCTTCGCCGTATGCCACCATATAGTCGGCGAAGACGGGATCGGCGAGCATCGGGACATGGCCGAAGACGTCGTGGAAGACGTCGGGCTCTTTCAGATAGTCCAGCTGTTCGGGGGTGCGGATGAAATTGCCCGCGGGGAAGCGGCGGTTCGCGAGATGGTCGAAAAACACCGCGTCGGGGACGAGCCCCGGCACCGCGACGACCTGCCACCCCGTCGCCGCCGTCAGCCGCGCGTTGAGCTCGCGGTAATCGGGAATGCCCGGCTTTTCGAGCCGCAGTACGTCGATCCCGCGCAGAAATGCCTCCGACGCGCGGCCCGGCAGCATCGCCGACTGGCGCGCGAAGAGCCGGTCCCACATCGCATGTTCGTCGGCGGTGAAGGCGCCCCAGTTCTGCGCAATCGTCCAGTCGGCCGCGGCCTCGGGCGGCGGGCGATCGTGGACGTGGGTAAAGCCGTCTTTCATGGCGCTGGGCCTAGCATGATATGGTAACAAATGAAACCTTCAGGCATGCGCGACTCCGAGCCAACGCGCTGCACGCGGCACGCGCGGCAAGATGAGCCTTTCGGTGATCCACAGCAAGAGGAGCGAGGCCGCCAGCAAGGGCAGCAGAGCGGCGAGCAGCAGCAGGATCGCCGCCACCCCCTTCAGCCGCGCCGGCTCGCGGGCCGGTGGCGGCGCCCCGAGCGCGTCCTCGGGCTTGCGGCGGCGCCACATCAGAAAGCCCGAGATCGCGAGCGTGAAGAGCGCGACCGCGGTCGCCACGCCGACCAGTTGGTTGACCCAGCCGAACAGCTGCCCCTCGTGCCAGGCGATCCCGTACCCGACCGCACGGTCGATGCCATGCTTGTCGGCAAACGCGCTGCGCGACACTTCGGCGCCGGTCATGGGGTCGTAGCCGACCTTGCGCACCAGCGGCCGGTTCTGCGTCTGCGTCGTCAATGTCCAGACCTGGCCGTTGGGCGGCCCGAACAGATTGGGTGCGCCGGGCGGCTGGACGATCGCCGGGGCGGGCATATGTTCGGCCTTGGCCTGCGCGACGATCCGCGCGAGCGGGACCGTCGGCGCCGCATGGCCGCCATGATCGGCCATCGCCATCGCAGCATGGTCGTGCGAAGCATGATGGTCGGCGCCGCCGCTCTTCCAGTCCTGCGCGCCCGACACCCAGCCCATCTCGGCGCGCAGCGCGCGAAAGCCGCTCGCCCAGACGTCGGTCCAGGGCAGCGCGGTGAGCAGCAGGACGAGCGCGAGTCCCGACACCCAGAAGCCCGTCACCGCGTGCAGGTCGCGCAGCGCCGCTCGCCCGCCGAGCGAAAGCCGCGGCCAGACCACCCCCGCCATCCCGCGCCCGCGCGGCCACCAGAGGTAAAGCCCGGTCAGGATCATCACGATCGCCCAGCTCGCCGCGAGCTCGACGATCAAGCCCCCGGCGCGCCCGATCAGCAGGCTGCCATGGATTTTCGCGAGCCATGCCGAGATTCGTCGCTCGGGATCGGCCGAGCCGATGACCCTTCCCTGCGGCGACACCGCGACGTCGCGCATCGTGCCGTTGGAGAGGCCGAGATGGACGACCGCAGCGTCGCCCGGCGACTCGGGAATCCGGTAATAGTGAAAGCTGGCGCCCGGAAAATCGCCAAGCGCGGCGGCGACTTGCTGATCGGCATCGACCGCGCCGGCAGTCGGCAGGCCGCGCCAGCCGCGCTCTTCCCACCGGTCGAGCTGCGGCTTGAACAGATAGACCGCGCCCGTCAGCGACAGGATGAGGATAAAGGGGATGACGAACAGCCCGGCATAGAAATGCCAGCGCCAGATCGTGCGATAGAGCGGAATATGGTTGCTGTCGGTCATCCCCTGCCCCCCTAGAAGCGCGCGCGCAGGCCGGCGGCGAACGCCCGCCGCTCGACCGGGTAATAGATCGCCGATGCGGTCGATGTGACGTTCGACGGCGGCGTCACGTTGATCGCGGCGCTGATGTCGCCGATCGCCTTCTTCCCCGTGATGTTGCGGACATCGATGAAGGCGTCGACCCCCGAGGCGACCCGCGCCCCGGCCGTCACGCCCAGCAGCGCATAGCCCGGCGTCCGGACCAGATTGCGGTAATCGGCATAGGGGCCGTCGGGCACCCATTCGACGTTCGGCGCGATGTGCAGCGCGTCGGTGCCGACCCGCGCCTCGGCGCGATAGACGTGCTTCGGCACCACCGGCAGGCGGTTGTTGCCGTAGCTGGCGTCGCCGCGGAATCGGAAGTCGCTGTAATTATAGATTTGCCGCAGCCGCAGCCACGGCGCAGGGTTTATTTCGAGCGAGGCCTCGACACCCTGATGCAGCGTCCGGTCGGCGTTGAAGGTCGCCGCCGGGATGCTGACATTGGTGGTGAGTTGCAGCAATTCGCCCTTCAGCGTCGCGCGGTAGAGCGCGAGATCCCAGCTGACGATGCCCGCCTTGCCGCGCGCGCCGACCTCGGCGGTCCAGGCGCGCTGCGGGCGGATGGTGGCGACGACCTGGCTGATCGGCGGCGTGCCGATATTCTGGAACACTTCGCCGAAACCGGGGAATTCCGCCGAGCGGCTGTAATTGGCGAAGAGCAGGATATTCTCGCTCGGTTCGAACAGGAGGCCGAACTTGGGCGAGAAGGCGTTGAAGTCGATCCCGCCGTCGCGCGACGTCGACAGTTTGACGTCGCGCCTGCGATAACCGTCGGCATAGACGCCGCCGGCGATCAGCGTCAGCTGTTCGACCGGCCGGACGCGCATTTCGCCATAAAGGTTCGCGGTGCGCGCGCGCTGGTCGGCATCGAAAACAAGCGCGCCGCGCCGCCCGGCGACATTGAGGAACTGGCGCGCGCGGGTCTTGCCGCTTTGCAGCGCGCCGCCCAGCGTGAATTCGACCGGTCCCGTCGCATAGTCGGCGCGAAAAAAGCCGCCGAGATCGAGCGAATCCTGGTCGATCACCTGAAAGATCGGGTGATAGAGCGACTTGGCGTTGACGAAACCGCCGACGTCGAGCTTGAACGCGCCCCAGTCGAAAGATGTGCGGTTCTGCAAGCGCAGCGACACGATGTCGCGCGCCTGATCGCCCGCCACCGCCGCGGCGCTGGCGACGCGCGGCGTGGTCAATGCCTGGTTGAAGGTCAGCGCGCCGGGGATTTCCTGCGCGATGTCGTTGTAGCTGGCGTAAAAGCGCGTCGAGATCACCTCGCTCAATTTCAGCCCGACATTGCCGTGAAAGCGAAAGCTCCGCCGCTTCACATGATCGCGGTCGCCGTCCGATGTGTCGGCGCTGATCGCTCCCCAGGCATCAACGCGGTCGCCGGCAACGCCCGCCGACACCAGCCCGCGATAGCTGTCGAAGCTGCCAATATCGCCGCGCAGATAAGGCCCCTCGGCGGTGCGCCCGGTCGGGGTCACGCCATTGACCGCGCCGCCCAAGGTGCCCGAGCCGAAGCGCAGCGCGTTGGCGCCGCGGTACACTTCGAGATGGTTGAAGAAGATCGGTTCGAGCTCCTGAAAATCGCCATTGTCGTCGGCGAGGTTGATCGGCACCCCGTCCTGCAGCAGCGTGATCCCGCGCATGTGAAAGCCGCGCGACAGGCCCGAGCCGCGGATCGAGATGCGCACCTCCTGCCCATAGCGCGGCTGGAGATAGACCCCGGGCGAAAAGGCGAGCGTGTCGCGTAGCGAGACGATCGACTTGTCGGCATAATCTTCGTAGCCAACGACGTCGGCGCCACCGGGGGTCTTGGCGACTTGGTCTTCGGCGGCGTCGGTGAGCTGCGGCGCGGTGACGATGATCGTGGTGTCGGAATCAGCCTCGTCGGCATGCGCAGCGAAAGGAACAAGGGCGAGCGCGAGCAAGGGCGCCGCGCGGTTTACGTGGTTCTTCATGGCAAATCTTCCCTGGATACAGGCATCGGTCCGCACCGCGCAGGACGCGCGGACGGCGGTTCAAGCTGGATCAGGCGAAGGAAGGTGGACCGGTACTCGGCGGCAGCGGCGAGGCGATGCCGGGGGCAAAGCCCAGCGAAGGGATCGCGACGGGCATGGGTTCGGCCGCAACAGGTGCGGCAGGCAGGACGGGTTCGACCGGGACGATCGGCGCAACGGCGAGCGCTCCCCAAGGACAATGTTGCTGCGCCTCGCCGTCATGGCCCGCGGCCTTTTCGATCGGGATCGTCATCGTGCCGCCGGGGTTGCTCGGGTCCGAGCAGACGCGCACGGTAATTGACCCGCCGTCGTCGACCTCGATCATCCAGCCCGGCGCGACCAGAATGCGCGCGGCGAGCGCGAGCAGCAGCGGCAGCAGAAGGAGGGTGCCCGGACGGCGAAAGGCGGCGAGAAGGCCCACGTCGCGGCTCCTATGCGCGACGCCCGCGACTGGCAAGCCGCTATTCCGCCGGCGTCTCGTCGGTCTTCTTGCCGGTGCGCGTCCAGGGGTAGAGCAATTGTCCCCAGTAATTCTTTGGCACGTCCTCGGGGATGCCGTAATTTTCGGGCCAGCGGTCCTTGGGCAAATGGAAGGTGCCGAAGAGCTTGTCGATCCACGGGAAGTGGATCGCGAAATTGACGTCGAACGCTTCGCGCTCCAGCCCATGGTGCCAGTGGTGGAAGCGCGGCGTCGCGATCCAGTGGCCGAGGCGATTGAAATTGCCCCCGACATTGGCGTGGAGCAGCGACGACCAGACATAGACGAAGCCGATATAGGCCTGCATTACCGACGGGCTGAACCCGAGCGTGAACAGCGGCAGCGAGGTGATCGCGCGGAGCAGGATGATCTCGACGAAGTGCATCCGCGATCCCGCCAGCCAGTCCATCGATTTCGCGCTGTGATGCACCGCGTGGAAGCCCCAGAGGAAGGGGTAGCGATGAAAGGTGCGGTGGAAGAAATATTGCACCACGTCCGACGCGACGAGCACGATCAGGAACTGGACGATCCACGGCAGCGACGCGACCCCGGCGCGGAAGGCGTCCCAGCTGTTCGTATGCGCGTTGACGAACTGCTGTGGCGCGAGCGCGAGGAAGCTCAGCACCTGCACGAACATCGTGCTGACGAGATAATAGAAAAGATCCTCGCGCCATTCGGTGCGGAACAGCCGCTGCGCGCGGCGGTGCGGGAAGGCGCGTTCGAGCGGCGCGAACATGAAACCGGTGATCAGCAGGTTCACGACGAAGAAGTCGAGCCCGAAGAAAATCCCCCAGTCGCGCGTCTCGGCGGGCTGGACGTTCGCGCCGCCGATCAGCGCGGCGGCGAGCGCGATCATCAGCGCGGTCGCGCCGAGCACCTTGCGCGGGCGCAGCAGCAGGCTGAGCAGTGCGAGGCCGTAGCTGGCGAGCAGCACGACGTGCACCACGCCGCGGAAGCCGCCCCAATTTTTGACGATCTCGAGCTCGGGGGTCGCGAACCAATCGGGGAAACGCAGCGCGATCACCATGAAGAAACTGGCGATCGCGAAGAGCAGCCCGAAGAAGCCCGACAGCCAGCCGCTGCCGAAGCGCCGCACCTCGGTATGCGATTCGAGATCGCGCATCAGATGGTCGAGATAGTCACGCTTTGCCATGTGTCCCCCTCACGGCATTTCGGCCACGCCGTCTGTGATGACGCGCACCGTCTAATATATCCTCCCTGTGGCGAAGCCATGGGGAGGTGGCAGCGCGGAGCGCTGACGGAGGGGCTATAACGCGGCGTCGCGGCCCCTCCACCACGCCCTTCGGGCGCGGTCCCCCGCCCCATCGCTTCGCGACAGGGAGGATCATCATCCAGCTGCCTCCACGATCTTGGCCCATTCACCTTCGTCGATCACGCGGATGCCGAGCGCCGACGCCTGCTTGAGTTTCGATCCCGCGCCAGGTCCGGCGACGACGAGGTCGGTCTTGGCGCTGACGCTGCCCGCGGCCTTGGCGCCGAGCGCCTCGGCCTGCGCCTTGGCCTCGTCGCGGCTCATCGTCTCGAGCTTGCCGGTGAAGACCACGGTCATGCCCGACACTTCGCTCTCGCGCGTTTCGACGATGTAAGGCGGCGGCGAGACCTCGCTCAGCAGGTCGTCCCACAAGGCGCGGTTGTGCGGTTCGTGGAAGAAGTCGCCGAGCGCCTCGGCGACCGCGGGGCCGATACCGTCGGCTCGCACTTCGAGGATCGCCTTGATCGCATCGAGCTTGCGACCGGCATATTTGCCGTCGGATTCGCCCTCGCCCTGCGGATTCTCTTCGAGCCAGGCGCGAAGTTCGGCCGCTTTCCCGGGCAGACGCGCGATGTCGCCCAAGCCCTTGAGCAGGTCGCGCGCGGTCACCGCCCCGATGTGGCGGATGCCGAGCCCGAAGAGCAGCCGCGCCGCGTCGGGCGAGCGCTTCGCCTCGATCGCGGCGTACAGATTATCGACCGACTTTTCCTTCCACCCCTCGCGCCCGAGCAGTTCGTCGCGGTGCGCCTTCAGCCGGAAAATGTCGGCGGGCCCCTTGTCGAGCCAGCCGAGGTCAAGGAATTCCTGGATGCTCTTCTCGCCCAGCCCCTCGATATCGAGCGCGCCGCGGCTGACGAAGTGGCGCAGGCGCTCGAACTTCTGGGCGTTGCAGATGAGGCCGCCGGTGCAGCGCACATCGACCTCGCCCTCCTCGGCGACCGCCTCGCTGCCGCAGACGGGGCAATGGTCGGGGAAGACATAGGCCGCGCGTTCCTCGTCGCGGGTGAGGTTCTCGACCACCTGCGGGATCACGTCGCCGGCGCGCTGGATCACGACGCGGTCGCCGGGGCGCACGCCCAACCGGCCGATCTCGTCGCGATTGTGGAGCGTGACGTTCGACACGACGACGCCGCCGACTGTGACCGGCGTCAACCGCCCGACGGGGGTGAGCTTGCCGGTTCGCCCGACCTGGATGTCGATGGCCTCCAGCGTGGTCTGCGCGCGTTCGGCGGGAAATTTGTGCGCCACGGCCCACCTTGGAGCCTTGGCCACGAAGCCCAGCCGCGCCTGCCAGTCGAGCCGGTCGACCTTGTAGACGACGCCGTCGATATCGTAGGGCAGCTCGGCACGCTCGGCCTCGATCATGCGATAGTGCGCGAGCACGCCCTCGACGCCTTCGAAGCGCTGCAGCAGCGGCGACACCGGGACGCCCCAGTTCGCGATGCGCTGCATCATGTCGTACTGCGTGTCGGCGGGCACGGCGCTGACCTCGCCCCAGCCGTGCGCGAGGAAGCGCAGCGGGCGCGACGCAGTGACGCTCGCGTCCTTCTGGCGCAGCGAGCCCGCGGCGGCGTTGCGCGGATTGGCGAACTGGCGGACGCTTGCGGGATCGAGTTCGGCCTCGCGCTGCGCGGCGAGCGCCCGGCCCTCCTCCATCAACCGCGCGTTGAGCGCGGCGAAGTCGATCTTGGCCATATAGACCTCGCCGCGGATCTCGAAGACGTCGGGGACATCGCCCTTCAGCTGCTGCGGGATGTCGGCGATCGTCGCGACGTTCGGGGTGACGTCCTCGCCCACGCTGCCGTCGCCGCGCGTCGCGGCCTGGACCAGCTTGCCCTTTTCATAGCGTAGCGAGCAGGAGAGGCCGTCGATCTTGTCCTCGGCGGTCAACGCGAAGATTTCATCCTCGGGCAGATTGAGGAAGCGCCGGACGCGCGCGACAAATTCTTCGACATCCTCGGCCGCAAAGGCGTTGTCGAGGCTCATCATGCGCACCGCATGGCTAACCTTGGCGAGCGGCGACGCCTCGACCGCGGCGCCCACAAGCCGGTTCGGGCTGTCGGCGCGGATCAAATGCGGGAAAGCCGCCTCGATCGCATTGTTGCGCCGAACGAGCGCGTCATAATCGGCGTCCGAAATCTCGGGCGAATCCTCGGCATGATAAAGTTTGTTATGGTGGGCGATCTGCTTCGCCAGCCGCATCAATTCATTGGCGGCATCGGCTTCGGACAGCGATTCAATCTCGGTCATGCACCGGTCTTTGCCACCGGCTTGAACTCGGCGCGAGTACCAATTCCAGCGATCAGCGGGCGACCTTTCGTGATCGCCGCCTGCACCGCGGGCAGTTGCAGCGAGGCGGCGTGCGATTCCTTGCTGTCCCACAGTTCGACGATCCAGATCGCATCGGGGTTCGCGCTGTCCTCGCCGACCAGATAGGCGATATTGCCGGGCATTTCGCCGGTGCCTTCGGTGAGCGCCGCGACCAGTTCGGCGCGCTTGCCGGGCTGTGCGAGCATCTGGCCGAGCAGGCCATATTGGGGATCGGCTTCTTCCATGATGTCCTCCAGGGCGCGAAGCTTCGTTGCGGGCAGCAGCGCCGCCGCCATCGCGAGCAGGGCGAGATGCTCGCGGCGATTCACCGCGCGATCACCAGCACATGCACCTGCCGCCGGATGCGGAAGCCGAGCGATTCGTAGAGCCCGATCGCGCCCGCATTGTCGGCATAGCTGTGCAGGAAAGGCGTCTCGCCGCGCGCCGCCATTTCGCGCATGACATGGCCGATCAGCGCGCGCGCCAGCCCGCGGCACCGGCAATCCTCCCAGGTCGCGACGCCGCTGACCTCGGCCATGCCGGGCATCAGCATGCGCTGCCCCGCCATCGCAAGCAGGCGGCCCCCTTCGCGGATGCCGAAGAAAGGACCGTAAAGATGCGTCTTGGGACCCCACGGCCCCGGCTTGGCATGATCGGCGAGCGCGGCCATTTCGGCGGCGTCGGCATCACCGAGCGCGATCATGGCGGGCTCGCCCTCACGCCGCGCCGGCGGAGGACCCTCGGCGACCATCTGCGCGAGCACCGCGCGCTTCACCTCGCGCGCGCCGGGCGGGACGGGCCAGGGCTCTCCCTCGACGATCCAGAGCTCGCCATCGTCGGGGATCAGCGCGGCGAGCGCCGCCTGCGCCTCGGCGCCGGTGTCGGCGGCAACGCCGAACACGCCATAGCCGCGATCGATGCGGAAGGCCGGTAGGCGGCCCTCGGCGAGATGCGCCTGCCGGCCGGTGAGCATCGACCAGACCGGGCGGTCGAGAGGGTGGGCGGTCACACCACCGTCTCCAGCAACCGCTCGGCCTGCGCCCTTGCCTCGTCGGTGACTTCCGCCCCCGACAGCATGCGCGCGATTTCCTCGCGGCGTTCGGCTTCGTCGAGCGCGCGGACGCCGGTGCGGGTGACGGTGCCCTCGCTTGACTTGGCGATCAGGAAATGCGCCGCGCCTTTCGCTGCGACCTGCGGGCTGTGGGTCACCGCGAGCAATTGCTTGCCCCCGCTAGCCAGTCGCGCGAGCCGCTCGCCGATTGCGCTTGCGACCGCGCCGCCGACGCCGCGGTCGATTTCGTCGAATATGATCGTGTCGGCGCCCCCCTCCTCGGCAAGCGCGACCTTGAGCGCGAGAATGAACCGCGACAGTTCGCCGCCCGAGGCGATCTTGACCAGCGGCGCGAAGGGTGCGCCGGGGTTGGTCGAGATGAGAAATTCGACGCGGTCCATGCCCTCGGCGCCCCAGCGCTCCGCAGGCAGGCGCTCGACGAGGGTCTGGAAACGCGCGGCGTCGAGTTTGAGCGGGACGAGTTCGCCCGCCACCGCCTTGTCGAGCCGCGCCGCGGCCTTGCTGCGCGCATCGGACAGCGCGGTCGCGGCATGGGTATAGGCGGCCGCCTTCGCGGCGACCTCGGCCTCGAGCTTGGCGAGCCCCTCGCTGCCGCCCTCGATCGCATCGAGCCGCGCCGCGAGATCACCCGCGAGCGTGGCGAGTTCGTCGGGCTGGACATGATGCTTGCGCGCCATCGCGCGGAGCTCGAACAGCCGCGCCTCGGTCTCCTCGAGCCGCGCGGGATCATATTCGAGCGCGCGCGCCGCCTCGACCAGCCTTTGCTCGGCCTCGTCAGCCTCGATGATCGCGCGGTCGAGTCCAGCCAGCGCCTCGGCGAGCAAGGGATGGTCGCCCGCGAGCCGGTCGAGCCGCCGCGCCGCGGCGCGCAGCTGCGCCGGGCCGCTGTCGCTGCCCTCGAATGCCGCCATGATCGCGCCCATGTCGGCGGCGATGCGCTCGCCCTTCTGCATCGTGCTCCGCGCCTCGGCGAGTTCGGCTTCTTCGCCCGGCTGGGGAGCGAGCGCAGTCAGTTCGGCGACGCAATGCTCGAGCCATTCGCGGTCGCGCTCCGCCTCGTCGAGCGCGCCGCGCGCCGCCGCCAGCCGCGCCTCGGCGCCGCGCCATTCGCCATGCGCCGCCGCGACCGCTGCGCTGTCGCAGCGGCCATAGGCGTCGAGCAGCGCGCGATGTCCCGCGGGCGCGAGCAGGCCGCGGTCGTCGTGCTGCCCGTGGATCTCGACCAGATGCCCGCCGACTTCACGCAACAGCGCCGCCGAACAGGGCTGGTCGTTGAGGAAGGCGCGGCTGCCGCCGTCGGCCTTCAAGGTGCGGCGGATGAGCAAAGGCTCGCCGGGTTCGATCTCGACATCGTTGTCGGCGAGCAGCGTCGCGAGCGACGTTCCGGCGGCGGGCGGCGCGAAGCTGGCGGTCACCTGCGCCTTGTCGCTGCCCTGGCGCACCAGCGCGCTGTCGGCGCGCGCGCCGAGCGCGAGCCCCAGCGCGTCGAGCAGGATCGACTTGCCGGCCCCGGTCTCGCCGGTAAGCACGCCGAGCCCGGCCGCGAAATCGAGGTCGAGCCGTTCGATGAGGACGATATTGGCGATGGACAAAGCGGTCAGCACGCGCCGTCCTTACCGCAGAACAAAATGCGAATCTATTCGGTAGTTACACGTCGCCCCCGCGAAGGCGGGGCCGTTGTCGGCGTAGCGCAAAGCTGCCAGCGGCCGCGTTCAGAGGCACGTGACTCTGAGACGCCCTTCGCGGGGCGACGCCTAAACGTCACGCCGTGGGCGCGTGCCGCTGCATCAGCTTGTACGCGCGCTCATACCATTCGCTGCCCGGATAGTTCGCGCCGAGCACCGCGGCCGACTTTTTGGCCTCCGCGGGCACGCCCAAGGCCAGATAGCATTCGGTCAGGCGATAGAGCGCCTCGGGCGTGTGGCTGGTCGTCTGGAACTTCTCGGTCACTTCGCGGAAACGGATCGACGCGGCGAGCCAGTTCGAGCTGCGCTGGTAGAAACGCCCGATCTCCATCTCCTTGCCCGCGAGATGGTCCTGCACCAGATCGACCTTCAGCCGCGCGTCGGCGGCGTAGCGGCTGTCGGGATAGCGACGGATCACCTCGCCGAGCGCAGCGAGCGCCTGCTGCGTGATCTTCTGGTCGCGGGTGACGTCGCTGATCTGCTCGTAATAGCTGAGCCCGATCAGATAATAGGCATAGGGCGCGTCCTTGTTGCCCGGGTGGATCGCGAGGAAGCGCTGCGCCGCCTCGATCGCCGGGGTATATTCGCGGTCCATATAATAGCTGAAGCTGCTCATCAGCTGTGCGCGGCGCGCCCAGGGCGAATAGGGGTGCTGGCGCTCGACCTCGTCGAACAACGCGGCGGCGAGGCCATATTGCTGGCGGTCGAGCCGGTCCTGCGCCGCGCGGTACAGCGTGCTCACGTCGCGCGCGACATAGCGCGTGTCCTTTTTGACGCCGCTGCCCCCGCCGCAGGCGGCGAGCAGGGGGGTGATCACGAGGGCGGCGGCGAGCAGGCGCGTCGAGGCGCGCAGGGTGGGACGCTGAGTCATGCGCGCGGTATAGCCACAGCGCGCATGAACGCAAAATAAATGATCGGGGGGACTAGCGGACCCTCCCGCAAACGCCCTCATGCACCATCATCAAGATACAAGGTGGCAGCGCGAAGCGCTGACGGAGGGGGTGGCGGCCTTGAGCGGCGCGTCAGGCCGATAGCCCCCTCCACCGCCGCCTGTGGCGGCAGTCCCCCTCCGCGCAAGCGGGGAGGATCTGAATGTCCGGTAACGCCCGAAAGCCGACATTTCCTGCCCCGACCTTGCAAAAGAAACACCGATCTCATCTTTTCGCTTGTATTTGCGAATACCTCGCAATAGCAAGATTGGGCAGTCCCCTCCTGCCGGCCGCTGCACCTCGCAGCGGCCGGCGGCTTTTTTAAGGCCCCCGGCCCGGGACTGCGCCAATCGGCCAGGCCGCAAGGGAAAGGGACGCCCCCCATGGAATCGACCGGCCTGATCCGCAGGCTCACCGAACAGCCGCTGATCCGCGACCTCTCCGTCGACGCCGCGCAGACGGTGCTGGCGCTGCGCTACTGCATCCTCTGTCGCCGCGGCGAGCGCGACCCGATGCCCGAACTCGAACGCCGCTGGGGCAATGTCCTCGCCGCGCGGCGCTATCGGCTGGTGGTCGAGGCGATCGGCCATTGCTGGCCCGACCCTTTCGCGGTCGCCCCGCCCTGCTGCCCCCGCGCGAGCTTCGATGAAAGCCTGCTCGCGGCGATGGTGGGCGCCGCCGCACGCCGCGACCGCGCGCGCTTCGACTGGCTGACGAGCGAAATGCTGGGCAGCGACGCGCGCGAGCTGATCTTCGTCGCGGTGGAGAATTTCCTGCGCGCGATGGCCCCGGGGCGGGTTTAGCGGCAGCCCCGTGGCGGCATTGGGGCGGGAAGCGAACGTAATAATCCTCCCTGTCGCGAAGCGATGGGGAGGGGGACCATGCGAAGCATGGTGGAGGGGCCGAGACCTTGAGCGTCGGTTTCGGGCCGCCGCCCCTCCACCACCGCTTCGCGGCGGTCCCCCTCCCCACGGCTTCGCCGCAGGGAGGATTAAACGGCAGAAACCGCCCGCCTTCCCCACGTTCGCCGGGCCGGAGCTGCCGCCTGACTGATCCGCACGCTGGACACGCTCGGCAAGCATGGCATAGTCGCGCCGCAAGACCCGCGGAAGCGCGGGCGGCGGGAGAGAGACATGGCTTCGGCGCTCGAAGAGGCGCGCGCGATCGCGCCGGTCGATGTCAGCGACATCGCGCTTTATACCGAGGATCGCTGGCGCGAGCCCTTTGCGCGGCTGCGCGCCGAGATGCCGGTGAGCTGGTGCCCCGAGAGCCCCTATGGCGGTTACTGGTCGGTCGCGACGCATGCCTTGATCCAGCAGGTCGAGCTCGATCCCGCGACCTTCTCCTCGTCGTGGGAGAATGGCAATATCGTCATCGCCGACCCGCCGCCGCAGTCGAACCTGCCGAACTTCATCGCCGCCGACCCGCCGGTGCACACCGCGCAGCGCAAGGTGATCGCCCCCGCCTTCAACCCCAGCCAGATGGCCGAGCGCGAGAAGGTGGTGCGCCAGCGGACGCGCGAATTGTTCGATTGCCTGCCGGTCGGTCAGACATTCGACTGGGTCGAGTCCGTGTCGGTGCCGCTGACGATCGGCATGCTGTGCATCCTGTTCGATTTCCCGTGGGAGGAGCGCCACGACCTAAAGCGCTGGTCGGACTATGGCGGCAATGTCTCGCCCGAGACCGCGAGCGAGGAATATCGCGCGGCGTGGATGGCCGAGATGCAGGCGATGCTCGCGCGCTTCGACGCCGAACTCGCCAGGCGCAAGGCGATGCCGCCGACCGACGACCTGCTCTCGCGCATGGTGCACAGCGAAGCGATGGGGAACCTCAATCCGATGGAGCGGCTGGCGAATATCGCGCTGCTGATCGTCGGGGGCAACGACACGACGCGCAATTCGATGAGCGGGCTGGTCGAGGCGCTGCATCTCTATCCGGGCGAGCTCGAGCGGATGCGCGCCGACCCCTCGCTGATTCCCAATGCGGCGCAGGAGATCATCCGCTGGCAGTCGCCGGTGACGCATATGCGGCGCACCTGCACGCGCGACGTCGAGCTCGGCGGGCAACAGCTCCGCGCGGGCGAGAAGGTCATCCTCTGGTATATTTCGGCGAACCGCGACGAGAGCGTGTTTCCCGACGCCGAGGTCTTCGACGTCGGGCGGGCGAATGCGCGGCGGCACGTCGCCTTCGGGCACGGCATCCACCGCTGCGTCGGCGCGCGGCTCGCCGAGATCCAGCTCTGCACGCTGATCGAGGAGATCGTCGCGCGCGGGATAAGGATCGAGCCCGCGGGCGAAGTCGAACGGCTGGCGAGCCCGTTCCTGCACGGCTTCGTGCATATGCCGGTGCGGATCGTGGCGGGCTAGCGCGGCGGATCTACCGCAGGATATACGCTATTCGCGCAGCGCGATTCGGCGGCTTTCGGGCGATTGCGGTCATTCTCCAATCGTCATCCCGGATCAAGCCCGGGGTGACGTAGGTTGAGAAACGCGTAGCTCGTGCTCCCCGGCGAAAGCCGGGGCCCAGATTGCGCGCTCTATCCTCTACCTCATGGGCCCCGGCTTTCGCCGGGGAGCACGGGGGAGCACGTAAGGGCAAACCACCACCCCGAAGCCGTCGCAAAAAACGCGCGCGCCCTACCTCGCCAGCATATCCGGCATCGCGGGCAGCGGCGCCTCGGGCAGGCCCTCCGCCACGATTTCCTCGAGCGCGTCGTAGCAGTCGCCGTCGATCGCGTCGCCGACCTCGCACGCCATGATCGACAGCGCCTGATCCACCGGCATCGCGGCGCGATAGGGGCGGTCGGCGGTGAGCGCGTCGAAGAAATCGGCGACCGAGATGATCCGCGTCTCCATCGATATGCTCGTCTCGTCGAGCCCCAGCGGATAGCCGGTGCCGTCGAGCCGTTCGTGGTGCGAACCCGCGATCAGCGCCATGTCGCGCATCACCGAAATGCGCGAGAGGATGTCGGTGGTGATCTGGGCGTGGCTCTGCATCACCGCCCATTCGCCGGGGGTCAGCCGGCCGGGCTTGTCGAGGATGCGGTTGCTGACCCCCAGTTTGCCGATGTCGTGGAGCATTGCCGCGCGCACGAGGCGGCGGCGCTCGGGCGCGGCGATGGCCAGCTTGGCACCGACGCGGTCGGTGAGCAGCGCGACGCGCTCGCTGTGGCCGCCTGTGTAAGGGCTTTTGGCGTCGATGACCTGACCGAAGGCGATCGCGATGTCGTCGAGATACGCCTCGTCGACCATGATCCGCGCCTGCGCGGGGGCGAGTGCGAAGAGGCGGTCGTCGATGCCGGGGGCCGAAAGCTCGGCCCAGAAGCCGGGGTCGCTGGCGAGTTCGGCGAAGATCGCGGCGAGTTCGGGGTCGAGCCAGGTCCCGCTGCGCGCCTGCACCTCGGCGAGCGCGCGTTCGGGGCCGCCCGCCATGAAAAACACGTCGGCGACCTGCGCGAGCAGCGCGATGCGCGCGAGCAGCGGGATGGCGTGGCCCGACAGGCCGCGCGGCAGGCCGCCGCCGTCCCAATGCTCGTCGAGCGCGGCGATGCCGCCCGCGACGCGGTCCGAGAAGCGCAGCCTTTTCGCGATGGTCGCACCCTGCGTACAGCGCGTCTCGATGAAGCCGGTCAGGATCGGCGCAGCGCCCGCGAGCAGATGGTCGCGGGCCTCGCGGCGCGCGGCTTCTTCCTCCTTGGCGCCGACCTCGGCCTCGACGAAGGCAAGGAAGTCGGTGACGTCGGGGCCGATCAGTTTGAAACCCTGCTTGAGGCTGCGGTCGTCGCCGAGGAAGAGCTCGGCGACGCGCGCGGCGTTACTCGAGCAGCCGAGGTCCTTGAGCAGCACGGCATAGAGGCAGTCGGCAAGCTCGGCGCCCTCGAGCCCCGCGGCGAGGCCCACGTAAGTGCCGATCCACGCGGCACGCACGCTGTGCCCCGCGGGCTGCCCCTCGGTCAGGTCGAGCGCATAGGAGAAGGCGCCGAGGATCTCGGCAAGCGGCGCTTCGCGCGCGGGCGCCACGGCGTCGAAGGCCTGATGGGCCGGCTGGAACATGCTGTCCTCCCCTGTGGAGCGGTGAGGATAGCGGGGAGAGTTTACCGGGGGGTTAGCGGGGGGCGGAAGGGCCGCTTTCGCGCGGTTACGGACATTCAGATCCTCCCCGCTTGCGGGGAGGGGGACCGCCGAAGGCGGTGGAGGGGGCTATCGGCCTGAAGCGGTGCAGGAGACCGAGAGCCCCCTCCGTCAGCGCTTCGCGCTGCCACCTCCCCGCTTGCGGGGAGGATTTGGGATCGTCCGCCTCCCACCCCGAAGCAACCTTGGCTAAACCCGCTTGGCGTCGCCGCCCCGATGTGCGAGGCATTCCCCCATGAGCCGACCCGACCTGACCGATGCCGACGCGCGCGCCGCCTATCGCAAGGAACTCCGCGGGGTGGCGCGCTGGCCGCGGACCCTGGGGCTGCTGTGCGTCTTTGCTTCGCTCGGGCTCTGGGCCTGGCCGCAGAGCGGCGGGCCGCTGGTGCTCGGACCGCTCGCGACCGCGAGCTGGGGCTGGATCATGCTCGCGATCGGCTGGGCGATATTGCTGTGGGCGATCGTCACGCGAATACGATACCACCGCGCGCGGATGGACGAGCCCGGGTAATTCGATCCCCCCGGCGCGGCGATGGGCAGATCGCGCGAATGCCGACCTGCCGTTTCCGGCTTCCCCCTATCTGCCGCACCGGTTCAAGACCGGCGCGGCGAAGCCCGCTCGGGGGCCGGGGAGAAGCTAGGGCCGGATCTTCCGGCGGCGCTAGCCGGTACGCCGCGCCAGATACACGCCCGCGATCATCAGTCCGATCCCCGCGACGCGCTTCATGTCGATCGCCGAGCGCATCGCGCCGAACAGGCCGAAATGGTCGATCGTCGCGGCGCTGATCAGCTGGCCGACGAGCACGAAGAAGATCGCGTTGCCGACTCCGAATTTGGGGGCGATGAAGGTCACCGCGATGACGTAGAAAGCAACGAACAGCCCGCCGAAGTAGAATTGCGGCGGGATGTCGCCGGTAAAGCGGATCTGGCCGACCGAGCCGGTGAGCAAGGCGCCCGCTGCGGCGATCAGGAAGGCGAGGCCGAAGAGGATCATCGACGCCGCCATCGGGCTGCCGAGCCGCGCGCCGAGCCCGCCGTTGAGCGCCGCGAGGATCGGGATGCCGATGCCGGTGAGCAGCATGATCAGCGCGTAGGCGGGGGCGGCGCCGGGGGCAGTCATCGTTCGGCCTCCTTCGCCGCGGCGGCTTGCTGCGCACGATAGTCGAGCACGGGCAGCCCGCCGACGCCCCAGTTTTCGCAATCGACCTCGTCGATCGTGACCACCGTGGTCGCGGGATTCTTGCCGAGCACGCGCTGGAGCAGCGCGGTGACCCCGCCGATCAGCTCGGCCTTCTGCTCGGGCGTCGCGCCCTCGCGGGTGATCTTGATATTCACAGTGGGCATGGACGCGCTCCTCAGGAAAAAGGCGTGGCGAATTCGATGCGAATGCCGCCGGGCATAGCGCAAATGAAATGATGCGTCGTCGAACCTTCGCGGATCGGTTCGGGATCGAATTCGATCCGGGCGCCGGGATGACCCTGTACGCGCGCGAAGACGATGCGCAGCGCATCGAGGTCGGCGACGCGGAGCGCGAGATGGTGGAGCCCGACATTGGCGCGGCGGTCGAAGGGGGTGGCGCGCGTGGGCTCGGCGACCTGCCACAGGGTGAGCAGGGTCGAGCCGTCGGTCACGAAGATCGCCGGATAGTCGGGGCGCTCGGCGGCGACGCTGTAGCCCAATGCGTCGACGAAAAAGTCGCGCGCCTCGGCGACGTCGCGCACGGCGAGGCCGATATGGTGGGCACCTTGAGTCCAGCTTGTCGTCATTTTTCTTCCTTCTCTGCACGAAGCGCGGCGATTTCGGCGCGAAGCTGATTGAGTTCGGCCGCCATCGGCTTGATCGCCGCCGACATTTCGGTCTCGGTGAAGCGCGGGGTGATGTGCTGCGAGCAATTCCATTCCCAGCCGATCACATCGATCAGGAAGGCGCGCTCGGGCACCGCGCGATAGCCCTCGGGCATCAGCGAGGCGACGAGCTCGGGATCGTCCTCGCGCTCGATGCTGCGGGCATGGCCGAGCAGCTTCAGCCGCTCCCTGTTCGGATAATCCATCAGGAACAGCGAAACGCGGTCGTCGCGCATCAGGTTCGCGGTGCTGATATATTGCTTGTTGCCGCGATAGTCGGCGAAGCCGATGCGGTTGCCGTCGATGTGCCGCAGGAAGCCCGCCGGGCCGCCGCGATGCTGCACATAGGGCCAGCCGTCGGCGCTGACGCTGACCATATAGAAGCTGTCCCGCAACGCGATGTACCCGGTCTCCTTCGGGGTGAGCAGGTCGGGCGCGCCGTCGGCCCCTGCGTCGAGCCTGGCATAGGAGGCCCGCGAGCCGTGGATTTCCTGCAGGCGCCGAACGTCTTCGTTGAAGAGCGTGGTCCGGTAATTCCGTGCCATGGCATTTCCTCCACAATCGTAATGCCGACTTGATTCAGCATCCGTGGCCGACGCTCTCCTCCGGCGCTGCGCTCGGGAAGGGGCAGGCCAGAGATCCTGAAACACGTTCAGGGTGACGAGGACTATGGGTCGGCTCCTGTCCGACCCGATTTAGGTCATTGTCTGCGATGTGATAATCGTCGAAGGAAGCAGGACTTCATTCCGAAAAGTGGAATAGTCGATGGACCGGTTGCTGACGCTCGAAATGTTCGTGGCGGTGGCGAGCGAGGGCGGTTTTGCGGCGGCGGCGCGCAAGATCGGCAGCTCGCCGCCCGCGGTGACGCGAGGGATCGCCGCGCTCGAGGAGAGATTGGGCGCCCGCCTCTTCCATCGGTCGACGCGCGCGGTGGTGCTGACCGATGCGGGGGCGGCCTTCCTCGGCGAGGCGCGGCGCATCCTCGCCGATCTCGCGGGCGCCGAGCGGGCGTTGCGCGGCGCCGCCGCCGAGCCGCGCGGGCTGCTCTATCTGACCGCGCCGGTGATGTTCGGGCGGCTGCACGTCTTGCCGGTGGTGAGCGCGCTGCTCGCCGAACATCGCGGGCTAACCGCGCGGATGATGCTGGTCGACCGCAATGTCCGTATCGTCGAGGAGGGGATCGACGTGGCGCTGCGCATCGGGCCGCTCGCCGATTCGGCGCTGAAGGCGGTGCGTATCGGCGCGGTGCGCCAGATGCTGGTCGCGAGCCCCGCCTATCTGGCGCGGCACGGCGCGCCTGAGGCGGTGCGCGAGCTTGCCGATCATGCGCTGATCGCGATGGACGGCCCGCGCGCCGGGAACGAGTGGCATTTCGCGGCGACGCGGCATAAGCTCGAGGCGCGGCCGCGGCTGGTCGTCAACACCGTCGATGGTGCGATGGCGGCAGCCGAGGCGGGGGTGGGAATCGCCAATCTGCTGAGCTACCAGGTTGCCGATGCGGTCGACGCCGGACGGCTGATCTCGCTGCTGGGGCCCCAGCAGCCGCCCGCGCTGCCGGTGCACCTGCTCTTCGAGCCGTCGCGCGCGGCGCTGCCATCGGTGCGGCTGTTCGTCGACGCCATGAAGGCGCGCCTGCGGATGGCGGGGCTGGCCTAGGCTCCGCTGCGGCAGCGCCGCCGCGGCGGCGGCGTGGTGAGCGGACCATCCTAATCCTCCCTGCGGCGAAGCCGTGGGGAGGGGGACCGCCCGAAGGGCGGTGGAGGGGCCGAGGCCCGAAACGTCGGTCCAAGGCCGCCGCCCCTCCACCATGCTTCGCATGGTCCCCCTCCCCATCGCTTCGCGACAGGGAGGATTATTATGTCCGCTTCCGCCCGCAAGCGGCCCTCAGCTCCCCGTCCCGGCCTTGTCGCTCACGGCCTTGATCACCAGCGCCTTGTCGTCGGCGAGATAGCGTCTGGCGAGCGCTTGCAGCTCGGCCGGCGTCGCCGCTTCCACCTCGGCCAAGCTGTTGCGGCTGCGGTCGAGGCGTGCTTCCTTGCTTGTTGCGGCGCCCACATAAGGCAGCCAATAGGCATTCTCGCGCCGCGCCTTGGTCATCGACTCGAGCATCGGCTTGCGCGCGCGGTCCAAGAGGTCGGCGTCGACCGGCGTGTCGCGCAGCGCCTTGGCAATTCCCAGGATCGCGGCGCGCGTCGTCGCGAGGTCCTTGTAGTCGACATTGCTGGCGGCGAAGAGATGGCCGTAGCCGGGGAAATCATCGGACAGGCTGGCGCCCGCGCCGGGGCTGTAGCTTTCGCCGAGCTTCTCGCGCAATTCCTCGGTCAGCATCAGCTGCATCACGCGCGACAGCAGTTGCAGCCGCATCGCCTCGCCCAAATCGCTGTCGTCGCGCGCGGGCCAATAGACGCGCAGTTCCGCCTGCTCGGCGGGACCCTTGTGGATTAGGGTGCGTTCGCTGCGGTCCCTCGCATATTCGCGGATGCGCGCCTCGGGGCGCGGGTCAAAGGCGGCACGGCGCTCGGGCAGCGCGCCGAAGGTCGACCGGATCGCCGCGATCGCCGCATCTTCGTCGATGTCGCCGACCACGCCGATCTCGATCGCGCCATGCGCGAAGCTGTCGGCGACCGCGGGTTTGAGCCCCGCCCAGTCGAGCTTCAGCATCGTGGCGAGCGGCGGGGTGGTCGCACGCGGGTCATTGTTCGCAAGGATACCGCCCGCGTCGCGCGCGATCACCGCCGCCGGGGTCGCGTCGTTCGCGGCATATTGCTGCGGCAGGAAGCGGCGGATCAGCGCGAGCCCGTCGGCGCGGTAGCCGGGGTGCGTGAGATAGGCGGCCATCAGTTGCGCCTGCAGCTGGAAATCCTCGGGCGAGGTGCGCGCGGTGCCGCCGAAGCTGTCGGTCGCGCTGCCGACGCTGCTGCCGACGGTGCGCCCGGCGAGGATGGTGCTGAGCTCGTCGCGGCTGTGCGCCTCCAGCCCGCCGAGGCTGATCGATCCCGCGAGCGCGACGCGCGTCGGGTCTTCCCTGGTCGCGAGCAGGTTGCCGCCGTCGATGCGCAGCGAAAGATAGACGACATCCTTCTGGAAATCGGTCTTCTTGATGTTGAGCATGACATTGTTCGCGAAGCGGATGCGGCGGATGCCCAGATCCTCGATCCGCGTGTCGCCGACGATCGTGCCGGGCGCGCCGAAGTCGGTGTAGGCGAAGGCGGTGCTCGCCCCCTCGGCGGGCGCCGCGACCGCGACCTGCTGCGAGGCCTGGAGCGCGGCGAGGATCGCGCCGGTGCCGCCCGCAATCGGGGTTTTCGAGGTCACGCGGACGAGCGGCGCGCCATAGCCCTGCATGCGCGCCTTGAACGCGGCGCTGACGCTCGCAGCGTCGAGCGAGGGCGCGACGGCGTCGAACTGCGCCTGCGCGGTTTCGGGGCGGTTGACGACGAAGTCGCCCTTCGCCGCCTGGACGAGCGTGTTCGCCAGATTCTCGCTGCGCCGCGTGTCGACGCCGGCGACGGCGTTCCTGAGCGCGGTGCGGCGGTTGGCGAGCTGTTCGTCGACCTCGGCCTGGGTGAAGCCGTGCAGGGCGGCGCGGCGCCACTCCTGTTCGATCAGCGCCTGCGCCTCGCGCCACGCGCCTTCCTTCGCCGTCGCGCCGATCGTGACCTGGTCGAAGACGTCCCAGCCGTTGGTGTCGCCGAAATAGCCGTTCAGGATCGGCGAATCCTCGGCGAGCGCGAGCTTGGCGAGGCGGCGCGAGACGATCGCTTCGCCGATGCCCTCGGCGAGATCCCTGGCGCGCCTGGCCTGCGTGTCGGGCAATTTCACCCAGGGTTTGAAGGCGGTGATAGTCACGCTGTCGGCGATCGCGGGATCGACGAAGTCGTCGGCGGCCGACGCCCGGTCATAGTCGATCGTGCCGAGGTCGGGGTCGGCGCCAGCGGGGCCGCGCCCCCGCCAGTCGGCGAAGCGCGCCTTGACCTTCGCCTCGACCGCCGCGGGGTCGAAGTCGCCGACCATGACCAAAGTCGCGCGCTCGGGGCGGTAATAGCGGTCATAAAGGTCGCGGATCCGCGCCGCGGGGGCCGACTGGATCACCTCGACCGTGCCGACCGGAATGCGGTTCGGCGCGCTCATCCCCTTCATCTGGAAATCGAGCTGGTCGATCAGGCTGCGCAGCTGATAGGTGTCGCGCGCGCGGCGTTCGGACAGGATGATCCCGCGCTCGCGGTCGACCGCGGCGGGGTCGATGGTGAGTTCGCTCGCCGTCTCGCGCATCAGCATGAGGCCGGTGTCGATCAGATCGTCCGAGGCGTTGGGCAGGTCGAGCTGGTACACCGTCTGGTCGAAACCCGTCGAGGCGTTGGTGTCGGCGCCGAAGGCGAGCCCCTTGCGCTCGAGAAGCTTGATCATCTCGCCCTCGGGCACGCCCTTCGACCCGTTGAACGCCATATGCTCGAGGAAATGCGCAAGCCCGCGCTGGTCGTCGGCCTCGGCGAAGCTGCCGACGTCGAAGCGCATGCGCAGCGACACGCTGTCCCTGGGCGTGGCGTTCTTCATCAGCGCATATTTCATCCCGTTGGGGAGCACGCCGAAGACGATATTGGGATCGACCGGGATATCGCTGGCGGCGAAGTTCCACGCCCTGGCGGCGTCGGTCTGGGGGTTGGTCGGGGCAGCTGCCGGCGCGGCAACCGGCTCGCGCGCAGCGAGCGGCGCGGGTCCGGCGAGGGCGAGAGCGGCGGCGAGAACAAGGGACGACAGCGCTGACGAAGCGCGAAGGGAACGAAAGGTCATGGCCAAAGTGTGCCCCTGACCCGGCAGGGGGTCAAGCCGCGCTCATCCGACCTGCACGACGCTTTCGACGGACGACATGGGGGCGCGGTCGGCGGCCTTGGCGGCGTAGACCGCGCGGTCGGCGACCTCGAACAATTTCTTGGCGCTGCCGCCGTCCGCGGGCCAGCGCGCGACGCCGACGCTGGCGCCGACATGGATCACCGCGCCGTCGATGCGGTAGGGCGCGGCAAGCTCGGCGAGCAGGTGGTCGGCGAGCGCGGTTTCGAGCAAAGGCGAACCCGCGGGAACGAGGATCGCGAATTCGTCGCCGCCCTGTCGCGCGACCATCGCATGGTCGCCGCAGGCGTGGCGGAGCCGCGCGGCGACTTCGCAGAGCAGGGCATCGCCGACGCCATGGCCATAACGGTCGTTGACCGGCTTGAAGCCGTCGAGATCGAGCAGCGCGATCGCGAAATGCGCGCCCGGGCTCGCCGCAGCGATCTCCTGGTCGAGCCGCGCGTCGAGCTCGCGGCGGTTCCACAGGCCCGTGAGTGCGTCGGTGTGCGCGAGGTTGCGCATCTGCTGCTGCAGCTGGAGCAGGTCGACGAGCTGGCCGTGCTGCTGGACGATCATGCGCAGCAGGAAGGCGGTGGCGACGAACAGACTGGTCCCCGCCGCGATCTCGGGCGGGTTGCCCGAGGTGAGCATCAGCAGCATCACGGGCACAAGCCCGATGCCGAGATTGACGAAGGTCGCGAAACGGATCGCCGACAGGCAATATGCCGTCGCGAGCGAACCCATCGCCATGATCATCGCATAATAGCTGTGCGCCTCGGGCGGCGCGGCGAGCCAGTTGATCACCGTCCAGCTGCTGCACATCAGCCCCATCGTGCCCGACAGCCAGGTCGATTCGACGATGACGCGCCGCGCGCGGCGTACGCTCATCCGGCGGCCGCGGCTCCGCCACAGGATCAGGAAGCCGAGCAGGCAAACCACTGCCAGCGTTACCGGGAAGCCGATGCGGACGACGGGGTGCACCGTCGCCACCCCGGCATAGATGGCAGTCGGGGTCGTCGCCGCGAGGGTCAGGAACAGCATCGGGGTCAAGGTCTCGACGCGATGCGCGCGGAGGAGTGCGACATCGTCGCGGATCGCGTCCGGAACCGGCGGGAACACCCGCGTCCGTAGCCAATGATGGACCCCCGTCATGACCGCTGGGTAGCAAGCCCAAGTAAAACAAGGGTTAAGGAACAGAAATGCGGCTTTTCACCGCGATAGGGGCAAGTCCCAAAGGCCGTGGGCCCAAAATATTAACCATGTTGTGCGAGCCCCGGGGCCTTGTCCTGCCGCACCGGTCCAAGGAGCCCCATCATGTCTTTCGAGTCCATGCCGAACGCCGGCGCATCGACGCCCGCCGCACGTCCCGCCATGCCGTCGGCCAGCCCTTCGCTGCCGCAGAACGACACGCCGGCACAGCAGGCCGCGCGCGCCGCGCAGCTGGCCGCGACGCAGACCGTCTATACCTGGTCGACCGAGATTCCGACGCTGCCCGGCGTGCCGCTCGCCGCGACGGTGCCGACGAGCAACGAGCCCACCATCCCCTGGGGCATCGCGCTGGTGGGTATCCTGCTCGGCATCGCGCGCAACGCGCTGGCGGTGAAGATCGGCGGGGTCGACAAGGGCGAGCTCGACGCACCGCGCGCCGACTATGAGGCGGCGCTCGCGCAGTGCGACGCGATCGAAGCTTCGACCGCGAAGATCGCCCTGGACCACGGCGTGCACCAAGGCGGCAATATCTTCGCGCGCGTCATCGGCGACGTGGAGGCCGCCGTCGAGGCCGCCGAGCACGACATGCATGTCGCCTTGCTCAACGGCTATCGGGACACGCTGAAGGACATGATCGCAGTGAGCGACGCCGAGGCCGCGGGGCTCGGCAGCAGCGCGCCGCGCACGATCGACGCCTATCGCGCCTTGTTCGACACGCTGCCCGTCCCCGGCATCGCCTATATCTTCCAGGAAGACGACGCGTTCGCACGGCTGCGCGTCGCGGGGCCGAACAACATGCTGATCGCCGCGATCGCCGCGGTGCCCGCCAATTTCCCGATCACCGAGGCGCAATATGCCGCGGTGGTGAACGGCGACACGCTGGCCGCCGCGCTCGCCGACGGGCGGCTGTTCATGCTCGACTATCGGGAGCTGGCTGTGCTGACCGCGGGCACCTATGGCACCGCGCAGAAATATGTGGCTCTGCCGATGGCGCTGTTCGCGGTGCCGCCGGGCGGCGCGTCGCTGGTTCCCGTCGCGATCCAGTGCGGACAGGATCCGGCGAGCAACCCGATCTTCACGCCGTCGGTCGCCGCCGACGCGCAATGGGGCTGGCAGCTGGCGAAGCTGGTGGTGCAGGTCGCCGACGGCAATTATCACGAACTGTTCACCCACTTGGCGCGCACCCACCTCGTCATGGAGGCCTTTGCCGTCGCGACCCACCGCCACCTCGCCGAAGTGCACCCGCTGTGGGCGCTGCTCGTCCCGCATTTCGAAGGAACGCTCTTCATCAACAATCAGGCGGCGACCTCGCTGATTGCCGCGGGCGGGCCGATCGACCATATTTTCGCAGGCACGATCACCACGAGCCAGCTCGCCGCGGTCGACGACCGGCTGGCGTTCGACTTCTACGGCAAGATGCTGCCCGCCGACCTCGAGGCGCGCGGCGTCGGCCAGGGCTCGATGCTGACCGACTATCCGTACCGCGACGATGCCTTGCTGGTGTGGGGCGCAATCCACGGCTGGGCCCAGGCCTATGTCGAGCATTATTATACGAGCGACGCCGATGTCACCGGCGACACCGAGCTCGCGGCCTGGACGACGACGCTCGCGGGCGAGGCCAAGATCCAGGGGTTCCGCACGATCACGACGCGCGCGCAGCTGGTCGACATCTGCACGATGCTGATGTTCACCGCGAGCGCGCAGCACGCCGCGGTCAATTTCCCGCAGAAGAGCATCATGGCCTTCGCCCCCGCGGTCACCGGCGCCGCGTGGCAGGCGCCGCCGACCCAGCAGGCCGGGCAGACGAAAACCGAGTGGCTCGCCACGATGCCGCCGATGGCGCTCGCGCTGGAGCAGCTGAACACGCTCGAGCTGCTCGGGTCGCTCTATTACCGCCCGCTCGGCGACTATCGCAGCAACGCCTTCCCCTATCCCCTGTGGTTCCAGGACCCGGCGATCACCGCCGCGGGCGGCCCGCTGCCGAGCTTCCAGGCGGCGCTGGCAGGGGTCGAGGCCGCGATCGTGGCGCGCAACGCCGAACGGATGCAGCCCTACACCTATCTGCAGCCAAGCCTGATCCCGACGAGCATAAATATTTGAACACCCCGAATAGTTTTGGGTAGATCAAGGAAGCGTATCTTATCATAACCCCTCGGGAACAGTCGGGGGATCATTCATGAAGAAATTTCTGGGCTCTCTACTTGCCTTGTCGATGTTATCGGGATGCACGGCGATTACGAGAGAAGTTCGTCATCCCGGCGGATATTCAGGCTATCTTCTTGACAAGCGGACGTTCGACGCCTCACGATCTAAGCAATTTCAGCTACTTAGGGCCACGATCATGCTCGCAGTCGGGGCCCAGATCGGAAAAAAGACCGTCGGCCATGGCGAGGAAGCGCTGGCGTTCGCCGGTTATTTGGCGGCTGCCGCGAAGGACATCAATTATGCCGCGGCAAATATTTATCCGATCGGCGGCGTGGATCCGTGCAAGGCCAAGGGCGAGGCCGCTGGCAAGGACTTCTCGCAGTGTGCGGGATTTTACGTCAACTTCGAAAGCGACATGCCGCAGATCGAGTATCGCGTCGTCCGCGTCGTCGTCGCGGCTCTGCCGACGCAGGAAGCGCGCGACTTCCTGAACGATCTCAGCAAGGGCAGCCTGCTTTCGGCGCTTTGGAACAGCGTCGAAGCATTTCGGGATGTCGCCACCGGTCTCCACTGGGGCGCCGCTCCCTATCGGAGCGGGCTGGAAACGGTCGTCGCCAACGACGTGTGCAAAAGCGGCGTCAGCAAGGCGGCATCGGAAGACGCGTTGACCGTCTGGATCGCGACCGAATGTCTGGGCTTGCCCCATGACAGCTTTTTCGCCGGCGAGGACGAGATCGCGCCGACCGAGTTCAAGAAGGTCGATGTCGGCAGCCTGCACGCCGTGCTTCGCATCGCGCAAACGGCTTGCGCTGGCCTGCCTTTCAGCAAGGAGGACGAGGATCAGGCCGACGCGCTGTGCAAAAAGGTCGTCTTCCAGCCCGAAAAACGCCCGACCGCCGTGAAATGACGGCGAACCGGCGCCGCGAAGCGGGTCATGACGCCATCATTCGCCCCGCGCCTCAGCTGCCCTTTTTCTTCCGGTGGCTTTCGAGGTCGAGCACCGCATGGTCGCCGCCCTCGGGCAGCAGGCCCAGCCGCCGCGCGACTTCCTGATAGGCTTCGACTTCGCCGCCGAGGTCGCGGCGGAAACGGTCCTTGTCGAGCTTTTCGTTGGTGGTCATGTCCCACAGGCGGCAGCCGTCGGGGCTGATCTCGTCGGCCAGGATGATGCGGCTGAAATCGCCCTCATAGAGGCGGCCGAACTCGAGCTTGAAGTCGACCAGGCGAATGCCGACCGCGGCGAACATGCCCGACATGAAGTCGTTGATGCGGATCGCCATGTCCTGGATGTCGTGGAGTTCGTCCTGGCTGCACCAGTTGAAGCAGGCGATATGCTCCTCGGCGACCAGCGGATCGCCGAGCGCGTCGTCCTTGTAGCAATATTCGATCAGCGTGCGGGGGAGCTGCGTCCCCTCCTCGATGCCGAGCCGCTTCGACAGCGTGCCCGCCGCGACGTTGCGCACGATGACCTCGATCGGCACGATCTCGACCTGGCGGATCAGCTGCTCGCGCATGTTGAGGCGGCGGATGAAGTGCGTCGGCACGCCGATATTGCCGAGCAGGGTGAAGACATGCTCCGAAATGCGGTTGTTGAGCACGCCCTTGCCGCTGATCGTGCCCTTTTTCTGGGCGTTGAACGCGGTCGCATCGTCCTTGAAATACTGGATCAGCGTGCCCGGTTCGGGGCCTTCGTAGAGGATCTTGGCTTTGCCTTCGTAGATCTGGCGGCGACGGGCCATGGGCACATGCTTTCCTTGACGTCCAAATGACTGGCCCCGGCGAATACGACTCAAAAGAGGCGCGGCGCCGGGGCGGTTCGGGGCGCCTATAGCGGTAAAGGGGGGGCGCGTCATCCCCGGGGTTAAAGACCCCTTCTCCCGTCGGGAGAAGGTTGCGCAGACTTGGCGCGAAGCGCCTAGTCGAAGCTGGATGAGGGGTGCGCCGCTCGCTGGACAATCGACGCCGCGCCCCTCACCCAGCTTCGCCTAGCCGGCAAGCCGGCAAGGCTGCGCAACCCTCTCCCAACGGGAGAGGGAGAAGAGGATCTACATCTTTACGCTTACGTAAACTAGAGCTTGCCTTCGCCGACATCCCTTGCAACCCTGGCGGCAACCACAAGGAGAGAGAGACATGAGCTTCGAAGAGATTCGCCTCGACCGCCACGAGGGCATCGCGCTGCTGACCCTGTACCGGCCCGGAAAGATGAACGCCTTCACCACGCAGATGATGACCGAGATCGTCGCCGCGCTCGACGAGTGCGACGCCGACGACGCCGTGCGCGCGGTGGTGTTCACCGGCGACGGCGACCGCGCCTATTGCGCGGGCGCGGACCTCAGCGCGGGCGGGTCGACCTTCGATTACGACAAGCGCACCGACAAGGCGGCGCTGCTGCCCGAGGGCGTCGCGGCGAGCCCGGTCGCCGAGGACGGCACGATCGACTGGTCGCACCCGCTGATCCGCGACGGCGGCGGGCGCGTGTCGATGCGCATCTTCGAGAGCAAGAAGCCGGTGCTCGGCGCGATCAACGGCGCCGCGGTCGGCATCGGCGCGACGATGACCTTGTCGATGGACGCGCGCCTCGCCAGCGACACTGCGCGCTACGGCTTCGTCTTCGCGCGCCGCGGCATCGTGCCCGAGGCGGCGTCGAGCTGGTTCCTGCCGCGCCTGGTCGGCATACAAACCGCGCTCGACTGGTGCTATTCGGGGCGGCTGGTTCCCGCAACAGAGGCGCATGACAAGGGCCTCGTCCAGTCGGTGCATGCGCCCGGCGAGCTGGTCGACGCCGCGATCGCCAAGGCGCGCGAGCTGACCGGCGACAGCGCGCCGGTGTCGGTCGCGCTGACCCGCCACATGATGTGGCGCATGCTCGGCGCGCCGCACCCGATGAACGCGCACCGCTGGGACAGCCGCGTGATCTTTGCGCGCGGGCGCAGCCCCGACGCGGTGGAAGGGGTGACGAGCTTCCTCGAAAAGCGCGCGCCGAACTTCACCGCCAGCGTCGCGAACGACTATCCCTCGTTCGGCGAGTTCGAGGATGCGCCGCCTTACGGCTGAACAGCATCATCCTCCCTGTGGCGAAGCCATGGGGAGGTGGCAGCGCGAAGCGCTGACGGAGGGCCTGACACCCTCGAAGGCTGGCGCTAGGCCGCGTCGAACTTCCGGTTGCCGCGCATCGCGGTCATGCTGTGCGTCGCCTTCATCGCCGGCCTGTGCTCGCGGATCGTCTCCAGCAGGTGCCAGCTTGCGGTGACCTTGTCGGGGGTCAGCGCGACAGTGACGTAACCACGGTCCTGCGTGTTCGCCCATTTGAGCTGCGGCGACACCCCGCGGATCGCGCGCACGCGCGTTTCGTCCGAAATGCCGCGCGTATAGCTTTCGTAACCGGGCGAGGTCACGCTCTGCCCCGCGATCTCGATCCCCGCGGGGCGCCCGTCCTCGCTGAGGTCATAGGCCCAGGCGTTGTGCGTGTCGCCGGTCAGCGTGACGAGGTCGGCACCGGCCTTTTGCGCCGCGGCGAGCAGCCGCGCGCGCGCCGCGGGGTAACCGTCCCACGCGTCCATGTTGAGCGGCAGTCCCGCCTTCGCGGCAGACTGCGCGGTCGCCACGCGGCGGCGGATATTTTCGGAGAGGTCGGTGCCGAACCAATTGGCCGATTCGGGCGGGGTGAACACGCTGCCCATCACCACCTGCTGCGCGCAGACCTGCCAGCGCGTGCCCGCCTTGGCCGACGCGGCGAAACCGTCGAACAGCCATTTCTCCTGGTCGGCGCCGAGCATCTGGCGCGCCGGGTCGCGATAGGCGGCTTCGGCGAAGGTCTTCAATTTCGCGGTCGCATCGCCGCCGCCGGCGACGATCTCGTCGAATTCGAACGGCCGGTCGCGGCCGGTGACCCGCGTTTCGGGCAGGAAGATCGTCGCGAGGTCGCCGACCTGGTAATCGCGCCAGCGCGTCTCGGCGACGGGCATCCATTCGCGGTAGGCGCGCTCGGCGGCGGCCATGCGGTCGGTCCAATTGCCTTCGCCCTCGTCGTGATTCTCGGCGCCGCCCTTCCACGCGTCGTTGGCGAATTCATGGTCGTCCCACTGCGCGATCATCGGGAACAGCTGGTGCAGCCGCTGGAGGTCGGGGTCGGCGCGATAGGCGGCGTAGCGCAGCCGATAGTCGGCGAGCGCGACGATCTCGTGCGCCGGCTGGATCTCGCGCCCCGGCAGCAATTGCCCGCGCGAGGGATAATTGCCGACCGGATATTCGTAGAGATAGTCGCCGACATGCGCGACGAGATCGATGTCGCTCCGCGCGTTCGCATGCGCATAAGCGTTGAACCAGCCGAAAGGCAGGTTCGAGCAGGAAAAGAGCGCGAGGGTGAAGGCGCTCGTCGGCCCCTCGGGCAGCGTGCGGGTGCGGCCTGTGACCGACTTCGTCCCGTCGGGGGCGACGAAGCGGTAGAAATACCAGCGGCCGGGCTGGAGACCGTCGACCGTGATCCTGGCGGTGTGATCGCGCGCGCCGCGCGCGGTCACCGCGCCGCCCGCGACGATCTTCGCGAAATCGGGAGTCTCGGCGACCTCGGCGGTGAGGCGCGCATCCGAGGCTGCGGCGTAGCGCGTCCACAGGAGCACGCTGTTCGCCCCCGGCTCGCCGCTCGCGACGCCGTGGGTGAAGCCCTGCGCCATCATTGCATGCGCGGCGCCGGGCAGCGCCAGCGCGCCGAGCCCCGCGGTGCCGAGCTTGATCAGCAGGCGGCGGTCGATCTGGCCCCAAAGCTCGTGCATCGCGATTCTCCCTGTGACACGCGCCGGTTCTCTGCCCGGTCTTTGTGACGTTTCGGTGCTACCCCATCGTGCCCAGGGCAAGCAGCAGCAGCATGAAGGTGATCACCGCCCACAGGCTGAAAAAGAGCAGCAGGCTCGCGCGCACGAGCGCCCCGAAGCGCGATGAGCGATAGGCCCCGCGCAGCTGGCGGTACATGTGAAAGGGCACGTAGAACATCGCGAGGAAGGTCGCGACATCGCCCACGACGGTCAGGTTGAGCAGCCGCACCGCGACGAACAGCAGCAGCATGAACGAGATCGAGTAAGTAACGAAGACGAAATGATCATAGGTGTGGAAGCGCCGGCTGAAGGGATAGAGCAGCCACATGAAGGGCAGCGACAAGGGGATCAGCGCCCAGGCGAATTTATAGGCATTGGCCTGAAGCTTGTACAGGATCAGCGCCGGGTTCGCCAAAGCCTTCGCCAGCCCCTTGTCGATCGCGGGCACCCCGGTATCGACCTTCAGCCGTGTCAGGAAATCGGCGCTCGTCATCAGCTGATCTTTTGGATCCTCCAGCACGGGCGGTCCCTTGGCGCGCTCGGCGTCGGTCATCCTGGGCTCGACGCCCAGATAGGCGGCGCCCTTTGCCAGCGTCTCGCGCTCCTCGATCAGCCTTTTCTTCTCTTCGGCGGTGACGTCCTTCGCCGCCAGCCGCGCGTCGACGCGCCCAATCTCCTCGTCGAAGCTCGCCTCGAGCGCGTTCGAGCGCGTCTGCGCGTCGGCGGCCCTGGCGATTCCCTCGCCGAGCCCGCCGCCGCTGCCGACCATCGCGAGCACCGCATAGGTCAGGAACACCGCGAACAGGAACAAGGCGAGCGGCGAGACGAAACGCGCGCGCTCGCCGTGGATATAGCGGCGCGTCAGGTCGCCCGGCCGGCAGGCGAGCAAAGGCAAGGTGTTCCAGATCTTGCCCTCGAAATGGAAGATCGCATGAACGAGATCGTGCCCGATCGCGCCGAAGCTGCGGTGGACATCGGCGCGCTGCCCGCAATGGTGGCAGTGCGAGCCTTGCAGACTGGTACCGCAATTGAGGCAGCGCAGCCCCTCGTGCGCCGTCTTGTGCCCATGCCCCGGCTCGACCGCGCGCGCCGCCAGCCCCGCGGTCACCGCCGCGCCGATGCCTTCGATGTCCCCTGTCATTGCGCTTTGGTAGCAGCGCGCGCCGCGGGCGCAACGGGGACTTTCGCCGCCGGCGCAAAGCATGATAGGGGCGCCGCATGACCGCCAAGGCCCATCTGTCCGCCGTTCCCGATGCCGACGCGCTGATCGCCGACATGGGCGCGCGCGCGCGCGCCGCCGCGAAGCGCCTCGCGGTGGTACCGACCTCCGACAAGGCTGCGGGGCTGCGTGCCGCCGCGGCGCAATTGCGGCTGCGCGCCGACGCGATCCTCGACGCGAACCGCCGCGACATGGCGGCGGGCAAGGGGGCGGGCCTGTCGGCGGCGATGCTCGACCGGCTGCGGCTCGACGACGCAAGGCTCGGCGGAATCGCCGACGCGGTCGAGGCGGTCGCGGCGCTGCCCGACCCCGTCGGCATGGAAATCGACCGCGCGGCGCGGCCCAACGGGATGGAACTCAGCCGCGTTCGCGTGCCGCTCGGCGTCGTCGGCATCATCTACGAGAGCCGCCCCAACGTCACCGCCGACGCCGCCGCCCTCGGCCTGATGTCGGGCAATGCGGTGATCCTGCGCGGCGGCAGCGAGGCGGTGCAGAGCAATCGCGCGATCCATGCGGCGCTCGCCGCGGGGCTCGCCTCGGTGGGCCTGCCCGCCGATGCGGTGCAGCTGGTTCCGACGCAGGACCGCGCCGCGGTCGGCGCGCTGCTGCGCGCGCAGGGGCTGGTCGACATCATCGTGCCCAGAGGCGGCAAGAGCCTCGTCGCGCGCGTGCAGGACGAGGCGCGCGTGCCCGTGCTCGCGCATCTCGACGGGATCAACCATCTCTATATCGACGGCGCCGCCGATCCCGCCAAGGCGGTTGCGCTGGCGGTCAACGCCAAGATGCGCCGCACCGGGGTCTGCGGCGCGACCGAGACGATCCTGATCGACCGCGCTTATGATGCGCCGCTTGCCATCGTCGATGCGCTGGTCAAAGCCGGCTGCGAGGTGCGCGGCGACAAGGAGATCGCGGCGCTGAGCCCGCATGTTACCCCCGCGAGCGCCAACGACTGGGACTGCGAATATCTCGACGCGATCGTGTCCATTGCGATGGTCGGCGGTCTCGAGGGCGCGCTCGCGCATATCGACGCGCATTCGAGCAAGCACACCGACGCGGTCGTCACCGAGGACGCCGCCGTCGCCGCACGCTTCCTCGCCGAGGTCGACAGCGCGATCGTGATGCACAACGCCTCGACGCAGTTCGCCGACGGCGGCGAATTCGGGCTGGGCGCCGAAATCGGCATCGCGACGGGGCGGCTGCACGCGCGCGGTCCGGTGGCGCTCGAAGGGCTCACGACCTACAAATGGCTGGTGCGGGGGAGCGGGCAGGTGCGGCCTTGAATCAGATGTATACAAATGATACACTGCGATACATGACCAAGCATGCCGTCATCTCTGCCCGTATCGACGCCGATCTTCTCGCCAAGCTGGATCGGATCGCAGCATTCAACGAGCGCAGCCGCGCTTGGGTGATCAGCCGCCTCCTCGACAGCGCCGCGACGAAGGAGTTGGAGTTCGTCGAATTCATTCAGGTCGGGCTGGATGATATCGCGGCGGGCCGCGTCGTCCCGCACGAACAGGTGGTCGCCGAAATCGAGGCACGTATCGCGGGGCGCAAAGCAGCTTGATGCGGCTGCAATGGGCGGATACCGCCCACGAAGAACTTTTTCGAGCCGCCGACTTTCTTGACGACGAAGGCATGGGTTCAAGCGCCAAAATGCTGGAGGCTGTTCTTTCGGCCACCAACCTTTTGGTCCAGCATCCCCAGGTCGGCCCGGCGATCATGGGGTCGCGGATCAGGAAGTGGCCCGTCGCCGACCATCCATTCCTGTTGCTGTATGAAGTTGACCGACATGCGATCACCATCGTGCGCTTCGTCCACAACCGCAGCGACTGGCAGTCGCTCCTTTGATCACCACCGGCCTCCTCGGCGGCAGCTTCAACCCTGCCCACGGCGGGCATCGGGTGGTCAGCCTCAACGCGATCGACGCGCTCGGGCTCGACGAGCTTTGGTGGCTTGTCTCGCCCGGCAATCCGCTCAAGCCCGCCAGGGGCATGGCGCCCCTCCCCGCGCGGCTCGGTTCGGCGCAGAGCGCGGCGCGGCGCTCGCCGATTCGCGCCACGGCGATCGAAGCCGAACTCGGGACGCGCTACACCGTCGACACGCTCAAAAAGCTGGTGCGCCGCTACCCCAACCGGCGCTTCATCTGGATCATGGGCGCCGACAATCTCGCCCAGCTGCCCCGCTGGCGCGACTGGCGGGGGATCGCGCGGTTGATGCCGATTGCGGTTGTCGCGCGTCCGGGCTATAATGGCCGCACCCATGCTGCAGAGGCGATGGGTTGGCTTCGGCGCTTCGTCCGGCCCGGCGACCAGAAACTTCACTGGACGGACTGGAGACCGCCTGCCCTCGTGTTCCTGCGATTTTCGCCCGACGTGCGATCCGCAACTGCAATACGGCAGGCCAACCCCCGCTGGTTCGAGAGCTATGCTGGCCGCGCGATGCGCGACCCGCTGACGCATTCGCGCCTGGCAGCGCATGAAAGGAATGAAAAAGCTTGATAGCCGCCAGTAAGGATGCCGCGCCCGGCGCCGCACCGAACGACAGCGTGGATGCGCTCCACGCGCTGATCCTCCACCAGCTGGACGAGGACCAGGCCCAGGAAACCATCTCCATCCCGCTTGCCGGCAAGAGCAGCATCGCCGACCATATGGTGATCGCGAGCGGCCGTTCGACGCGCCATGTCTCGGCGATCGCCGACAAGCTGGCGCAGCGCATCAAGCAGGAAGCGGGCCGCCTCGTCCGCGTCGAGGGCCTGCCCAACGCCGACTGGGTGCTGATCGATGCCGGCGACGTCATCGTCCACCTGTTCCGTCCCGAGGTACGCAGCTTCTACAACCTCGAGCGCATGTGGTCGTTCGGCGACGCGCCGCCGGTGACCGCGGTAAATTGACGCCGCCACCGCTTAGCGGTTAGGCGGCGTCCATGCTGCTGCACATCATCGCGCGGGGACGCATCGGGCGGTCCCCCGAGGCCGAGCTGGTCGAGCGCTATATGAAGCGCCTGACCTGGCCGCAGAAGATCAGCGAATTACCCGACACCGGGGGCAAGGTCCCAGCCGCGGCGCCCGGCAGCCGCACCATATTGCTCGACGAAACGGGCGAACAGATCAGCTCGCTCGACCTTGCCAAACTCCTCGAACGCTGGCGCGACGACGGCGTGCGCGAGACGCGCTTCTGCCTCGGCGCCGCCGACGGCTTCACCCCCGAAGAGCGCAAGCAGGCGGACAAGGCGATCGCCTTCGGCCGGGCGACCTGGCCGCACCTGATGGCGCGCGCGATGCTCGCCGAACAATTGTGGCGCGCGACCAGCATCATCGCCGGCCACCCCTATCACCGCGAGGGCCAGCAATGAGGCGCGCCCTCGCCCTGCCCGCGCTGCTGCTCGCGCTCGCGGGAGGCGCGTTTGCAGCGGCGCAGAACGACGTCTTCGACCCCGAGGCGATCGCCGCCGCCGAACGCCAGCAACTCGTCACCGCGAAACAGCAGTCGCGCGAGGCGATGGCGCGCAGCGCCGCGCTCGAACGCCAGGCGCAGGCGGCGACCGACGCCGCCGACCGGCTGAAGAAGCGCAGCGCGGCGCTCGCGGCGCGCATCCAGTCGGCCGAGGCCGATATCAGCGCGGGCGAGGCGCGCGTCGCCTTGGTCGGCCGCCGGCTCGCGGCGCAGCGCGCGGCGCTCGCCGAACAGGAGGCGCCGCTGCTCGAACTCGCCGCCTCGCTCCAGCAACTCTCGCGCCAGCCGCCGGTGAGCGTGCTCGCGCAGCCGGGCTCGCTCTCCGACATGGTGCATGCCCGCGCGGTGCTCGACGCGGTGATGCCGGTGATCGAACGCCGCACCGCCGGCGTCCGCCGCGAACTCGCCGCGCTGCGCGAAACGCGGCGGCAGCAGTCGGTCGCCCTCGTCGCGCTCGCCGCGAGCAAGAAGCAGCTCGCGGCGCGCCGCGACGAGCTGACGCGGCTCGAGAATGAGGGCCGCCTCCGCTCGCGCGACCTGATGAGCAGCGCCGCGCTCGAGGCCGACCGCGCCGTCGGACTGGGCGAAAAGGCGCGCGACATCGTCGAACTGATGGACACGCTCGAGACCGACGCCGGCGTGCGCGCCGAACTCGCCGCGCTGGCGGGCCCCGTCGCGCGCCCGCGCAACCCCGCGAGCGGCAACCCCGCTTCCGCCCCCCCGCCAACCGCCGAAGCCGAACTGACCGAGGGGGCGTACCGCCTGCCCGTCGTCGGGCGCATCGTCGCCGGGCTGGGCGAGGTCGACGACAGCGGCGTGCGCTCGCGCGGCATCACCATCGCCGCGCGCCCCGGCGGCCAGGTCGTCGCGCCCGCGCCCGGGCGCGTCAGCTTTGCCCGCGACTATCGCGGCTATGGCAAGATCGTCATCATCGACCATGGCGGCGGCTGGACCTCGCTGCTCACCGGAATGATCGCCCTGTCGGCGAGCGTCGGCGACAATGTCGACGCCGGCGCCCCGATCGGCCGCGCAGGCGCCGACGACGCCTTCATCACCGTCGAATTGCGCCGCGCCGGACGTCCCGTCGACATCGCCTCGATGCTGGGCTGAACGCGGCCCGTTAATCCCCCGTTTCGCTGCTGTCCTCTATCGGGATGCGCCGCTTGACGCCCCGGACAATGCATAGGAATATGGCTTACCGGGGATAGTAGGCGCTGACTCCGCCAAGGCTGAAAGACGATCATGACCGAAACGACCAACAAACCCGTGTCGACGAAGCGCCGTTTCGCGCTGTGGCAGGGCGCCGCCGCGCTCAGCACGCTCGCGCTGGTGCCGCTCGCGACGGGGGCGATGGCGACCGTCGACACCGCGACGACCGACGAGATTTCGCGCTTCATGGACGTGTTCCTCGAGGTGCGCTCGAACTATGTCGAGCCGGTCGACGATTCGAAACTGATCGAGGGCGCGATCAACGGCATGCTCGCCAGTCTCGACCCGCATTCGGGCTATCTCGACGCGCGCGGCTTCTCGAACCTGCGCACCCAGACCGACGGCGAATATGGCGGGCTCGGCCTCTCGGTCACGATGGAAGACGGCGTCGTGAAGGTGATCGCGCCGACCGCCGACACCCCCGCCGACAAGGCCGGGATCAAGGCCGGCGATTATATCACGCACATCAACAAGGAACTGATCTTCGGCCTCACCCTCGACGAGGCGGTCGAACAGATGCGTGGGCGTCCGGGCACCAAGATCGATATCACGGTCGTGCGCGAGGGCCAGGACAAGCCGATGGAACTCACGCTCACGCGCGAGATCATCGACCTCAAGCCCGTCAAATGGGAGGTGAAGGGCGACGTCGGCGTGCTGACCGTGACCAGCTTCTCGGCCGACGCGACCACCGACCTGCGCGCCGCGATGCTGTCGGTCGAAAAATCGCTGGGCAAAAAGCCGCGCGGCTGGGTGCTCGACCTGCGTTCGAACCCCGGCGGGCTGCTCGACGAGGCGGTCGGGATCAGCGACCTTTTCCTCGAACGCGGCGAGATCGTCTCGCAGCGCGGCCGCCGCAAGGGCGACATCGAACGCTATTTCGCCGAGCCCGGCGACCTCGCCGGCGGCGCGCCGGTGATCGTGCTGATCGACGCCGGTTCGGCCTCGGCCTCCGAAATCGTCGCGGGCGCGCTCCAGGACCAGCATCGCGCGGTGGTGATGGGCGAGCGCAGCTTCGGCAAGGGATCGGTGCAGACGGTGCTGCCGCTGACCGACACGACCGCGCTGCGGCTGACCACGGCGCGCTATTTCACGCCGTCGGGGCGCAGCGTGCAGGAGGGCGGGATCGAACCCGACATCCGCGTGCCGCAGCTGTCGGACCCCGATTACAAGGATCGGCCGCGGTTCCGCGAGAGCGATTTGCGCCGTCACCTCGTCAACGAGAAAAAGGTCGACAACAGCCTGCTCGAAAAGGACGAGAAGGACGATCCGCGCTTCACCGCGACCGCCGAGGAATTGAAGGCCAAGGGCATCGACGATTTCCAGCTGAACTATGCGCTGCAGACGATCGGCCGGATCAACCCCGCGGCGCGCATGGCCCAGTCGGCCAAGACGCCGGCAAAGCCCGCCGCCAAGCCGGTGCGCCGCAACTGAGCCGGTTTTAAGGGGTCCGACATGCTGAACTCGCGCATCGCCGCGCCGCTGGTCGCGCTCGCGGCGCCGTTGCTGCTCTACGGCGGCGCTTTGGTATCGCAGTTCGGCTTCGGGCTGCATCCGTGCGAAATGTGCTATTGGCAGCGCTGGCCGCACCAGGCGGCGATCATATTGGCGCTGCTCGCCCTGCTGCTACGCGGCAAAGACGGCGTGATGCGCGCCTTCACGCTGCTGGCCGCGCTCGCGATCGCGATCAGCGGCGGCATCGGCGTCTTTCATGCCGGGGTCGAATATGGCTGGTGGGAAGGGCTGACGACGTGCAGTTCGACCGGCAGCGGCCCGGTGACGCTCGACAGCATCATGAATGCGCCGATCGTCCGCTGCGACGTCCCGCAATGGACGCTGGGGCCGCTTTCACTGGCCGGGCTCAACGCGATCTTCTCGTTCGGCGCAGCGGCGTTGATCGTCCGCTCGCTGCGCCGGACGGCGGCCGCCTAGAGAGCGTTCGGTTTTGATTGGATCAAAACCGGCACTCCGGATTTTTGTTCTTCCGTGATTTCCGGGCCGTGAAATGTTCCATTTCACTCGAAATCACTCTAACGTCCGATATCGCCGATCAGCTCGAATGCCGCCCAGGCATTCGGGTGGGCCCAGCTTTGCAGGAAATCGTCGCCGCGCCGATCGTCGCGGATCGCGCGCATCGCGATCTGCAGCGCCTCGGCGCGCGTCCGGCCAGGCATCTGGCGCGCCGCCTCGATCGCCTTGACGGTTACGACGCTGGCCACATCGTCGCGCACCGGCCAGTGCGAAGCGAGCAAATTGCGCGCGCCCGCATAGAGGAAGGCGCGGCTCAGCCCGCCGAGCCCGGTCGCCTTCCCCGCTTCGCCCGCCGCCGTATTGCACGCCGACAGGATCACCCAATCGGCGTTCAGCCGCAGCGCCGCGACTTCGGATGCGGTCAGCAGCCCGTCGTTTTCGGGGGTCGGCGACGCGGGCGGCGTCAAGACCAGCGCCGCCTCGCCCAGCCCCGCGACCTCGCCGGGCAACAGGCCATGGGTGGCAAAGGACAGGATGCTGACCTGCGACAGGTCGGCGGCGAACACCGACGGTTCGGTCGCCCGCTCGGCCATGTGCAGCGAAGCGGGCGGCGCATCGAGCGAAGCGCGCAGGGCCTCGAGCTCGGTCGCGGTTCCCGGCAGCCGCGACAGCCGCAGCAACTGATCGACCGTCACCGCCGGCGCGTCGGCCATGCCCACCGCCCGCCGGCCATCGCGTCCGCCGCGCCGCGCGCGCGGCGGACCGAGCAGGGCGGGGTCGCCAAACCCTGCAAAGCTTGGCGTCGCGGCAGCGGGCCGCGCCGGGTCGGCGACCTTGGCGCGTTCGAATTGCAGCGTTTGCAACGACGGCAGATGCGTCAGCGCGAAGTCATCGGCCAACCAGCGGGTGCCGCGCAATTTGTCCGGATCGCCATCGTCGCCTTGCGGCGTTTCGGTCACCAATACGCCCAGCGGCAGAGCCGACAACATACCGGCCGTCGTCGCGAGCACGAATTTCTTGCCCGCCAGCGCAGGCTTCAGCGGTTCGATCAGCTCGCGATAAAGCGCAAACGCGAGCATGCGGTCGAACGCATAGCCGCTCCCGCCCCGCGCTTCCCACACCGCGGCGACCGCGTCGGGCACCTTGACGTCGGCCCCCAAATCCCAGCGCAGCTTGGTGATCGCGCGATCGAGCCGCTTGTTGTTCCAGTCCGACCGGTGCCAGCGGATGTCGCTGCGCGTCACGGCGATCGCGTGCGTGCCGCCGTCGGTCGGCACCAGCAGCAACGCCGCTTCATCATCGGCGAGCAGCGCCTGCAATTCGGCCAGCCCCAGCGGGCGCGGGCGGATCAGCGCAAAATATTCGGGGAAATCCCTCTGCAAAGCGCCGACAACCTCCGTCAGCCGAGCCTTGCGGACCGCCAGCGCCTCGGCATCCTTCTTCGCCTGCAATTCCAGGGCGCGGCGCAGTTCGGGCTCGCGGCGGATATTCTCCTCATAACGCGCGAGATCCGCCTTGTAGGCCGCCTCGGCGCGAGCGAACTCGGCCTCGCGCTTGGCAAAGGCGGCGGCGTCCTCGCCTTCAAAGCGAAAGGGGCGCAGCGGAGCCAGCGGCGGCGGTGTCCTGATCGACGGCATCATGACCCGCCCCGATGGCAGCGAGGCGACCAGTTCCTGATACTCCTCGGCCAGCGCTCCCAGCTCCGGCGCACGCCGCGTTGCCGCAGCCAGCCCGGCGCTGATCGAAACGGCCTCGGCCGTCCCGTTGAGCGCGGCATCCTGCAACAGGTCGAAGGCTTCGGCGGCGGCCTGTGCTGACGGACGTCCCGCTCCGGCCACCCACAGCGCATCGGCCAGCGAGGATTGCGGGGAATCGAGACGGTCGACGCTGCCGAATCCCGCTCCCGGACCGTCCGAAAACTCCGGCTGCACAAATGTGCGCTCGCTGGCCCGCATGCTGCCGACCATCGATCGCAGCCAGGGGAGTACCTCGCCTATCCCGCCCGGGTCGTTGCGCCGTGCCAGCCCCATCAGGATCCAGAACGCATATTGCTGGCCGAAAACGATGTCGCTCTCGTTCTCGCCGGTTACCGGGCATCCGGGTGGGCGCTGGCCGACCAGCGACGCCGTGTCGGCCGCCTCGGCCAGCCAGATATTGATCGAACAATCGGCCCCATCCACCGCCACCGCCTGGAAACGGATATCGTCGAGCCGTTTTTCCTCCTGCCAATCGGCCAGCGCGCCCGCGCGGTTACCGGCGGCAAAGCGCGCCAGCCCGCGCCCCCGCAGGATACGCGCACGCTTCTCCGCATCGTCGGCGATCTGGGTGGCGGCCAGCGGAACGGCCCGTTCATAGGCCGCGAGCGACTGCGCCAATCGACCCGCGAACAGATCCTTCTCAGCCTGGTGCCACAGCGCCGTCAGTCGCGCGCGGTTCAGCTCGCCCTGCAACTCGCGGCGCAATTTGCCGCGGTCGATCTTGACGGCATCGGCGGGCAGGCTGTCGAGCAGGTCGAGCGCCTGATCGCCAAGCCCGCCCAGCCGCAGCAGCGAGGCATAGGTGCGCGCGACCGATTCCAGATCGGCGGCTGCCCCCGGTGTATCGCCCTGTGCCAGCCGCACCTTTGCCCGGGCGAAACGAAAGGATCGGGAATCTGGATTTGCCAGGGCCGCCTTGTTGATCCCGCTGCCGTCGTCATAGTGACGCGCGAACCTTTCGTTGAAGAAGTCGATTTCCTCCTGCGCCGCCGCAACATCGCCCTTCGCAAGATGCAGGTCCACCAGCGCCGCGGTAACATCCGACAGATTGTTGAGTTCGAAGGCATCGTCGAGATCGACCAGCCGGTCATATTCGGTCAGTAGCACCTGTTCGGCCTCTGTCGGCTGCCCGGCGGCGGCCAGCGTCCTGGCCAGTTGAACGGTCTGGACCGTCTTGAAAAACCCTGTCGCCTGCGCATCGGCCAGCGCGCGGCGCAGCGGCAGCGCCTCTTTGGCACGGCCCGCCCTGGTCAGGGCGTCGGCAAGGCCCGCTTCGACCCCGCGCCGCTGGCTCTCGTCGCCGGCCGCCAGCGGGCTGGTGGCGAGCGCGCGCCAAAGTCCGACCGCTTCGTCGTAGCGCCCCAGATCGGCGAGCGCGGCTGCGCGCTGGGCCCAAAGCTGCCCCTCTTCGCGATCGGCGACCCTGGCCGCTTTTTTCCCAGCCAGCGCGCGCTCGATGATCGGCAGCGCCTCGGCATCGTCGCCCTGCGTGTCGAGCATCCATGCCGACAAGGAAGCCACGTTCCGGCAGACGGCATCGGTCTGCACCAGCGCGCCGCAACGCCCGACCATGCGATCGAGCAGCGCGTTCACCGCCGCGCGATCGACCGCTTCGGTCAGACGAAACGCATTGATCGCCTCGAACAACCTTCCCGTCATCGGATGGCGCAACAGCGGCTGCGCGTCGGGCGCCGCCGCCAGCAATTCGCTCGCGCGCGCGAGCCGGTAGGACGCCATCGGTCGCACGCTGTCGCGCGGATCCTCGGGCCGCTCCTTGTACAATATGGCTTCGATCTCGACGGCAAAGGCCGCGGCATAGTCGGCGCTGGTCGCGCCTTCATATTTTTCGGGATCGGGCAGCGTCTGCGCCTGCGCTGCGACCGCGAACAGGCTCAGGCTGGTCAAAGCCGTCCATCTCAAAGCATGTCTGATCATCGACACGTCCCCATCCTGCCGCGACCTTCCGCGTTGGTATCGCGCTGCGCCGCTTTGGCAATAGCTTGCGCATCGGCTTGACCCTGTGCCGCGAAACGCCCACATCGGCGGCATGAGCAAGCGCGACAACAAAGCCTCGATGATCCGCGTCGACCAGGCCGGCGAATATGGCGCGACGCGCATCTATGCCGGCCAGCTCGCGGTGATGGGCGACCGCCACCCGATGGCGCGCGAGATCGCGCATATGGCCGAGCAGGAAGAGCGGCATCGCAAATTCTTCGATACGATGGTCGCGAAGCGCGGTGTGCGGCCGACCGCGCTGCAACCGGTGTGGAATGTCGCGGGCTTTGCCTTGGGCGCGGTCACCGCCGCGATGGGACCGCGCGCCGCGATGGCGTGCACCGCCGCGGTCGAGACCGAGATCGACCGCCATTACCGGCATCAGCTGGACGAACTCGGCGACAGCGACCCCGAACTCAGCGCCGCGGTCGCCGATTTCCGCGCCGAGGAGCTCGAGCACAAAGAAGCCGCGCTCGCCGCCGGCGCCGAAGGTGCGCCGGGCTATCCGCTGCTGAGCTTCGCGATCCGCGCCGGCTGCCGCGCAGCCATCGCGCTCTCGAAGCGTATCTGATAAGGAAAAGGCCTGCCCGTTCATGACATATGCAGGGACGCGGTGTCATGCCGCATCAAACGACGAAGGATGATCCGATGACCCGCCTCCCCCTCGCCGCGCTGTTCCTCGCCGGCAGTCTCTTCGCGCTCCCCGCCGCTGCGCAGGACACGTCGGAGGCAGAGAAGATCAACCAGGTCATCGTCTACGGCGACGACAGGTGCGAGCCGTCGAGCGCCGACGAGATCGTCGTGTGCAACCGCCTGCCCGAGGGCGACCGCTACCGCGTGCCGCAGGTCTTCCGCGGCGGCGATCCGCTCGACCCGCGCAACCAGGCGTGGCTCAATCGCGTGACCGCGATGGAGCGCGTCGGCCGCTTCGGCACCGACAGCTGCTCCCCGGTCGGGCTCGGCGGCTTCACCGGCTGCACCCAGGCGCTCGTCGCAGGCGCCCGCGCCGAGGAACAGGCCGCCGACAAGACCGACTGGCAGGCGATGATCGCCGACGAACGCGCCAAGCGTCTCGCGGGCATCGACGCCGCCGCCGCCGAGGTCGAGGCCGCGGTCGTCGCCGAAGAACGCGCGCTCGCCGAGCGCCAGAAGGCGGCGCAGGATCTGGAAGCCCAGGCCAACGGCACCGCGCCGCGGCCCGAACAGACCGACCCCGAAGCGAGCGAACTGCCGGTTCCGCCGCAGAACTGAGCCGGGGCGGTGCGCAACAAAACGAATTGATCGCCCTGCTCCACGCCCCTAGACCCGCGCGGGGAATTGTGGGGGACATATGAAGCTTTTGACGATTGCGCTGCTGCCGGCCGCGATGGCGCTGGCAGCCGGGCCGGTCGCGGCCCAGGGATTTATCAGATCGGCGGCTGCCGAACCGGGCGCCAGCGCGCCTGCCACCGCCGCCGACTATATGAACTGCGACGGCTATGCCGCACCGAAGGGCAAGTCCGACGGCATCGCGCGCGAAACCTTCCTGTTCGGCGCCGCCTCGCGATCGGCCGACATACGCCGCAAAGACATCGCGATTTTCGGGGAGCGAGGCCTCGCCGCCTGCGACCGCGCCCTCGCGGGCGCGCAACTGGTCGATGCCTTCTGGCTCCGCCGCGCCAACCTGCTGCAGGCGAAGGCCGTACACGCCATCGGCGCGAACCAGCCCGAGCTCGCCCTGGCCCTCGCCGCCGAAAGCGACGCGGTCGGTACGGCGCATCGCGATCCTTATTTCGCGCAAAGCATCGGGCTGGGGAATCAAGCCGTCCGCGCCTATGCGCTGATCGCGCTCGGGCGCAGGGACGAGGCGATCGCGGCGATCGACGGCCTCGCCAAGAGCCGTCCGCTCGCGCAGTCGATCCGTGCGCTCGAGATGCAGTTGCGCCTGTATCTGGACCCCGCGTTCATGACCCACGCCAGCGCGCTGACGAGCGCCATCCCCTTGTCCCCCGAAAACGGCCGGCCCCTCTTCTGGATGCACTTCCTGAACGGACGTTACGACGAGGCGCGGGTCGTTGCCCCGACGATCAGCTTCGACCTTCCCAAACAGCGCGGCGGCTGGACGCTTCGCGGCGCCGACCGCGACGCGCTGGAACAGATCGGTGTCCGCGCGTCGGTCGCGGGCGCATGGGCCTATGCCGAAAGCGTCGCGGGCCATCATGATCGCGCCAGGGCGCTGCTCGACGAGGCAGGCACCGAACTCGACGAGATCATGGCCCCGCCGCCGCCGCGCGAGGATGGCCGTCCGCCGAAGAAGCAGGACGTCGAAGACCATGCCCGCCGCCTTCCCTACGCGCGGAAAGCCAGGGACGAGCTTGGACTTTGGAACGCCGCCATCGCCTTCCGCCCGCGGATCGCGATCTTGCCCGCCGCCGAGAGCGAGGCGGAGATCACGGCGAAGCGGCTCAACAGCCTGCCCATCGCCCCCGACATCCTGACGATCATGCCGTTCGACACGCCCGAACAGCGCAAGGAGAATGAGACGATATTGGCGTCGATCCGCGGCCGCATCGACGTCACCCGCACCGACGCGCTCAAATTGTCGGCCGAGGCGCTGATGGCGGCGCTGCCGCGGCCCGAAACCGCGAAGGTCGTGCCCACGCTCAAACCCGCCGGCGACGGCTATTTCCTGAGCGATTCGGGGCTGTCGCGAGACCGCGAAGGAAGGAGCGACATCTGGACGATCCGCTATACGCACAAGGTCGCCCCCATCGCCGCGGTCGAGGAGCTGGCCATGCTGGGCGCCGCGCAGACCGCGCAGCGCGAAGGTTTTGACAGCATGCTGCTGCTCAACCGCATGTCGATCTCGCGCACGACCAACGTCTCGGGCTTATACACCGGCAGCTACCAGCTGAACTCGGGCTACGAAGCGCAGATGCGCGTGCGCTTCGTCAACGCCGCGGCGCTGCCCGCCGACATTGCCGACGCGGGCTGGCGGCTTGTTCCCGTGCGGCAGGTGATCGAAGAATTGTCGGACCGGTACAAGGCGGGCGGCCTGACCATCGCCTGGTGACCCGGCCAGGCCGCCGCCGCGCCGCCGACACCCGGAGGCGCAGCGGCGCGGTCATGGCTCAGTTCAGCAGATATTGCTTCCAGAAGACCAGCGACGCCCAGAAATTATAGTCGGCGTTTTCCTTTTTCGCGAAGCCATGGCCTTCGTTGGTGCCGACGAGGTGCCACGCGGTGCCGCCGTTCGCGCGCACCGCTTTCACGATCTGGTCGGCCTCCGACGCGGGCACGCGCGGGTCGTTAGCGCCCGTGACGATGAACAGCGGCTTCTTGATCTCGGCCACGCGCGTCAGCGGCGAGATCTCGAGCAGCTTCGCGCGCTGCGCCGGATCGCGCTCGTCGCCATATTCGACGCGGCGGAGGTCGCGGCGATAGTCCTGCGTATTCTCGAGGAAGGTCACGAAGTTCGAGATCGCGACGACGCACAGGTTGGCGCGCAATTTGTCGGCATAATGGATCGCCGCCGCATAGCACATATAGCCGCCATAGCTGCCCCCGGTCAGCGCGAAGCGCGCGGGATCGAGCGTCTTGTCCTTCGCGAAATGGTCGAGAAAGGCGCCCATGTCCTTGACGCTGTCCTCGCGCTTGAACGGCCCGTTGTCGAGGCTGACGAAGGTCTTGCCATAGCCCGTCGAGCCGCGGACGTTGGGATAGAAGACCGCGATCCCCATCTCGTTGATCAGATAGTTGGTGCGCCCCATGAATCCCGGGCGCGACTGCCCCTCGGGGCCGCCGTGGACGTTCATGATCATCGGGCGCTTTCCGGGGAATTTCGCGGGGTCGGGGCGATAGAGGAAGCCCGACACCTCGAGCCCGTCGAAGCTCTTCACCTTGACCAGCTCGGGCTCGACATTCTTCGTGACGTCGAGGCCGCCGGTCTCGCTCTGCGTCCAGCGCGTCACCGCCAGCGTTTGCGGGTTGACGCTATATGCATCCGCCGCGCTCCGCGCCGAGGTGAAGCTGATCCCGATCTCGCCCCAGGGCGCGATCTCGACCCCGCCGATGATCCCGGGGGGCAGCGCCTCGACCGTGCGCACCGCGCCGGTCCTGGGGTCGAGCAGCCGCAGCTTCGACATGCCCGCCTCGTTGACCGTGTAAGCGATGAAGCTGCCGTCGTCGGCGATGTCGAAGCCGCCGACCTCCCATTTCTCCGCCGGCCCGCGCGGCGTGAACACGCCGGTTGCGGGGTCGAGCGTGCCGAGCCTCTCGAACTCGGCGCCCTCGTCGCTGGTGATCCAGATCGTGCCGTCGGGCGCGAACTGGCCGCCGCCCCGCGACACCGTCTGCGCATGATCGCCGATCGGGGTCATCGCGCCCGATTTCAGATCGAGGCGGAAGAAGTCCGATTTCTGCACCGACGTATATTTGCCCACCAGCGCCCAGCTCTTGTCGGGCGCGAAGTCCAGCAGGCCCCAGCCGCCGCCCTCGACCTGGGCGACCAGCCGGTCCGATTTCGGATTGCGCGGGTCGATCAGATAGAGGTCGCTGTCGCGCCCGTTGCGGCGCGTCGAGGTATAGGCGACGAGCTGGCCGTCCTTGCTCCACGCGTTGAGCCCGTTGCGGCTCTTGCCGTCGGTCAGGAGCTCGAGCCGCCCGTCCTTCATCGCGTAAATCTGGTAGAATTCATTGCCGCCGATGTCCTTCTGCACCAGCATCAGGTCGCCGGTCTTGGGCGACCAGGCCGCACCGCCGACGGGCTCTTCCTCGAAGGTGATCTGCTGGCGCGCGCCCATCGGGACCGCGACACGGTGGATCTGGCTGGTATTGGCGAAGCGCGTCGAGATCAGCATCGACTTGTCGACCGGGTTCCAGCCGACGAAGCCCGCACCGCGATTCTCCATATAGGGGCGCGTCGCCGCGGCGAGCTCGGCGGGAACGTCGGGCATGCCGTCGGCGATCAGCGCCGCGGGCTTGGGTGCGATGTCGGCGGCGGGCTTCGCCGCCTCCTGCGCGAGCGCGGGCGCGAGCGGCAGCGCAAGCGCGGCCAGGAAGGCGAGATGACGCATCGATGATTTCCCCTGTTTTCGAACTGATCCGAACGGACAGGATGTAGACGCTATCAGCCACACCGGCGGATGCAAGGTTTCGACGGAAACCAGTCCACCGTCGACGAAGCGCGCCGAAGCCCGCGAGTCGCGGCGACAGGCGATCCTTCTGCCCCTCGCGCACGGCAATCGCCGCCGGATGGGCTGCATTTCGCCCGCCTGTCGCGGATTTGTTGCAAAAGCGGGGCGAATCGAAGGCAAAATTAACGAAACGCTGGCAGCCTGTCTTGACTCGGTCATTTTTGGCTGAAAACGTGTCGTTTCTGGGAATCGCCGGCCTAAGGGGGCTGTAATAGATGGCATCGACATTCGGACCGCGCCTGTGGAGGCGCTCCTCTGGCTCCGTGCCCACGGCCCGTCATCTGGGTCGCCGAATGACCTTCCATGCCGCTGCCGCGCTCCTCGTCTTCGCCGTGCTGCAAATCTGGCTCGTGTCGAGCGCGATCGCCGCGGGGGCGCCGACCGCGCTGACCTTCGTCGCGCTCGCGCTGCTGCTGATCCTCGCGGTGCCGATCGCGCGGACAACCGAACGCCGCTGGTATCATCTGAGCCGCCAGGCGCTCGCCAGCTGGGGGCTGCACGCGCGCTTCCGCCGCGACGTCCGCCGCCTTTGGGTCGCCGCGCTCGCCTTGCCCTTCGTCTGGGTCAGCGGCGCGATGGCTGCGACCACCGGCCTCGCGGCCATCGGCGGCTGACGCTTTACCGATAAGATTTTGACGGCAAAGCGCGCGCGCCCTAAGGCGCGGCCATGCTGACCGTAGCCGAAGCCCTCGACCGTGCGCAGATGCTGTGCGACGCCGCCACCAAAGCGGGCGCCGACGCCGCCGACGCGCTTTATTATTGCAACGCCGCGACCTCGGTATCGATGCGCCTCGGCGCGTTGGAAGATGTCGAGAGCTCCGAAGGCCAGGACATCGCGCTCCGCGTCTTCGTGGGCCGGCGCAGCGCCAGCGTATCGACCGCCGACATGGACGCGGGCGAACTCGCGAAGCTGGTCGAGCGTTGCGTCGCGATGGCGCGCGAGGCGCCCGAGGATATCTACGCCGGGCTAGCGCCCGAAGAGCTTCTCCATAAGGGTCCGATCCCCGACCTCGACCTCGACGACGCCAGCGACGCCGATCCGCAGGCGCTGCGCGCGGCCGCGCTCGCCGTCGAGGAGGCGGCGCGCGCGGTCGCCGGGGTAACCAACAGCGAGGGCGGCACCGCGAGCCACAGCCGCACGCGCATCGCGCTCGCGACCAGCCATGGCTTCGCGGGCGGTTATGGCGCCAGCGGGCACAGCCTCTCGGCGAGCGTCATCGCGGGCGAGGGCGCGAGCATGCAGCGCGATTATGGCTGGCACAGCGCGCATCATCTCGCCGACCTCGAGGGCGTCGCCGAGATCGGCACGCGCGCCGGCACGCGCGCGGTGGCACGGCTCCATCCCGGCAAGGCGCCGACGGGCAAGCTCCCCGTCTTCTTCGACCCGCGGGTGTCGAGCAGCCTCGTGAGCCATCTCCTCGGCGCGATCAGCGGCCCGGCGATCGCGCGCGGCACCAGCTTCCTGCTCGGCAAGGAGGATGCGCTCCTCTTCGACAGCGCGATCGTCATCCGCGACGAACCGCACCGCCCGCGCGGGCTGCGCAGCCGCGCCTTCGACGGCGAGGGCCTGCCCACCGCGGCGCGCGACCTGGTCGCCGGGGGCAAGCTCACCGGCTGGCTGCTCGACACCGCCTCGGCCAGGCAGCTCGGGCTCACCCCCACCGGCCACGCCAGCCGCGGCGGCGGCGCGTCGGGGGTTGCCGTGAGCAACGTCCATCTCGCCGCGGGCAGCGTCACCCCCGCCGCGCTGATGGCGGACGTCGCCGAAGGCATCTATGTCGCCGAGTTGATCGGCCAGGGGGTCAACCCCGTCACCGGCGATTACAGCCGCGGCGCATCGGGCTTCGCGATCCGGAACGGCGAACTCGCCGAGCCGATCGCCGAATTCACCATCGCGGGCAACCTGATCGACATGTTCGCCGCGCTGGTCCCCGCCGACGACCTCGCCTTCCGCCACGGCACCAACGTCCCGACGCTGCGCATCGACGGCATGACCGTCGCCAGCAGTTAAGCCGTGCCGGGTCGCAACCTCGAAGCCGTGATCGCCGCCACCCGCGAGGTCGGCGACATGGCAATGGCGCGCTGGCGCGGCGAGGGCAAGGCGGTCGACGTCTGGCACAAGTCGCACGACAATCCGGTCAGCGACGTCGACCTGGCGGTGGATGCGCGGCTGAAGGCGGTGCTCGGCGCGATCGCGCCCGAGGCGGGCTGGCTGTCCGAGGAAACCGCCGACAATGAAGACCGCCTGTCGTGCCGCGCGATGTGGTGCGTCGATCCGATCGACGGCACGCGCGACTTCATCCGCGGACGTCCGGGCTGGTGCGTGTCGGTCGCGCTGGTGATCGACGGCGCCCCCGAACTCGGCGTGCTCTATGCCCCCGCGCTCGACGAACTGTGGGTCGCGCAAAAGGGCAAGGGCGCGACCTTGAACGGCGAGAGCCTGCGCGCCAGCCGCCGGATGATCTTCGACGGGTCGCGCGTCCCCGCCGACAACCTGCCCAGGATCGACCGCGACCTGATCATGGTGACCAAGCCGAACAGCATCGCGCTGCGCATGGCGCTGGTTGCCGACGACCGCGCCGACCTGGTCGCGACGCTGCGCTGGGGTTTCGAATGGGACGTCGCCGCGGCCGCGCTGATCGCGGCCGAGGCGGGGGCGGCGGTTTCGGACGCCTTCGGCGAACCCTTGCGCTTCAACACGCCGCGCGCGCAGGCCTTCGGCGTCATCGCCTGCGCCCCGGGCATCCACCGCGCCGTCGTCGCGCGCCTGCACCATCGCGCGGTGGCGCTGACAACGCAGCCCTGACGGCGGCAGCCAAGTCGGAAGCGTCGCCATCGGGGTGGGGAGCGGCCCTGTCTCTATTTCCGTTCGTGTCGAGCGAAGTCGAGACACGCGAAGGCTCGCGCGTCCCAAGCGTGTCTCGACTTCGCTCGACACGAACGGGATTTATAGGTTGGCTTGTCCGCAACCGCCCGAAACCCACCCCTCAAAAAACCGCTTTCCTAAACTCCCCCGCCATGCCATTTTTCCCGTGCCTGCCCGCATCGCAAGCAGCTTGAGGGCACAAGGGTCACAATCCGGGCATGCCCGACCGGTGAACTTTGAGACCTTAAGCGGGTCGGCCCCGAAAGCGCATCGCTGCGCGAGCTCCGCTCGCCGCAAATCCCTGCGCTTCGCTTGACTTTCTGCACGACTCACCTTAGTTGCGCCTTCCATTCCGACAGCCTGACCGGACGGCGAAGCGCAGCTGCGCATTCGTGGTCCGTTTTTTGCGTTGGAAATCAGACGCTTTGAGATGGGGCCGTTGCCAGCGACCCTGTGGAGCAGGAGAAAGTATTCCATGGCACGTATCGCGGGCGTCAACCTGCCCACCAACAAGCGCGTGATCATCGCGCTCACCTACATCCACGGCATCGGCCGCAAGACCGCCGTCGACATCGCCGACAAGCTCGGCATCGACCACACGCGCCGCGTGCAGGACCTGTCGGACGCCGAAGTCCTGCAGATCCGCGAGACCATCGACGCCGACCTCACGGTCGAGGGCGACCTTCGCCGCACCACGGCGATGAACATCAAGCGCCTGATGGACCTCGCCTGCTATCGCGGCCTGCGTCATCGCAAGGGCCTGCCGGTCCGCGGTCAGCGCACGCACACCAATGCGCGCACCCGCAAGGGCAAGGCCAAGCCGATCGCCGGCAAGAAGAAATAAGGTCGAGCGCGCCTTACGGGCGCGCTTCCTTGTTTCTTTCCCCTGCCGGGGCAGCGGCCACCGCCCGCCACCGGCCATTCAGGATTAGGTTAGGAATATATCATGGCTCGTGAACCGCAGCGTCTTCGTCGGCGCGAACGCAAGAACATCTCGTCGGGCGTCGCCCACGTCAACGCGACCTTCAACAACACGATGATCACCATCACCGACGCGCAGGGCAACGCCATTGCCTGGTCGAGCGCCGGCATGATGGGTTTCAAGGGCAGCCGCAAGTCGACCCCCTACGCCGCCCAGGTGTGCGCCGAAGACGCCGGCAAGAAGGCCGCCGAACATGGCGTCCGCACCCTCGAAGTCGAAGTCAAGGGCCCGGGTGCGGGCCGCGAATCGGCGCTCCGCGCGCTGCAGGCGGTCGGTTTCCACATCACCTCGATCCGCGATGTGACCCCGATCCCGCACAATGGCGTCCGCCCGGCCAAGCGCCGCCGCGTCTGACGTCCTTTCGGGCGCGTCCCGCCGGGACGCCGCCCGTATCAAATCCTCGCTGGACGGTCAGCCGACTGTTGCCCGTCCCGCCCAAAGCAAAGGGAAGTCCATGACTGTCAATATCCGGAACTGGCAGGAATTGAAGAAGCCCAGCAACCTGGAAATCAAGGCCGGCAGCGACGGCAAGCGCAAGGCGACCTTCGTCGCCGAGCCGCTTGAGCGCGGTTTCGGCCTGACGCTCGGCAACGCGCTGCGCCGCGTGCTGCTCTCGTCGCTCCAGGGTGCTGCGATCACGTCGATCAAGATCGAGAACGTCCTGCACGAATTCTCGAGCCTGGCCGGCGTGCGCGAGGACGTCACCGACATCGTCCTCAACGTCAAGCAGATCGCGCTGAAGATGGAAGGCGAAGGCCCGAAGCGGCTCCAGCTGTCGGCGACCGGTCCCGCGACCGTCAAGGCCGGCGACATCATGGTGTCGGGCGACATCAAGGTGATGAACCCGAACCACGTCATCTGCCACCTCGACGATGGCGCGACGCTGAACATGGAACTCGTCGCCGACACCGGCAAGGGCTATGTCCCCGCGACCGCCAACCGCCCGGCCGACGCGCCGATCGGCCTGATCCCGGTCGACTCGCTCTTCTCGCCCGTGCGCCAGGTCGCCTACAAGGTCGACAATGCCCGCATCGGCCAGGAGCTGGACTATGACAAGCTGTCGCTGACCGTCGACACCGACGGCACCGTGACCCCGGAAGACGCCGTCGCCTACGCCGCGCGCATCCTCCAGGACCAGCTGCAGGTCTTCGTCCACTTCGAAGAGGCGATGAACGACAGCGGCATGATCGGCATGGCGGCCTCGCCCACCACCGCCGACGAGAGCGACGTCAACCAGCTCAACCGCTTCCTCCTGAAGAAGGTCGACGAGCTCGAACTGTCGGTCCGCTCGGCCAACTGCCTGAAGAACGACAACATCATCTACATCGGTGATCTCGTTCAGAAGACCGAAGCCGAAATGCTCCGCACGCCGAACTTCGGCCGCAAGTCCTTGAACGAAATCAAGGAAGTGCTGTCGTCGATGGGCCTGCGCCTGGGCATGGACATCCCCGGCTGGCCGCCGGAAAATATCGAGGAAATGGCCAAGAAGCTCGAACAGGAGCTGCTGGGTTAATTCCCGAACTGTTCCCCGGCGAAAGCCGGGGCCCAGTTGCAACGCTGAATTTGGACCCCGGCTTTCGCCGGGGAACACCAAGGGAAAAGGGCTCCCCCTCAAGCGGGCCTGGTCTGGGCTACCTCATACGGGCCCTTAACAAACGAAGGAATGGATTATGCGTCATAAATCGGGCGGCCGGAAGCTGCAGCGCACCAGCGCGCATCGTACCGCGATGTTCCGCAACATGTCGGCTTCGCTGATCAAGCATGAGCAGATCACCACCACCGTCGCCAAGGCGAAGGAACTGCGTCCTTACGTCGAAAAGCTGGTCACGCTCGCCAAGCGCGGCGGGCTCGCCAATCGCCGCCTGGCGCAGAGCCGCCTGCTCGACGAAACCCAGCTGAAGAAGCTCTTCGACACGATTGCCGAGCGTTACAAGGACCGCAACGGCGGCTACACGCGCATCATCAAGGCGGGCATCCGCGCGTCGGACGCCGCCCCGATGGCGATCATCGAATTCGTCGATCGCGACGTCGACGCCAAGGGCCGGGATTCGGGTCCGGTCGACCAGTATGACGACGAGATGGAAGCCGCATAAGCAGCGCTTTCCGAGGCCGGGAAATCGAGGGCGGCGTCCGGAAGGATGGCCGCCCTTTTTCCTGGGCGATTGTCGCCGGCAATTTCGACAGCCAAAAAAAGGCGGGCTTCGGCGCGGTTCAGCGGCGGGAAAGCATCGCCCCCCTATGGCCGGACCAAAGGCGGGCGGGGCTTTCCCGTGGCCGCCGCTCGGGGAAATTTCTCTATGCGCCGTTTCACGGGCCTGGCCGCCGCCACCGCCGTCCTGCTGGCTTCCCTCGCTGCGACCCCGGCCGAAGCGCGCAAACGCTACGGCGGCTGGCACCACCGCGACCGCGACCACATCAGCACCGGCGAGGTGCTCGGCGGGCTGTTCGTGATCGGCGCGATCGCGGCGATCGCCAGCGCCGCGAGCAAGGACAAGAATGAGCGCCGCGAACAGCGCTACGACCCGCCCTACCAGAATGACGACGAGTATCGCGAAGTCCCGCGCTACGAACCCCAGGCGGGCGACGACGCCCCGGCGCCCGCCGGCGCCTATGGGCGCGGCGAGGCCGAGGCGCGCGCCGCCGACGCGTGCAGCTGGGCGGTCGAGGGCGAGATGGGCGACGACGCCCGCGTCGACAGCGTCACGAGCAGCGCGCAGGGCAACGGCGGCTGGTACGTCACCGGCACCGCCTCGCGCCTCGGCGGCGAAACGCGCAGCTTCGGCTGCAGCTACCGCAGCGGCCGCGTGGTCGATGTGACGTTCGGGGACTGACCCGATCGCTCCTCCCTGTCGCGCAGCGATGGGGAGGTGGCAGCGCGCAGCGCTGGCGGAGGGGCCGACGCCGTCAAAGGCTGGCGCAGGACCGCCGCCCCTCCACCGTTCGCCTGCGGCGAACGGACCCTCTCCACATCGCTGCGCGAGGGAGGATTTCATAATCTGAACCCCCGCAAAACCAAGTCTGAACCGCAGATAAGCGGGGGGTTCAGACCCGCGACACCCCCCTCCCCCTATACCGGTTGCAACAGGCGGCGAATCATTGCCCCCTGCGTTGAAGGAGACCGAACCATGGCTATGACCAGGATGACCAAAGCCGCAGTTGGTGCGGCCACCGCCGGCGCATTGATGCTCGGCAGCACCCCCGCAATGGCGCGCGATCGCGACGGCGACGGGATCAGCGCGGGCGAAGTGATCGCCGGCGCCGTCGTCCTCGGCGGCCTCGCCGCGATCCTGTCGAGCGGCAATAACGACCGCTATGACTCGCGCTACGACGGCCGCTATCGGGGCGATTATCGCGGCCGCTACGACGATGCCCGCTACGGCTATGGCTATGATTATGGCCGCTACGGCAACAGCCGCAGCGCGGTCAGCCAGTGCGTCAACGCCGTCGAACGCGGCAGCCGCCGCTATGGCAACACCGACGTCACGCAGGTGACCAGCATCGATCGCAAGCGCGGCGGCTACAAGGTGAAGGGCCAGGTCGTCGTCCGCGACGGCTACGGCGGCCGCTGGGGCCGCGGCGGCTATTACGACCGCGGCAAGTTCAGCTGCGATGTCCGTTACGGCCGCGTGCAGGACATCAAATTCTCGGGCCTGCGTTAAGCACCGGAAAGCCCCTCCCCCGACCGGGAGGGGCTTTTCCTTGTCTGCGGCGCCCCCTTCGAAACGAGCGGCGGGCGGCGGCGGCGCTAGCCGAATATTTACCATCTGCCTTTATGGCGGGCGATGGGACCGATATTGTCGCCCGGAGTGGGATGCCGGGTGGCCTGTAACGGGTCGCGCATGTCATATCCCGCCGACAATTCCGCCGCCGAACAGCGCCAGCCGCGCCAGTCGCGGCTCGTCAAAGCGTCGCTCGAAAACGTCCGGGTCGGCCGTTTCGACGTCACGGTGCGCAACGTCTCGCAAACCGGCATCGGCGGCCAGGGGCCGCACCCGCTGCAGAATGGCGAGCGGCTGACCGTCCATCTGCCCGGACACGAGCCGATGGCGGGCACGGTGCGCTGGGTCTGCGACCAGCGCTTCGGGATCGAGACCGACGGCGAGATCCATATCGAAAAGCTGCGCACTGCGCATGGCGGTAGCATCCCGTCGGCCGATCAGAGCGTCGAGTTCCGCATCGTCCCCCCGCCGAAGATCGTCGCGCGGCGCCCCGGCCTGTCGCTCGGCGCGGCGACGCCACTGGATCCGCTCAAGAGCGAGTGGCGGACGCGCTGAAGTCCGATGGACGACCGGGATCGGGCGGTTGCGGTCCTTCAGATCCTCCCCGCTTGCGGGGAGGGGGACCGCCGAAGGCGGTGGAGGGGGCGATCGGCCTGAAACGGTGCAGGAGGCCGAGACCCCCTCCGTCAGCGCTTCGCGCTGCCACCTCCCCGTTCCGGAGAGGATTTGGGAAGGCCCGCTCCCCACGCCAAGGCAATCTCAAGGCCCCACCACGGAAAACCGGCGCGGATCGCTCCGCGCCGGCTCCCCCGTGTGTAACTTGTGAAAAAGGCGCCAGGCGTCAGGCGACGCGGCGCACTTCATTCCCCTCTTCGTCGATGTCGCGCAGCACATAGCCGCGGCCCCAGACGGTCTCGATGTAATTTTCGCCGCCGCAGGCGAGCGCGAGCTTCTTGCGCAGCTTGCAGATGAAGACGTCGATGATCTTGAGCTCGGGCTCGTCCATGCCGCCATAGAGATGGTTCAGGAACATTTCCTTGGTGAGCGTCGTGCCCTTGCGGAGCGAAAGCAGCTCGAGCATCTGATATTCCTTGCCGGTCAGATGCACGCGGGTCGAATCGACCTCGACCGTCTTGGTGTCGAGGTTGACCGCCAGCTTGCCGGTCTTGATCACGCTCTGGCTATGGCCCTTCGACCGGCGGACGACCGCATGGATGCGGGCGACCAGTTCGTCGCGGTGGAACGGCTTGGTGACATAATCGTCGGCGCCGAAGCCGAACGAGCGCACCTTCGAATCCATTTCGGAAATGCCCGACAGGATCAGCACCGGCGTCTGCACCTTGGCGGTGCGCAGCTTTTTCAGCACGTCGTAACCGTGCATGTCGGGCAGGTTCAGGTCGAGCAGGATGATGTCGTAATCGTAGAGCTTGCCGAGATCCAGGCCCTCTTCGCCCAGATCGGTGGTGTAGACGTTGAAGCCCTCGGTCGTAAGCATCGTATCGATCGCCTTGGCGGTCGTCGGCTCGTCCTCGATCAGCAATACGCGCATTGGGCACCCCTTGATTGTTTCCCACGATGACCCCGCGACCCGTCGCCTGATCACCTGCGTGATGCGCCGACCGAACCCCCTGTTGCAGGACCGCCGGAACATTAACCATGAAAGCAATGAAGGGAAAAGGTTAATTTTGATTTAACCCGCAGGAATCCACGAGTCGCGGCCTATTGGCAACAGGTCGACAGCTGTTCTCCGGCGCAAGCCGGGACCCAGCAGGAAGCAGCGCACGCGGCCGCTCTGGACCCCGGCTTGCACCGGGGAACGCAGCCCGGCGGTGAATTTCTAACCACCGCCCAGCGCCAGATGCTGCGCATGGGCGCCGGTGCACGAGCGTTTGAGCGTATCGACGAGATGGTCCGACAGCGCCTTCACCCGCGCCGGCCGCAGCCGCGATGGTGGCGAAAGAAGGTGAAGATAGGATTGCGGCAGCGACCAGTCGGTGAGGATGCGGACGAGCGCGCCCGCCTCCAGCGCTTCGGCGGAGATGAAGTCGGGCAGCACCGCGATGCCGCCGCCCGCGACCAGCAGCGGGATCATGACATCGCCATTGTTCGCGAACAGCGGCCCGGTCGGGATCACCGTCGCTTCTTCGCCCTCGCGATGGAAGCGCAGCGGCATCGCGCGTTCGCGGTGGCCATATCCGATCAGCCGGTGGCGGCCGAGGTCGAGCGGATGGCGCGGGGTGCCGTGCTTTTCGAGATAGGCGGGGCTCGCGATCACCGACGCCGCGACCGGCGCGATCGTCCGCGCGAGCAGGCTGCTGTCTTCCATGCTCGCGATGCGCAGCGCGAGGTCGATGCCCTCGGCGATGACATCGTGGCGCGCGTCGCTCAGCATCACCTCGATCTCGACCGCGGGGTGCATTTCCAGGAAACTGGCGAGCGGGTGCCCCAGCACCTTGATCCCGAAGCTCATCGGCGCGGCGAGCCGGATCGGGCCCGCCAGGTCGACGCGGTCGCCGCGCGCCGCTTCGGTGGCCGCGGTCGCCGCCGCGACCATCGCATGCGCCTCGCCGAGCAGCCCCGCGCCCGCGGTCGAAACCGTCACCGTCCGCGAACTCCTGTGCAGCAGGGTGATCCCCAGCGACGCTTCGAGCCGCGTCACCGCCTTCGATACGCTCGCCTTCGACAGCCCCAGCGCCGTCGCGGCCGCAGTGAAGCTGCCGCTGTCGGCCACCGCCGCGAAGCAGGCCCAGCCTTCATAATCGGGAAGCGCCATACATACTCCAAATGGAAACGATCAATTTCCATCTACGCTATTTTAGAAACAATCGCCATCGCTATCTTGCCTTCAACAGCTTCACTCCCGCCCCGGCGATGTGGGTGAAGATCGACAAGACAGAAAGGACGACGCCATGATCGACATCCGCAAATTCGACAGCCTCGGCCACGCCAATCACGGCTGGCTCGACGCCCGTCACCACTTCTCCTTCGCGAGCTACCACGACCCGAAGCGCATGGGCTGGGGCGCGCTGCGCGTGTGGAACGACGATGCCATCGCGGCGCAGGCGGGTTTCCCCCCGCACCCGCATCGCGACATGGAAATCATCACCTATGTCCGCAGCGGCGCGATCACCCACCGCGATTCGATGGGCAACAGCGGCCGCACCGCGGCGGGCGACGTCCAGGTGATGAGCGCCGGCACCGGCGTGACGCACAGCGAGTTCAACCTCGAGGACGAGGAAACCACGCTGTTCCAGATCTGGATCATCCCCGACCGCGAGGGCGGCAATCCGGGCTGGGGCGCACGGCAATTCCCCAAGGCCGACCGCTCGGGCCAGTTCGTGACCTTGGCGAGCGGGATCGAAGGCGACGACGCCCTGCCGATCCGCGCCGACGCCCGCGTGGCGGCGGCGACGGTGAACGCCGGCGAGAAGGTCGCCTACGACCTCGGCGCCGGACGCCACGCCTATCTGGTCGCCGCCAAGGGCCGCATCCGCGTCAACGGCGAGGACGCCGACCCGCGCGACGGCATCGCGATCCGCGATCTCGATCGCATCGAGGTCGAGGCGATCGACGACGCCGAACTGGTGCTGGTCGACAGCCTGTAACGAAGCCCCCCGGGCAGCCGCCCCTTCTCCTCCCTGACGGCGGCGGCCCACCCCCGTGCCGCGAGTTCACCC
>SCNT01000014.1 GCA_005503165.1 Sphingomonadaceae bacterium 3R27E2-A
GCAGGGGTGCGGGGGCTGGAGCGACCGCGACCGGGCGCGGCTGCTGTACCGGCGACGGGGTCGGCACCGCGGCGCAGCTCGCGATCGCCAGGGTCATCGGCAGCGCCGTGCCATAGCGCCACCAGGCGCGTCTCTTGCTCATCGGGAAAACCCCCGCCAGTCGATCACTTCGTCGAGGCCAACGCGCGGCACCGGCCATTGGTTCACCGCCGCGGCTTCGTCGGCATAGCCGATCGCGAGCCCGGTGAAGAGGATCTGGTCGTCGCCCAGCCCCAGCGTCTGCCGGATCGTCTCGCCGTACATCGCCCAGCATTCCTGCGGGCAGCTGGCGAGGCCGTGCTCGACGAGCAGCAGCATCACCGACTGCAACCACATCCCCATGTCCGACCATTGCGGCGGCCCCATGATCCGCGAGCAGTGGAGGAACAGCATCACGGGCGCGCCGAAGCCGGTATAATTGTGCATGAACTGGCCGAGTCGGCCCTTCTTGTCCTCGCGCGGGATGCCGAGCGCGGCGTAGAGCCCCTCGCCGACGCCAAAGCGCCTTGTCTCCCACGGGTCGGTCAGCCCCTTGGGATAGATGTCATATTCCGGCTGGTAACCCTCGCGCCCCATCGCGATGCGCCCCGCGACGGCGTCCTTCACCGCCTGCCAGGGTTCGCCCGCCAGCACGACCGCCTGCCAAGGCTGGAGATTGCCCCCCGACGGCGCGCGCTGCGCCGTGGCGAAAATCGTTTCGAGCAGCGCAGGATCGACCGGCCGGTCCGAAAAGGCGCGCACCGAGCGGCGCCTGTGGAGCGCGTCGGTGACCGTGGTGGCGGTGTCAGTCGCTGGCATATTTATCCTCTCGCCGCTTGCCGAACAGCAATTTGCGTTCGAGCCGCGCCTTCAGTTGCCGGTAATAGGACAGCAGGAAGACATCGTCCTCCTCCGCCACCGGTCGCCCGATCTTGGCGCGGATCGTGTCGGCCACCTCGCGCATGGCGCGCGGATCGCGGGCGCGCAAGACCCGCTCGAGCTCCTGCAGCTCGTAAATGCCGTACACCGCGAGCTCGTTTTCGCTGAATACCATCGTCGCGGCGCCGTCGGACTCGGCGGCGATATCCTGGTCGAGCTTCGAGCGCTGCGCCATCACGACCCAGGTCCCGGCGATCAGGTCGCCCATCCGCATCCGGTCCTTGTTGAACAGCAGGAACAGGCTGAGGGTGAGCGACCAGAGGATGCCCGCCGCCACGGTCAGCCCCGATACGCGGTCCTCCCCCGCGCCGAACCCCAGCATCATCAGCGGCAGGAAGATTTCGAGCTCGCGGATCAGGTTGCGCGCGACCACCGCGTCGGCGGTCAGCCGCCCGCCGTCGCGCGCGACGACACGGATGCCCATCAGCCTTTTGCCCGGCGTCGCGGCGCGCTGCCCCAACTCGAAACCGATGAACCAGAAGGTGCGCAGGGAAAAGAAGCCGAGCAGCCAGATGCTCTGGAATATGTCCGACCGGCTCGAGTAGCCCAGCCAGCCGATCAGCAGGCTGAAGAGGATCAGCACGATCAGCATGATGCCGAGGTCGACGATCAGCGCGCCGAAGCGCAGCCCCGAACTCGCGATCCTGAGCTCCAGGTCGACCCCCTCGGGGGTGATGAACTGGCGCAGCTTGCCCTGCCGCGCCAGCCGCTCGCGCGCGTTGGTCGCGGCGCTCATGCGGCCTCCTCGCGTCGCGGCAGGTAATAATAGGCGAGCCAGAAGAGCAGCATCGCGGTGCCGATCGCATAGCGCGTCACCGTGTCGGTGATCAGCTGGCGCCCGAACCCTTCGAGCAGCCCGGCGATCAGCAGCATGATGATCACGCCGACCATGACCTTGCCCGCGGTGCGCCCCGCATCCGACGCCGCCTGCATCCGGCTGCGCGCGCCGGGAAAGACCACCGCCGCGCCGATGCGCAGCCCCGCCGCGCCCGACAACGCGGCGGCGAACAGCTCGGTGGTGCCGTGGATGAACAGCCAGCCGGCGAAATCATAACCCAGCCCCTTCGACGTGAAGACCGCGACCATCGCCCCGATGTTGATGCCCTGATAGAATTCCAGCATCATCGTCGGGATACCGAAGGCAAAGCCCAGCGCGAAGGACATGATCGACACGCCGCTGTTGTGCGTGAACAGGAAGGAGGCGAAGACGTGCAGCGCGCCGCCGTCCTCGTCTGCCGCCGCCTTGCCGTGGCCCATCGTCGATTGCAGGAACTCGACCGTCGCGCGCGGCTCGCGCCCGCCTGCCATGCTTTCGTCGACGAAGCTGTAATACCATTGCGGATCGCTCGTCACGAGCGACCAGCTGGTCACCGCGCCGAGGATGATGATAGCCACGATGATGATGGTTTCTTTCCACACCGCCTGCACCGCCAGCGGCCAGTCGCGCGCGAAGAAGCGCGCCAGCCGGTCGAGCCGCGACTGGCGCACGCCATAGATCAGGAAATAGCCGCGCATCGACAGCGCCTCGAGATGATCGAGCAGCGCCTTGTCGAGGCTGGTCGCGCGCGCGATCGACAGCGACGACAGGGTGGCGCGGTAGAGCACCGGCAACTGGAGCAGTTCCTCGCTCGACAGCCCCTTGGCGCCCTTCTTCTCGAGGCGCGTCAGCAGCGCGTCGAAGGCGATCCAGTCGGCCTCGCGCTCGGCGCGGAAACGCACGGTCGAGAAGGTGGGCGCGTCGATCGCGGCGGCGGCGGGGAGCGTCGGTACGATCACAGGCTGCCCTCGCGCTTGATGCCCAGATAGGCGTCGATCACCCCGCCCGCCATCGCGTCGGCGGGGACCTCGAGCACGTCGGCGCCCAGCCGCTGCAGCCGCGCGATCACCAGCTGGCGGTCGCGCAGCATCGCTGCGGCGACATTGGATCGCGTGACGTCGGCGGCGCTTTCGGGGCGGCGCTTCTCCTCGCTCTCGAGCTCCTCGTCCTTGAGCACGACGAACAGCAGCCGGTGCTTCCTCACCAGCCGTCCGGCGGCGCGGATCATCAGATCGGCGCTCGTCGCGTCGGTGAATTCGGTGAACAGGATGATCAGCGACCGGCGGTTGAGCTGCGCCGACAAGGTCGTCAGCGCCAGCGTGAAATTGCTCTCGACCGGCGCATAGTCGATCAGGCTCGCCGCACGCTGGAGCGCCGGGAAATCCTGCGTGTGCATATAGGCCGGCGTCATCGCCTGCGGTTTCGCGGCGAAGGAGAAGAGGCTGATCCGATCGTTCATCTTCAGCCCGACATAGGCGAGCAGCAGCGCCGCCGACACCGCGCGGTCGACGCGCGGCATGCCGCCCACCGGCTCGGCCATCGTCCGCCCGCCGTCGATCGCCAGCACGACGCGATTGTCGCGCTCGACGCGATATTCCTTGGCGAGCAGTTTCACATGCCGCGCGGTCGCGTTCCAGTCGATCGCGCGCCGGTCCATGCCCGGCTGATATTCGGCGAGCGCTTCATATTCGGCGCCCTCGCCGCGGATGCGCTGCTGACGGAGGCCGAACCAGCTGTTGCGCTGGAACAATCGGCTGCCCTCCTCGGTCACCGCGCGCAGGCTGGGGAGGACCGCGATGCTGCCGTCGAGAGCGAATTTGCGCTGCTTCCATACCAGCCCGAGCGGCCCGCGCCAGCGGATCCACGCTGTGTCGATCGAGGCCTTGCCGCGCCGGCTTGCGGAGAGCGGCACGATGCGGGTCAGCGGCCCGCCCTCGGCGGCGCGCATTTCGTCGGTGATCCTCCCCCCGATCGACAGCCTCTCATCGACCGCCAGCGCGACCTCGGCGCGCCGCGGCACCCCGCGCGGACTCGTCGCGGTCAGCTTGAGGTCGAACGGATCGCCGACCCCGACCTGGTGCGGATATTTCGCGTCGAGCGTCAGATGGCGCGGATGCGCGCCCGCGAGCGCGTCGATCAGCAGGCAGGCGACCAGGAAAGCGATCCAGCCGGGCGCGAACAGCCACAGCTCGGGCCGGATCAGCCCGAGCAGCAGCGCGGCCGGCGCCCCCGCCAGCAGCAGAAGGATCGCCCGCCGGGTCGGGTAGATCAACGCGGCACCTCCTCGCGTTCGAGCAGTGCGCTCACCACCTGCTCGACGCTGCGCCCCTCGATCTCGGCGGCCGCCGACAGGATCACGCGGTGGCGCAGCACCCCGGCGGCGAGGAGCTGGATGTCGTCGGGGATCACATAATCGCGCCCGTCGAGCGCCGCCGCCGCGCTTGCGGCGCGCGCCAGCAGCGATGCGGCGCGGGGCGAGGCGCCGCATTCGAGGTCCGCGCTCTCGCGCGTCGCGCGCACCAGCCGGACGATATAATCGACGATCTCGTCGGCCAGCCGGACGTTCGAGATGATGTCGATCGCCTCGCCGATCGCCTTGGCGTCGGCGACCTGCGCGACCCCGAAATCGGCGACCGCCGGGCTCTTGAAGCGCCCGCCATGCTCGGCGACGATTCGCCGCTCCTCCTCGATCGCCGGATAATCGACCACCAGCTTGAACAGGAAGCGGTCGAGCTGCGCCTCGGGCAGCGGATAGACGCCCTGCTGCTCGATCGGGTTCTGCGTCGCGAGGACGGTGAAGCGCGGGCTCATCGTGTGTGGCTCGCCGTTGATCGTCACGCGCCGCTCCTGCATCGCCTCGAGCAGCGCGGCCTGCGTCTTGGGCGGGGTGCGGTTGATCTCGTCGGCGAGCAGCAGCTCGGTGAAGATCGGCCCCTTGGTGAGCGTGAAGCTCGACGTCTGGAAGTTGAACAGGTTCGACCCCAAAATGTCGCCCGGCATCAGGTCGGGGGTGAACTGGATGCGCCCGAAATCGAGCCCGACCGCGCGGGCAAAGGCCTGCGCCAGCAGAGTCTTGGCGGTCCCCGGCGGTCCTTCGAGCAGCACATGGCCGCCCGCGAGCAGCGCGATCGTCACCATCCGCGTCAGCGGCTGCTGGCCGAACACGGCCTTGGCGACCTCAGCGTCGATCGCGGCGCCCAGCGCCTGCACGCGCGCGACGTCCTTGGCCCCGTCTCCTTTCGCAAGATCAGCTGTCACGGATTAAGTCCTTCCTGATGTCGTGCAGCGCCTGCGCGTCTGCGAGGAATTCATGCTTGTTGCGGGCGAGCGGCAAGCGCCGCGCGAGCGAGGAAAACAGGTCGCCGCCCGGCGGCAGATGCCGGTCGATCCACGCGTCGGTCGCCGCGGCGTCGAGCCCCGCGGGGGCGTGCAGCCGCCGCGCGATCGCGGCGCGCAGGCTCGCGACATAGCTGTCGGCGCCCTCCAGCTCGCGGTCGGCCTGTTTGATCAGGTCGGCGCTGTTCGCGATCAGCGCGGCCTTCGACACGGCGATCGCGCGCCCGGGCTTCTGCGCGGGGCCGAAGCGTGCCCAGGCCTGCCACAGCGCGAAGAGCCCTGCCGCGATCAGGCACAGGGTGATGCCGATGAACGGCGGCACGAAGGCGAAGCGCAGCAGCGATCGCCCGCCGCCGAGCCCGTTCAAGGTCACGTCGAACGCGATGCTGTCGGCGTCGGCGTCCTCGGCGATGCCGTCGATCAGCATCGCGGCGCCGCGCGCTCCGTCGCGGCTGGCAAAGGCGAAATTGTTGATGAGGTCGGGATCGGCGAGGATATAGATGTCCTGCTCGCGCGCCCGCGCGAGCACCGCGCCGCCGTCCGGCGCAGCGGCCAGCGTCTCGATCGCTTCGCCCGAAACCGTCTGGACGCCCGCAGGCAGCGACAGCCCGACCTGACGCCCTGCGATCCACGCCGGGGCCTCTGCCGCCTGGCCCTTCGACGTTCCGATCTCGACTTTGCCAAAAGGGGCCTCGGGCAACAGCTTCGACGGCGGCGCGAGCGGAAAGCCGGTGCTGACCCAGCCGGGCTTGGTGTCGCTGCCCGGGATGCGCATCGCCTGCCATTTCGGCAGCACGATGAGCACCGGGGCGCCCCCGGCGCTTGCCAGCAGTTCGGCGATTTCCTCAGCGCGCGTGTCGTGCTTCGGGGTCAGAACGATCAGCGGCTGATAATCGTCATAGCTATAGGTCTGGACGCTGCGGCGGATGTCGACCGTCGCCCCCGCGCGCTCGGCCAGGTCGACGATCGCGGCATAGCCCGGCGCGGCCTTCGACAGGGCATGGCCCTGGCCGTCCTTGCCGCTGCTGAGCTGCGGGCCGAGCGCGATCAACGCCCACAGCGCGATGAAAGCGATGATGCCGATCACGACCACAGCGGCGATCAGCCGCGGGTTGAAGGCGCTTTCGCCGCTCGCGGTCTCGCCGCTCATGCGCGCGCCCAATTTTTCGGCACGGTCATCTCGGCATAGGCGGCACGGCACTGTTGCCAGGCGCCGGCGTCGATCGCGCGGCCGCCGAACAGGCTGATTTCGACCGCGCGCGCGATGCGGCTGAACGCCTCGCGCGCGACCGCGGGCAGGTCGGTCGCACCCGCCAGCTCGCGCGACGTCATCGCGGGCTTGACCAGCCCGGGCCGGCGGCCCTCGATATCCTCGACGCTGCGATAGAGCAGCAGGTGCGCCGCTTCGGCGAAGCGCCCCGCCGCCGCCAGCGCATCGGCCTCGGCGAGCAGCGCGCGCGCCGCGCCGGCCTCGGCCTGCCCGACCAGCTCCGCCTCGTCCGCCGCGCCGCGCTTGCGGCGCAGGCGCAGGTCGTCGACCCAGCTCGCGAAGGCGGGGACGAACAGATAGAGCAGCAACAGCACCAGCGCGATGCCGACGACCCACAGCAGGGGCTGCGCCGCGGGGGCGAGGAATTCGAACAGGCGGCCGATCGCCCGGCCGATCGCCTGCAACCATTCCGGGGTTTCGGGCTGCGGCGGCGGGGGCGGGAAGGCGGTCTGGATCGTGTCGCCCGCCATCGTCTGGACATAGCCGGGATCGACGAGTTCGGGATCGACCAGCCAGCCCTCGCTGCCTTCGCGGGGCGTTTCGGCGGCGGCCGACGCCTGGGCGATCCACAGCGATATCATGTTGAAAAACTGGCCCAGCCCCGGATCGTCATCGCCGTTGGTGGTAGCGCGCCCGGCGGCGCAATGGCAAGAGATGCTTGCATGCGCCGACGCGCCATAATAGCGCGCCGCGGCGGGCGGGCCGATGGTTGCGCCTGCAACAAAGAGACGATGGGAGACACGGCGTGGACGCGGCTCAGGCGGTACATGAAAAATTCCTCGCCGCGCTGGCGGACGGGCCGCTGCCCGACCGCGCCGACGCGCCCGATCCCGCGCTCATCGGCCTGTCGCGCGCCGCGGCGACCGACATCTTCCTGTCGCAGCTCACCAGCCGCCAGATGGACCGGCTGTCGCGCCATCTGCAGGCGCGCGGCGAGGGTTTCTACACCATCGGTTCGTCGGGGCATGAGGGCAATGCCGCGGTCGCCGCGGCGCTGCGCGTTACCGACATGGCCTTCCTCCATTACCGGTCGAACGCTTTCCAGCTTCACCGCGCGCGCCAATTGCCCGGCGGCACCCCGACGTGGGACATGCTGCTGAGCTTCGCGGCCTCATCCGAGGATCCGATCTCGGGTGGCCGGCACAAGGTGATCGGCTCGAAACCGCTCGCCATCCCGCCGCAGACCTCGACGATCGCCTCGCACTTGCCGAAAGCGGTGGGCGCTGCCTTCTCGATCGGTATTGCGCGCCGCAACGGCATGAAGGGCCTGCCGCTGCCCGAAGACGCGGTGGTGCTCACCAGCTTCGGCGACGCCTCGGCGAATCATTCGACCGCGCAGGGCGCGTTCAACACCGCGGGATGGGCGGCGTTCCAGGGCTCGCCGATGCCGCTCGTCTTCCTCTGCGAGGACAATGGCATCGGCATCTCGACGCGCACCCCGACGGGCTGGATCGAGGCGCAATTCCGACACCGCGCCGGTCTCCATTATATCCAGTGCGACGGCACCGATCTCGCTTCGGCCTATGCCGGGGCAAAGGAAGCCGCCGATTACGCCCGACGCACGCGCAAACCCGTCTTCCTCCACATGGCGACGGTGCGCCTCTACGGCCACGCGGGTTCGGACGTACAGGGCGCCTATCTTCCCAAGGCGCTGATCGAATCCGACGAAGCGCGCGACCCCTTGCTCAGGGGGGCGGCGCTGATGGCCGAGCAGGGCTGGATGACCCCCGCTGAAATCGCCGAAACCTATGAGGAAATCGGCGCCACCCTCGCGCGGCAGGCCGAAGCGGCGATCCAGCGGCCCAAGATCACGACCCCAGCGGGCGTGATGGAAAGTCTGATCCCGCCGAAGCGCGAGGCGGTGCGCGCCAACACCCCCTCGTCCGAGGATCGCCAGGCGATGTTCGGCAGCGACGCGGGCCAGATGGACAAGCCCCAGCATATGGCGCGGCTCCTCTCCTGGGCGCTCGCCGACCTGATGCTCGCGCACCGGGAAATCGCTGTGATGGGCGAGGATGTCGGGCCGAAGGGCGGGGTCTATAACGTCACCGCCAAGCTCCACCAGCGCTTCGGCTCGTCGCGCGTGATCAACACATTGCTCGACGAGCAGGCGATCCTCGGGCTCGCGATCGGCATGGCGCATAACGGTTTCGTGCCGATGCCCGAGATCCAGTTCCTCGCTTATGTCCACAATGCCGAGGACCAGATCCGCGGCGAGGCGGCGACCTTGAGCTTCTTCTCGAACGGTCAATATACCAACCCGATGGTGATCCGCATCGCGGGGCTCGGTTACCAGAAGGGCTTCGGCGGTCATTTCCATAACGACAACAGCCTTGCGGTGTTTCGCGACATTCCGGGCGTCATCCTCGCGGTCCCGTCGAACGGCCGCGATGCCGTCGCGATGCTGCGCGAATGCGTCCGCCTCGCGCGCGAGGAGCAGCGTGTGGTCGTCTTCGTGGAACCGATCGCGCTCTACATGACGCGCGACCTCCACGAGGAAGGCGACGGCCTGTGGACCAGCATCTATGAGGCGCCGGGCGAAGGCGCGCCGATCGGCTTCGGCGACGTCGGCGTCCATGGCGACGGTGCCGACCTCGCGATCGTCACCTATGGCAACGGCTACTACCTCTCGCGCCAGGCCGAAAAATTGCTCGCCGCCGATGGCGTCAAGGCGCGCGTCATCGACCTGCGCTGGCTCGGCCCGGTCGATGAGGACAAGCTCGTCTTCGCGGTCGGCGACGCGCAGCGCATCCTGATCGTCGACGAATGCCGCATCACCGGCTCGCAGAGCGAGGCGCTGATGGCGACCTTTGTCGAGCGCACGCCCGACAAGAAATTGAAACGGATCGCCGCCGACGACAGCTTCATCCCGCTCGCGCGGGCCGCGACGCTGACGCTACCGAGCCGCGACGGCATCTACGCCGCCGCAAAGGAGCTGCTCGCATGAGCGCGCGCAAGACCGCGCTCGTCGTAGCCCCCGGCCGCGGCACCTATGGCAAAGGCGAACTCGGCAGCATCGCGCGGCTGCACGGCGCGCGCTTCGCCGACCGCATCGCCAACTTCGACGCCCAGCGCGTGGCGCGCGGGCAGCCGACGGTCACCGAACTCGACGGTGCCGACCGCTTCAGCGTCGCTATGCACATGCGCGGCGACGTCGCGGCGCCGCTCATCTACGCCGCAACCGCGCTCGACTGGCTCAGCATCGACCGTGAGAAATATGACGTCGCGGCGGTCGCTGGCAATTCGATGGGCTGGTACAGCGCGCTCGCCCTGGGCGGTGCGGTTTCGGTCGAGGACGGCTTCCGCATCTCGAACGCGATGGGGCTCAACAGCCAGACGCACGGCCCCGGCGGGCAGATCCTGCTACAGGTCGTCGACGAGGACTGGCGCCCGATCGCGGGCCTGCGCGACGCATTGCTCGACCTCGTCGCGACGATCGCCGCGCGCCCCGGCCACGATCTCGCGCTTTCGATCGACCTCGCAGGCATGCTCGTTCTCGCCGGCAATGAGGAAGGCCTCGCCGCGCTCCTCGCCGAAGCCCCGCCGATCCCCGGTCGCGACCCCTTGCGCCTCGCGGGTCATGGCCCCTTCCACACCCCGCTGATGTCCGGCAGCTCCGACAAGGCGAAGGCCGAGATCCCCGCCTCGCTGTTCCGCGCTCCTGCCATCCCGATGGTCGATGGGCGCGGCCATATCTGGCGCCGCTTCTCTTCCGATCCCTCAGCGGTGTGGGATTACACCTTCGGCCACCAGATCCTCGCGCCTTACGACTTCGCGCTTTCGGTGCAGGTCGCGGTCAAGGAATTCGCCCCCGATGTGATCATCCTGCCCGGCCCCGGCGACACGCTAGGCGGCGCGATCGCGCAGTCGCTGATCGGCATCGAATGGCAGGGTATCGCCGGCAAGGCCGATTTCATGGCGCGGCAGGCGTCGGACCCGGTCCTGCTCTCGATGGGCCGCGCCGAACAGCGCGCGCTGGTGACCGCCTAGTTCGGAACAGTTGGGGCCGGCGAAGGGGACCCTCGCCGGCCCCGCCGGTGGTTGGAGCGGCCTGGTGGGTGGCTCGGCCGCGCGATCGAACGGCAGCACCCCCGGGGACCAACTCAGGGGTGCGCGCCGTTCATTGTGTCTATAGGGCGCTTCGCGGTCCCGCGGTCGCCCGCGGCGGCGGTCATGCTCCGTTACGGACCATCTCGCCCGCCTCGGCCACGAAGCGCAGCCGCAGCAGTTCGGCGATGCTCCCCGCCTCGGCGCGACGCATGATGTTCGCGCGGTGCACCTCGACCGTGCGCGGGCTGAGCGCGAGCCGCCGCGCGATCGCCTTATTGCCCAGCCCGGCCGCGATCGCCTCGAGGATGTCCTGTTCGCGCGGGGTCAGCGCCGCCAGCCGCGCCGCGGCCTCGCGCCGCCGCGCCTCGGTTTCGCGCCGCAGCCGCCACTCGCCTGTCGCCGCCTCGACCGCCGGCCGCACCAGCCGCGGATCGAGCGGCGCGGGCAGCAGGTCATAGGCCCCGCTGCGCAGGATCGTCCGCGATTCGGCGAGGCTCAGCCGCTCGGCCGCGACCAGCAGCACGATGTCGGCCCGCCCGCCCAGCCGCTCGAGCATGGTCGCACCGCCTCCAGGCTCCTCCCAGCGCAGCAGCACGATCCCGCCCGCCGCGTCGGCCCCCGCCGCCAGATAATCGTCGCTACTCGCGAAGCCGCGCACGACGCGCGGCACCCCCGCGACGAGCGCGCGGAAACAGGCGCTGCGCTCGATCGCATCGGGCAATATCAGCTGGATCTGGCCGTGGTCCTCGCTCACCGCGCGAAGCTGCCGCGATCGGCCGCGACTGGACAGCGCAGATACTTCCGCCTTGTTACCGAATCGGACCGATATGCCGGCGCGGCGTCGTGCCGATTTCGCGCTGGCGCCGAACTGCAAAATAGTTAGTGCACTAATTAAATCGGACGACCGGCGAAGAAGGAGAGCAAGTTTGCGCATCATCACCGACGATCGGAGCATCAACGGCGCCGGGCTCGCCGCGCGCGTCGATGCCGCTGCGGGGGCTTTCGCGGCGCGCGGCGTCGGGCAGGGCGATTGCGTCGCGCTGCTGCTACGCAACGACATCGCCTTTCTCGAGGCCAGCCTCGCGTGCCGCCGCATCGGCGCCTATTGCGTGCCCGTCAACTGGCACTTCACCCCCGACGAAATCCTCTACGTCCTCGCCGACTGCGGCGCGCGCCTGCTCGTTGCGCACAGCGATCTGCTCGCCGGCGTCGCCGATGCGATGCCCTGTCCCGCCATCGCCGTCGCCGTGCCGCCCGCGATCCAGTCGGCCTATCGCGTCGTCCCGCCCGTCGTCGCGGCCGAAGATTGGGACGCCGCGCTCGCCGCGGCGGTCCCCTGGACGCAGCCGTCGCCCCCCGCCGCCGAATCCTTGATTTACACTTCGGGCACCAGCGGTCATCCCAAGGGGGTCAAGCGCCGCCCCGCCACCGCCGAACAGGCCGCGGCGAGCGACGCGATGCGCACCCTGATCTACGGCATCGGCCCCGGCTCGCGCGTGCTCGTCCCCGCACCGCTCTATCACACCGCGCCCAATCTTTTCGCGCACCGCGCGGCAGCGTTCGCCGACCTGCTCGTTCTACCCGCGCGCTTCGATCCCGCCAAGCTGCTCGCCGCCATCGAGCGCCACCGTATCACGCATCTTTACGCCGTGCCCGCGATGTTCACGCGCCTGCTCGCGCTGCCCCACGCGCAGCGCCGCGCGCATGACCTTGCGTCGCTGCAGTTCGTCCTCCACGCTGGCGGCCCCTGCGCGCCCGCGGTCAAGGCGGCGATGATCGACTGGCTCGGCCCGGTGATCGAGGAATATTATGGCTCGACCGAGGCGGGGCCGATCACCCATGTGTCGAGCGCCGAATGGAGCGCCCATCCCGGCACTGTCGGCCGGGCGATCCCGGGCGTCGAGATCGCGATCGTCGACGAGGCCGGGCAGCGCCTGCCGCCAGGCGAGGTAGGCGAGGTCCAGTCGCGCAACCCGGGCTATCCCGATTTCACCTATCTCGGCCGCGACGCCGACCGCGCCGCGCTCGACCGCGATGGCCTGCTCGCCTCGGGCGACCTCGGCTATCTCGATGCCGAGGTCCGCCTCTTCCTCTGCGACCGCAAACGCGACCTCGTCATTTCGGGCGGGGTGAATATCTATCCCGCGGAAATCGAGGCGGCGCTGCAGGCGGTGGCGGGCGTGGCCGACTGCGCGGTCTTCGGCATTCCGGACCAAGTGAACGGGGAAGCGCTGATGGCGGTGGTCGAACCCGCAGCGGGCGCGACGATCACCGCCGAGGGGATTCGCACGAGCTTGAGAACCAGGCTCGCGGGCTACAAGATCCCGAAACGGATCGAACTCACCGATGCGCTCCCGCGCGAAGCGACGGGCAAGATCCGCAAGCGCCTGCTGCGCGATCCCCATTGGGCCGCCGCGGGGCGGAGCATCTGACTGGGCTTGTTTTGGTGACCCCTACGGGAATCGAACCCGTGTTTCAGCCGTGAGAGGGCCGCGTCCTGACCGCTAGACGAAGGGGCCGCGCTAACGACCGCCGATGGTGACCCCTACGGGACTCGAACCCGTGTTTTCGCCGTGAAAGGGCGACGTCCTAGACCGCTAGACGAAGGGGCCGTCGTTCGGTGAGCGGGCGCCTTAGACGGGCATATCGGCGCGGTCAAGCGCTTCGCTGCACCGCAAAGGCTAATCGGCCCAGGCCGCGTCCTCCAGGTGCAACTCGGCGGCGGGGCGGCTGCCCCAATCGTCGCGCTTCGCGCGCCCCGCGAGCCATAATCTGCGGCCGCGCGCGTGGAGCAGGGTCTGACCAAGCGCGGTCTCGGCGCTGCGGAACGCGATCGCCTTGAAGCGCGCGCCGTCGTCGCCCGCCACGATCAGCCGGACGTGATCGGTGCCGACGATCCCCGCCTCGACGATTCGCACCGGCCCGGTCGCGACCCGCGGCGCGGGCCAGCCGGCGCCATAGGGCCCCGCGCTCTCGATCGCCTCGCACCACAGCGGACTGATCCCGCGCGGCGCGAGCACCGCATCGATCAGCAGCGCGCGGTCGCCGCTCGCGCGCTCGACGTCGGCCGCCAGCCGCTCGTTGAGGAAGACGCCAAGCGCGTCGAGCTTGTCGGCCGCAACGGTGAGCCCCGCCGCCATCGCGTGCCCGCCGCCCGCGACGAGCAGGCCGCTTTCCTTGGCGGCGAGAATGGCGGCGCCCAGGTCGACGCCCGAAATCGAGCGCCCCGACCCCTTGCCGACGCCATCCTCGCCCACCGCGATGACGATCGCCGGGCGGTGCAATTTTTCCTTGAGCCGTCCGGCGACGATACCGATCACGCCGGGATGCCAGCCGCTGCCCGCGACGATCGCGACCGGCGCATTGCCCGCGCGCTCGCTCATCGCCAGCGCCTCCTCGAGCACCCCCGCCTCGATCGCACGGCGCTCCTCGTTGAGGCGGTTGAGTTCCTGCGAAATCTCCGCCGCCTCGTCCGGGTCGCTGGTGGTGAGGAGCCGCACGCCCAGGTCCGACTTGCCTACGCGCCCGCCGGCGTTGATCCGCGGCCCCAGCGCGAAGCCCATGTCGGTCGCGGTCGGCGCCTTGGTCAGCCGCGCGGCGTCCATCAGCGCCGCCAGCCCGATATTGCCGCGCCGCGCCATGATCTTGAGGCCCTGGGTCACCAGCGCGCGGTTGAAGCCGGTGAGCCGCGCGACGTCGGCGACGGTGCCCAGTGCGACGAGGTCGAGCAGTTCGATCAGCGCGGGCTCAGGCCTGTTCGCGAAAAACCCGCGCGCCCGCAATTCGCGCAGCAGCGCGGCGCCGAGCAGGAAGGCGACGCCGACCGCCGCCAGATTGCCGTGCACCGCGGCGTCGGGCACCTCGTCGAGCCGGTTCGGGTTCACCACCGCAAAGGCGGCGGGCAGCGTGGTCGCGCATTGGTGATGGTCGACGATAATCGTCTCGACCCCCGCGGCATTGGCCTCGGCGATCGCCTCGAACGCCTGCGCGCCGCAATCGACGGTGACGACCAGCTTCGACCCCGCCTCGCCGATCTTCACCAGCGCGGCGCCCGAGGGGCCGTAACCCTCCATCAGCCGGTCGGGGATATAGGCGCCGACGGGCACGTCCAGATCGCGCAGCAACCGCACGAGCAAGGCGGCCGATGTCGCGCCATCGACGTCATAATCGCCGAAGATGGTGATCGCCTCTTTCGCCTCGACCGCATCGGCGAGGCGCGCCGCGGCGGCATCCATATCCTTGAACAGCGCCGGATCGGGCATGAAGCCGCGCAGCGTCGGCGTGCGCTGGCGCTCGAGATCGTCTCGCGCAACGCCGCGCGCGAGCAGCAGCTGGGTCACCAGATCGTCGGGCGCCAGATTTTCGGACGCCATGTCGGCGCTCGCGCGGCGCCAATGCCACGGCTGCCCGGCGATCGAGCGCGCGATACCCAGAGCGGTGTCGGTCATCCGCGTGTCTTGGCGGCCAGGATGCGCGTACGCAACTCTTCCGCGACGGTGCGCGGGATCGCCGGAATTTCATGGCTGGCGAGCGAGCTCCCGCCCGGCACGCCGAACACCAGTGTCGCGAGTCCCAGCGGGCGCAGGATGAAATCGGTCTTGAGGTCGGCGCTCTGTACCGACGCGTGCGGCAACAGCGTCGTTTTGGGCTTCCACAAGCCCCGCCGGATCGCGACGCGGTCGCCGAGGTCGACCCAAAGGTGGAAGCGCGCGCCGAAAAGCGATCCAAGCCCGATCAGTACGCCCGCGACCGGGCCTAGCCAGCCGAGCGGCTGGCCGAAGGACACTGCGGCCAACCCGCCCAGCGTTACGCCCACCGCACCGACGAAACCGCCCAAAGCCACGATGCGGTGGCTGTGCTGCCAGTCGACCTCTTCGCCCGGACGCGGGATTGCGATCTCGCCCAGCACCGGGTCGATCTCGTCGAGCCTGGCGAAAGGCACGACCTCATGGTCCTTCTCCTTGCCGCCGTCGCTCGCGAGGCTCTGGAGCCGCAATTGGTGCCAGCCGAAGCGGTGGCGGAACCAGCCGGTGACAAGGATTGCCGCCTGCACGCGGCGCACGGGGATTGCGACGTCGGTGCGCGTCGTCAGCCCGCGGGTGCGGCGCAGCGACCTGGGCTCGCGCATCAGGCGGAAGCCCCAGTTGGCGAAGGCCATCGTCGCGATGCCGCTCACGAACCCGATCAGCAGCAGCGAGACAAGCGCACCGAGCCCCGCAATCCAGCGGTGTGCGATCACCCATTGGTCGAGGCCATATTGTCCCGCGAGGTCGATCCAGTCGCCGGGATCGAACATGTTGAATTCGAAGGGCAGCAGGTCGTCGAAGAATTGCATCGCAGCGCCGACCACGGCGAGCGCGGCGAGCGAGAAGTTGAACAGCCCCGCGACCAGCAACCGGCGCGGCCCCATTTCGAAGAGCAGGCGGTCTTCGTGCTCGGCAATGGGCGCAGCGGCCGGGGCATCGCCCGCGGAAGGCGCCGCCGCCGCTACAGGCGCCGCGGCGCCGCCGCGATGGGCACGGATCGTCGTGCGCAGCGCCTGCGCCGCGTCGAGCGAAATCGCGTCGAGATTGGCCTCATTCTCCTTGCCCGCGCCGCCCGCGCCGGTCTCGAACCCGACCTTGGCGATGCCCAGCGCGCGCGCGACCAGCCCCTGTTCGATGCCGACGTCCTGGATGCGGTCGAAGGGGATGGTGCGGTGCTGGCGCGAGAATATCCCGCTCTCGATCACCACCTCGTCGTCGCCGACCAGAAAACGGAAGCGCAGCCAGTTCATCCAGGCAAAGGCGAGCGAGATCAGGATGAAGGCGAGGATGGCTGGCACGATCCAGACCCAGTTGCCGGTAAAGCCCAGCGCCGCGACCGCGGGCAGGAAGTTCAGGCTGCGCGGCCCCAGCTTGACGATCGCCAGCGCCAGCGTCGCGGGGTGCAGCCGCTGCCAGTTCGGTTCGGCGCCGACGCTATCGGAAACGGACAGGACGGCGTCGCTCATGCGAAATCGGTCTGGATATGGCGGCGGATCGTCTCGCGCATCGCCGCGGCCAGGTCGGCGGGCAGGCCGGGCAGGGTGACCGTGCTGTTGTGCGTGCCCGACGTGTGGACGATCAGGTGCGACAGGCCGAACCAGCGCTCGACCGGCCCCTGTCCGACGTCGATATGCTGGACGCGCACGAACGGCACGATCGTGTCGGTGCGGAACATCCAGCCGCGCGCGACGCGCAGCTGTCCTTCGCCGATCCGGTAGCCCCAGCGCTGCATCCGCCGCGCCGGAAAACTCACGATCATCAGGATCGCGATCAGCCAGGCGAGCGCGGTGATCAGCCCGTACGGACCCTCAAGATGCCGGATCAGCAGCGCGTCGAACACGCTCGCGGCGATCGCGATCGGCACCAGGTTGAGCGCGGTAGTGACCCGCAGCACATGCACATAGCGCAGGTCGACGGGGTTCAGCCCCTCGCTAGTGTTGAGCGCATGGGGGTCGAAGGGGTCGGTCGGGTGCGCGGCGGCTTCGGTGTCGGTCATGATGCTCCGTTAGTCGGTCGGGGGGTCAGGGGACAACCACATTGAAGCGCGGGTCGGCGGGCGGGTGCAGCGCGAACCAGCTCAGGAACGCCATGCGGTCGCCGTCGATCCGGATCGCGCCCGACTGCATCAGCGCCGGGAACTGCGCCTGCCCCAGCATCACATCGTCGAGCGTCTCCCGGTCGATGGTGATCGTCGCGGTCGGCGCGGGATCAGTCGCGCCATAGCGCGGGAATTCGACCCCGCCGCCGACGACCACCGCGACGCTCTCCTTGCTGTCGGGCAGCACGAACTGGAAGGTGCCTTTAAGCGTGCTGCCTTTGGCGGCGTCGAACCGCGTCGCGAGCGCGTCGAAAAAGACCGCGGTCGGGATCGCGCTGACGAAGCTGCGGCTCTGGCCATTGCCCGACACGCTCTCGACCGCGTTGCCGCGCAGGCTCGCCGCCGCGGCGAGATAATAGTTCCGCCACGCCCCCGACTCGGCCTGATAACCGAGCTGGTCATAGGCCGAGGCGAGCGCGTTTCTCGCTTCCTTGTTGTCGGGCTCGGCGAACACCAGCTTGTTCAGGAGCTCGGCCGCCCAGCGATAGTCGCCCGCCGCGATCGCTTTCTTCCCCGCCGCCAGCAATTTTTCGGCGCCGCCCGCCAGCTCGACATATTTGGGCGCCGATTGTTCGGGCGGGATCGGGTTGAAGTTCGCGGGGTTGCCGTCCCACCAGCCGAAATAGCGCTGATAGACCGCCTTCATGTCGTGGTTGAGCGTGCCATAATAGCCGCGCGTCGCGAAATCGCGCGCCTGCACCGGCGCCTCGCCGGTTTGGTCGGCAAGCTCGTGCAAGGTCGCGCCGCGATTGGCGAGGAAGAGCGTGCGGTCGTGGACATAGCGATAGGCGTCGCGCTGGTTCGCCAGCAGGTCGCTCACCTCGCCCGCGCCCCAGGTCGGCCAGTGGTGCGACGCCATCGCGACCTCGGCCTTGCCGCCCCATTTCACCAATGTGGCGTCGATCACCTTCGACCAGTGCAGCGCGTCGCGCACCTGCGCCCCGCGCAAGGTCAGCACATTGTGCAGCGTATGCGTCACCACCTCGGTCGTATGCAGCGCCTTATAGGCAGGGATGTAGAAGACGAACTCCGATGGCGCCTCGGTCCCGCCGGCGTCGAGGAAGTCGAAGGCCAGCCCATCGATGGTCAGCGTGCCGCCCTTTTCCGACACCGTCTCGGTCGGCTCCATATAGCCGATCGTTCCCGACGACAGCTTGGGTCCCAGTCCGGTATCGACCTGCCCCGCGGGTCCGGGCGAGAGGATCGATCCGAACATGTACAGCGCGCGGCGCCCCATCGCGGTGCCCGCGAGGACGTTCTCGGCGGTCGCTTCCTCCGAAAAGCCGTGCGGCGCGATGATGCGGATCTTCTCCTTCGCCACCTGCTCGGGGGTGACGATGCCGCCGACCCCGCCGAAATGGTCGCTGTGGCTGTGGCTGAAGATCACCGCCTTGATCGGCAGCTTGCCCGATTTCGCCTCGACCGTGTCGGCGAACAGCTTCCACCCCGCCGCCGCGGCCTCTTCGGACAGCAACGGATCGACGACGATCCATCCCGTCTTGCCGCGGATGATCGTCATCACCGAAATATCATAGCCGCGCAGCTGCCAGACCTTGCCCGGCACCACCTCGAACAGGCCATGCACCGCGTCGAGCCGCGCCTGCCGCCACAGCGACGGGTTCACCGTGTCGGGCGCTTCGGCTGCGCTCAGGAACGCGTAGGGCCGCCGGTCCCATACCGTCTTGCCGTCCTTGTCGAGGATGACCCCGCCAGGAATTTCGGCGAGCTTGCCGCGCGTCGCATTCGCCATGTCGCGCGGATCGTCGAGCGGCAGCCGCTTCGCGAGCTCGGCTTGCGCGGTGCGCGTCGCCTCGCTCGCGGCGTCCTGCGCCATGGCGGCGAACGGCAAGCAGCTGGCAAGCAGCACGGTGGTCAGTCGGCGCATGATAAGTCTCCCCCTCTTTTGAGGGCCAGCTTGCGCGCCGCGCCGCGGCTTGGCAAGCATCGCCGCATGACCACCGCGCCGCCCCTCCTCATCGTCTGGCACAGCCGCACCGGCGGCAGCGAAGCGCTCGCGCGCGCAGCCGCCGCGACCGCGCGGCTGCTCGCGGCGGACGCGGTCGCCCCCGACGACCTGCTCGCGGCCGGCGGCTATCTTTTCGTCGGTCCCGAAAATCTCGCCGCGCTGTCGGGCGCGATGAAGGAGATGTTCGACCGTTGCTATTATCCCTGCCTCGGGAAGCTCGAAGGCCGCCCCTATGCGACGATCGTCTGCGCGGGCTCGGACGGTGAGAACGCGCAACGCCAGCTCGATCGCATCGCGACCGGCTGGCGCTTGAAGCGCGTCGCCGATCCGATGATCGTGAATACCGCGGCGCAGACCCCGGAAGCGATCCTCGCCCCCAAGACGATCCCCGAGGCGCGGCTGGCCGAAGCGCGCGACCTCGGCAAGGCGTTGGCGGCAGGGATCGCGGCGGGGATTTTCTGAAAAAGCCGATCCTCCCCGGCCGGGGGAGGATCGACTCACTTCGCGCACCCCCGCCAATGCTCGGCCAGCGCCGCCTTCCAGCGCGCTTCGCCATAATGCGTCCGGATCAGCCGCAGCCGGAAATCGCGATATTCGCTGTGGTTCGCCAGCGGCAGCCGCGCCTCGAGCAGCACCCCCGACCGCGCATCGAACCAGAGCGTGCCGTTCCCAGCCGCTCCGCTCGCGCGATAGCGGATGGCCCGCCCACCAAAATGGCGCGTGCGCGTCGCGCCCGACAATGTCATCCGCCCGCGATTGCTGAACGAGAAGCCGTCGTCGGTGCCGAGAATCAACGGCAGGTCGAAACCGAAATCCGCCCGCGCCCCGATTTCCTTCGGCGGATGGGCCGCCATGTCGGCGAAATCGAAATCATAGACGCGCCACGGCACCGTCACCGCCAGCTCGTAAGTCGGCGCCGCGTCGTGCGATCCGATCCGCGCCTGCAGCTTCGTGCCGCCCTCGGCGGTGGTCAGCCACGCAAACGGCTCCTGCGTCAAATCGCGCGTCAGCCGCCCGCCGGTGAGCGCCACCGCCTGCCCGCTCGCGGGATCGATCGCGGCGGTGACATAGGCGGCATTGGTGCAGCGCGACTTTTCCTTCATCACCGCGATGCGCCCGGGCGCTTCGGCAAAGACGTAGATGTGCTCGGTCTCGCTACCGTCGCCATTGGTCCGGCGATAATGATACACCGGCCGCATATCGGCGGCGGGGCTGGCAAGGGCGAGCAGCACGGTCAGCATCCGACATCCCTACTGTATTGTCCAAATAATACAGTAGGGATGTCGGCGGTCAAGCGCAATTGTCGCAATTGCGGGCGCCCTGTGTGCCGCGCGGCGCTTAGCGCAATGGCTAGTGCCCCAAAGTCGTCGGCGACGCCATGATGGCGGCGAAGAATGTGCCATGGGCGCGAAGCGCTGGGGAGGCTGCCATGACTTTTTCTGGCCCGCTGGAGGATCGCATGGCTTTGCGCGATCTGCTCGACCGCTATGCCGACGCGGTGTGCCGCGTGGATAGCGTCGCTTGGGCGGCGACATGGGCGGATGATAGCCTTTGGGATTTGGGCGCCCTTGGCCAAATCTATGGCAAGGCGCGGATTGTCGAGACATGGGAAGCAGCGATGCTGACGTTTCCCGGGATCGTCTTCCAGGCGTGGCCGGGAGCCATGGCGATCGAAGGCGATGCGGCGACTATGCGCTCCTACACGGCGGAAACCTATGATCGCGATGGCTATGGGCATCGCGATCTGGGGGAATATACCGATCGCTGCGCCCGGATCGGCGGACGCTGGCAATTCGTCGAGCGGCGCTTCCGTCCATTGCATCGATAACAAACGGGTTCGTAGCGCTGCGCGGTCCCGCTTCGCCGGATTTACGGAGGATCAGGCAATGAAGATTATCGTCGAAGCGAAAATCGACCTCGATCCGGCGCGCCGTGCCGAGGCGCTCGCTGGCGCCAGGTCATGGATCGACGGCGCGCAGGCGCAGCCGGGGTGCCTGGGCTATTTCTGGACGGCCGATCCGCATGATCCCGCGCGGGTGCACGTATTCGAGGAGTGGGACAATGCGGAGGCGCTCGCCGCGCATCTTGCCGGCCCCCTATATCGTGGCATGCTCGTCCATATCTCGGCTTTTGGCCTGACCCATGCCGTCAGCCGGAAATTTGGCGTTGCGTGCGAAGCCGCCGTCTATAACGACGCCGGCGTCGCCACGGCCGAATTTCCCGACCCGGATTGAATGCCGCGCGCCGGCGCCGCGTTCGCCCCAACCGGTGCTCGCCCATCACCCAGCGCGCCGTGCCCGACGAGGCGCGTGATCCGGGGGCGGTGCTGGCCGAGGGTTTGGCGGCGGGAATCTTCTGACGCGCTGGCGCGGCGTAACGACGGGGCTTCAAGTTGCGCGAGGCTGAAACATCTTTTCGCGGTCTTTCGGTTCGATTATCGCGTTGATCTCGATGGCAATCGCAAGGGGTTGGCCGGATGCCCGTCACGTTGAATCACATCATCGTCCACACCAGCGATGCGATGGCCAGCGCGACATTCTACGCCGACATTCTGAACCTGCCGCCGCCCAGGCGACTTGGCCATTTTACGGTGCTGCAAGTCGGCGAAACGTCGCTGGACATGATCCAAACCACCGAAAATATAGCGTCGCGTCACTTTGCCTTTCTGGTCAGCGAGGCCGAGTTTGCGGATATCATGAACCGGATCGTGGTTCGCAAGCTGCCCTATTGGGCCGACCCCTTCCATCAATTGTCCGGACAAATCAACTGCTGGGATGACGGCCAAGGTGTGTATTTCGACGATCCCGACGGGCATGTACTGGAAGTGATCACCCGTCCCTATGGCAGCGGTGGTCCCCACGCCAAACATCCGAACCCGCTCCTCGCCGGATCGTCCCAGTGAGCGACGCTCCGCTCTGGCCGGTTCGCGATGCAGAGCTCTCTGACGTCGCATCGCTCGCGCAATTGTGGTTCAATGGCTGGCAGGATGCTCATGCCGATATTCTGCCCCTCGAACTGAAACAGGCGCGGACCCTCGCCAGCTTTCACGAGCGTTTGGCGGCGGCGCTCGCCGACGCCCGCACCGCCGGTCCGCAGGGCCGCCCATCGGGCTTTTCGCTCATCAAGGACGATGAACTTTACCAGCTTTATGTGGACGCCGCAGCGCGCGGCACCGGGCTTGCGGCGCGGCTGGTCGCGGACGCGGTGCAGCGGATCGGCGCCAAGGGACACCGGCGGGCATGGCTTGCCTGCGCGATCGGCAACGGGCGTGCGGCGCGCTTCTATGAAAAGAGCGGCTGGCGCCGCCAAGGCGTGATGACCAGCTATCTTGCCACCCCGAATGGCGTGATCGCACTCGACGTCTGGCGATACGAGGTGCCAATCTCGACCGCCTAGCGCCGGTTCGCGCGGGCGGCGTTCACCCCAGCCGATGCTCGCCTTTCACCCAGCGCACCGTGCCCGACGAGGCGCGCATCACCACCGTCTCGGTGGTCATCACGCCGTCGCGGCGATGCTTGACGCCGCGTAGCAGCGACCCGTCGGTCACCCCCGTCGCGGCGAAGATCACGTCGCCCTTGGCGAGGTCCTCGAGGTCGTAGACGCGGTCGAGGTCGTCGACGCCCCATTTCGCCGCACGCTTGCGCTCGTCGTCGTTGCGGAACAGCAGGCGGCCCTTGAACTGGCCTCCGACGCAGCGCAGAGCCGCGGCGGCCAGCACGCCCTCCGGCGCGCCGCCCGACCCCATATAGATGTCGATGTTGGTTTCGGGGTTGGTCGTCGCGATCACCCCGGCGACGTCGCCGTCGGGGATAAGCGCGACGCCGCAGCCTAGCGCGCGCAGCTCGGCGATCATCTCCTCGTGGCGCGGGCGGTCAAGCACGCACACCATGATCTCCTTCGCGCTGCAGCCCTTCTCGCGCGCCACTGCTTCGACATTTTCGCGGATGCTGTTGCCGAAATGGACGATGTTCGGCGAATAGCCGGGGCCTACCGCCAGCTTGTCCATATAGACATCGGGGGCGTTCAGGAGGCAGCCTTCTTCCGCGATCGCCAGCACCGCGAGCGCGTTGGGGCCGGCCTTGGCGGTGATCGTCGTGCCCTCCAGCGGGTCGACCGCGATGTCGATCTTCGGCCCCTTGCCCGGCGCATTGCCGACCTTCTCGCCGATGAACAGCATCGGCGCCTCGTCGCGCTCGCCCTCGCCGATGACGATCGTGCCGTCCATATACAGGTCGTTGAACGCGTTCCGCATCGCCTCGACCGCTGCGGCGTCGGCGGCCTTTTCGTCGCCGCGCCCGATCAGCCTGGCGGCGGCGATCGCCGCGGCTTCTGTGACGCGCACCATTTCGAGCACGAGCACCCGGTCGAGGTTGCTGCCGGTCTTGGTCATGTCGCTCACTCTCCGTCTTTACTTGTTCCGCCCCGTCGGCATGGTGCGCGCCATATGGTCGCTTGTGCCGCTTGTCGAGAAACCATCGTGCGATTCGCCGCGGCTTTCGCCGCCGGCTGTGTCGGGATCGTGACGCCCACCGCTGCGCAGGAAGCCCCGCCGGCGTCGCCGGCTGCCCCGGTTTACGGCCCGCCCGCGCCCAAGGCGCGCGTCGATGCCGCGACTGCCGCGGCGAAGGCGAAGGAACTCGTCGATCCGATCAGGCGCTGCAAGCCGGCCGAGGACGGCGCGATCGAGGTCTGCGGCAGCGACACCGACCGCCACCGCCTGTCGCCGGAGTTGCGCGCGATCGCCGGGATCGGCACCTCGACCAAGGACAGCATTCCGCACCAGCCGGTCAGTGCGATGACGCTCGACAAACTGCCTTACAACTGGATGTCGATCGGCGGCCGGATGAAACCTGGCCCTGAATACAATCATCTCTATGAAATGGCGAAGCGTGCGACCGACCCCGAAACCGGCACACCGCCGCCAGCCGGGGAAGATACGCCCTAGGCGAAGACCTCGGCCGCCGACACGCCAGGTTGCGCGGCACGATAGAGGCCCGCGGGGATGAGGATCTGGCCCAGGAAATAGAGCGCGAACAGCATCACCCAGCCCAGGCTCATCAGCCTTTCGAGCGCGCCGCCCGGCGCGTTGGTCATGATGACCGCGCCGTGCAGCCCGGCCAGCGCTGCGAAAAGCAGGGTGAAGACCAGGCCGTAGAGAAGATAGAAGCCATAGATGCGCCACTGCGCCGGTCGCGTCAGGCGCCACGATTCGACGAACGCCGACACCGGCTCGAGCTTGCCGCGCCCGCCCATGATCGCCCCCGCCAGGCACAATCGCGCGCCGATCCAGCCACCGACGAGCGACAAAAGGAAGCGATAGACTTCGAGCGCAATGCCGGCCCCGCCGGCGCCCCGCGCCACCGTTTCGAAGCCGATCAGGATCAGCGGCAGCACCGCGATCAGCCCGGCGGCGATCGCCAGCAGGCTATTGGCGAGCAGGTAGGCGAAGCCGGCGACCATCCCGTACATCAGCTCGCTGATATAGCCCTCGCGCATCTCGGAGAGGATCGCATTCCATGTCGCCAGCATCGCGCCCGCGACGATCACCGCGACAATGCCCAGCAGATAGAGCGGCCCGGCGATCGACCCGCCGACGCGATAAGTCCAGGGATCGGACACGATCGCCATCAGGTTGCGCAGGCTGAAAATCGGCTCGCTCGACAGCAGCAGATAGGGCACGACGACGCCCAGCGCGGTGTAGACCAGCAGCGCCTGCCAATGTTCGCCCGCCAGCCGGCGCGCCTCGCCCAGCCCGCGCCCGATCGCGATGTCCATGAAAACGCCCCCTTTGTTCCCTGTGCCATGCGTAACAGGCGTGCGCGTTATTTCAAGGTCGTGTTCCCCGGCGAAAGCCGGGGCCCGGTTGCATCGCCATGGGGCCCGGCTCTCGCCGGGGAACCCTACAACGTCAGGATCGGCATGTGCATCGGCGCCCCCACGACATGGTCCGATGCTGCCACCGTCGCCAGCGCCGCGGCGATCGCGCGCGCGGGGCCTTCGTGGGTGACGATCGCGATCACGACGCCCTCCTGGTCGTCGGTGCCGCGCTGGATGAAGCTTTCGATCGACACGCCGGCGTCGCGCATGGCCGTGGCGATCTCGGCGAGCACGCCGATGCGGTCCTCGACCACCAGCCGGACATAATGTTTGCCCACGCGCGCGCCGGCGTCGGCGCTGGGCGCGTGGTCGAGCGCGTCGACGGGCATCGCGAAGGCGGGGCCATATTCGTCGCGCGCGATGTCGATGATATCGGCGACGATCGCCGATGCGGTCGGCCCCGCGCCCGCGCCCGCGCCCTCAAAGAACAGCCGGCCGACAAAATTGCCCTCGGCGACGACGGCGTTGAGCGCGCCGGGGACGTAGGCGAGCGGATGGTCGGCGGGGACCAGGCACGGCTGGACATGCTGATAGAGCCCGCTGCCGTTGCGCTCCGCCATCCCGATCAGGCGCACGCGGTGGCCCAGCGCCTCGGCCTCGCGGATGTCGGCCGCGATCAGGTCGCGGATGCCGTTCGTCGCGACCGCGTCTATGTCGAGCTTCGTCCCGAAGCAAAGCGCCGCCAGGATCGACAATTTATGTGCGGCGTCGATGCCGTCGACGTCGAAGGTCGGGTCGGCCTCGGCATAGCCCTCGGCCTGCGCTGCGGCGAGCGCGTCGGCGAAACTCGCACCGTTCCGCTCCATTTGCGTGAGGATATAATTGCAGGTGCCGTTGAGAATGCCATAGACGCGCGCGATCTCGTTCGCCGATGCGCCCTCGCGGATCGCCTTGATCACCGGGATGCCGCCCGCGACCGCGGCTTCATATTTCAGCGGCGTGTCCTTTTCCTCGGCGAGCCGCGCGAGGTCGAGCCCGTGATGCGCGATCATGGCCTTGTTCGCGGTGACCAGCGCCTTGCCGCCGGAAAGCGCCTGGCGCGCCAGCGTCAGCGCCATGCCGTCGGCGCCGCCGATCATCTCGACGACCACATCGACATCCCCGGCGGCGACCAGCGCGCCGAGGTCGTCTTCCCAGCGATAGGGTGAGAGGTCGACGCCGCGGTCCTTGTGGCGGTCGCGCGCCGACAGCGCGACGATCTCGACCGCGCGGCCCGCGCGGCGCGCGATCAGCTCGCGGTTTGCCTGCAGCAGCTTGACCACCCCGCCGCCGACGACGCCGAGCCCCGCGAGCGCGACGCGCAGCGGCGGGCGGGGAACAGCGGGGACGGGGACAGGCGACATGCAGACGCTCCTATATATGATGCCTGCGCCCCTATCGGCTTTTCGCGCTGAAACAAGAGCCGCGCGCCTTTGCCCGGCCCTAGCTCGGCTTTACCCCGCCGGCGGCTTGCGCGTGCGCGTGCAGTCGCCGAGCGCGCCGAGCACGATCGCATAGTCCGACGCCGCCTTGCGCTGGTCGGCGGCACTGGTGCCCTTGAGCTTGCTCATCGGCAGCTGGCGCGGCAGGCCGCAGGCGAGCCGGTACCAGGCGAGCGTATCGCGCGCGGGCACCGCCGCCGACCCGTCGACGATCTCGCCGAACGCGGCCGCCCAGCGCCGCGACCCGTCGGCGCTGGTGAGGATCGTCAGCGACATCGGTTCGCCCGTCGCGGTGTTGAAAAACAGCTGCGTCTCGCCCTCGCCGGGCAGCGTGCCGGGGACGTGAAACCCGTTGTCGACCCCGGTGATCGCCGGCGGCGCGCCGGGCTTGACCAGTTCGGTCAGGATCGCGCGCAGCCGCGCCTCGGTCACGGGGTCCCACGGCAGCTGCGCGTCGGGCGCGACCAGCCGCACGCTGCCCGTGTTGCTGCTCCCGGCCGTGGCGCCCGCGACCGGGCGCGCGAAGAGCAGCAACGGCTGTTTCTTCTTGAGCTTTACCGGCTTGCCGTTCGCCGCATTGGGCAGGTCGACCAGGTAGGCGATGCGCGCGGCAAGCGGCCCGCTGCCGCGAATCAGGCTGATCATGTCGGCCTCGACATAAAATCGGCTGTGGCCCGCCGCGACGCCCGGCGCGCGCTCGGGCTTGAGTGTGGTGGCCGAGGCGACGCGCGCGTGGATCGCCATGGGCGCGATGGTGGCGAGGTCGGCAACGTCGGCATAGCTGTAGGGGCTGGCGGGCGCCGCCGCCACCGGCGCCTGCATTGCCGAAACGGCCGGGATTCCAGCAGTTAAACCCGCGAGGGCGGCCATGGCGGCGGGGAGGAGGATACGCATGCTTGGTCCTTCTTGCTCTGTCTCTGACACCCGTTTGCACCGGCGGCGTGCCATCATGGCGCGCCCCACATTAACCGCTGATAAAGGGTTTGCGAACTCGCCGCCACCGCGATAGGACGTGCGACGAAGCGGCCGGTAAGAACAGAACAGCCGGACGCTAGCCCGCCGGGTCTGCGGAACGCATCGGAAATCATCCGGGCATTTGGCAACTTCCCCCCGACGGTAAGGATTGGTGTCAGGATGATCTAGCAAGGAGCGTCGTCCCTGAATGGCTTATGGTGATAATGTCGACCCTAAAAACAGGGTAGTGGCAATCGTCTTGGTCGGTCTGTTCACCGCTGTTCTGGGCTATGGCCTGGTCAATGGTTTGAACATCAGCATCGTCAAGAAGATTGCCGAGAAATTGGACGTGGTGGACGTCGAAGAGCCGCCGCCGCCCGAGGAGCCGCCGCCGCCGCCGCCGCCGGACAATGTCCTGCCGCCGCCGCCGCCGGTCGTGACGCCGCCGTCGCCGATTCCGCCGCCGGTGAGCACGAACACCGTGCAGTCGGTGCCGACTCCGCCGAAGCTTCCGCCGCCGCCGGTGTACACCCCGCCCGCGCCGCCGGCTCCGCCGCCGGCTCCCGATCTCAGCCAGGCGGGCAGCCCGCGTGGCAACCCGGGCCGCTGGGCGACCAACGACGACTATCCGGCGCGTGCCATGCGCGAAGAGCGCGAAGGCACGACCGGGTTCCGCGTGACCTACAACGCCGAAGGCCGCATCACGTCGTGCGACGTCACGTCGTCGAGCGGCCATGCCGACCTCGATGCGGAGACCTGCAAGCTCATCACGCGCCGCGGCCGGTTCAACCCGGGCAAGGACCGTGCGGGCAACCCCACAGGCGGTACCTACAGCAATCGTATCCGGTGGCAGATCCCGCGCTGATCGGCGCAGGGTTCGGCCTCCATATCCAAGTTTCTCGATTTTCGGACTTTGAGAGGGAATATCCTATATGTTTAATCTGATCGCAAATGCAGCTGCTGCCGCTCCCGCGGCAGCCCACGACGCCGGCCTCAGCCTGATGCCCGCATCGATGTGCGTGAAGGAAGAGGGTCAGAGCCCCTATGGTCTCGTCCCCGCGCTCTGCGAAGGCGGCGTCGTCTCGCAGCTCACCTTCCTCATCCTGCTGATCATGTTCGTCGGCACGCTCTACATCCTGTTCACCAAGCTGTTCGAACAGAATAAGGTCATGAACCAGGGCAAGGCCGTCGACGCCAATTTCTGGCGCGCGCCGACGCTTGCCGAAGGTGCGGCGAAGCTCGAAAAGAACAGCGCCTATCGCCAGGTCGTCGAAGACGGTCTGCGCGCTAACGAAGAGCATAACAAGTTGACCGACCCCGTCGAAGCCCATGACTGGATGCACGGCACGCTCGAGCGTTCGCAGAACCACATCAACTCGAAGCTCAACGGCGGCCTTGCGTTCCTCGCGACCGTGGGTTCGACGGCGCCGTTCGTCGGGCTGTTCGGTACCGTTATCGGTATTCTGCGCGCCCTCGTGAAGATCGGTGCGTCGGGCCAGGCCTCGATCGACACCGTCGCCGGTCCGGTCGGTGAAGCGCTCATCATGACCGCCATCGGTCTGATCGTTGCGGTTCCCGCGGTGCTCGCGTTCAACTGGCTGCAGAGCCGCAACAAGGCGATCGCCCGCCGTCTGTCGACCTTCTCGAACGACGTTCTCGGTTCGATCATGTCGGGCGGCCAGGTGAAGCCGGTGACCCCGGCGGCCAAGGCCGCTGCTCCGGCTGCTGCGCCGAAGAAGTAAGATCCGGCAATCCGGCGCCCGCCGCCGCCGCCTCCGGGCGGCGCTTCGGGGGCCGGATCGTCCCATGAAACAATTTGTGACAGGATGCTGATCCTATGTCGATGAGTGTAGGCGATAAGGGCGGCGAAGACGCCCCGATGTCCGAAATCAACACGACGCCCCTCGTGGACATCATGCTTGTGTTGCTCATCATCTTCCTCATCACGGTCCCCGTGGTGTTGGAGACGGTGAACCTGAAGCTGCCCGATGTGGCGTTCGAAGTGACGACGACCAAGCCCGAAAACGTGTTGCTCTCGGTCCGCTCGGCGGACACCGACGGCGACGGCGAACCCAATCCCGAAAGCACCGCCTGCGAAGTCTATTGGGGCCAGACCCCGGTCGATTCGAAGGTGCTGCTGGAACGTGGGCAAAAGAAGCTCGAAGACCTGATCGCCGATATCGGCGGCGTCGAGAACATCACCGAGGAAAATTTCCCCGAAGTGCACATCCGCGGCGACGTGAACACGCCGTACCAGTGCATCGGCGGGGTGATCTACACGATGCAGTACGCCGGCTTCCAGAAGATCGGGTTCATTTCCGAACCGGCGCCCGGCTCGGGCACGATGGGCCGCCTCTAAGGCGCTCCGGCTAGTTATAAAGGAATAATCCTATGTCCATGGCCGTTGGCGATCGGGACGAAAATGAACCGATGATGGATATGAACACGACGCCGCTGATCGACGTCATGCTCGTGCTCCTCATCATGTTCATCATCACCATCCCGGTCCAGACCCACGCGGTGAAGATCGACCTGCCGGTGCCGACCGATGCCGAAAGCAACGTCGATCCGGAAAAGAACAAGGTGATGATCGATCCCGCCGGGACGATCACCTGGAACGGCACGCCGGTCGACCTGGCGCAGCTCGAAAATTATCTGCTCCAGACCAAGGCGCTGCCGGTCGAGCCCGAACTTCAGGTTCAGCCCGACCCCTATGCCCGCTACATCGTGGTCGACCGCGTGATGGCGGTGATCAAGCGCAGCGGCGTCGGCAAGCTCGGCTTCGTCGGCAACGAACAATATGCGCGCGTCTTCTGATCGCTGATCGGACCGCGCGAAAAGGCAAGGGCCGCGAAGCAATTCGCGGCCCTTTTCCTTTGGCGGGTGCCTTGGTCGATGGCGGGTTTCGGGTGAACCTTGTCGTTCCCCGGCGCAAGCCGGGGTCCAGATTGCAAGCACAGCCCTCGCATCTGGGCCCCGGCTTGCGCCGGGGAACGGGATAGGACGAACGTCCGCTCCCGACCTCAAAACCGCCATCTCTGTCCCGCCCCCACATGACCGCTTTTCCTTTCGCGCCATTCCTCCTAAAGACGCGCCGCCTCCAGCAATAAAGGGTGAGCCATGAAAATCGCCATGATCGGAACGGGCTACGTCGGCCTTGTCTCGGGTGCCTGTTTCTCCGATTTCGGCCATGACGTGGTGTGCGTCGACAAGGACGCGTCGAAGATCGAGGCGCTCCACGCCGGACGCATGCCGATCTACGAACCCGGGCTCGATGCGCTCGTCGCGGCGAACGTCGCCGCGGGCCGCCTCTCCTTCACCACCGAACTCGCCCCCGCGGTCGCGGGGGCCGACGCGGTGTTCATTGCGGTCGGCACCCCGTCGCGCCGCGGCGATGGCCACGCCGACCTTTCCTATGTCTTCGGCGCCGCCGAGGAACTCGCCGCGACCCTCGGCCACGACTGCGTGATCGTCACCAAGTCGACCGTGCCGGTCGGCACCGGCGACGAGGTCGAGCGCATCCTGCGCGAAGGGTCGCCGGGGCGGACGCACAGCGTCGCCTCGAACCCCGAGTTCCTGCGCGAAGGCGCCGCGATCGGCGACTTCAAGCGCCCCGACCGCATCGTCATCGGTGCCGAGGACGCGCGCGGCGAGGCGGTGCTGCGCGAAATCTATCGCCCGCTCTTCCTGAACGAAGCGCCGATCCTGGTCACCCGCCGCCGCACCGCCGAGATGATCAAATATGCCGCCAACGCCTTCCTCGCGACCAAGATCACCTTCATCAACGAGATCGCCGACCTGTGCGAAGCCGTGGGGGCGGAGGTGCAGGACGTCGCGCGCGGCATCGGGCTCGACAACCGCATCGGCGCGAAATTCCTCCACGCGGGTCCGGGCTATGGCGGCAGCTGCTTCCCGAAGGATACGCTCGCGCTGCTGAAGACCGCGCAGGACAATGACGTGCCGCTGCGCCTAGTCGAGGCGACGGTGCTCGCCAACGACCTTCGCAAGCGCGCGATGGGGCGCAAAATCGTTACCGCGCTTGGCGGCAATGCGCGCGGCAAGACCGTCGCACTGCTCGGCCTGACCTTCAAGCCGAACACCGACGACATGCGCGATTCGCCCAGCCTCGCGATCGTCCAGACCCTGCTCGACGCCGGCGCGCGCGTTACCGCCTACGATCCGGAAGGCATGGAGATCGCGGCGCCGATGATGCCCGAGGTCGAGATGAAGGCCAGCGCCTATGCCGCGGCCGAGGGCGCCGATGCCGTCGCGATCGTCACCGAATGGGACGCCTTCCGCGCGCTCGATCTGGCGCGGCTCGGTGCGGGCATGACCGAGAAATTGCTCGTGGATCTCCGCAACATCTATCGCCGCGACGAAGTCGCCCGCCACGGCTTCCGTCACATCGCCGTTGGCACCGGCGGCGAATAGAGGCATCCTCCCGGTGGACGGAACGAATCCGCCGCGACGGCATTGCGAGTCCGACGCCTTTTTCCGGGGAGCAGAAAGAATGACGATGCGTTCGATCATGATCCGTAACGTCGGCATCGGGGCGCTCGCCCTGTCGGTCGTCGCGCTCGGCGGCTGCAAGATGATGGGCAAGACGGACGATCCGGTCTCGAACCTGCCCGTCGCCGACGCCAGCGCGGCGCTGTTCGACGCGCGCGGCGCCGACCGCGGCCGCGTCGACATCTACCGCGACACCGACGGCCTCCGTCTCGAACTCGTCGCGCGCGGTTTCGCGGCGGGCACCTATGGCATGCACGTCCACGCCGTCGGCAAATGCGACGCCCCCAAATATACGACCGCGGGCCCGCACTGGAACCCGACGAACGTCCAGCACGGCCGCGACAATCCGATGGGCGCGCACCATGGCGACATGCCCAATCTGGTGATCGAGCCCGACACCATCGGCCGCGCGACGCTGCGCCTCGTCGGCTCGCGCCTGTCGGGCGACGGCGCGTTGCTCGATGCCGACGGCGCCGCCTTCGTCATCCACGCCAGGCCCGACGATTACAAGACCGACCCCAGCGGCAACAGCGGCGACCGCATCGTCTGCGGCGTGATCACGCCGCGGGCGGGGTAAGCCCCTTTAGGGCGATTGTGGAAATCGTGATCCCCGGCGAAAGCCGGGGCCCAGATCGCGAACTCAACCCTTTACCTCCTGGGCCCGGCTTTCGCCGGGGATCGCATTAGTGCAGCTCTCCCAGCTGCCACTTGGCCCGAAACTCAAACCCGCGCGCGTTCCTCGATCGTCGCCTCGGCCTTCGGCACCGCGCGATAGGCGTAAATCAGCAGCGCCAGCGCGATCGGCGCGACGGCGATCAGTGCCAATATCCCCGTGCGCAGATCGCCCACCGGCTTGCCGTCGACGACCGTCCCCGCCAGGTCCGAAATCTGCCCGACCATATAGGGGCCGAACGACAGGCCGACGAGCGTCGTGCCGAGGAAGAAGGCCGCGGTCGCGGTCCCGCGCATGCGCGGCAGCACCAGGTCCTGCGTCGTCGCCGCCGCCGCGCCCAGCGCCGCGGCGCCGAACATGCCCGCGAAGAAGTTCATCGTATAGAAGAGGAGCGGGTCGGGGGTGGTGTAGCCGATCCAGATCGGGATGATCGGCGCGACGACGCCGAAGATGATCATCAGGATGCGCCCGGCGGGATTCTTAGCGCGCAGGGCATCGGCGATCCGCCCGCCGATGATCACGCCGACGAAGCCGCTGATCGCGCCGTTGGCGCCCAGAACGAAGGCCAGCTCCTGCTTGGGCAGCCCCAGCACGATCTCGGCATAGGGCGCCGACCAGAACGCGAGCGCATAGGCGGCGAGGCTGACCATGCCATAGCCGAGCGTCGTGCAGATGAAGGCCGGGGTGCCCCAGATCAGGCGGAAGGTCGCGGGGTCGCGCGCGCGCAGCGTGCAGGCCCAGGAAAAGACCGCATAATAGCCGAGGCCGACGGCCGACCATTGTGGCAGGTTGCCCGTCAGTTCGATCATCCACCAGGCGAAGGCGGCGATCGCCGCCGCGAAACCGATGTTGATCGCCAGCGCGCTCGCCCCGCGCTCAGCGGCACCGATCAGCGTGAAGGGCGGCACGATCGTCGACAGATCGCGCGCGAACTCGCGGAACGGCGCCGCCGAAACCTGGGGCGAGCTTGGGCTCGCCACGCCGTCCATCGCGCCGCGCACCGGTTCCCTCAGCGTCGCGACCCAAAGCGCGACGAGCAGCCCGGGGATGCCGACCGCCAGGAACGCCGCCTGCCAGCCGACCAGCCCCAGCGGTCCGCCGCCCGGATAGGCCGCGTTCCACGCCTGGACGATCGACGCGCCGATGAACAGCGACACACCGCCGCCGAGATACAGCCCCGACGAATAGATGGCGAGTGCGGTCGCCTTCTGCCGCTTCGGAAAATAATCCGAAATCAGCGAGTAAGCTGTGGGGCTCGCGGTCGCTTCGCCGATGCCGACCCCCATGCGCGCCGCGGTCAGCGTAAACTGGTTGCGCGCGAAGCCCGACAATGCGGTCATCGCCGACCACAAGGCGAGCCCGATCGACAGCAATTTCACCCGACTCCAATTGTCGGCAAGGCGGCCGAGCGGGATGCCGAACAGGGCGTAGAAGACCGCAAAGGCCGCGCCGCCGAGGAACCCCATGTCGCTGTCGGTCAGCTGCAGATGCGCCTTGATGTCGACCGCGAGGATGCTGATCACCTGCCGGTCGATGAAGTTCAGGATGTAGACGACAACGAGGACCGAGAGGACGTACCAGCTGTAGCCGGTGGCGCGCGGCTCGCTTTCGGCGGTCGCAGCGGGAATGCCCGACGCGCTATCCTTGTCGATCCCGACCATCTGGCAACCCTCTCCCTGACCCTTTATAGTTGGCCGCCATGGCTAGCAGAGCCGGAAAAAGGCGCAAGTTGAAAGTCGGTTCAACTTTGGGCGCAAAGAAGGATGATATGCACGAGGACAGCAACGTTCGGAAACCCGCTATCCTGTTCCTCTGCCTCGGCAATATCTGCCGCTCGCCCCTCGCCGAGGGCGCTGCGCGCGCCGCCTTCGCCGCTGCGGGGATCGAAGCGGCGCTCGATTCGGCGGGCACGGGCGACTGGCATGTCGGCCATCCCCCCGACCGCCGCGCGATGGCCGAAGCGCGGCGGCGCGGCGTCGATATTTCGGACCTCCGCGCGCGCCAGCTCCGCCCGTCGGACTTTGTCGACTTCGACCTGATCCTCGCTGCCGACGACACCAATCTCCATGACGCCCGGGCGCTCCGCCCTGCGGGCGCGACGGCCGAGCTCAGGCTGATGCTCGACCTCGTCCCCGGTCGCGCCGGCGAGAGCGTCGCCGACCCCTATTATGGCGACGACGGCGGTTTCGCCGCGACGTGGGACGATGTGTCGGCGGTCGCCGCGGCGCTGGTTGCCGCGAGCGGATAGCGCGCGACGGGATGATAGCGCGACCCGCCATGCCCCATCTCGCTCTCGTAGAGCGTGACATGCCCGAAGACGAAGTCCGCGCTCGCAAGGTCGCTGTGCAGCGACAGGAAGGGCGCGACCGGCCCCGAACCGCGATGGAGCCGCGCCAGCGTGATGTGCGGGACGAAGGCGCGCGTTTCAGGTTCGATCCCGACGCGCGCGAGCAACTGGCCGACCTTGCGGTGCAGCGCCGCGAGCGGGGCGTGCGGCTCGACCCCCGCCCACACCATATGCGGGCGCCCCTGGTGCTTGAACAGGCTCACCCCCGCGATGCGCGCGGTCACCGCCGATGCGTGCAGCGCGCCGAGCGCGGCGGCGATATCCTCGGCGCGGTGGCGGTCGACCTCGCCGATGAAGCGCAAAGTCAGGTGAAGTTGCTCGTCGTCCTGCCAGCGCGCGCCGGCAATGCCGTGCATCGCGGCGATCAGCGCGGCTCTGATGGCGTGCGGCGGGCGCAGCGCGACAAACAGGCGGTGGGTCGACATGGCCCGGCCAGCATAAGCGCTTTGACGGGCGCGGAAACCCGAAAGGCGGCTCTTTTCCGGTTTCGCTTGAAAGCAAGCGGAAAAATGCCGATATTGCTGACTACGGCCGGTATGGGCTGGCCGGTTATGGAGTGAAAACAATGGCTAATTGGAACGACCCCAATATGGCGGCTTCCGGTTTTGGCGCCGGCGCGGACGCGAGGGACCAGGCCGTCGATGCCGGCCTGCGGTCGTACATGCTGTCGGTTTACAACTATATGGCCTCGGGCGTGCTGCTCACGGGTATCGTCGCCTTGCTCGCATTCAACACGGGCGTGACGCTGTCGCTGGTCCAGAGCCCGCTGTGGTTTGTCGTCGCGCTGTCGCCGCTTGCCTTCGTGCTGGTGCTGAGCTTCGGCATCAACCGCCTGTCGACGACCGCGATGCAGGCGATCTTCTGGGCCTTCGCCGTGGTAATGGGCCTGTCGATGTCGACGATCTTCCTGCGCTTCGGCATGGGATCGATCGCGCAGACCTTCTTTGCGACCGCCGCCGCCTTCGCCGGCCTCAGCCTCTACGGCTATACGACCAAGAAGGATCTGTCGGGTTTCGGCACCTTCCTGATCATGGGCGTCGTCGGCATCATCGTGGCGATGCTGATCAATCTGTTCGTCCAGTCGAGCGCGCTGATGCTCGCGATCAGCGTGGTCGGGGTGCTGATCTTCGCCGGCCTTACCGCCTATGACACGCAGAAGATCAAGAGCATGTATTTCTACGTCCGCGGGTCGGACATGATGGGCAAGTCGGTGATCATGGGGGCGCTGAACCTCTACCTCGACTTCGTCAACATGTTCACTTTCCTGCTCAACATCCTGGGCAGCCGCGACTGAGCGGACGCATGAACGACGGAACAAGGGAGCCCGGCGGAGCGATTCGCCGGGCTTTTTTGCGAAGGGGGGCGGAATGAAAGCGATCTGGGGCGCCTATGCCGCCGCGGCGATGGGGATGGCTGCTCCGGCGATCGCCGCCGAAGGCGCGCCATGCCAGGTCGAACGTCCTGCCGAGGGCGATCTCAAGGCGCACGCCGCTCGCCTGTTCCCTGCCGCCGATACCGCCAGGATCGATGCGCTGCTCGCCTGTCTCGGCGATTCGGACCCGGCGGTGCGCGACCGCTTCGCTTTCACTTTGTGGAGCGAGGGGCTGCGCGGCGGGTATCTCACGCCGGCGCTGCTGCGCCGCGCCAACGTACGGCTGCAGGCGACACTCGCCGACACCGACGACGCGTCGGGTTTCCGAAAGCCCTTTGCCGCGCTGGCATTATCCGAGGTCGCGCGCGCCGACCGCATCGCGCCTTTCCTGACCGAGGCCGAACTGCAGCTGCTCGCCGCCGCGGGGGCCGCCTATCTGCGCGGCGTCGGCGACTATCGCGGCTTCGTCGCGGGCGAAGGCTGGCGCCACGGCGTCGCGCACGGCGCCGACCTGATGCTCCAGCTCGCGCTCAACCCGCGGCTTTCGCGCGCTGACGCCGACCTGCTGCTCGGCGCGGTCGCCGCACAGGTGGCACCGGCCGGCGGGGTCTATTATGTCCATGGCGAACCGGGGCGGCTGGCGCGGCCGATCCTCTATCTCGCCAAGCGGCCCGACATCGACGATACCGCCTGGTCGGCGTGGTTCAAGACGCTCCACCCCGACACCTCGGAGCGCTGGAAGGACGCCTATGCCGGCGACGCCGGCCTGGCGGCGGTGCACAACAGCAGCGCTTTCGCGCAGGCGCTCTACCTCAGCGCATCGGAGACCGCGGACCCGCAGATCCGCCGCCTCGCCCCGCTCGCGGTCGAACTGATCAAGGCGCTGCCCTAGGCGGACGCCGCCCCGGCCTTCTGTATCTCGGCGATCAGGCCGTTGTCGATCTCCTTCGCCCTCTTGTAGCCCGCGCGCTCGCGCAGCGGCGCGACATAGGCTTCGAACGCCGGGCGGGTCGGGATCGTCCCGAATTGCAGCCCCCAGTCGATCTGGCTGCCGACATAGACGTCGGCGGCAGTGAATTTGTCGCCCGCGACGAAGCTCTTGCCAACGACCGCGGTCTCGAGCGCGTCGAGCGCCATCTCGAGCGTGCCGAAGCCCGCCATCCGCTGCTGGTCGGCGTCGGGTTCGATCCCGAAATGCCTGGCGGTGATCGCCTGCTCGACCGGCCCCGCGGCAAAGAACATCCATCGATAATAATCGGCGCGTCCCTCGGCGTCGGGCGCGAGCCCCGCATCGGGAAAGGCATCGGCAAGATAGGCGCAGATCGCGGCGCATTCGGTCACCACCTTGCCTTCGTGGACCACCGCAGGAACCTTGCCCATCGGGTTGATCGCCAGATAGGCCGCGTCTTTCATCGTCGTGCCATAGTCCATGATATGCGTCTCATAGGGCGCGCCGACCTCTTCGAGCATCCAGCGGACGATCTGCCCGCGCGACATCGGGTTGGTGTAGAAAATCAGCTCGTCGGCCATGGTGCGTCTCCCGTGATTACGAATCGATGGATCGAACATAAAGGGAACATCGCCATCGGTCCAGCGGGCTTGTTTTGTCATACGGTCCGGCTAAGGCAAAGCGATGAGCGACGAACGCATCTGGACCGCCGCCGTGCTGGTGATCGGCGACGAAATCCTCTCGGGCCGCACGCAGGACAAGAATGTGTCGCAGATCGCGACCTGGCTTGACGTGCAGGGGATCCGCCTGCGCGAGGTGCGCATCGTTCCCGATGTCGAGGAAGAGATAGTCGAGGCGCTCAACGCGATCCGCGCGCGTTACGACTATGTCTTCACCACCGGCGGCATCGGGCCGACGCACGACGACATTACCGTCGATGCGGTCGCGAAGGCGCTCGGCGTGGGGGTGATCATCCACCCCGATGCGCGTGCGATCCTCGAACGTTATTACACCGCGCGCGGCGGCGCGCTCACCGATGCGCGGCTGCGCATGGCACGCACCCCCGACGGCGCCGAACTCATCCCCAACCGCATGTCGGGCGCGCCGGGCATCCGCATCGGCAATCTCTTCGTCATGGCGGGCGTGCCGCACATCACCGCAGGCATGCTCGACGCGCTGACCGGCGAACTCGAGGGCGGTGCACCGCTCGTTGCGCACACGATCGGCGCTTGGGCGCCGGAGAGCGAGGTCGCCGACCTGCTGCGTCAGGGCGAAAAGGAGAATCCGGGCGTCGCGATCGGCAGCTATCCTTTTTTTCGCGACGGCAAGGTTGGCGCCAATTTCGTGATTCGTTCGACCGACGCCGTGGCCGTGACGGCCTGCGTCGCGATGCTGACCGCGGGCCTCGAGGCTGCGGGCTATACGGTGACCGACGGCGGCATCTGATCGGGATCGGCGTCGCGCGTTGCCCGCGGCAGGCGACGCAGCATCGCGATCGCCAGCAGGCCGAAGATCGCGGCGACGATGAAGGCGGCCCCGGGGAAATGCACCGGCGCGCCGTCGGCGGTGAACCAGGCCATCGTCCCGGTCAGCAGGATCGGCGCGGCGAGCTGTCCCAGCCCCATCGCCATCGCCGAGATACCCTGCACCTCGCCCTGTGTCTCCGGCGTGGCGCGGCGCGACATCATCGCCATCAGCGAGGGCTGGACCGGCGCCTGCAGCGCGACGGGGATCAGCAGCAGGAAGGCACCCAGCGTCGAGGTGGTGAAGGCATAGCCGACATAGACCGCGACCGCGATCGCTATGCCCAGCGTCGCGGCGTCGCGCTCGCCGAAGCGCGCGACCGCGGGGCCGACGACGAAGACCTGCCCCAGCGCGATCGCCACCCCGACCGCGGCGAGGCTGGCACCGATTATCCCCGGCGACCAGCCGAGCTGCGCAATGCAATAGAAGCTCCACGTCATCGGATAGACGAGGCTCGCGATCTGCCACAGCACCAGCACGCTCGCGACGCCGCCCATGCCCGGCAGGCCGCGCATCGTCTGCCACGCGCCCAGCGGATTGGCGCGCCGCCAGTCGAAGGCGCGCCGCCGGTCGGGGCGCAACGTCTCGGGAAATACGAAGAGCCCGTAGAGCATGTTCGCCGCCGCGAGCAGCGCCGCGGCGACGAAAGGCGCGCGCGGCCCGATCTCGCCCAGCAAGCCGCCGATCGCCGGCCCGGCGACGAAGCCGACCCCGAAGGCGGCGCCGACAAAGCCGAAATTGCGTGCGCGCTGCTCGGGCTCCGTGATGTCGGCGATCGCCGCCTGCGCCGCGGCATAGCTGCCGCCGAAAATCCCCGACAAGGCGCGCGCCACGAACAGCCAGGGCAAGGTATCGACGATCGTCAGCAACGCGTAATCGACCGTCAGCCCGCCGAGCGACAAGAGCAGCACGCGCCGCCGCCCATAATGGTCGGACAGGTTGCCGAGCATGGGCGAGGCGAGGAAGGTCGCGACTGCCATCACCAGCCCGATCCACGCGCCGACCTCGATCGCGTGCGGCAGATCGATGCGCCCGACCTCCATCACCAGTTGCGGCAGCACCGGCATGATGATGCCGAAACCGACGGCATCGACGAAGATGGTCGCCACGATGAAGGGGATGGTACGCGAAGCGGTCACGAAATCGTCCTCATGCAGCGGGAAAGCCGATGCGGCTTGCGCCGGCGCGTCTTCGCGCCTAGCGGCACCGATCCCTCCCCCATGCGTTGCCGATAGATGAAACTCGAAATCTCCGCCTCCTTAAATTACCGCCTGCCCGAACCCGTCGACCTGATGCTCCAGATCGAGGCCGCCGACGGCCATGGCCAACGCGTGCTCGACGCCTCGCTCGATCTCGGCCGGCCCGATTTGCTGGCGCGCGTGCCGACCGCGAACGGCATCTGCGATCCGATCTGGCTGCGCGAGGAAGGGCATTTGCGAGTGGCCTATCGCGCGCTGGTCGCGATCGACCGCCCCGCCGCCGATCTGGCCGCGCTTGCGGCGGTGCCGCTGCACCGCCTGCCTGCCGAGGCGGTCCCCTATCTCAACGAATCGCGCTACTGCCCCTCGAACAAGTTCCATGCCTTCGTCGAGCGCCGCTTCGGCGAGCTCGATGGCGGCGCAAAGATCGCAGCCATGCGCGACTGGATCGAAAGCCGCTTCACCTATGTCGCCGGGGCGAGCAATGCCGAGACGGGCGCGCTCGACAGCTTCGTCGAACGGCGCGGCGTGTGCCGCGACTATGCGCATGTGATGATCGCGCTCGCGCGCGCCGCGCATATTCCCGCGCGGATGGCCAGCGCCTATGCGCTCGGGGTCGAGCCCCAGGATTTCCACGCCGTCGCCGAAGTCTATCTGACGGGCGACTGGCACCCCGTCGATGCTACCGGCATGGCGACCGCCGACGCGGTGGCGCGCATCTGCGTCGGCCGCGACGCCGCCGACATCGCCTTCCTCACCGCCTATGGCGAGATCGAGCTCATCGGGCAGTCGGTCGAGGTGAAAGAGGGGGAGGGCTGGAGCGGGTGAAGGGAATCGAACCCTCGTCGTAAGCTTGGGAAGCTTCTGCTCTACCATTGAGCTACACCCGCGCGCCGTCGGGCGTGCCGTTTCGCGCCTTTGCCGCCATCTGTGCCTTCGGTCAATATCCGATCCGGCGTCGGTCCTCGGCAAAAAGCGGCTTGTCGCATCGCGGCGCGCGCCATAGGCGCTTTTCCAACAACGAGAATGGAAAGGATGCCGGTGTTCGATACGCTCACCCTAGCGAGCTTGCCCGCGGCCGACGAGGCGCTGCGTGCGGCGGTCCGCGCACTCGCCGACGAAGTCGTCGCCAATGCCCCCGCCGATATCCGCGCGCGCTCCTGGTCGGGCTTCGATCCGGCGTTCAGCCGCCGCCTCGGCGCCGCCGGCTTCCTCGGTCTTACCCTGCCCAAGGCCTATGGCGGGCAGGAGCGCGGTCCCTTCGCGCGCTTCGTCGTCGTCGAGGAACTGCTCTCGGCTGGCGCCCCGGTCGCGGCGCACTGGATCGCCGACCGGCAGAGCGCGCCGCTGATCCTGAATTACGGCAGCGAGGCGCAGCGCGAAACTTACATCCCGCGCATCTGCCGCGGCGAATTCGTCTTCTGCATCGGGATGAGCGAGCCGGGTTCGGGCTCGGACCTCGCGAGCGTGCGCACGCGCGCCGAGCGCACGACAAGCGGCTGGTGCGTCAACGGGCAGAAGATCTGGACGACGGGCGCGATGCACGGCGATTATATGATCGCGCTCGTCCGTACCTCGGGCACCGGCGAGGATCGCCACGCCGGCCTGTCCCAGCTGATCATCGACTTGAAGGCGCCCGGCGTCACGGTGCGTCCGATCACCGACCTCGCCGGCGACGCGCATTTCGCCGAGGTGTTCTTCGATAATGTCGACCTGCCCGTCGATGCACTCATCGGTAACGAGGGTGAGGGCTGGAAGCAGGTGACCGCCGAGCTCGCCTTCGAACGCAGCGGGCCCGAGCGCATCTATTCGAGCGTGGTGCTGCTCGACGCATGGATCGCGCACCTGCGCGCGACCGGCCGTGATGACGGTGCGACTTTGGCGCTGGTCGGCGACTTCACCGCGCGCCTCGCCACCTTGCGCGCGATGTCGATCGCCTGCACCGCGCGGCTCGCGCTCGGCGAAAGCCCGGTGATCGAGGCGTCGCTGGTCAAGGACCTCGGCACCGCCTTCGAACAGGAACTCCCCGTCGCGATCGGTGACGATCTCGCCGCGCATCCGGGCGAGGAGGTCGATGCCGAACTCTATCGCACCTTGATGTTCGTGACTTATGTGGCGCCCAGCTTCTCGCTGCGCGGCGGCACGCGCGAGGTGCTGCGCGGAATCATCGCGCGCGGAATGGGGCTACGCTGATGAGCGAATTTCTGGAGCCGTTCGAGCGGATGCTCGAGGATGTCGCGACCCCGGCGGCAGTGCGCGCGGTCGAACGGGGGAGTAGCATCGCCGCGATGTGGGGCGCCTTCGCCGAATCGGGTTTCCTCGACGCGCTGGTGCCCGAGGATCGCGGCGGCGCGGGGCTGCCGCTCGCCGAGGTGCAGCCGCTGTGGGTGGCGCTCGGCCGCCACGCCGTGCCGCTCCCGGTCGGCGAAACGATGATCGCGCGGGCGCTGCTGCCGGACGCACCGGAAGGCCCGATTGTGCTGGCGGTCGCCGAGGGCGCAACCGTCGTCGTGCCATGCGGACTGGTCGCGGCGCATTTTCTGTTCGAATCGGGCGCCGGTCTCCATATGGTCGCGGCGAAGGGCGAGGCAACCGGCGTGCCCGCCAGCCTCGCGGCGCGGATCGATCCCCGGCCTTTGCCTGCGCCCGTCGCGCCGTCACCCGAAGGTGGCCTGCGTACCATCGCCGCAATTCTGCGCGCGGCGCTGATCGCGGGCGCGGCCGAACGGCTTACCCAAATGACCGCCGCCTATGCCAATGAGCGTGTCCAGTTCGGTAAGCCGATCGGGCGCCAGCAGGCCTTGCAGCAGGAGATGGCGGTGATGGCCGAGGAGATGGTCGCGGCGCGCATCGCCTCGCAGCTCGGCTGCGCGGGCAGCTTCCCGCCCTCGCTCGTCGCCGCCGCCACCGCCAAATCGATTGCGAGCCGCGCGGCCGCGCGCGTCGCCGCGACGGCGCATGCCGTCCACGGCGCGATCGGGATCAGCGAAGAGCACGATCTCCAGCTCTTCACCCGCCGCCTCCACGAATGGCGCCTCGCCGACGGGTCGGAGAGCTATTGGAACCGCCTGCTCGGCGCGGAGCGGCTCAAGGATGCCAGGCGGTCGGTCGATTTCGTGCGCGAAGCGCTGTAGCCCGAGCGTCGGCTCGTTTGTCTCGCGCAAAGACGCAAAGACATGAAGGAGGCGCGCCTTGCCGTGAAGCGGCATTTCTCCTCAACGGCGCGGCTGGCGCGACGATAAAGCCGGATAGGGCCTATCGGCCGCAGCCATCTTCTTCGCGTCTTTGCGCAAAAGCTTTCTACCGCGCCGACTCCAAGATCGTCTCCATCGCGACGAAGGTCGAGGTGCTCGCGACATGCGGCAGGCTCGAAATCTTCTCGCCCAGCACGATCCGATAGCGGCGGATGTCTGGGGTGCGGACCTTGAGCAGATAGTCGAAGCTGCTCGCGATCATGTGGCATTCCTCGACCTCGGGGATCTGCCGCACCGCGTCGTTGAACCGGTGCAGCGCCTCTTCGCGCGTGTCGGACAATTTGACCTCGGTGAAGGCGACATGGTCGAGACCCACTTTGGCGGGATCGACGATCGCGCGAAAGCCGGTGATCAACCCGCTCTCGACCAGCCGCTTCACGCGCGCCTGGCACGGCGTCTTCGACAGCCCGACCTGCGCCGCGAGGTCGGTATAGGTGATACGTCCATCGCGCCCGAGAATGGCCAGAATCTTGCGGTCGAATTCGTCCAGATCGACCAAGGACACGGATCTTTTCATGTGATCAGGCTAAACATGTGCTGATGTTTGGTCAAAACATATATCACTGACGCACAATGAAGTCGGATCGACTTCATGCGATCTGCTATGGAATCGCCATGACCCAGCCCATCGACCGCGCCGCCATCCGCGCCCTCGCCCGTCGCCCCGAAGCCGATATCGTTGCCGATCTGCGCGCCGAGCTCGCGCGTTCGCCCGCAACGGTCGATGCGACCACTGCACGCGGGCTCGCACTGATCCGCAAGGCGAAGTCCGAGGGCGAGCGCGAGACCCTCGTCGCGCAGCTGATGAACCGCTACCGCTTGTCGACCGAGGAAGGCGTCGTGCTGATGTGCCTTGCGGAGGCGCTGCTTCGCGTCCCTGACAGTGCCACCGCCAATGCGCTGATCCGCGACAAGATCGCCGGGCGCCGCTGGAACGAGGGCGAGGATGAGGACAGCCCGCTGATCGTCGCGCTTTCGGCGCGCGGACTGTCGCTGGGGTCGGCGACGCTGATGCTGGGCGCGATGGGTAGCAAGGCGAACCCGCTCGCGCTCCTGAAATCGATGATCCGCCGCTCGGGCGAGCCGGTGATCCGTCAGGCCGCGCTCGCGGCGATGAAGATGCTCGGCCAGCAGTTCGTGATGGGCGAGACGATCGACGCCGCGGTCAAGCGCGCCGACAGGGAAAAGAGCGAACTCGCGAGCTTCGACATGCTCGGCGAGGCCGCGCGCACCGCCGAAGACGCCAAGCGCTATTATGACAGCTATGCGGGTGCCATCACGCGCATCGGCAAACATGCGAAGCCGGGCGACCCGCACGCCAATCATGGCATCTCGATCAAGCTTTCGGCGCTCCACCCGCGCTACGAATATCTGCAAGGCCAGCGCACCCGCGAGGAACTGATCCCGCGCGTGATCGAACTCGCCCGCGCCGCGCGCGCGGTGAACATCCCGCTGATGATCGACGCCGAGGAAAGCGACCGGCTCGAGCCGCATATGGACGTCTATGCCGCGCTGATCGACGCCGGGATCGCCGACGGCTGGACCGGGCTGGGCATCGTGATCCAGGCCTATCAGAAGCGCGCGCCCGAGGTGATCCGCTGGGTCGCCGCCAAGGCGCGCGCGCGCGGCGTCAAGCTGTCGATGCGGCTGGTGAAGGGCGCGTACTGGGATACCGAGATCAAGCGCGCGCAGACGATGGGGCTCGCCGACTTCCCGGTCTTCACCGCGAAGAACCACACCGACCTCAATTATATGCATTGCGCGCAGATCCTGCGCGACGCGCAGGACGCGATTTTCCCCGCCTTCGCGAGCCATAATGCGATGACATTGGCCTTTGTCGCCGAGCTGTTCGCGGGCGCCGATTACGAGCTGCAGCGGCTGCACGGGATGGGCGAGGGGGCGCACGACGCGATCGTCGGCCTCTTCCCGCCGCCGCGCCCGGTGCGCGTCTATGCCCCCGTCGGCACCCACCGCGACCTGCTCGCCTATCTCGTCCGCCGCCTGCTCGAAAATGGCGCGAACTCCAGCTTCGTGCATCAGTTTTCGGACCCCGAAGTGACCGCCGAACAGCTCGCGGTCGATCCGCGCAGCATCGCGAGCCAACCCTCGACGATTCCGACCGGCCGCACGCTGCTCGACCCCGAGCGCCGCAACTCGCGCGGCTACGACCTCGGCGACCCCGGCGTTCCCGAGGCGCTCATGGCGGCGATCGCCAAGGCGCGCCGCGCGAACCCCGTCGCGGCGCCGATCGTCGCGGGGCGCACGCTGACCGGCACTGCGGTGCCCGTCCACAACCCCGCGACCGGCGCGGTCATCGGATCGGTGATCGAGGCCGACGCCGCCGCGGTCGACGCCGCAGTCGCGGCATCGAAAAAGGTGCAGGAGGATTGGAGCCTTGCGGGCGGCGCCTTCCGCGCCGAGCGCCTCGAACGCGCCGCCGACCTGCTCGAGGACCGCGACGCCTTGTTCCTCGGCCTCGCGATCGACGAAGCCGGCAAGACGCTCGTCGATGCGGTAGCGGAAGTGCGCGAGGCGGTCGATTTCCTGCGCTATTATGCGGGCCAGGCGCGCGCGCATTTCACCCACCCGCTGCCGCTCCCCGGTCCGACAGGCGAACGCAACGAGCTGATGCTCGAGGGCAAGGGCATTTTCGCCTGCATCAGCCCGTGGAACTTCCCGCTCGCGATCTTCCTGGGACAGGTGTCGGCGGCGCTGGCCGCGGGCAACGCTGTGCTCGCCAAGCCCGCCGAGCAGACCCCGCTGATCGCGCACGCCGCGGTCGAATTGCTCCACGAGGCGGGCATTCCCGTGGAAATCCTCCACTATCTCCCCGGCCGCGGCGAGACCGTCGGTGCGGCGGTGACCGGGCATGACGACGTCATCGGCGTCGCCTTCACCGGCTCGACCGAGGTCGCGCGGCTGATCAACCGCAGCCTCGCGATGCGCGACGGTCCGATCGCGACGCTGATCGCCGAGACCGGCGGCGCGAACGCGATGATCGTCGATTCGACCGCGCTCCCCGAGCAGGTGGCGCGCGACGCCGTCGCCAGTGCCTTCCAGTCGGCGGGCCAGCGCTGCTCGGCGCTGCGCCTGCTCTGCGTGCAGGACGATGTCGCCGAGGGCATGATCGAGATGGTCGCGGGCGCGATGGCCGAGCTTGCGGTCGGCGACCCGGCGATCCTCGCGACCGACACCGGCCCGATCATCGACGAGGAGGCGCTGGCGAATATCGCCACCTATGTCGCCGACGCGCGCGCCGCGGGGCGCGTGCTCGCCGAGGCCGGCGGCGACCTGCCCCCCGGCGGCCATTTCGTCCGCCCGGCGCTGATCCGCCTCGACCATGTCACCGATTTGAAGCGCGAGATTTTCGGCCCCGTGCTCCATGTGGCGACGTGGAAGGGGGGTGAGCTCGACGCGCTGATCGATGCGATCAATGCGTCGGGCTATGGCCTGACGCTCGGCGTCCACACGCGCATCGACGGCGTTGCGGCGCATGTCGCGGCGCGCGCGGCGGTCGGCAACGTCTATGTGAACCGCAACCAGATCGGCGCGATCGTCGGCTCGCAGCCCTTCGGCGGCCGCGGCCTGTCGGGCACCGGCCCCAAGGCCGGCGGCCCGCACTACCTCTTCCGCTTCGCCGAGGAAAAGTCGATCTCGACCGACATCACGGCGGCGGGCGGCAACGCGGCGCTGATGGCGGGGTAGAAGGGTTCACGCGGAGACGCGGAGGCGCGGAGAATCTATAATCACCGTTCGCCCTGAGCTTGTCGAAGGGCCGTTTTTCCTTTCGACGGGGAAGAAGAACGGTGCTTCGACAAGCTCAGCACAGACGGGATCAGGACAATTCCTCCGCGCCTCCGCGTGAACCGAAAAACTACGCCCCCGGCACGCCCAAGAGCTGCGCCTGCGCCTTCAGCCGCGCTGCTGCGCTTGGGTTCGCCGCGATGCCGTCCTTCAATGCCTGCGCGGCCTTCGCGGTCTCGCCGAGCGTCATGCGGCTGCGCATCAGCATGATCCAGCGGTCGACATCCTGCGGGTTGGTTTTGAGCTTGGTTTCGAGCCCGCTCACCATTCCCTCGATCATCGCGTCCTGCTGGCCCTTGGGCAGCTGCGACGCGGCCTCCATGTCCGACCGGCTGGGCCCTGGGATTGCGCGTGCGGCGACGGGCATTTCGTCGGCGGTCAGCGGGCGCGGGCGGGTGTTGGCCAGCCGGTCGGCGACCTCGATCTTGTGGATCGCGCCGACCTGCTCGATCGTGCGGCGGAGGTCCGCCTCCCACGGCGCGCCCTGCGGCGTGTCGGCGAGCAGCGCGAACCAGTCCTCGATCGCGCCCTTGTGGTCGCCGCCGATGTCCTTCCTGACCGCCATGAAATAGCGCGCGCGGGGGTCCCTGGCGTCGAGTGCGATCGCCTTTTCGAAGGCCTGCAGCGCGCCCGCGGGCATCGGGTCGCGCTCGCTCGCCATCACCCGCGCTTCGCCGAGCGCCGACCAGAGCCCCGCCGAATCGGGCGACAGCGCGGTCGCTTTTTCATAAGCCGCCGCCGCGGCGGCAAAATCGCCGAGGTCGAAGCGCGCCGCACCGAGCTGCATCCACGCGTCGGCGCTGTTCGGTTCGGCCCTCGTCCGCGCCTCGAGCGCAGCGAGCTGATCGCCGGGCAGCGCGCCGCTTTCGGCCGCGGCCGCAGGGGCCTCGCCCGCGCGGTCGCGCCAGACGGCATAGCCGATCGCCCCCGCCAGCAGCAGGAAGGCGGCGATCAGGATCAGGCCGTTCGTCCGCGTCAGGCCCGCGCGGGGCGCTTTGGCCATGTCTTTGCTCTCGTTCATTTTTGCCCCTCTTGTGCGCGTGCGAAAAAATGATTGCCTTGCGCGGTCCCGGCTTGCCTTTGCTCTCCGATGGTGTAGCCTTCGAAGGGCGAGGTCGGTCAACGATAAAATCGCAAAAGGGGTCGCACCGAAATTTTCCCGGTCAACAGGGGAGGGGTGCATGGCAGTTTCAGATCACGTCGATTTCAAGACGTTCATGGAAGGGGTTTCGAAGCGCAACCCGGGGCAACCCGAGTTCGTGCAGGCGGTGCAGGAAGTCGCCGAGGACATCTTCGACTTCATCGCCGACAAGGAGGAATATCATGCGCAGCAGATTTTGCGGCGCATCGCGGAGCCCGACCGCGTGGTGTCTTTCCGCGTCTGCTGGGAAGACGATAACGGTAATATCCGCGTGCAGCGCGGCTGGCGCGTCCAGAACAACAATGCCATCGGGCCGTACAAGGGCGGCATCCGCTTCCACCCCTCGGTCACCGAATCGGTGCTCAAATTCCTGGCGTTCGAACAAACCTTCAAGAATGCGCTGACCGGCCTGCCGATGGGCGGCGGCAAGGGCGGGTCGAACTTCAACCCCAAGGGCAAGAGCGTGCGCGAGATCATGCGCTTCTGCCAGAGCTTCATGACCGAACTTTATCGCCACATCGGCGCCGACATCGACGTGCCCGCGGGCGACATCGGCGTGGGCGGGCGCGAGATCGGCTTCATGTTCGGCCAGTACAAGCGCATCACCAACGAATTCACGGGGGTGCTCACCGGCAAGGGCCTCGAATGGGGCGGTTCGCTGATCCGCACCGAGGCGACCGGCTATGGCGCAGTCTATTTCCTCCAGAACATGCTCGCCGCGAAGGACATGGATCTGGTCGGCAAGACCGCGGTCATCTCGGGCTCGGGCAATGTGGCGACGCACGCCGCCGAAAAGATCGTCCAGCTGGGCGGCAAGGTGCTGACGCTGTCCGACTCGGGCGGCTTCATCCATGATCCCGACGGCATCACCCAGGAAAAGATCGACTGGGTGAAGGCGCACAAGACGCACCGCCGCGGCCGGATTGAGGAATATTGCGACGAGTTCAAGGGCGCGAGCTTCACCGCGGGCAAGACGCCGTGGGGGGTCAAGTGCGACGTCGCCTTGCCCTGCGCGACGCAGAACGAGCTGCTCGGCGACGACGCCAAAGCGCTGATCGCCAACGGCTGCATCGCGGTCAGCGAGGGCGCGAACATGCCGACCAACCTCGAAGGGGTGCACGCGTTCAAGCATGCCAAGCTGATGTTCGCGCCGGGCAAGGCGGCGAATGCCGGCGGCGTCGCGGTCTCGGGCCTCGAAATGAGCCAGAACAGCGGGCGCCGCAGCTGGAGCGAGGCCGAGCTGCAACAGATGCTCAAGGACATCATGCACGGCATCCACACGAGCTGCCTGACCTATGGTGACCAGGGCGACGGCTATATCGACTATGTGAAGGGCGCCAATATCGCGGGCTTCAAGAAGGTCGCCGACGCGATGCTCGCGTTCGGGGTGGTGTAAGCGGCGGTCGAGGCGCAAAAGCGTCCGGCGGGGTAAAAGGGGTTCTGCGATGACGACGCACGCTGGAAGGGAGCGCCGCGATCGGCCTTGGGCGGCTTTGGCCGCCCTTGCGCTGATCCTTGCTGTGCTGGCGGTAGCGGCGGTCATCGCCGCCCCGCCGGCGCGCTCGCAGGCGGAGGTCGCCGGGCGTTACACCGGCGTCGCCTCGTGCGCGGGCTCGACCTGCCACGGCCGGATGGAGGGCGATGGCACCATCGTCCGCCAGGACGAGCTGATGAAATGGCAGGAGCCATCGACCCCCGGCGGTGCGCACAGCCGCGCCTGGGCGGTGCTCAGCAACAGCCGCAGCCAGTTCATCGCGCGCAACCTGGGCCTCAAGGATGCGGCGACCGCGCCGATGTGCCTCGGCTGCCACAGCAGCAAGGGCGCGATCGACGCCGCGGGTGGCGCGATGCGCGGCACCGTTCCGCTCGAGGACGGGGTCGGCTGCGAATCGTGCCACGGTCCGGCGGGCGGCTGGATCGCCAGCCATTATGCCGGGATCGGGACCAACGCCGATCCCGACCGCGAAATGCGCGAAAAGCATCTCGCCAACCTGTCGGCGGGGCTCAAGAAGCTCGAGGATCCGGTGGTGCGCGCGCGCGTGTGCGTCGACTGCCACTTCGGCTCATCGGGCGAGGGGCAGTTCGTCACGCATCGGATCATGGCCGCGGGGCATCCGCGCATCGCCTTCGAACTCGACCTATTCTCCTCGCTCCAGGCGCATCACCAGGAGGATGGCGACTATAGCTGGCGCAAGTTCGGCGTCGCGAATGCGCGCACCGACCACGTCCAGATGTGGGCGGTCGGGCAGGCGACGGCGCTCGAACGCAGCCTCCAGCTCTTCCAGTCGAAGCGCGGGACCGAGGGCATGTTCCCCGAATTCTATTTCCTCGACTGCCACAGCTGCCATCGCCCGATCTTCGATCAGGCGAAGCCGGTGAAGACCAGCCTGAACAATCCTGGGCGGGCGTTGGGCGACGGGCGCAGCCTTCCCGAGGGAATGCCGCCCTATAATGACGAGAATCTGATCATGCTTTCGGCCGCCGCGCGACTCGTGTCTGCCGATCTGGCCGGCGAGCTGTCGGCGCGCACCGCAGCCTTCCACCGGGCGATGACGGTCGATCGCGACAGCGCCAGGGCCGCCGCGGCGCAGCTCGGCGCGACGGTAGGCAAGCTCAAGGCGGCCTTCGCTTCGCGCAATTTCTCGGGCACCGATGCCTTCGCGCTCGTCGATGCGATTTCGGCCAAGGCGATCAGCGACCGGTTCACCGACTTTTCGGGCTCGCAGCAGGCGGTGATGGGGGTCGATACTTTGCTCAACGCGATGGTCTCGTCGGGGCGGATCACCGTCGGCGCGGCGGCGGGCATCCGCGGCGACATCGACCGCGCCTATGCCGCGGTCAAGGATCCCAACGCCTACAAGCCCGTGCAATTCCAGCAGTCGCTCGGCAGCGCGGTGCGCGCGATCCGGGCGCTGCGCTGACGATAGATATGCAGAACCGAACCCGCCTCTTCCGATCGTCCGCTTTCGCCGCCATGGCTGCGCTGCTCCTGTCCTCGTGCGGCGGCGGCGGCGGCGGCGGCGGTGGCGGCACGCCGACCCCGACGCCCACGCCTACGCCGACGCCGACCGGCGGGCTCTTCACCCCGCCGGCGGCCGAATCGCTCAGCACCGCCGACGTCCAGCAGATCATCGCGCAGGCGGTGGGCGAGGCGCGCGCGCGCAGCCGCCCGTCGATCATCGCCGTGACCGACCGCGTCGGCAATGTACTCGCGGTGTTCCGCATGACCGGCGCCCCCGACACCGCGGTGGTCAGCCGCAAGCGCATCGGCGGCCCGGCGCCCGCGGGGTCCGAGATTGCGTTGCAGGGCGCGACGATTCCCGCCGCGGCCGCCGCGATCGCCAAGGCGATCACCGGCGCCTACCTCTCGAGCGGCGGCAACGCCTTCTCCAGCCGCACCGCGAGCCAGATCGTCCAGGAACATTTCCCCCCGGCACCGACCACCGTCGGGTTAGAAAGCGGGCCTTTGTTCGGGGTGCAGTTCAGCCAGCTGCCCTGTTCGGACCTGTCGCGCCGCTTCGTTGCCGGCGGCGGTGCCGGCGCGCTGATCGGGCCGAAACGCTCGCCGCTCGGCCTCGCCGCCGACGCCGGCGGCTTCCCGCTCTACAAGAATGGCGTCGTCGTCGGCGGCATCGGGGTGATGGCCGACGGCGATTACGGCTTCGACCAGAATATCCTCGACACCGAGAATGACGACGAGGAAGCGATCGCCTTCGCGGGGACGCAAAGCTTTGCCGCCGCGGACGCGATCCGCGCCGAACGGATCACCGTCGACGGCACTTCGCTGCGCTTCAGCGACGCGACGACCGCCAATCTTGCGCCGCTCCAGACCAATTTCGCGGCGATCAACGGGACGCAGGGCGCGCTGATCGCGGTCACCGGCTATACCGACGGCACCTTGGTCGCGGGCACCGTCTACGGCAGCGAAGCCTCGGGCATCCGCGCGAGCACGCCGGCCGAATTCTCGAACCGCGACGCCTTCGTGCTCACCGACGGCAACGGCAATCCGCGCTACCCGATCCGCGGCGGCACCGACGGCGCCGCGGTCGCGCAGCCGCTCACCGCCACCGAGGTGCGCGCGGTGCTCGAGGAGGCCTTCGCCGTCCTTTCCCGCGCGCGCGCGCAGATCCGCCGCCCGCTCGACAGCCGGATGCAGGCCACGATCAGCCTCGTCGACACGCGCGGCGAAATTCTCGGCATCGTCCGCTCGCCCGACGGCCCGATCTTCGGCACCGACGTGAGCTTGCAAAAGGCGCGCACCGCGGCCCTCTTCTCGGGCAGCCACGCGGCGCCCGAACTGCTCGCCACCCCGGCCATCCCGGGCGTCGCCGATGTCGCCGCTTATGTGCCGCGCGTCCGCAGCTTCCTCAACGACCCCGCCGCACTCACCGGCACGATCGCCTTCGCCGACCGTTCGGGGGGCAATCTCGCGCGGCCCTATTTCCCCGACGGCGAGGTCGCGCGCCCCCCCGGGCCCTTCTCGGTCGAGCAATCGGCGCAGTTCAGCCCCTTCGCGGTCGGACTGCAGGTCGACCTCGTCGCGCTCAATATCGTGCAGCACCTGAATTTCGTGGCCAGCGGCGGCGCGAGCCCCGACACGGCGCAGCAATGCACGCAGATCCCCGACGTCACGCCGGGGCACAAGCGCCTCGCCAACGGCATCCAGATCTTCCCGGGTTCGGTTCCCATCTATCGCGGCAGCACGTTGGTGGGCGCGATCGGCGTGTCGGGCGACGGCATCGACCAGGACGATATGGTCAGCTTCCTCGGCGCCCATAATGGCGGCGCGCGCGTCGGCGGCATCGGCAATGCGCCGACCGGCATCCGCGCCGACCGCGTCGTGGTGAACCTTTCGGGCGGCGCGAGCGTCCGGCTGCGCTATGTCTCCTGCCCCTTCGCGCCCTTCCTCGACACGGCGCAGCAAAATGTCTGCGACGGGCTCTAGACGATGAGCCTCGCGGGAAGCAGCCTTTGGCCGATCATCGCCAGCCTTGCGGCGCAGGGCGCGCCCGAGGGCGCGGCCGATCGAACGCCCGCGGCCGCCGAAGCCCCCGCCCCCGAACCGTCGCTCGACGACCTCACCCCGCCGCCGCCGCCGGTCGACTGGCAGGAGATGATGAGCGACGATCTGCTGACCCAGATCATCGACGGCCGCCGCCGTCCCGGCTATCGCCCCGACCTCCCCGACCAGCTGACGCAGGACAATGTCGGCGCGCTCCGCCCGCCGCCGCCCGAGGCCTTTCCGGGAATGGAGGACCAGCTGCCGGTGCCCGACCGCTGGCGGCTGATCGAGAGCCTGGGGGTGGTCAAGGAACGCTGGTTCGACCCTTATCACCAGAACACCTACAAGGGCGACCGCGCGCTGTGCATCCCGACGAAGGAAGAGCAGGAACTGCGTGAGCGGGGCGGCGAGGCTCGCTGCAAGACGCCGAAGTTCCTGGGGCTGAAGGGCGAGGACTGGTTCTTCGTCGTCAACGCCGTTTCGGACAGCGTGTTCGAACCGCGCACTTTCCCGATCCCCGTCGGCGTCCAGACGACCTCGCGCCCCGGCAGCCTTGATGTGTTCGGCAAGAACCGCAGCTTCGTCGCGGCGCAGACCTTCATCGTCGGCGCGGCGCTGATCAAGGGCTCGACCGCGTTCAAGCCGCCTGACATCGAATATCGCCTGACGCTCGCCTATCAGGCCAATTATGTCGACGTGCCGGAACGGCGCGTGCTCGACGTGCGCCCGTCGAAGAAGAGCAACCGCTTCGACCATTTCATCGGCGTTCAGGAATTGTTCGTCGACAAGCACCTCGGCAACACGTCGGACCGCTACGACTTCTACTCGATCCGCGTCGGCATCCAGCCGTTCCAGAGCGATTTCCGCGGCTTCCTGTTTCAGGATTCGCAGCTCGGCATCCGCCTGTTCGGCAACCGCGACAACAACCGCTTCCAATATAATCTGGCGGCCTTCTGGCGGCTGGAGAAGGACACCAATTCCGGCCTCAACGACATCACCCAGACGCCGCGCGACGATTTCATCTTCACCGGCAATCTCTATCGTCAGGATTTCCCCTTCGTCGGGCTGACCAGCCAGGTCAGCGTGACCTACAATATGAACCGCGAGAAGAACGACATCCAGATCGACCATAATGGTTTCCCGGTGCGGCCCGCGCTGCTCGGCGACCTCAAGGGACGCGAATATGATGTCGTTTATCTCGGTTACAGCGCCGACGGACGTATCGGGCGGATCAACCTGACCGCCAGCTTCTACGCCGCGCTCGGCGAGGACCGGAACAGCTTCTTCACCAGCAAGCCAGCCGAGATTCGCGCGGGCTTCGGCGCGGTCGAACTCAGCTACGACCACGACTGGATGCGCTTCCGCCTCTCGGGGCTCTACGCCACCGGCGACGGGGATCCGTACAACAACACCGAGGGCGGTTTCGACGCCATCTTCGAAAACCCGATCTTCGGCGGCGCCGACACCAGCTACTGGATTCGCCAGACGATCCCCTTCGCGGGCGGCGGGCGCGTCATCTCGATCAATGGCCGCAACGGCATCCTGAATTCGCTGCGCTCGTCGAAGGAAGAGGGGCAGTCGAACTTCAACAATCCCGGCACCGTCTTCGTCGGCGCCGGCGCCGATTTCGACATCTCGCCGCAGTTCCGCGTCAGCACCAACGTCAACCATCTGTGGTTCGCGAACACCTCGTCGCTGCAGGCGCTGCGCATGGAAGGCTCGATCCCCAAGGACATCGGCTGGGACCTGTCGGTCGCGACGATCTGGCGGCCCAAGGCGACGCAGAATATCGTCGGGCGGCTGAGCGCCGCGGTGCTCGTGCCGGGCAAGGGGTTCAAGGACCTGTTCGAAAATAAACAGCGCGAGGATGTCTATGTATCGATCCTCGCCAACGCGATTTTGAGTTTCTGACGATGCCGATACGCAAGCTCTTCGCCCTTTTCGCCTTCGTCCTGATGGGCGCGAGCCTCGCCATGTCGATGGTGCGCGCCGCCGAGGGCGAAAAGCCGGTGAAGGTCGAATATCGCTTCTCGCCGCCTGCGCCGCGCGAACAGCCGGGCGCGACCTTCGAAGAGCGCGAGGCCGCGGTGCTCGCGAAATCGAAGGGCTGCTACAGCTGCCATACCAAGACCGACGCGCCCTCGATGCACGCGACGCCCGCGGTGCAATTGGGTTGCACCGACTGCCACGGCGGCGATGCCGAAAGCCCCGCGGCATTTGGCAACGCCAAGCTCGGCTACGACAATCCCTACAACCTCGCGGCGATGAAGATCGCGCACCCGCAGCCGACGCTGCCCAACAGCTGGGGCCACAGCCCGGCGAACCCGAAGCGCAGCTACACCCTGCTCAACAAGGAAGCGCCCGAATTCATCCGTTTCGTCAACCCCAGCGACTATCGCGTCGCGCGCGAGGCGTGCGGGTCGTGCCATATGGAGGTGATCGAGGCGACCGAGCGCTCGCTGATGTCGACGGGTGCGATGCTGTGGGGCGGGGCGGCCTATAACAACGGCATCATTCCCTTCAAAAATTATGCCTTCGGCGAGGCTTATACCCGCAACGGCGATCCGGCGTGCATTCTCTCGCCGACGACCACCATGAACGCCGACGAATATAAGAAAGCCTGCGATCCCAAGGTGCCGTCGGCAAAGATATTGTCCGACAAGGAACGCGCGCGCGGAGCGCTCGGCAAGATGTATCCGCTGCCGCGCTGGAGCGTGATCCCGCCGGGCGACGTGTTCCGCGTGTTCGAGCGCGGCGGGCGGAACATCAACACCCAATTTCCCGAAATCGGGCTGCCCAACCCGACCGGCAGCATCCAGCGGCTCGAGGAGCCCGGCCGCCCCGACCTCAAACAGTCGAACCGCGGCCCCGGCACCGGGCTGCGCGTCGCGATCCCGGTGCTCAATATCCACAAGACGCGCCTCAACGACCCGTTCATGTGGTTCATGGGCACCAACGACCAGCCCGGCGACTATCGCCATTCGGGCTGCTCGGGCTGCCACGTCATCTACGCCAACGACCGCGAGCCGCGCCACAGCCTGACCTATTCCAAATATGGCCGCGACGGCGAGACGGCGACGGTCGACCCGACGATCAGGGACCGCAAGCACAAGGCCGACGACGGGCATGGGCATGGCGGCGGCGGATCGGGCCATGGCGACGCATCCAAGCATGCGCCCGACGAGGAAAAGCATGGCGCGCTGATCGACCCCGCCGACGCGAAGGCAGGGCCGCAGGTCTTCGCCAAGAAGGAGCGGCTCGAATCGGGTCACCCGATCAAGCACGCTTTCACGCGTTCGATCCCGACATCGCAATGCATGACCTGCCACATGCACCAGCCGAACATCTTCCTGAACTCCTACCTCGGGTACACGATGTGGGATTATGAATCGGACGCGCCGCAGATGTGGCCCGGCCCGCACAACACCGCGCCGCGCCCCGAGGGGATGAGCGACGAGGAATATCAGAAGAAATACAAGCAACAGCGCTATCCGACGGCGGCCGAAGTGCATCAGGTGCTCGAGCGCAACCCCGAGGGCGCGGCGCCGCGCGGCCTGTGGGCCGATGTCGAATTCCTGCGCGACGTCTATGACGTCAACGACAGCAACAAGGACACCCAGTTCGCCGACTATCACGGCCATGGCTGGAACTTCCGCGGCATCTTCAAGCGCGACCGGAGCGGCAACCTGCTGACCGCCGACGGCAATATGTCGACCTACGGCACCGACATCGAGCATATGATCACCCCCGACAAGCCCGAGCTGTGGGCCAATCGCTGGCGCAAACCCTGTGCGGACTACAGCGATCCCAAGGACCGCGAGCTTTGCCTGACGACCGCGACCCCCGACGGGCGCGAGGGCAAGTTCGTGCCGCCGGGCCTCAATCCCGGCAAGGCGGTCCATATGATGGACATCCACGCCGAAAAGGGCATGCAGTGCGCAGATTGCCACTTCAGCCAGGACGCGCACGGCAATGGCTATATCCAGGGCGAGGTCGCGAACGCGGTCGAGATCGGCTGCAAGGATTGCCACGGCACCGCCGACGCGCTGCCCAACCTGCTCACCTCGAACGTCGCGGCGCGGCCGCAGGGCACCAACCTCGCGCTGCTGCGCAATCCCGACGGGCGCCGCCGCTTCGAATTCCAGTATAACGACGATGGCGACGTCACGGGGCTGATCCAGCGCTCGATCATAGACCCCAAGCTCGAATGGCAGGTCAGCCTGGTCAAGCAGGCGGTGACCCCGGGGCCGCATTTCAATGCGAAGGCGGCGCGCGCCAAGCTGATGGCGCGGTCGGGCGCTGAGGACGATCAATATCAATGGGGCCCCGGCGTCGCGAAGGAGGATCGCGCGCACGGCGACGACAAGATGACCTGTTTCACCTGTCACCTGTCGTGGACGACGAGTTGCGGCGGTTGCCATTTGCCGATCGAGGCGAACTGGAAGACCAAGATGCACCATTTCGAGGGCGAGGAGACGCGCAACTTCGCGACCTACAACCCGCAGGTGGCGCGCGACGAAATGTTCCAGCTCGGCCGCCACCAGCTCACCAAGCCCGGCGAGCCCGGCCCGGACGGCGAAGTGCGCGGCATCATCACCCCGGTGCGGTCGACCTCGGCGCTGATCCTGTCGTCGACGAACATCAACCGCGAGCGCATCTATGTGCAGCAGCCGCCGATCAGCTCTGCGGGCTATTCCAGCCAGGCCTTTGCGCCGCATTTCCCCCACACCGTGCGGCGGCAGGAAACCAAGCAATGCTCCGACTGCCACCTGTCGGCCAACGACGACAATAATGCGATCATGGCGCAGCTCAATCTGCTGGGCACCAATTTCGTCAACTTCGTCGGCCTCAACGTCTGGTCGGGGATGGAGGACGGCTTCCAGGCGACGCGCGTCACCGAGTGGGACGAGCCGCAGGCGGTTATCGGCAGCTATCTTCAGAAATATGCCTATCCCGACTATTGGAAGCTGCACGTCGAACAGAATGGGCGCGAGCTCAAAAACTGGGTGCGCGGCAAGACCTTCGACAAGAAATTTTCGGGCGAAACCCACGCGCTCGAGGAGTTCGCCAATATCGTGCAGGATACGAGCGGCCGGGTGAACTGCCTGCAGCAGCGCGGCGAATATATGTTCGTCGCCGAAGGCAAGGGCGGCTTCCGGGTCTACGACGTCGCCTCGATCGGCAACAAGGGCTTCTCCGAACGCATCATCCGCGCGCCCTTTGCGGGTCTCGGTCACAACACGCATGTGAAGACGAAGAACGCGACCTGCATGGCGATCGCGACGAACCAGCCGATCAGCGTCAGCCGCAACGACAATATCGTGAAGAATTTCCCCGAAAATCACGAACAGGCGATGCATCCCATCTATCGCTATGCGGTGATCACCGACAGCGTCGAGGGGCTGATCCTCGTCGATATCGACACGCTCGCCGACGGTGAGTTCCGCAACAACCGCTTCACGCGCGCCTTGACCTGGAACGAGGGCAATGTGCTGGCGGGGGCGCGGCACGTCACGCTCGCGGGCAGCATCGCCTATATCACCACCGACGCCGGGCTGGTCGTGCTCGACCTGACCGATCCGCTGGCGCCCAAGGTCACCGCGCAGCTGCCGCTGACCGATGCGCGCGCCAGCGCAGTGCAGTTCCGCTACCTCTGGGTTACCGATGCCGAGGGCGTGAAACTGTTCGACGTCACCGATCTGCGCCAGCCGGCGCCGGTGCCGTCGGGCACGGTGCGCCTCGCCAACGCGCGGAAAATCTATCTGGCGCGCACCTATATGTATGTCGCGGCGAAGGCCGACGGGCTCGTCATCGTCGACGTCACGCGCCCCGCGGCGCCGCAGGTGTGGCCCGCGCTGACCTTCGGGGGTGCGATGACCGATGCCGAGGACGTCATCGTCGCGTCGACCAATGCCTCGCTTTTCGGTTATGTCGCCGACGGGCGGAACGGCATCAAGGTGATCCAGCTGACCAGCCCCGACAAACCGGGCCTTTACGGCTTTTCGCCCAAGCCGACGCCCGAGCTGATCGCCTGGGCGAAGACGCCCTCGCCGGCTCTGGCCCTGTCGAAAGGGCTCGACCGCGACCGCGGGGTCGACGAGACCGGCGGGCAGATGGCGGTGTTCGGCCGGCTCGGCTCGCGCCCCTTCACCCGGCCCGAGATGGAGCGGCTGTTCCTCAACCGCCGGGGCCTCGTCTACAAGGTTCGCGACGAGGTCGACCAGGCGGGCTGGCGCGCGGGGGATGTCTTCGCGAACTGAGGGCGCGGTTAAGCCCCTTGGCGCCGCCCATCGCTTGTGCGAGACGCTGAGCATGCGACCCCAGGTCATTCCCCACCCCAGCCTTGGCGACAAGCTCCGTCGCGCGGTCTGGAACGCCGTCTGGCTCATCCTCTACCGCCCCAGCCCGATCCCGCTGCACGGCTGGCGTCGCCTGCTGCTCCGTCTGTTCGGCGCCACCATCGGTGGCGGCGCAAGGCCCTATCCGAGCGCGCGCATCTGGGCGCCGTGGAACTTCGAGATGGGCGCGGGCAGCACGATCGGGCCGCGAAGCGAAATCTACAGCGTCGCGCGCGTGACGCTCGGCCCCTGGTCGGTGGTCAGCCAGCGCGCCTATCTCTGCACCGCCAGCCACGACATCCACGCCCCGGGCTTCGCGCTTACCGCCGCGCCGATCGCGGTCGGTCGCAACGCATGGGTCGCCGCCGACGCCTTTATCGGCCCCGGCGTGACGCTGGCGGACGGCGCGGTCGCCGCGGCGCGCGCGGTGGTGATCAAGGATGTCGATCGCAATGTCATCGTCGGCGGCAATCCCGCCGTCCCGGTGGGCAAATGCGGCCTCGCCGATTTCGCCGACGGATCGATGCGTCCGGGGGGTTAGAGCCGCTCCGCCTGCACCACCGTATCGGACGCGCGCAGCGCCGATAATATGCGCATCACATGGTGGACGTCGCGCACCTCGACGACGATGTCATAGGTGTGGAAGCCGCCTTCGCGGTTCGACAGGCGCAAATTGGTGATGTTCGCCATATTGGCCGCAAGGATGCCCGACATTTCGGCGAGCGTGCCGGGCTCGTTGAGGATCACGACGCACAGCCGGGCATTGCCGCCTTCGCTGTCCTCCTGCCACCTGAGGTCGATCCAGTCGGCATCGACCCCGTCGGCGAGGCGAGGGCAGTCTATGACGTGCACCTCGATCCCTTCGCCGGGCCGTGCCAGCCCGACGATGCGGTCGCCGGGCACCGGGTGGCAGCAGTCGGCGAGCTGGTAGGCGACCCCCGGCGTCAGCCCCGCGATCGACACCGCCGCGCCCTGGACCAGCTTGCCCGGCTTCGACTTCATGTCGGCGGTGATGCCGGGGACGAGCGCCTCGAGCACGGCATTGTCGGTCAGCCGCTGCTTGGCGATCGCGACATAGAGCGCGCTGTCGTCTTCGAGCTTCAGCCGCGTGAGCGCCGCGGCGCGCGCCTTGTCGCCGACCTTGTTGGGCAAGCGCGCGACGATCTCGTCGTACATCTTGCGGCCGAGCGCCGTGAGCTCGACCTTTTCCTTCGAGCGAACATGGCGGCGGATCGCCGCGCGCGCCTTGCCGGTGACCGCGAAGCCGAGCCATGCGGGCTGCGGGGTCTGCTTGTCCGACGACAGGATCTCGACCGTGTCGCCATTGGCGAGCTGGGTGCGCAGCGGCACCAGCCGGCCGTTGACCTTGGCGCCGACGGTGCGGTCGCCGAGCCCCGTGTGCACGGCATAGGCGAAGTCGACCGGGGTCGCGCCCTTGGGCAGCTGGTGCAGGCTTCCCTTCGGGGTGAAGGCGAAGATGCGGTCCTGGTACATCGCGATGCGCGTATTTTCCAGGAACTCGTCGGGATCGTGCGTCTGCTCGAGGATTTCGAGGAGGTCGCGGATCCACCCCGCCTGACCGTCGGGAACCGCGCCGCCCTGTTTATAGGCCCAATGCGCGGCGAGTCCGAATTCGGACTGCTGGTGCATGCCGAGGCTGCGGATCTGGATCTCGATCCGCATATTCTGCTGGTGCATGATCGTCGTGTGCAGCGACTTGTAGCCGTTGCGCTTGGGCGTCGAGATATAGTCCTTGAAGCGGCCGGGCACCATTTTCCACTTGCGGTGGAGCAATCCCAGTGCGGCGTAGCAATCGGCGTCGGTGGGGGTGATGATCCGGAAGGCGATGATGTCGGTGACCTGCTCGAAGCTGACGTGCCGCTCCTGCATCTTGCGCCAGATCGAATAGGGGTGCTTCTCGCGTCCCGAAATGTCGGCCTCGATCCCGTTCTTCGCGAGCAGTTCCTTGAACTCGCGCGTGATCGCCGCGACCTTGTCCTTGCCGCCCGCGGTCAGCTTGGCGAGGCGCCCGGTGATCGTGGCATAGGCCTCGGGCTCGAGCTCGCGAAAGGCGAGCAGCTGCATCTCGCGCATATATTCGTACATGCCGATCCGCTCGGCCAGCGGCGCATAGATATCCATCGTCTCCCTGGCGATGCGGCGGCGCTTGTCCGGGTTCTGGATGAAGTGCAGCGTGCGCATATTGTGCAGCCGGTCGGCGAGCTTGACCAGCAGCACGCGGATGTCGTCGGACATGGCGAGCAGGAATTTGCGGAGGTTTTCCGCCGCGCGCTCATTCTCGGTCTGCGCCTCGATCTTCGAAAGCTTGGTAACGCCGTCGACCAGCCGCCCGACGTCGGGGCCGAACAGCCGCTCGATTTCGTCGGGCGTCGTAAGCGTGTCTTCAAGCGTGTCGTGGAGCAGCGCGGTGACGATCGTCTCGCTGTCGAGATGCAGGTCGGTCAAAATACCCGCGACCTCGACCGGATGGCTGAAATAGGGGTCGCCCGACGCGCGCTTCTGGCTGCCGTGTTTCTGCACGGTGAAGACATAGGCACGATTGAGCAACGCCTCGTCGACGTCGGGATCATAAGCGCGCACGCGCTCGACAAGTTCATATTGACGCAGCATCCTGTCCCAATGTCGTGCATGCGGGCGTAAATGCAATGCGAAACTTGGTTACGCGGTACCCGCCCCCTCCCGCAATATTGGTAAACGGCTTTGGAAGCATCGTGCGCGCGCGATAGGGCGGGGCGATGACAGGGACCACGCCTTCCGATTCGGCCGCTCCGCGCGTGTCGATGGTGATGCCCGTGCACAATGGTGCGCGCTGGCTCGAAGAGGCGATCGCGTCGGTCCTCGCGCAGAGCTTTGCCGATTTCGAGCTGATCCTCGTCGACGACGCGTCGCGCGACGAAAGCCCCGCGATCATGACCGCAGCGGCCGCGCGCGACCCGCGCGTCCGTTATCTGCGGCTCGACACCAACGTCGGGCTGCCCGCCGCGCTTAATCACGGCTTCGCGCAGGCGCGGGGCGAATTCCACAGCTGGACGTCGGACGACAACCTGCTGCGCCCCGCGATGCTCGAACGGCTGCTGGGCGTGTTCGCCGTGCAGCCCGAGGCCGATATCGCCTATGCCGATTTCACGCTGATCGACGACCAAGGCAACGACCTCGGGCGCTCGCGCGTCGGGCCGGTCGAGCGCTTGCTTCACGGCAATAATATCGGCGCCTGCTTCCTCTATCGCCGCGACGTGAGCGAGGCGCTCGGCGGCTACGACATCGGGCTGTTCGGGGTCGAGGATTATGACTTCTGGCTGCGCGCGGCGCAGCGCTTCACCTTCGCCGAACTGCACGAAGACCTTTATCTGTACCGCAAACATGGTGGCAGCCTGACGAGCAAGCGCGCCGACCAGATCCATGCGCTCACCGCGCTGATCGTCGAGCGCGCGCTACCCGATCAACTCCCGCCGCGCAGCCGCAGCGAGATCCTGCTCGGCCTCGCGCTCAAGAGCCAGCGGCGCTGGCGCTTCGACCTCGTGCGCCGCGCGCTCCGCGCGCACCCGCCCTCGGTCGCGGCGCGCCTGCCCGCGCTCGCGCGCTGGACGCTCGTCGTCGCGCGTAACCGGATGACGGCATAGGGGTGGGAAGCGGACATAATAATCCTCCCTGTCGCGAAGCGATGGGGAGGGGGACCATGCGAAGCATGGTGGAGGGGCCGAGGCCTTGAGCGTCGGTTTCGGGCCGCCGCCCCTCCACCACCGCTTCGCGGCGGTCCCCCTCCCCACGGCTTCGCCGCAGGGAGGATTAAACGGCAGCAACTGCCCGGTTCCGGACATTGAGCAAGCGATGGAAAAAGGACCGCCGCGCAGCCCGGGAGGAAGGCGGCGGGCGGTCCTCTCCAGGACCGGACGGGGCGGCGGGGGGAGGGGAGAGCCGCCCGCCCGGCCGGTCAGGCTGCGCCGTTGCAGCGCGCCAGATCTTCGGCTTCGAGCGCCTTGCCGTCGGCGGTGAAGCTTTTCACTTCGCCGGCTTCGCGCGCGAGGCCCGAGCACATCATCAGCGGGCGGCTGGTGCCGCGCGCGCCGACGCAATCGGTGCCCGTGCACGACCAGACGATCCCCCGCGCGACGAACTTGCCCTTGGGCGCAGGGCTGGCGAGTTCGGCGCGATAATAAGCGCCGCCGGCGGCATTTGCCGCCGCGGGCAGCAGCGCGCTGCCGCCGGCGAGCGCGACGCCGATCAGCGGCAGGATGCCGGAAAGAACGGGCGCGGGAGAAGTAAGCTTGAACATGGGGAGGTCTCCTTTTTTCGCACCTATTTTAGGTTGCAAAAGGAAATTTAGGTGGCGAGTTGCAAAATGCAACTAAGGGCCACATATTTTTTGTGCGGGGGCCGATTTTACGTTAGGGCTAGGCCTATGGGAAAATTACGCGAACCGCTGAACCTGCTCTATGGGGACAATTGCGCCCTGCCGCTCGCGCTCGAGGCGATGGGCGAGCGATGGTCGTTCATGATCCTGCGCGCCGCGTTCAACGGCGTTCATCATTTCGAGGAGTTCCAGCAGGAGCTGAGCATCGCGCGCAACATCCTCTCGAACCGCCTCTCGAAGCTCGTCGACCATGGCATCATGGCGCGCGAGGTGATGGCCGAGGACCGGCGCAAGGTGCGTTACGAGCTCACCGAAAAGGGGCTCGAGCTGCTCCCCGCGATGATTGCGCTCCGCCAATGGGGCGAGAAATGGGGCGCCGGCGTGCCCTCGACTCCGGTGCTCGTCGACGTCCGCGATGAACAGCCGATCGGACCTGTGACGATCACCGCGCACGATGGCCGGCCGATCGGATACAAGGAACTGGTGTGGAAACACCGCGCCGAGCTCCAGCCGCTGGGGCAGGCGCGTCTGCGCGCCGACGAACGGATGGCGCCGGTTGCCGCCGAGTGAGCCCATGGGCGCCGTTTCCTCCGTCGCCCCGACCGCTTCGACCATGCCGCCGACCACACCCCAGCAACGCCCTCCCAGCGGGCCGATGCCCTTGTTCGGCCTGTCGACGCCGGGGCCCTTTTTCGGCAACAAGATCCGCGCCTTCTGGAACCTCCAGATCCTGGGCTGGCTGGGCTGGCTCGGTCTCCGCGGCGTGTCGGGGCTGGCCAACGGCCAGGCGTGGAGCTTTCTCGTCCAGCCGATCGTCTCCGCGATCGCCGGCTTCTCGCTGACGCTGATTCTCGCGGTCTGCTACCGCACCTTGATCAACCGGCGCCCGATCGTGATGTGGGGGATCAGCCTCGGCCTCGCGGCGGTGGCGACTGCGCTCTGGGCGTTCATCGACGCCTGGGTCGCGCAGATATTGAACCCTGCGAGCGAAACGGGCTTCACCAGCCTGCTGCTCGGAGCGGTCTATATCGACGCCTCGTCGATCGCCGCCTGGTCGGCGCTCTATTTCGCGATCAACTATTTCCTGCAGCTCGAGGAGCAGAATGATCGCGTGCTGCGGCTCGAGGCGCAGGCGGCATCGGCGCAGCTCGCGATGCTGCGCTACCAGCTCAACCCGCACTTCCTGTTCAACACGCTCAACAGCATCTCGACTTTGGTCCTGCTCAAGCAGTCCGAGCCCGCCAATGCTATGCTCTCGCGGCTGTCGGCGTTCCTCCGCTATACGCTCGCCAACGAGCCGACGGCGCAGGTGACGCTGGCGCAGGAGATCGAGACGCTGAAGCTCTATCTCGACATCGAAAAGATGCGCTTCGAAGAGCGGTTGCGCCCGCATTTCGCGATCGATCCCGCGGTCGCGCGCGCGCGCCTGCCTTCGCTGCTGCTCCAGCCGCTGATCGAAAACGCGATCAAATATGCGGTCACCCCGCAGGAAGAAGGCGCCGACATCACCATTTCCGCACAACTCGCCGGTCAAAATGTCCGGATTACCGTGTCGGACACCGGCTCGGGATTGCCAGCGGGCGGCACCGACCCCACCACGGGCTTTGCAACGGAATCGACCGGTGTGGGTTTAGCCAACATCAGGGACCGGCTGGCGCAGGCTTTCGGCGACCAGCATCGGTTCGACGCCCAGCCGGGCGCTGACGGCGGATTCACCGTGATAGTCGAGTTTCCGTTTCAGCCCGACGGGCAAATGACGATTGGAACCGAACGCACATGACGATCAGAACCATCCTGGTGGATGACGAAAAATTGGCGACCCAGGGCCTGCAATTGCGGCTCGAAGCGCACAGCGATGTCGAAGTGGTGGACACCGCGCAAAATGGCCGCGAGGCCATCCGCAAGATCAAGACGCATAAGCCCGACCTCGTGTTCCTCGACATCCAGATGCCCGGCTTCGACGGCTTCTCGGTCATCCAGGGGTTGATGGAGGTCGAGCCGCCGCTGGTGGTGTTCGTGACGGCCTACTCCGACCATGCGATCCGCGCGTTCGAGGCGCAGGCGGTCGATTATCTGGTGAAGCCGGTCGAGCCCGAGCGGCTCGCCGACGCGCTCGACCGCGTCCGCCAGCGCCTGACTGAAAAGCGCGGCGCCGCCGAGGTCGAACGGCTGAAGACCGTGCTCGCCGAGGTCGCTCCCGAAGCGGCGGGCGATTATGACGCCGAAATCGCGCCCGACGCGCATGCTGCAGACCGCTACGAAAAGATGATCAACATCAAGGATCGCGGCCAGATTTTCCGCGTCGACGTCGACAGCATCGAACGCATCGACGCCGCAGGCGACTATATGTGCATTTATACCGCCGACAATTCGCTGATCCTGCGCGAGACGATGAAGGACCTCGAAAAGCGCCTCGACCCGCGCAATTTCCAGCGCGTGCACCGCTCGACGATCGTCAATCTGAGCCAGGTCAAGCAGGTCAAGCCGCACACCAACGGCGAATGTTTCCTCGTGCTCGGCTCGGGCGCGCAGGTGAAGGTCAGCCGCAGCTACCGCGACGTGGTGGCGCGCTTCGTGCACTGACAGATCGTCGCCCCCGCCTTCGCGGGGGCGACGTGTTTTTAAAGCTGGTGCCCCGTTCGATCCCGCTTCGTCGCGAGATATTGCTCGTTATATTTGTTCGTCGGCAGCGCGAGCGGGATACGCTCGACGACCTCGACGCCCTCGCGCTCGAGCCGCGCGACCTTCTCCGGATTGTTCGTCATCAGCCGGATTCGCGGCACGCCCAGCAGTTCGAGCATCCGCCCCGCGATCGCGAAGTCGCGCGCCTCGACCGGGAAGCCCAGCCGCAGATTCGCGTCGACCGTGTCATAGCCCTGATCCTGCAGCGCATAGGCGCGCAACTTGTTGACCAGCCCGATCCCGCGGCCCTCCTGCCGCAGGTAGAGGAGCACGCCCCATGGCGCGTCGGCCATTGCGTGCAGCGCGGCGTGGAGCTGCGGTCCGCAATCGCATTTGAGACTGCCGAGCACGTCGCCGGTCAGGCACTCGCTGTGCAGCCGCACCACCGGCGGGTTGCCGTCGCGCTTGCCGATGATCAGCGCGACATGGTCCGACGCCTCTTCGGGGGTCCGGAAAGCGACGATCTCGGCGGTCTCGCTCGCATCGACCGGCAGCCGCGCACGGGCCGCGATGTGCAGCCGCGCGGGGTCGAGCAGGGTGTCGACATCGGCCGCCTCGCACACCGTCTCGGCGTCGCCTACGGCGCCCCGCACGAAGAAGGCGGGCAGCAGCCCCGCGTGGCGCGCCATCGTCATCGCCGCGGCCGCGGCGTTGTCGTCGCCGGTCGCGATCGTGCGGAACGGCCCCTTGAGCGGATTGGCGAGATCGAGCGCGGGGTCGGCGACCGCCAGCCCAGCCGCGACGTCCGGCGCCGCATCGGCGAGCCGCACCGGTCCCGGCGCTGCCGCGACGCGCTGGTTGGTGAGCTTCAGCGTCACCGCGCGCTCGCCCGAGAGCAGCAGGTCGCCGCTGGCGAAATCCTTCAGGGCGGCGTCGCTCGCGCTCTCGACCGCGATCAGGTCCAGGACACCGATGCGCAGCGGCCAGCCGCGACGCAGCGCGTCGATCGCGCGCGCGGCCCGGCGGGCACCCGCGTCCGTCGCGGGATCGCTCAAAGCGCGAACTCGGTGATCAGCGGGATATGATCCGACGGCCGTTCCCAACTGCGCGCCGGCTGGACGACACGGTGCGAAACCGCCTTCGCCAGCAGGTCGGGGGTGACCCACATATGGTCGAGGCGGCGGCCGCGGTTGGACAGCTCCCAGTCTTTGGCGCGATAGCTCCACCAGGTGAACAGCGGCGTCGGCGCTTCGATGAAATGGCGGCCGAGGTCGACCCAGTTCGCCGCCGCCTGCAGCCGGCCCAGCGTCTCGACCTCGATCGGCGTGTGGCTGACGACATCCAACAAGGCCTTATGGTTCCACACGTCGCTTTCGAGCGGCGCGACGTTGAAGTCGCCGGTCAGGATCGTCGGCTGGTCGAGCGCGCCCGACCATTCGGTCATCCGGGCATAGAAATCGAGCTTCTGCCCGAACTTGGGGTTGAGATCGCGGTCGGCGATGTCGCCGCCGGCGGGGATGTAGACATTGTCGAGCCGAACGCCGCCCGGCAAAGTCACGCCGATATGGCGCGCCTCGCCGTTCGCCTGCCAGTCATATTTGCGCACCTCGGCCAGCGGCATCTTGCTGACGATCGCGACGCCGTGGTGCATGCGCTGGCCGTGCGTGACGATATGCTCATAGCCCAGCCGCCGGAACATGTCGGGGGGGAAAGACGCGCATTCGACCTTGGTCTCCTGCAGGCACAATATGTCCGGGGTTTCTTCGCGCAGGAACTTCTCGACGATGCCGATGCGCGCGCGGACGCTGTTGATGTTCCACGACGCGATACTGATGCTGCTCATGCGGTGGCTCTATCGGCGGGAGAGCAGGGGCGCAACGCCCACGCCAAAAACATAAACCCCCGTTCCAGGGGCGGTGGAACGGGGGTTCAAGGTCAGCGTTCGTCACGCTCTTGAATGAAGGGCCTGGCGTTCCGGTTGGGGCAACAGGGGGAAACCCAGAACCGGGGGCCGTGTTGGCGCCTTCGAGAGTTGAAATAGCGCCGCTTCCCTGTCGCCAAGCTGAACGAAAATTCGGCGGATATGGCGGCTTTGGCAGTTCGTCGATGCCGAACGTCGGTTGGTCCGAAAAACGGCGCCGAATCCGCGTCGTGCGATTCGGCGCCGTTCATCATCGGCTGTGGATAAGTCGCGGTTCAGCTGCCACGCCCCCGCGAGCGCGGGCGCGGGTCGGTCCATTTGAACGCCGAATCGGCGACCGCGACGTTGAATTTCTGGTTGCTGAGGTCGATCCGCGTGCGGTTGTTCTGCGAATCGAGCGCGACCCAGCCGCGCAGCCGCAGCCCCGCGGGGGCGCTGCCGTCGCGCATGAATACCATCGTGATCGTGCCATATTCGGGGCGCTTGGGGTCCTTGACCTCGACGCTGATCACGTCGTTGCTCGTCGTCGGCATGACCTTGGCATATTTGGTGAGGTCGCGATCGGGGTCGAGCAGCGCGCCGAGCGGCGAGTTCTTTACCGGCCAGCGCTGCACCTGCTTCACCTCATAATCGATCATCGTCAGCGAACTGCCATCGCCCACGATCAGCAGCGGCACGCCCTTCTGGTATTGGAAGCGGATCTTGCCGGGGCGCTTGAGCGTCAGCTGGCCCGAGAGCCGCTGGCCGTTGCGGTCGGTCTGGGTGAAATCGGCGGTCATCGAGGTCGTCGCCTTGAGGTGCGACTGCACCGAAGCCAAGGTACTGCTCGATTGCGCGGTCGCCGGCGCGCCGAAGGCGAGCGCGGCGGCCGCAGCCGGGGCGAGCGCCAGCGCCGCGGCGCGCGTCAGGGTCAGGCGGGGAAGAGTCAGCGTCATAATCTTTCGTTCCTGCATCTCTGCCCCCGCGCATCGCACCGGGGCGTTGAACCCGCCGTGAACCCGGCGGTCAGAAGTCGTTCAAGCCGCGAGCGCGGGCTTTGGTTCCGGGGGGTCTCAGCGGGGCTGGCCATATTGGTCGGTCAGCACGTCGCGCCGACCGACATGATTAGGGGGGCTGACGAGTCCCTCCTCCTCCATGCGCTCTATCAGCCTGGCGGCGCTGTTGTAGCCGATGCGCAATTGGCGTTGCAGCCAGCTGGTCGAGGCCTTCTGGCTCTCGACGACGATCTGGCACGCCTTGGCATAGATGCGGTCCTCGGCGCTGTCGCCGCCCGCGGGGGCGCCCTCCATCGCGAAGCCGCCGTCCTCGGGCTCCTCGGTGACGCTCTCGACATAGTCGGGCGCGCCCTGGCCGCGCCAATGGTCGGCGACCAGCCGCACTTCGTCGTCGGAAACGAAGGGGCCGTGGATGCGCGTGATCTGCTTGCCGCCTGGGACGTACAGCATGTCGCCCTTGCCCAGCAACTGCTCCGCGCCCGCTTCGCCCAGGATCGTGCGGCTGTCGATCTTCGACGTCACGTTGAAGCTGATGCGCGTCGGCAAATTCGCCTTGATGACGCCGGTGATGACGTCGACCGAGGGGCGCTGCGTCGCGAGGATCAGGTGGATGCCCGCGGCGCGCGCCTTCTGCGCGAGCCGCTGGATCAGGAATTCGACCTCCTTGCCCGCGGTCATCATCAAATCGGCGAGCTCGTCGACCACCACCACGATCTGCGGAAGCGGCGCATAGTCGAGCGCTTCCTCCTCGTAGATCGGCTGGCCGGTTTCGGGGTCGTAGCCGGTCTGGACGCGCCGCCCGAGCGACTTGCCCTTGGCGAGCGCGCCGCGCACCTTGTCGTTATAGCCCGCGAGGTTGCGCACCGACAGGCTCGACATCATCCGGTAGCGGTCCTCCATCTGCTCGACCGCCCATTTGAGCGCGCGGATCGCCTTCTTGGGCTCGGTCACCACGGGCGCGAGCAAATGCGGGATGCCGTCATAGACGCTGAGTTCGAGCATCTTGGGATCGATCATGATCATCTTCACCTGGTCGGGACCCAGGCGATAGAGAAGCGACAGGATCATCGCGTTGAGGCCGACGGACTTGCCCGACCCGGTGGTACCCGCGATCAACAGATGCGGCATGGGCGCGAGGTCGGCGATGACCGGGTCGCCGCTGATATTCTTGCCGAGGATGATCGGCAGCGCACCGGTCTGTTCCTGGAACAGGGCGCTGCCGATCATCTCCGACAGCACCACCGATTCGCGGTGCGCATTGGGAAGCTCGATGCCGATCACCGTGCGGCCGGGGATCGGGGCGATGCGCGCCGACAGCGCCGACATGTTGCGCGCGATATCGTCGGCGAGGTTCGAGACGCGGCTCGCCTTGGTGCCGGGCGCGGGTTCGAGTTCGTACATGGTGACGACGGGGCCGGGGCGCACCGCGGTGACGACGCCCTTGACCTGGAAATCCTCGAGCACCGATTCGAGCAGCCGCGCATTGCGTTCGAGTCCGGCCTTGTCGATCTGCCCCGTGGGTGCGGGCGGCGGCGGCGCGAGCAGGTCGACCGAAGGCATCTTGTACGTCGTGAACAGGTCGGTCTGCGGCTTGGGCTTGGGCTTCGAGGGCGCGCTGCGCTGCGCCGGATCGGCGATCTCGGGCGGCGCGCGGTCGCTCGGCTCGGCGCGCGCGCGCGGGCGGATGACGCGGCCCATCAGCGACGGCGCCTTTTCGTCGCGCGGCGCGGCGGGCGCGGTCGCCGGGGCGATAACGCGGCCGCCCTCGGCGGCCGGCAGGCGGAAGCGTGCCCACCAGCCGGGCTCGAGCCGCAGCGCGCGCCACGCAAGCCACAGCCCCACGCCGACGAGTAGCAGGATCGCCGCGAAGCGGACGAGCGCGGCGGCGGGATCGCCGAGCCGCGCGAACAGCGGATCGACCGCGCCGCCGACGACCAGCGCGATGATCCCGCCCCAGCCCGCGGGCAGCGACGTATCGCTCCCCGACGCCCACAGCTGCGCGCCGAGCCCGACGAGCAATATGCCGAACAGCACGAACGCGAGCTGGCGCTTCCAATAGGGCTGCGGCGCGGCGAGCCACAGCCGCCACGCGATCAGCCCGAGCAGGGGCAGCAGCAAAATGACTGCGGCGCCGCCGATGAAGAGTAATAGGTCGGCTGCCCACGCCCCCGCGCCGCCCATCCAGTTCGCGGGCGCGCCGCCCGCTGCGGTGTGGATCGCGGCATCGGTGCCGTCATAGGTCAGCAGCGCCAGCGTCAGGAACAAGGTGAAAGCGCCGAGCGCCACCGCCGCGGCGATCACCAGCGAGCGCGCGATACTGGCCCGGAAAACGGTGCGCCAATCGGCCTTTGCGGCGACGGGCTTGCGGCTGGCCATGCTGAAATCGGTCCCCTCTGGAATTAACCACGGCGATATGCGCACGGGGGTGACTCGCCGTCAAGCGCAGGGCAGGACGCGGCTGTGGGTTATGGAAGGGTTTCGCGCAAAGACGCAAAGACGCAAAGAGGATCGTCCGGGCCGACAGGCCCCCACATCCCTTGGACGGTGCGATGGACGCGGCGTTCGGATGAAAAGCCGCTTCGCGGCTGGTGCAACCTCTTCGCGTCTTTGCGTCTTTGCGCGAAACAAAAAAGGACCGGCCTCGCGGTCCCCTCCACGCCGCTTTTCAACCGCATCAATGCGGTCTAGGGCAAGGCCATGACCGACATCCAGCGCAGCGACGTGATCATTTCCGGCGGCGGGCTCGTCGGCCAGACGCTGGCGCTCGCGCTCGCGCATCACGGCCTCTCCAGCATCACCGTCGATCCCGCCGACCCGGTGGCGACGATCGCGCCCGGCTTCGACGGCCGCGCCTCGGCAATCGCCAGCGCGACCTGGCAGATGTTCGAAGTGCTTGGGCTCGCGGATCGGCTCGCGGGCCACGGTTGCCCGATCCGCGCGATCAAGGTCAGCGACGGTGGCCAGTCGGGCAAGCTCGATTTCGAGACCGGCGAGGGCGATCCCGCGCTCGGCACGATGATCGAGAACCGCCGCCTGCGCATCGCGCTCGCCGACGCGCTCGCCGACGCGCCGCTCGCAAAGCTGATCATGCCGGCGCAGGTCGCGGATCGCGCCATCGGCCCGCACGGCGTCACGCTGACCCTCGCCGATGGCACGCGGCTCGCCGCGCCGTTGCTGATCGTCGCCGAGGGCCGCCGCTCGCCGACGCGCGACGCCGCGGGCTTCAGCATCGCCAACTGGTCTTACCATCATCACGCGATGATCGGCGCGGTCGCGCACAGCAAATCGCACGATAGCGTGGCGCACGAGATATTCTTCCCTTCGGGGCCCTTCGCCCTGCTCCCGCTCGTCGACGACGACCAGGGCCGTCACCGCTCGGCCTTCGTCTGGACCGTCTCGGAAAAGGACGGCCCGGGTTTCGCCAAGCTCGGCGACCGCGGTTTCACCGCCGAACTCGAAAAGCGCGCCGGCGGCCTGCTCGGCACGATGGAACTGGTCGCGCCGCGGATGACCTATCCCCTGGGCTTCCACCACAGCGCGTCGATCGTCGCCGAGCGGCTCGTGCTCGTCGGCGACGCCGCGCACGGCATCCACCCCATCGCCGGGCAGGGGCTCAACCTCGGCCTCCGCGACGTCGCCGCGCTCGCCGAAGTGCTCGTCGAGGGCGCGCGCCTGGGGCTCGACCTCGGCGATGCGGCGCTGCTCGCGCGCTACCAGCGCTGGCGCGGGCTCGACAGCCTGATGGTCAGCCTCGCGACCGACGGGCTGACGCGCCTGTTCGGGATCCCCGGCCGCACCGCCTCGGCGGTCCGCCGCGCGGGGCTCGGCGCGGTGCAGCGGCTGCCGATGCTCAAGCGCTTCTTCATGGACGAGGCGCGCGGCGAGGCCGGCGACCTCCCGCGCCTGCTCGCGGGCGCCGAGGTCTAAGCCCACCTCTTTTTCCCGTTCGTGTCGAGCGAAGTCGAGACACCTGAAGGCACGCGCCGCCGATGGGCATCTCGACTTCGCTCGATGCGAACGGAGGAGGGAGGGCAGCTCACGGTATAAGTATTTCTCCTTATTCTCACTGCACATCCCCGCTAACCATGACCCCATAGCCTGTCCCGTGCGGCAAGACCGCCGCGCAGCAGGAGCCGGGACCATGTCGGTGAAGAGCGACGCCCTCGAACAGGCGGTGAAGGACTGGATCGCCGCGCGCACCGCCAGTGATGCCGAACCCTCGCCGCGCCGCCGTGCCGAAGCCGACCGCGCCTTCGCGCGCCTCGTGGCCTGTGCCGCGCCGCGCGTCCGCTATTTCATCCGCCGCTATGGCCTGTCGGCGGTTCATGAGGATGGCGAGCAGGCATGTGCGATCGCGCTCCATCGCGCCGCGCAAAGCTATGATCCGCGCCGCGCCGCCTTCACCACGCATCTGAACTGGCAGATCCGCGCCGAATTGCAGGCGCTGCGCCACCGCCTCCACGGCGACCAGCGCCGCGCGCCGCACCGGCTCGCTGCCGAAACCTTGTCGCTCGAAGATCCCGCGATCCTCGACCGGCTGGTCGATGCCGACGCCGAACGCGCCGCCGAGGAGCGCGCGTCGGACTATCTTGCGGGCCGTGTCGCCGACCGCCTCGCCGACGACTGGGCGCGGCGCCGCGACACCGAATGGCGGCGGGGTAAAGCGAAGCTCGCGGCGCAGCGCTCGCTCGTGCGCCGCCACCTCACCGCGGTCGAACCCGCGGGGCCGCTCTCGGAGAGCCATCGCCATATCGTAAGGCGCGCCTTCGCCGACATCGCGCTGCGCGTCGAAGGCTGATTATTGCAGCGTGGCGCGGTCGTCGCCGCCGGTGCGGCCAAAGAATAGCATCATCTGCACGACCAGCTCGGCGCGCGCATCGATGGTGTCGCATTCGAGCAGCGCCTGCTTCGCCGCGCCATCGAACGGCGCGACTTGCGCGATGCCGTTGACGAGCGTCGCATCGTCGAGCTGGCCGACGGCGTTCCAGTCGACGACATAGCCCTGCCGCTCGGCAAAGCGTTTCGCCTCGCGTTCGAGGCTCGCGCGCTCGATGCTGGCGAGCACCGCGTCGTCGTCCTCGCGCTCGATCTCGGCCTCGACCTGGCGGAAGGGGGTGGTGACGTCGAGTTCGCGGCGGACGCGAAAGCGCGCGACGCCCTCGAGCACGAGGTTGAAGCGTCCCTCGTCGAGCGCCTCGACGTCGACGATCTTGCCGACGCAGCCGACATCGTAGAGCGCGGGCGGCTCGCGCATTTCCTCGCCAGGCAGCAGGCGCGGCTGGATCATCCCGATCTGGCGGTCGCGCACCAGCACCTCCTGCACCATCGCCGAATAGCGCGGCTCGAAGATGTGGAGCGGCAGGTGCAGCCCGGGGAACAGCAGTGCGCCGGGCAGCGGAAAGATCGCGATCCGCTGGATGGTCAGGGGCGCGGCCTCGCCCATGGGGTCAGCGCCGCCCAACTGCGCGTTCGAGGCGTCGAAATGGCGAAGATATCGAACGGAAATGACCGCCGGGAACAGTGGTTCTGTTTCCAAGGGCATTTTCGTTCGAGATCGAAGCCATTTCGACGTCCCTCCGGGATTTGACCGATTTTGTCCATGGCAGCGTCAGCGAGCCTTGGAATATACTCATATGCCTACGCCTCGCTTCCTAGCCCTGAACAAAATCGCTTCAAACCTCGAACGCGCAGTTGGGTGGCGCTGACCCCTAGCCGAACAGAATGAGCGACAGCCGGCGGCGCTGCGCCGCGACCCACGGGTCCTCGAGCCCGACGGCCTCGAACAGCGCGAGCAATTTGGCGCGCGCGGCGCCCTCCTGCCATTCGCGGTCGGCCGCGACGATGTGGAGCAGGTTGTCGGCCGCGGCATCGCGCCGGCCCGCGCCGATCTGCGCGGCAGCGAGGTCGAAGCGCGCCTGATGGTCGTCGGGGTTTGCCGCGACCGCGGCCTCGAACGCCGCCAGCTCGCCCGCATCGGGCGCGTCGGCGGCGAGCGCGAAGGCGCTCTTCGCCTGCGCGATCGCAGGATCGTCCGCGATCTCGGCGGGGATCATGTCGAGCAGCCCCTGCGCGCTTTCGAGGTCGCCCGCGAGCACCAGCGCGCGGATCAGCCCGCCCTGCGCCGCGGCATTGTCGGGTGCGATGTCGAGGATCTGGCCGAAGATCGACGCGGCGCGTTCGCCGTCGCCCTCGGCGAGCACGCCTTCGCCCATCTCGATCAGCGGCGCGATCTCGATCGCGCGCGCGCTGGCGGCGCTCTCGATCGGCAGCTGCGCGAGCAGCTGGTCGAGCATTGCCTTGATCTGGCTTTCGCTGCGCGCATTGGTCAGGTTGGCGACCGGCTGGCCCTGGAAGATGGCATAGACGGTCGGGATCGACTGGACCTGGAACTGGCCCGCGATGAAGCGATTTGCATCGACGTCGATCTTCGCGAGTATGACGCCCTTGTCGGCATAGTCGGCGGCGACCTTCTCCAGGATCGGGGTCAGCTGCTTGCACGGCCCGCACCATTCGGCCCAGAAATCGAGGATGACGAGGCTCGTCATCGACGGCTCGACGACGTCGCGGCGGAAGGCTTCGACGGCTTCCTTGTCCTGCGGGCTCAGACCCAGAGTGGCCACCTGTCTTGCTCCTGCTGCATTGTTGCGTCGGGCGCCGGCCCGCTCTCGTCCCGCTTATGTGGGATTTGGGCGCGATATGCCAACCCCGTACAGAAAATCGCAAACAAGGCTTGCCGACTCCGAAAGCCGATGCTAATCGCGCGCCTCACCCGCTGGGAGCCACCCGTTTCCAGCCGCCAGAGCGGGCGTAGCTCAGGGGTAGAGCACAACCTTGCCAAGGTTGGGGTCGAGGGTTCGAATCCCTTCGCCCGCTCCAGTTTTCCTACATTTTCCAGTGACTTAGACCTCCAGGCGCACTGCGACGTTTGGTGACAAAGCGGCCGTTGAGGGGTTTTGTCCCCATAATGTCACCACTTGGGATCGTGGCATCGGAATGAATCTGCAAGGTCGACCATAAGCCGTCTGCGAATGGGAAGCGGCTGCGGCTATCGCAGGCCCTGTCTTGGAGACCTGTCCATCGAACCTCGATGCAGTTCGCAGAAACATCCAATTTCGGTTCCAGTTGTCATTGCTAATTGTTCCGTTGATCGGGGATGAAATCGCGCACTTCGCAATTGTTGAAGTGTGTGACCGGGTTCCGCTACGGATGTCCAGGCGAAAGCTAAAGGTAGTGGTGCGCGCCCCGACGTGCGTTTCCTTGGCTCGGTCACTTTTTTGGGAGATTGATGGGTATCCGATTATTATTGGATTATAAAATGGATGCCACTCTGCCCGAGGCATAACTTCCTGAATGCGACTCATTCTGGTCGCGAATTGGGAAGGAAGAAGCAATGAAGGACTTCAACGAACTGATCGACCTCGGCGCCATCAGCGTCGAAACCCGCGGTATCGAGCCGCTCGGACCGGTCGACGAGGATCAGGGCGAACATTATCTGTTCGCCGGCGGCATCACCGCCGACGACTGAAAGCGGTGGCGTGCCGCTCGCATGCGGCACGCCATTCGCATTGCCCCGCGCAATTATCGAAATGTCCGCCATGCTGCGATCGGGCCTGCACTACTGTCAGTTTGACAGTGGCTTCGTCTTGTTCGATCTCTCCGCCGACCGCTATTTTCTTCTCACCGATCAATCAGCGGAACAGTTTGGCCGAGTGCTGAGCGGTGGCGGGACGTCTGCGGATGAACATCATCTGCGTGACCTCGGCCTTCTTGCCGACGATGAAACCGGTAAACCTGCGCCTGCAATCCTTCCACCGCTGGCTGCGCGCAGTCTCGTTGATGAGCCGACCGCCAAGGCTTCTATGGCGACGACAATATTCTGTATCTGGGAGCAGCGACGAGCCCGCCGCGATCTTCAAAACAAGTCTCTTTCCGATATTGTAACCGGCCTGGGACGCAGGTCGGATCGACTGGCGCCATCCAGTGCGGACGATTGCCGCGAAATCGCCGCCGCGTTCGTTCGCGCCAAGCGCTATATGTCATCAGATGACCAATGCCTCGTGCGCGGCATTGCCATGGCACGGATGCTTGGGTGCCGCGGCGTGGCAGCCTCGCTTGTGTTTGGCGTCACCATGCCCTTCGCCGCCCATAGTTGGGTTCAGGTCGGCGATACCGTCCTGACCGACTCCTTGGACATGGTTCTCCACTATCGACCGATCTTCGCCGTCTGATGAAAGGCGGGTTTCGAATTGAGGTCGAGATGTCGACCAACCGTCAGGCTCCGGAGCAGCAGGGACCGCCGACTTTCGAAATATCTGGCGTGAGGATATGGACCGCCGAACCGGCAATCGCAGTGCCTCCTCGGACCGTCATCATCGGTCATCTTTTTACGAGAGGCCCACCCAGCCGCCGGGTCGAGGCTTTTGAAGTCGGCGAGGGCGATGGTCTTGCGGCCAATGATGCGCAACGGCTGCTGAGGCAATATTGGGGCGGTTACGTCATGGTCCATGCCGACCCAGGGGGTGCGGTACGGATATTTCGCGATCCATCGGGACTTCTTCCTTGCTATGTCCGCCGCGATCGCGGCCGCGTGACGCTTGCAGGATCGATTACTGACCTCGCTAACCCCGCCCCTGGTTCGGCAAATCTCGATGAGATCGCTCGCATCCTGGCGGGTGGCGATCTTCGGGGGCGACGGACATGTGTATCGGACGTCGAAGAACTGATCGCCAGCGAATGCCTGGTCATCGACAAGGGTGAATTACGGACCGAGCAATATTGGTCGCCTTGGGATCATGTCGCCAGTTCCGGCCTTGGCGCCGACGATATGGCTGACGCATTGAGGCGCACGATAGCGGACTGCGTCGGAGCGTGGGCTACCTGCTTCCCCTCGATCATGGTCGGCGTGTCGGGCGGGCTCGACTCCTCGATTGTTGCGGCCTCGGCAGCGAATATGGCCAAGAGGCTGACCTGTCTGAATCTGGTGAGCCCCGATTTCGATGGAGATGAGCGCAGGTACGCCCGGGCGCTTGCAGAGTCGATCGGCACGCTGCTGATCGAGGAGCATCGCGAGCTGCAAGACATTGACGTCACCGTCTCGGCAGCGCCACATCATCCTTGGCCCGTTGCTCCGCTCTACAAGCAGACCAATGAGGCGATCCATCGGCGCTTGCTCGGCCAACTACCCGTCGATGCCTTCTTTTCCGGCAATGGCGGCGACGGCATCCTTTGTGGTGTACGAAGCGCTGTGCCCTTTATTGATCGGCTTCTGGCCGAAGGTCCGCGGCCATCCCTCGCGTCCACCCTTTACGATCTCACCCTGTTGACCGGAGCCGATACCAAGACCGTCTTGAAGCACGGCTGGGACCGCTATCGACGCAATCGAGGGCGGCATAGTCCTCTCATCAATCTTGCGGGCCTGGGAAAGGAAGTCGGACGAAAGATCAGGGCGGAGGGCGCCTCCCACCCCTGGCTCGATGCGCCTGACGACATTCTTCCGGGGAAGACTGTACACGCCGCATTTCTGATGCGAGCGCAGAAGGGCATCGAGCTTTATCCGCGCGCGACGATGCCTCCCCACATTGCCCCGCTGATGTCGCAGCCGATCATCGAAGCCTGTCTTGCGATCCCGACTTGGGATTGGATCGCCGGAGGACAGAATCGCGCTGTGGCGAGAAAAGCATTCGAGGGATGTTTACCGGAGTTGATCACCGCGCGAACACAAAAGGGCGGACCTGGCGACTTTCACCTGTCGATCTATCGCGCCCACCGATCTGCGCTCCACGATCGCCTACGCGGCGGGATCCTTGCGGAGTCGGGGATCTTGGATCTTGCTCTTCTTGACACACCCGAAGACCCAAGCTGGCGCGGCACGGATCGCATCGACAGGATCCTCACATTCGTCGCCGCAGAGAATTGGGCCCGATATTGGGAGGGAAATTGATCATGAGAACAAGAATGTGATGCGCGTTCAATTCGAACCGCAATTTGGAGGAAGAGCAATGGAAGACAGAGACGCCAAGTTGGAGCTTTTGGACCTTGGTGCGATTAGTGCGCAGACGCGCGGTTTGGAACCGGTCGGCCCCGTCGAGGAAGACACCGGCTCGCGCTACATACCCTTCGCAGGAATCGGCGAATACGATTGAGCACGGATCAAGGCGCGGCGGCGCAGCGATCTGGCAAGTTCTTCTTCAAGCGATCCCATTTCACCACATGATCTGGGAAAGGCGCATCGGCGTCCCGCTTGTCGAGCAGCCAATAGTCGAACCACGCAATGTTTTCGCGCATCGCGCGCAATCGGTTGGTTGTCAGGTAGAAGACATGCGTCTCGTCGGACGCCGCTGTTGCTCCCGGATAGTAGCTGATCTGGGTTGCCACGCCCGCCGCACGCAAAGCCTCGAACAGTTCGATCTGTGACGGCGATGCCGAAGCCACTTGCTGCAACACCGCGGCACAGACTTTGTCGGCATTCAGCGACGGCGCAAATCGGCGCCAGCGTTCGATATTGTCGCTGAGCGGGGCACCGCCATAGACCGCATCATAACTGGAGCGCCCCGTTGCATAGCCGGCGGGTTCCAGAAAGCCGCCATCGCCGCTCGAGGCCGCGCGAAACATTTTTGAGTTGGTCACGGTAACGTTGACCATTTGGGAGCCGCGACTGTAGCCGGCGATGCCGACGCGGGCCGGATCGATCAGCCCCTCGGCGGCAAGTTCCGTCACGGCATCCTCGAAGCTGTGCACGCCGGTCAGCCAGAGTTTTTGTTGAACCGTTTCAGGATCGGGGGGACCTTTACCGCGTAGCCAGGCGTGCATGGCGTCCATCAAATCCTTCGACTGGCCGGGTGAGGGGTCGTTGAGGAGAAGAACCACATAACCGCGTTCAGCAAGCAGCTGGACTGGATAGTTCCACTGGTTTGCGGGCTCGGCAAAGCGGTCGTCTGCATCGGTGCCGTGGGTCACGACCACCGCTGGGTGTCGGTCGGCGGCACGGTGGCCGCGCGGGAGCAAGACATAGCCGCTCGACCAATAGCCGTCGCGACTGACAAAGGTGCGTGCAATTGTCTGAAGAGGTTCGATCTCCTCATGTCTTGGTGAGATGGGACCAAGGTCTGTGATCTTATCTGTGCCGAGATCCACGCGAACGAGGCGCGGCGGCCGGGACATGCCTTCCTCGACGCAAATGGCAGACCGGAGCATGCCGTCGAAGCCGCATCGCGTAAGGCTCGCGTCCGCGCGGAGTTCACGCACCCCTGTTTTATCGATGAGCGCGAGACCATAGCGCGCGTCGCCGAGCCCCCTGGTCCCGATCACCACCCGTTTGCCATCGCGGCTACGTTTCCAGCCAGCCGAACGAGAATCGCCGATGTCGAATGCGACACGACCATAGCTGTGTGGTCGACCTTCTGCCGAGGTCTCGATCAACTCCCGATCGCTGCCCAGACCGCTTGTCGAAAGCTGCCCACCGCGCGGGCCGACGAGAATCGACATGCTGAGCAAGTCGCGTTGTTTCGCGAGCGTGCGCACCGTCCTGTTGACGCGGTTCCACGCCACGAATTCGAAGGCACCGCCCAAAGTGCCGTCGCTCGTCTCGATCCGAAACTGGACTTCATTGCCGCGCCACAGAACGCGCCCCCCACCACGGGTGGCGACGCGATCTGTCGATGGGCGCGCCATGATCCTCGTCGTGTCTCCCTCAGGATTCCGAAGAAAAAAGTCGACTTCGACGTCGATCGTTGACCGTCTCCGGCCAAGTAGGGCGGTCACTTCCTCATCGAACCGGACACGAGGTCCGTCGGACTTGGCCCTGAGCTGTGAATACCAGAGCCATTTGCCATCGGGCGACCAGTCATAGTCGAGGATGCCGATATGCGACGGGCGTATGGCGCCGCCGAGCGGGAATGACATGTCGGCCTTTCCCACTGGCACGGGGTTAGGGTTCACGATCAGTGGCAGCAGCTTGCCCTCGGAGTCGATCCGGTAGAGTTGCTGGCCTTCTCCAAGGTCCATCAAAGCGCTCCAGCCGAGTGTCCCGGGGACGGCTTTTAGCGATTTGATCGTCTCGACCGTCCGCGATTCCTTCGTCCGACCGGTAGCGACGTCCACGATGCGAATATGCGATCTTGGCTTTCCGACATCGAGGTCGGCAATCTCGGCAGCGTAAATCGCGAGGCGGCCATTATCCGACAGGGCGATCTCATTCACCTCCGGAACTGTGAGTATATCCTCGAGCGTCCAGGGCCTGCCCATGCTCTCCCCTGCCTGCGTGGCAGGGGAGAGCGCCGCGGCGGCAAGGAGCGCTGCGGCCGGGAGGCCGGATCGGAGTGCGATTTTCATATTGGCGCTCCTCACCAGTCGCGGCTGATCGTGACGCCGAGGAAACGCCCGACAGCCGAATAGTTGGTAGTATCGAAAGGCGTGTCGCTAGCGGACGCGACTGCAGTCATATCCGGCTTGGCATTGAGGATATTGAGCGCATTGACCGATATTTCGGCAAGGCGCCCAAGCTTCACGCGTGCGGAGAGATCGAACATCGTGACGGGTGAGACACTCACCGGCACGGCGCGCCGCCGATCGGTTACGCCGCCCGTGAAATTGGCGAAGGCCGCCAGTGTGAAGCGCTCGTCACCGAAGGTCGCGCCGCCCCTGGCGCGAAAGTGCGGCGAATTGAATATCGTGCCGGCCAGATCGATGTTCGGAAGGCCGGGTAGCAGTCGCTGCCGGCTGTCGAGCCAGGTGGCATTGGCGGTGAGCGTCACCGTCTGCTTGCCAAGCGGAGCCCGGTAGCGGATCGCCAGATCGGCGCCTTCATAGCGCTGCGCGGCGATATTCCGGTCGCGGCCGTCGATGATCGCAATCACCGTGGCAGGACTATATGGGCCGCTCGTTCCGTTCCCGAGGGGATCGGCCGCGCCGGCGATCGCCTCGGCCTGCAACACGGCCGACGGGTTGAAGGTGATGAAATCGGCGTAGAGCGGATTGCTCAGCGTTCCGAGCGGCGAGCCGAAGGGCGGCGCAACCCTGTCGCGATAATCGATCCGGAACAGGCTGGTGACGATCTGAAGCCGGGGTGACGGCCGGAAGGTCGCGCTCAGGGTGATATTCTCGGATCGCTCGGGACCGACGTCCGGATTTCGGCCGCCGAGATAGATGTAGGTCGAACCCGCCGGGAACATCGTACCGTAGCCGGTCACAGGCAGCAGCACCGGCGTGTAGCCGCTGAACTGCTGGTTGAGCGTCGGCATCTTGAAGGACCGGCCCCACGACAGGCCGATGCTCAGTTCCGCAGCCGGCGCATAGACGAAGCCGAGCTTCGGAATCACGATGCTCCCGGCATCCGAATAATCCTCGAAGCGCAGCGCTGCGGTGATCGACGCGCGGTGCAGGAAGGCGAGGTCCTGTGCAGGGCTGGCCAGCGGCAGGAAGAGCTCGCCATAGGCATAGAGATTGTCGCGGCGTCCGGTGAAACCACGGCCGTTGACCTCTGCGACGAGCCGGTTGCGACGCCAGCCGCCGCCGGCGGCGAGCCGCACATCGCCGGCGGGTAGCGCGAAGATCGCGCCCTCCACACCGGCTTCGACGCTGACACTGCGATTGTTGAATATGCGAATGGGGCGCGTCGCCACACCGTTGGTGAAATTCTGCGTCTCGCCATAGGTATCATCGCTGCCGTAGAAAGCGGAGATACGCGCGTTCCAACTGCCGCCGATCTCGGCCTCGAGCGTTGGGGCGATCCCGAACGTTTCGAACTCATTGGTGACAATCGTACCGCGCGTCGTGATCGGACGGTCCACGATAAGACCGCGCACCGAAGTCATATCGCCGCGCTTGTAGATCGCGTCGGTCTTCAACTGTACGCCGGCAACCACCTGCTGATGAGCGCTCAGCAGAAAACTATGCCGCTTGAGCTCCGGGTAGAGTGTCGAGGCGGGGTTGCTGCTCGCTGCATAGCTGCGATTGCGCGCAAGGATCGCGCTATTCTCGAAATAGTCATAGGCCGCAAGGAAGCCGCCACCGGACCATTTTGCGCCCCCGAGCAGCCCATATTGCTGCTGAAAATTGCCCCCGTCGGTCGATCCGCCGAGCCGGGCACTCGTCGTGATTCCTTCATAATCCTTGCGCAGCAGGATATTGACCACGCCCGCCACCGCGTCGGCGCCGTAGATCGCCGACGCGCCGTCGGTGACGATCTCGATCCGTTCGACCGCCGCTGCCGGAATCGCACTCACGTCGATGGCGCTTTGCGTGCCGCTGTAGGCAAAGCGATTGCCATTGAGCAGCGTCAGCGTTGCACTCGGCCCTATCCCCCTGAGGTTGAAGGTCGAGGCCCCATTGACGTTTCCATTCTCGTTCGCGACGCCCTGACCCGACCCGATCCCGGGATTCTGCCCGCCGCCGAAATTCTGGGGCAGGCTTCGCGCCACCTCGCCGAGGTCGGCATGACCCGCGTTGCGAATATCCTCGGCACTGATGTCGATAACCGGCGCGGCGGCAGGAGCGCCCGCGATGCGCGACCCGGTGACGATGATGACTTCGGGCTCGCCCGCGGGGATGGCCGGAACGGCGGCGTCGCTCAGGATAATGACCGACCGGCTCTCGAAACGCGCCGTGAGGCCGCTGCCGGCGAGAAGCGCCTCGATGGCTTCGCGCGGCGTGAGCTGACCCCGCACGGCGGGCGCCCTCTTCCCTTCGATGTCCTGCGCGCTGACATAGAGCTCGATATCGGCGAGCGCGGCGGCACGGCGCAGAGCGTCGCCCAGATCCTGCGCCGGAATATCATAGGATTGGCGCGGCGCCTGCATGGCCTGCGCGCCTTCGGGCGAAAGCAAGGCTGCTGTGCCGACGAGCAGTGCGGCCAGCGAACGGGATTTCATCGACATTTTCACTCCCCCAATATTCTCGGCCGTGCATCAGGCAGACGGCCAGTGGGGGTGCGATGACGGGAAGATAGGAGCGACCTTAGTCGCTCGGTAAAAAATTTATCGGCGGCGGAGGTGGATGGCGTCAGACCTCCGTTCGACGGCGAGACCGAACAATATGGCGATCCGCTCGGCGAAAGCGTCGGTCTGGCTGATGTGGAAGCGGCCCGACACTTCGCGGGCGGCTGTTGCGCTTTCGTCGATCACGATCGGCACCGCAGCGTAGCGATTGGCTTCCGCGACGAGCGCGCCGAGTTTGATCGATCGATAATCTGCCCAACCTTCGGTCCAGTCTGGCTGAATGACGGCCGCCGGCGCCGCGACAGGTTCCAACCGGTTGCCGGGTCCATAGGCGAGAGCGCTTCCCGCCTTGAGGGGCATGGTCTGATCGACGTCTGCATCCGCGCGTACCTCTGCTGCGCCGCGGCGCAGCGATGCGACCACTCTCCCCGATGCGGCGAGACGCAGATCGATTTCCGCATCGTTTGCCGTCGCTTCGCCGCGCCCGGCCTCGATCCGGAGTGGCACATCGCCCGGCGCGACCGACAGTCTAACCCGGCCCCTCACGAGACGAACGCTTCGTTCGCCATGCGAAAAGGCCACGTCGAGCCGGCTGTCGGTGTCGAGCGTCGCGCGCGAACCGTCGACGAGCCGGAAGGTGCGAATCTCGCCGCGCTGCGTCTCGAGAGGTTCGGCGGCAAAAGCCGTCGCGCCGCCGCCTGGCTGGCCGGGAAAGGGGGCGCCCGCGGCCCCGATCGCGATGATCAGGAGCGCGAACGCAGTAGCGACCGCTCCCCATGTGAACCAGCCGCGCATCGGGCCGCGGCGCGCCTCGGCATGCGTGGTTCCGTGGCGCTGTGACGTCTTGAGGATCGCAAGCGCCGCCATCCGCTTTTCGGCGTGCCGATAGGCTTCGCGATGTTCTGCAGATGCTTGTAACCACGCGTCGAATTCGCCGCGCAGCACCTCCGCATCCTCGCCGCGCATCTTGACGAGCCAAGCCCGCGCAACCTCGTCGACCGGATAATCGTCGTCGCCGGCCTTCGTCATTTCTCGCTGTCCACCACCTTCGCGATCCGACCGAGCGCCTTCATCATATGATATTCCACCGTCGCAATGCTGATGCCGAGCTGTTCATGTATCTCGCGATAGGAAAGTTCGTCCACCCGGTGCATCAGAAAGACGCGGCGCGTCTTGGGCGGCATTGCGTCAACGGCCTTCTCGTAAAGTTCCAGAAGGTCCGCCGCTTCGAGATTCCATTCCTGCGTGGCGGGCGTCACGGCATCGCTTTCTTCGCGCAGCGAAAATAGAGCTTTCGGCGCAGACTTGCGGCGTCGCGCCCGGTCGATCAGCAGATTCTGCGCAATCCGGCGAAGAAAGCCGCCCGGGTTGACGAGCTGATGCCGTTGCTCGCTGCCTGCCGCACGAGCAAAGACTTCCTGCACCAGGTCGGATGCTTCCTCGGGTCCCGCCTTGCGGCGCAGGAAATGAAAGAGCGACGAGCGGTGCGTGCGATACACCGTCTCCAGATCCTGTCCGGTGGCGGGCCGATGTTCGGCCGGTGCCGGGCGATCGTCGGGATGCACATGACAGGCCGACGACACCGAAAAGGGGTGGCGTAGCGGAGCGTCGTCGCAGCAGGTACAGGAAGACACAGCAATTGTCCCGAAGGCACGAGCCGAACCATCCCGCCGAAGCGAAATGCTCGTCTCCCAGTGCTGCGCCGCCGTTCGGTCGCTTGTGCGATCCAGGGTCCGGTTCGGCCGCCGGTCCGGTCAAGGACTGGCGCATATAATGCCTGGCGAAATAGTTCGCGCGAAAGCTGCCAGCAATGCTCCCGCGCGCCCGAATCATGTCAATTGCGGGCGGCTGTGACAAGCAAAAGCGTCGATCCGGCAATATTGGCCGCTCAGGACTGGCGGCCGGGATGCGCTGCGAGTGCGCGCGCATAGGCATTGGCCTCGCGCGCGCGCCGCTCATGATAGCCGAGCAGCAGGCTCCGCATCTCGGTCTGCGGTGCGGCATCGACAATGGCCGCCTCGAGCAATTTATATTCAGCCTCGACATCGCCAAGGATCGCGGCGTCGAAATGCCGCGAGAACTGGAGCCGGTCACCGATTGCGGCGATGTTGGCGACGATCTCGGAGTTCGAAGATCGATCCGCCACCGCCAGGAACAGATCGGCGATCCGATCGGGATAGGGCTGATCGGCGCTCACCGGCGTTGCCAGCCGATTTGGCGCTGTCGCGAGCGCGGCGAGTTGCAGGACCAGGTGCAGCTCGAGCAGATCGCGAAACTCGGTCTCGGTAAGGCGGTGAACATGAAAGCCGTCGCCCGGCGTGAAGTCGACCATGCGCTCGCCATTGAGGCGGTAGAGACCGTCGCGTACCGGGGTCATGCTGACCCCGAGGTCATCGGCGAGACGCGCGGCCTCGATTCTGGCACCAGTTGCCCATTCGCCTGTCATCAGCCGGCGCTTGATCGCCTCATAGGTCGGCTCGAACACGTGCGCGGGGCTCATGCGCCTGTCCTTTCGGTGGCGGCGAAGGTGGCGACCGCCTCGGCCTGGTCGGGACGCAGGGCATCGATCGCGCCGAGATGGGCGGGCCTTTCATCGGTCAGCAAGACCGAAGGGCATTGGCCTTCATAATTGCCGAGATTGGGGCGATGCTGCGCATAACCGGCGAGCGCAGCCAGTTCGGGCGGAAAATGCCGAGCGACCTCGGGGGGATAGGCGAGCCACAGATTTTCATAGGGCTTGAGCCAGCCGAGGCTGTAGCTGACGAGCACGCCGCGCCGGACTTCCTTGCTGAGGTTCGTTCCCGCGCCGTGTGCGGTCGATCCGAGGAAGCAGATCGCTGACCCCGGCTCGCATTCGGCGAATATCGGCTGGCCGAGATCGGTCTTTGCCATGCCCGCAGCCCCATGGCTGTTCGGGAAGATGCGCGTCGCGCCATTTTCTTTCGTGAAGGGCGTGAGCGGCCATAGGACATTGACCAGATATTCCTGGGCGCCATCGGCGCCGCGCCACATATCCTGATCGCGGTGCGGATATTGCCTGACTTCGCCCGGATGGATCTCGATTGCCTGGGTGAGGTTGAGCTGGATCCGGTCGCATCCCGTTCCGAGGATCGTCTCGACGGCGGGGAGGATGATCGGATTCAGCACCAATGCGGCCATATGCTGCGAGCGCTTGAGCAGGCTGCCGAACCGCTTGGTGCGGCAGCCGTAAAAATTGCCTTCGCAGAAGGGCGTCGCGGCGAAGATCGGGTCGAGATCCTTCGCCAGGGCGTGGACGCGGGCGATCGCCTCGTTGCGGACGATGCAATAGCCGGTGCGGCGCAATTCCTCGACGAGCATCGCGCAAAGATCGGCTTCGGTGAGATCCTTCTTCATAGCGCCGGCTCCCCGCCTTCCTCATATTTGAGCATGAGCGGCGCATAGGTCCCCGTTCGTTTCAGGCCGGGGAGCGTGTCTTCGTCGATCGTGATGTTGAACGCGACGATCCGGCAATTTGTATCTCGGTGGACGGGTCCCAGCGTGCGGCAAGCCCAGCCGAACTTGCTGATACTATGGTACCAGCCCGCCTCGGCGATCCCGGCATATTCATTTATCCCGTTGTTCAGCGCATAGTCGGCAATTGCGGTCACGAGCTGGTTGCGCGCGTCGCGGCGCTCGTCGGGCGTCTGCGCGGGGTCGAGGCAGAAGCGGCTTATCTCCCACATACTGGTGCCGGTCGGCGGGCCATCGGTGCAGAGATGCGGATAGATGTCGCCGAGAAGGTGCGGCGCCGTGGTGGGCAGGAGCCGCGCCGAAGCACGATGACGCAGATCGTGCGGGTCGAGCAGGATCAGATAACGAGCGTCGGGCGTGTCGAACTGATCCAGCTCGAAACGGCCGTCGAGGACGGGCAAATCCCATTTGAGCTGGTCGATGAAGACCTGCTTTCGCGCGGCAAACATGCCGCGCAGCGCGGCATCCCCGGGCGCGTCGGGCGCCCGCGTCGATTGTGCGATCATGATGATTCCTTGGCTGTGGAGCCGGAATCAGACCATCGATCCTTTGCGGCCGCCATGCCCATTTCTGGGCAAGGATTTTGCGATTATGCGTGGCGCGTCAGTTCGGGCGCCACCAGTCGTAGATGTCCGAGAAGCCGATCAGCCCGTCGAACAGCGCGCACAGGATCAGCATCGAGCGGCAATGCACCGAATAGCGCTCGCGCGCCATCTTGAGGTGGCGCACGACCGTCTCTTCGCTGATCCCGAGAATATCGGCGATCTCGCCGGCGGTCTTGCCGCGCGCCGACCAGAGCACGCATTCGCGTTGCCGTTCGGTAAGTATCGGGCGTGGCCGTAAAGGAGAGGAGCCGATCAACTCACGCGCCGAAGCGATGGCGATCGCGCCGAGGATTTCGGCGGCGTGGAGCATGTCCGCCGGAATGTCCGCGTGCGGACGGACTGCGAAGGAACAGGTTCCCGATGCCTCGCCGGGCAGATGGCGAGGAACCGTGAAGCCGTCACCGACGCCGCTATCGCGCGCCACCGACAGCAATTGGCGGTCGCCGCGGCTCAGCGGAATATAGCGATCGACGTGGCGCCATTCGAAGCCGGTCAGCGATCGCTCGCTAGCGCGGCGGATCGGATCGGTTCCGCTGAGATCGAAGCCGACATAGACCTTGGCCCAGGCGTCGGGATAATTGTGCACGAGAATCGACGCCGGTTCGCCGGTTCCGCGCCGATCGAAAGCAAGCGCGAAATGGTCGAACCCCATTCGGCCCGCAGCCTTGGTCAGTGCGGCAAAGAGCTGCTCTTCTCTGTCTGCTCCTGTAAATTCCTGTGCGAGTTCCTCTGTCAGTTGATAATGCTTCACATCGTTCATCGGCCGCCGGCGCGTTCCCGACCCGCTCGCCTGCGGTCCGCTCCAACTATCGCCGCGAACCTTTTCCATTTCGGCGCGGGCGAACGGGGGAATTTCCGACGGGTCCTCACGCCCTGTCCGACCGCTGTTCCCGCAGCCCGGCGCATGGCGATCGATCGGTCAGCGAGATGTAACAGGTTGATAATCCGGGTAAAGGGCTTGGATCTGACAATCGGACCCGCTTCTGGATCTATTCCGGCTGCACACCGCCCGTTTTCAGAGCAGTGATGGCGCATCCGCGGGCGGCGCCTTGCGGCTGAACCAGGGTACTTCGGTGCGCTCGACGGCGAGGCGATCGGCGGGATATTTTGCGACCAGCGCCATCGCCTCTTCGGCAGGCGCATAAAGCCAGGCATCATGATCTTCGGGGTGCAGGATGACCGGCATGCGATCATGGATGTGGAACAGTTCCTCGGTCGCATCGACCATCACGCCCGTATAGCAATCGCCCCATTCGTCGGTCGGCCGCCAGAGACCCGCCCATGCGGCGAGCGGCTGGTCGGTCACGCTGATCCAGGTTCGCGTCATCTTGCCCTTCTCGCCTTCGGCTTCGGCGAAGGAGGTGAAAGGGATGAGGCAGCGATGTGCGGGGCTGGTGAACCAGGGGCGCCAGAAGGACATCAGCTTGTCGTCGCGCGCATTGTTGACCGGCTTCGGCTTGCTGGTCGGTTTCATATGTTTGAGGCGCACCGGGAAGCCCCAGGTCATGGCCTGAAGAACGCGTTCGCCGCCGTCCTGCCTCACCACGAAACCCTGTCCGCCGGGATAGACATCGCCGGGCGAGGCGTTGGTGGCCTGCGGCCGGCGCGATTTAAAATAGGATGCCACCTCGTCGACCGTCGAATTCAGCGTCACCAGGTTGCACATCGGGCGGCCCTCCGTCAGGCCGCTCCGAGTAGGTCGTCGAAATTCTGCTGGATCGGCGGCGTGATCCTGAAGCTATCCTTGGGGAAGGGCCGCAGCAAGTCCAGCGGTGGACGCTTTCCCATCAACCAGTCGAAGAGATCGTCAGGATGAACCACCCCGACATGGCGGTCCTTATGATGCGCAAGATCGGCATAGGCGGGGACGGTGAGCGCCGCGAAACTGTCGGGCCAATCGCGGTTCCCGGGGCGCCAGGTCGCCGCGATGCATAGGAAAGGTTCGCCGATGAGGCTCGCCGAATAAACTGTGCGTCCCCGTTTCACCAAACCGAACTCATTGGCAAGCAGCAGGCACGGGCGGTCGATGATCGCGGTCTCGGACTTGAGCAGCGGAATCTGAAAGATGTCGGGATTGTGAGACGGCAGGCCCCAGTGGAGCTCCTTCTCACGCTCCTGCTGTCCATCCCAGATGATCACGCGATGGCTCTTGCCAATGCCCACAAGGGCGTCGTCATTCTCGATGTCCATCGGACGGTCTCCTAGGCCCGGAAGCGGCTCAGCGCGCGCTTCCATTCACGTTCGTCGGGCATGGGCAATTGAATATCGTCCTTGCTCGGTTGGACCAGTTCGAGCCGGATCGGCCGAACGCGTTTGCCGGTCCGTGCCTTGCAGCGCGCGCACCAGAATTTTTCGCGCGCCTTGCCAAGATCATCGTCCCACATCTTGCGCTGGAACTTCCACCACAGACCATAAGGATCGAAGGTCGCGCTATGGCCGCAGCGGCACACCGGCCTGACCGCCTGATACCATGCCGCGGCCTCGAACAGATGCGTTGCGCGCCGCCCACCTTCTCTGGTCCAGCCGCCCACGTCACAGCGAAAGCCCGAGCTGGTCGATATGCGCGGGCTCGGGGCTTCCACCCACGCTTTCGGCGATGACGCGGGCAAGCTCGAACGCCGCTTCGACGCGCATGTGACTTGTAGGTGCGGTGAGGCCCACGCGCGCCCAGCCGGGAGCGGCAAGCAGGGTTTCTGCGACTCGGGCGGTATCGATTCTGTCCATGCCCATATGAGAACATAGGAAGAACAACATGGCAAGCCCACTGCGCACGGCTGGGCCCGCCCATGATCCTCGGTCCCGCGGCGGCAGGCCGCCGCGAGCGAGCGCGGGGGTTGCCGGGCCGCGTGGCGGACGGAGTGCGGCGAGAGAGGCTTGCTGCCGGTCCCCCGCGGAGAACCGAAATGACGCATTATGCAAAGCCCCACCGCCACGGCGGCAAATTCACCGGAAGGATCGCAGCATGAAACTGCTCACTGCGGAAATCGCAGCCGCGCTCGCCGCCAATGCTGCCGCGCGGCACGACGCGATCGCGCGCGGCGCGCGCGAGCCCGATCCCAGACCTGTCGTGCGCTTCTTCAGCCCCGTCGGCGCCGCGACCTGGCTTGCAACCGAGGTCGATGCCGACGGCATCCTGTTCGGCCTCGCGGACTTGGGGTTCGGATGCCCCGAACTCGGAAGTTTCTCGCTTGCCGAACTCGAGGGGGTGCGCCTGCCCTTCGGGCTCGGCATCGAGCGCGACCTTCACTTCGAGGCACGCCATCCCCTGTCGGTCTATGCCGAAGCGGCGCGCGCGGCGGGCTCGATCATCCTTGGCGAGCAGCGCCTGCACGCAGCGGCGCGCCGGCTTTCGGCGCGGGGCTGAGGCCGCGGACTTGTTCGGGGCCGCCGGTGGCGGCCCCGTTCGAGGAAGAGGGAAGCCGGGGCTTCGTGACGGGTTTCAGGAGCCGGGAGAGTGTCTCGCGGCGGCCCGTCATGGAGAAGGCCCATGGCCAAATCGCTTCCGAAAATCACCCTCGCCCCGTCGCGCGACATTCCCCTCGACCGCCTGCGCCTGTCGCAGGCCAATGTGCGGCGCGTGAAGGCGGGGGTATCGATCGACACGCTGGCGGCCGACATCGCGCGCCGCGGATTGCTCCAGAGCCTCAACGTGCGGCCGCTGCTCGATGGCGAGGGGCAGGAAACGGGGGAATTCGAAATTCCAGCCGGAGGCCGGCGCTTCCGCGCGCTCGAACTGCTGGTGAAGCAGAAAAGGCTCGCGAAGGACGCGCCGATCCCCTGTGTCGTGGGCGGTGCGGCCAATGACATACTCGCCGAAGAGGACAGCCTCGCCGAAAACAGCTTTCGCGAGGCACTGCATCCGCTCGACGAATTTCGCGCGATGCAGGCGATGGTCGAGAAGGACGCCGGCATCGAGGCAATCGCCGCGCATTTTCACACCACGCCCGCCGCGGTGCGGCAGCGGCTGAAGCTCGCCGGCGTCTCGCCGAAGCTGCTCGAGCTCTATGCCGATGAGGCGATGACGCTCGATCAGCTCATGGCCTTCACCATCGCCGAGGACCATACGCGGCAAGAAGAGGTCTGGGACCAGCTCGAACATAGCTTCAACAAGTCGGCGACCTGGATCCGCCAGAAGCTCACCGAGAACAGCGTTCGCGCGGGTGACAAAAGGGCGCGCTTCGTCGGTCTCGACACCTATCTCGAAGCGGGCGGCAGCATCGCGCGCGACCTGTTCGAATCCGATGGCGGCGGCTGGCTCACCGACCCCGCACTTCTCGATCGGCTTGTCGATGCCAAGCTGAAGGCCGAGGGCGCGCGCATCCTCGCCGAGGGCTGGAAATGGGTGACGACCGCGATCGACCTGCCGTGGGACGCAACGCGCGGGTATCGCGAGATCGACCGCGAAGAGGTCGCGATGACCGAAGCCGAAGCGACGCGCGTCGCCGAGCTTGAAGCCGAAGGCGAGGAACTCGGCGATGAATGGGCCGATGCGCACGACGTGCCCGACGAGGTGCATGCGCGGATCGAGGCGATCGATGCCGAACTCGGTGCTTTGGTCGACCGGCCGCTGATCTTCGATCCCGCGGACATGGCGGTGGCGGGCGCATTCGTCTCGCTCGACCGCGATGGGTCGGTGCGCGTCGAGCGCGGCTTCGTGAAGCCCGAGGATCAACTGCGTGATGGACTCGGCAGTGACAGCGCGTCGGAGCCGGGCGATACGGCGCGCTCCACTGGCCGCGGCGACGGCGAACCGAAGAAGGCGCAGGATGACGCCGAAGGAGCTGAGGAACCGGGTGCGCTGCGCCCGCTCCCCGACCGTCTCGTCTCGGACCTCACGGCTTGGCGCACCCTCGCGCTGCAGGACAGGGTCGCGCAAGACCCGGCGCTCGCCTTCGTCGCCGTTCTCCACGTCCTCGTGCTGGGCTGCTTCTACAGCTTCAGCCGCGAGAGCTGCGTCCAGATCGCGGCGAATCGCGTCTCCTTTTCCAATGCCCCTGCCGGTTTGCGCGATTGCGCGCCCGCGCAGGCGATCGACGCGCGCTCGGGGGCATGGAAGGCGCGGCTGCCGCAGTCGGATAAGGAAGTGTGGAGCTTTCTGCTCACCCTCGATGGGGAGGAGCAGTCGCAGCTCCTGGCGCATTGCGGCTCGCTCTGCGTCAACGCCCAGGCCGAGGTCGTTCCCAAATATGACAATGGCCGCATCTCGGCGCATGGCGTCGAGCGCCGGATCGCCCACAGCCATGTCCTCGCGCTGGCCGCGGGGCTCGATGTGCATGGCGCGGGGTGGCGGCCGACCGCGGCAGGCTATTTCAGCGGTGTGACCAAGCCGCAGATCCTCGCCGATGTCGCCGAGGCGCGCGGCGACGAAGCTGCCCGCATGATCGGCCATCTCAAGAAAGCCGATATGGCCCGCGAGGCCGAACGGCTGGTCGAAGAAACGACCTGGCTCCCGGCGCCGATGCGAACGCCGGGTCTGGACGACATCGATCCGGACGGCGGTGAAATGGCGGTACCCGCCGATGCCGACGAGGGCGATCCCTGCGACGCCGAGCTGCCCGTCGCGGCGGAGTGAGCCATCCGGGCGGGGGCGCATGCCCCCGCCGGATCTTCTTCACGGCGCAGCGGTGCCCGGGAAAGTCGGCCTTTGACGGCTTGAGGCGACACGAGGCCAGTCACGGCTCTCGGTCCGGACGCTGACCCCCGACCCTCGCTAATCCTGCGCCACCCCATCAGCAATGCAGCCCGCGATCGCGCCTCTTCGGGGCATGCGCGCGGCTGCGCGGAGTCCCATCCATGGCACAGTTTCAAATCCTTTGCCCGCACTCGGAAGCCGAGTGGCGGCCGGTCACGATCGAATTCCTTTTCGCACCCAATGGCGACCAGCAATATCTTTGGCCTTCCTTTGACGAAGCCGAAGCCGCGCGGAAACAGCTTCTCCTCCGCGCGCCCGATGCGCAGCTCCGGATCGCGCTCGCGGGCGCCGAGATCGGCGACGTCGACTGGCCGGTTCGCGAGAAATTGCGGTTCGCCGACGGCACCTATGCGCCGACGCCCTGGCATGAGGAGCCCTGGTATCAGGAGAAGCACGAAGAGCATTTCTGCCATGTCTCGACCGAGCAGGCGGGCAAGATCGCTTTCACCGAGAATGCGGCGAAGGGCGAGGTCGACCGCCAGCTCGTGATGTCGCCGGGCCGCTACCTTAATCGCTTCTTTTCTGCCCATCTGGACAATGAAGCGATCGAGGGCTGGTGCGCCCGGCTTTCGGTCCAGCTTGCAGAAGATGCGCTCAAGATCACGCAGGACGCCGACGAAATCGAGGAGGTTTATGTCGGCGGTCCCGGCAGCTGCATGTCGCACGGCGCGAGCGACTTCGAGAGCTATTGCCACCCGGTGCGCGTCTATGCCGGTCCCGACACGGCGCTCGCCTATATCGGCGCCCGCGACGATGCCCGCGCGCGCAGCGTGGTGTGGCCCGAACTCAAAATCTACACCAGCATCTATGGCGATGTATCGCGGCTCAAGCTGCTGCTCGAAAATGCGGGCTATGCGAAGGGCAGCCTCAATGGCGCACGCATCCGGCGGCTCGTCGATGGCGGCAGCTTCGTCGTTCCCTATATCGATGCGGGCGATGACCTCGCCGACGACGGCGAATATCTCATCATCGGCCATGGTGAGATCCCGTCCGAGAATACCAACGGCCTGGGGGACCGATGTTGGTACTGCCCGCGGTGCGACCGCGAAACGACGCCGCATGAGGAAGTCTATTTCGGCGACGGCTCGTCGGAAGAATGGTGCTATAATTGCTTCACCGATCACACGACCTTCTGCGCGCATAATGAGCGCAGCTACAGCGATGCCGAAACCTTCATCCCGGTGCTCGCCGATGGCGATGAGCATGACGTGCTTGACGGTTATGTCGAGGCCTTCGGTGCGGTGTACATCGAAGATCGCGGCGAATGGTGGCTCGCGACCTGCTGCCGGAAATGCGATGCCTCGGGCGAATGGTATCATGCGACTGATCTCACCGAATATCATGGTGAATGGCTTTGTGCGGATTATCTGCCCGATCCTGTCGACGATGACGATCCATCGCTCGCCAATGCCCATGTCCTCGCTCGCGACTGGTTTCGGTACGAAATGTCGGCGATCGAACTCGAGGTCGCCAAATGGCAGGCAGCCGGTGAGCGTGCCCGCGAAGAACGGCTGAGGCACGAACGGGAAGCAGCCGAGCGACCTCGCCTCGAAGACTTGCGACGTGGATCTCTTCCGCCGTGCAGCTGTGCCTGCGCGCACGGCTATCCTCCCGACATGCCGACGCCGGTCGATGGCCTCACCTCCGCCGCCGCAGCGCCTCTGGCAGCGACCGCAACCCCTTGCCAGACAGGAGCCTGATCCATGACCCATGACCTTGCGGGCCGCGCCGGCCTCCTCGAAATCCTGTCCTGGGCACGGCCCCATGACAGCGCGACCGAACGCGCCTTCTGCCGCGAATATCTCGACCGGGTTCCCGGCATCCGCGCCGATGGTTTCGGCAACCGAATGCTGGAAATCGGCGATCGCCCGCGCACATTGTGGAGCTGCCATGTCGATACGGTCGCGGCCGTCGGCGGGCACCAGGCGGTGGGCGTCGATGAATATGGCATCGCGCATCTGTGCGACGGCAAAGCGGGCATGTCGCTCGGCGCCGACGACGGCGCGGGACTGTGGATCATGCTCGGCATGATCGCGGCCGCGCGTCCCGGCCTCTACCTCTTCCATCGCGGCGAGGAGCAGGGTTGCCTCGGCTCGCGCTGGATCGAGCGCCACACGCCCGAACTTCTCGCGGACATCGACGCGGCGATCGCCTTCGACCGCGCGGGGCTTGGCGATGTCATCACCCACCAGAGCTATGGCCGGACATGCTCCGATGCCTTCGCATCGAGTCTTGCGGCGGCGCTCAACCGGCAGAATATGGGGTTCCGCTATGCCCCCGACGATACCGGCGTCTACACCGACACCAATGAATATGCCGGCATCGTTTCCGAATGCACCAATCTGTCGGTGGGCTATCAGCGTCAGCACGGGCCGCGCGAGACGCTCGATGTCGTCCACTGCGAGCAATTGCTCGCAGCCATGCTCGAACTCGATGCGTCGCAGCTGGTGATCGAGCGCGATCCTTCCGTCCAGGAAGAGGCCGGTTGGTGGTTCGACCGCGGGCGCAGGCATGGTGGTGATGATTTCGTCGAAGCCGTCGCCGATCATCCGGCGCTCGCGGCCTGGATGCTCGAGCAATGCGGGGTCAGCTATGATGACTTCCAGATGGCGCTGTGGGCCGAGGAAATGGACGACGACCGGGGTTATCGTCCGCTCATGCCGACCTGATACGCGGCATCCGCCGTTATAGCCTGCCGACCGATAGTGTCCGCCATGATCCGATTGGCTTCGACGCCGCCGGTTCCGCAGGTCCCACCGCCAGACGGGCAGGCAGGTCATGCTTGATTCTGAAGTCCCGTTTGTGACAAAATCACGCTCTACGCGCTGGCAGGGGCTGCCGGTGCCGAGCTGTCCGTGCGGATCGCCGATCGCCTTTTGATCGACATCTGCGCGGGCGCAAGGCCTTGGAAGGAGCCCCGCATGGAAAGTCCAGCCCGTGAATTGGCGCGCCGCCTCGCCGACAATGCCGAAGCCGTCTGCCGCCACTATCTCCCCAACGGCCGCCGCGAAGGCCGCTACTGGCTTGTCGGCGATGTCCGGGGGACGCCCGGTCGCAGCCTTTACCTTCTCTTGTCGTCGTCGGGCGACGGGCGCGGCCGGGCGGGGAAATGGACCGATGCCGCGAGCGGCGAACATGGCGATCTGCTCGATGTCATCGCCGCCAGTTGCGGTCACGTCGATTTGCGCGAGACCCTCGCCGAGGCGCGGCGATTTTTGAGCATGCCGATGTTGATGCCGCAGCCAGCGGGGTCTCGATCGCCGCGATCGCGCAAGGCGTCGACGGGAACGCCTGCGGCGGCGCGGCAGCTTTGGGCTGCGTCGAAGCCGATATCAGGAACCTTGGCCGCTGCTTATCTCTTATCGCGCGGGATCGATATCGACCCAGGCAATGGTGCGATCCGCTTTCATCCGCGCTGCTATTACCGGGCAACAAGCGATGACCCGCCCGATGTCCGTGCCGCCTGGCCGGCCATGATCGCCGCGGTGACCGACGACGCCGGTCAAATCTCCGGCGTCCATCGCACCTGGCTCGATCCGGCGGGAGGCAAGGCGCCCGTCGCCTGTCCCCGCCGCGCGATGGGAAATCTCCTTGGGCATGGCGTGCGGTTCGGACCCGCTGCGGACGTCATGGCCGCTGGCGAAGGTATCGAGACGATCCTGTCGCTACGCGAGGTGCTGCCGGGCATGCCGATGATCGCCGGTCTGTCGGCGGCGCATCTTGCCGCCATCCATTTCCCCGAACCGCTGCGCCGTCTCTATGTCGCGCGCGACGACGACGCTGCCGGGTCCTGGGCGATGAAGACCTTGATCGAGCGCGCCGAGCCACTTGGGATCGAGATCGTTCCGCTCGATCCGCGGCTCGACGATTTCAACAGCGATCTTCTTCGGATGGGCCGGCAAGAGATGGCGGCCCGGCTTCGCGCCCGGCTGATGCCGCTCGATGCGGCCCGCTTCCATGTCCGAAATATATAGTGCTATTTCGGACATCGGGATCACCGCTTCATCTAACGTCCGACCGTTTTGGCCATTGCTTCCCTGCGGAGGCCGCACCTCCGGCCTTCGCTGGAGGGCGACTGCGGCGACGGGTGCGGGCACCGCAATGGCGGATGCGCGGCTATTTTCCGCCGGGGCTGCGCCCCTTTGCATCGCGAAACAAAATAGCCGCGCCCTCGCCATCCTCCGCTGAAGCTTCGGCCGCGCGTCCCGCGCGGTGCGGACCCGCACCCGCCGCCGCGGGGGCGTCGCCGCGAAGGCCGCGAGAGGCGCGGCTACCAGAAGCGAGGCATGACATGAGCGACCTGTCAGACTTTTCCGAACGCGGCGAGCCCGCCGAGCCCGGCGCCAGCGCACATCTCCTCCAGGAAATGCAGCTCTACGGCTATCGCCCCTTCGAGGACGAACCCGACGGGCGGCCGCTTCCCGATGATCGGCTCGCCGGCGGCGCCGTCGCCGACATCTTCGATGCACTCGCGGGCTGCCTCGTCGACACCAGGATCGAACCCGATCTCGAGGATTTGCTCTGGGGCGTCGTCAATCTCTTCCATGGCGCTGGCACGCGGATCGAGCGCGATCTCGACCGCAACGAGGCGGCGCAGCGCGATCTCCAGCGCGAGCAGGATGGCAGCGAAATCCGTTCGGTCGAACTCGAACGCGCAATCGCCGAGGGCATCACCTTGATCGAGCGGCGCGACGCCATGGAATTTTTCCGCGAGTGCGCTGCCGACCAATATCGCATTCACGCCCGCAAGGCGTGGGTCCCGCGCACCGGGTCGCGCATCCGCCATCAGGCGATGACGGCGGCGATGATCGACAGCCGCGACTTCATGGACCGCCGCCTCCGCGAAAAGGCCAAGGCGCTGATCCCCGAGGGCACCCGCATCGCCTTCAGCGGCGGACCCTCGTGCAACGATCATCGGCATATCTGGTCGGCGCTCGACAAGGTTCATGCCCGTCATGCCGACATGGTCCTGCTCCACGGCGCAACCCCGACCGGCGCCGAGCGCGCCGCTGCCTGCTGGGCCGATGCCCGCAAGGTGCCGCAGGTGGCCTTCCGTCCCGACTGGAACCGCGACCGGAAAGCCGCTCCCTTCAAGCGCAACGAGCGCATGATCGACGCCATGCCCACTGGGCTCATCGTCTTCTCGGGCACCGGCATCCAGGACAATCTCGTCGACAAGGCGCGCGCATTCGGCATTCCGGTCTGGGATTTCCGCATCCGCGAGGCGCCATGAGGTGTCGATCTGGACCCGACCATGCTTGCCATCGGGCGAGCTTGTGACCACAGAAGGAAGGAACGATGCGTACAGATCTCGATCATCTCCCGGCCAACAAGCAGCGCGAGCTCGACCGCGTGAAGGCGATCATCTTCGAAGAATTCGGGGATGCCGTCGCGCTTTCGACGATGGGCTGGAAGAAGAAGGGCCGGATCGACAAGGTCATCCTCTACGGAAGTTATGCCCGCGGCGGCTGGGTCGACGAGCCGCACACGGCGAAGGGCTATCGCTCGGACTTCGATCTGCTGATCATCGTCAACGACAAGCGCCTCACCGACAAGATCGACTTCTGGTCGAAGCTCGAAGACCGGCTGACCCGCGAACTTGCGATCGACAAGACACTGCACACGCCGGTGAATTTCATCGTTCACACCCTGCAGGAGGTGAACGACGGGCTGGCGCACGGGCGCTATTTCTTCATGGACGTCGCGCGCGACGGGATCGCGCTCTACGAATTTGACGATAAGGAATTGCACACGCCGAAGCCGAAGACGCCTGAGCAGGCGTTGGCGATGGCGAAGGAATATTTTGAGGAGTGGATGCCTCAAGCAAACGCATTCTTCAAAATGCATGAGGCAGGACGCGCCGAAGGCGCATTCAAGCAGGCGTCATTCGTTCTTCATCAAGCGGCGGAGAGCCTTTATCATTGCGTCCTGTTGGTATGCACCTTCTACACACCGCATGTGCACAACCTCGGGTTCCTGCGAACGCAGGCGGAACGGATCGATATGCGGTTGGTGGATGCGTGGCCTCGCACGTTGAAGGCTGATCGCACACGCTTCGAGAAGCTGAAGGAGGCTTATGTGAAGGCCCGCTACTCGAAACATTATCGCATCGGCGAGGCGGACCTGCTGTGGCTCGCTGCGCATGTTGAGGAGCTCGGCCGCGCGGTGCATGCGATCTGTTCGGAGCGCGTTGCCGAGTTGGAGGCCCGTATTCCGACGGCCTGATGTGGAGTGGCTACCCTTGGCAGGGCCTTGGGGACGCTCCTTCCTTCGTTCGCGTGACGCCGGGGTGGAAGGGTCCTATTTCGTGTTGCGCTGCAACGCTTGTTATTGATTTGTTCGCTTGTCTATCCTATGTGGGCATCAATCGCACCCGCCCGGCCTCTGTCCGCAAGGATATGCACACTGGGCGGGTCTTTTATTTTGGGCGCCATTGACGCATGACGACGGTCAATGTCACGCGCCTATTCCAAACCGACTCTCACCTACACGCAGCAAATCGCTCACCTCCGGGCAAACGGCATGATCGTTGCCGACGAGCCGGCGGCCGAGGCGTGGCTCCGCCATGTGAGCTACTACCGCTGAGCGCCTACTGGCTCTATTTCGAACATCCGAAGGGACAGGCGGGGCCGCGCTTCCTTCCGGGCACGACATTCGAACGCGTCACCGCCCTCTATGATTTCGATCGGCTACTCCGGCGCCTCTTGATGCGCGGCACCGAGCATGTCGAAGTGGCATTGCGCGGAAGCTGGGCTTATCATCTGGCTGGGCTTGGCGATGGACACAGCTATCTCGACGCCAGTCTTTATAGCGACCGCACCGACTATCACCTTCGCCTCTCGAAACTGGCTGGCGAAGTGGGGCGTTCGAACGAGACCTATATCAAGCATTATCGGCAAAACTACGATCTGCCAGCATTGCCGCCGGTCTGGATGGTCGCAGAAATGATGTCCTTCGGTCACCTTTCGCGCTGGTATTCGAGCCTCGCAGACCGCGCTCTTCGAACGCGCATCGCCGCGCCCCTTGGTCTTCCGGAGACCGTTCTCGTGCCCTTGGTCCGCCATGTGACCGACATCCGTAATATCTGCGCGCATCACGGCCGGCTGTGGAACCGGGGCTTCCTTACGCCTCCGAAGCTCGCGCAAAAGCCCAAATCCCTACAGGCGACCATCGACCAGAATGCCACTCAGGCACCGGCGAAGCTTTACAACGGCATCTGCATGATCGGCCACGTCATCAATACCGTGGCGCCGGACTCGACCTGGCTTGCCGATGTGGCGGCGCACATCGCGACCCATCCCGAGGGCGATATACGATCGATGGGTTTTCCCGCGAACTGGCTGCAGCGGCCACTTTGGCAAGTTTGATGGGCAAGACGACTGGTCGGCTTTGCGCCCAAGCCCGGCCATTCACCGCCAGCGACGCGTGGCCCAAAACCAGTCGTTCGCAAATGGGCCATTATAGCAGTGGCCGGACGTCCGATCTCCCACGAAACCTAACAGCTGCGAGAAACGCCCTTATCTTTGGAACGCGAGAACTTGCCCCATGCCCGTTCGCTGCCCCACCACAGAGCGGCAAACCCGCCAAGCGTGACTCCGCCCAGAATACCCCAGCCATGTGGCCCCAGCGGCAGCATCCCAATCGCGTAGGCGACGACCAGTATCGCCATCCCAATCAGGAACGGTCCGGTGAAACGGCAATGAGTCCGGCCGCACCGTCTGGCGTTCATGATACAAGCCGCACCCATGGAGGCCAGCATGACGGTCCAGATGACCGCGCGGGGCGTAGGTTCCAGCCACATGGCGGCCAGCATGGCTAGGCCGGGAATAGCCCAGAGCCCGACAAGCGTGCGCCAGTTACCCGACCAATCCCCGGCGCCGCTGGCGGGATCGGAACCGCGCGGGCTACTCATGTCATCTCACCGCCGCGACGCGACCGAGCAATCTTATCCTGCACAGCAGGACAGCCTTTTCACATCCCGATCGAATGTCTGCGCAGCCAGCTTCAGTCCTTCGACCGTGGTCAGATAGGGGAAGATCATCTCCGCCAGATCGTCGATCGTGAGGCCGCAGCGGATCGCCATGGCGGCGGTCTGGATACTGTCCGCACCTTCCGGCGCCAAGATATGCGCGCCCAGCAGTTTGCGGGTCCGGCCATCCGCAACCAGCTTGATCAGGCCGCGCGTGTCGCGAGCCGCCAATGCGCGCGGAACATTCTCGAGCGGGAGGGTCGAGGTTCGCGTTGCATATCCTGCCGCGATAGCCTGCGCTTCGGTGAAGCCGACACTGGCTACCTGCGGATCGCTGAATACGACGGCCGGCATGGCCGAATTGTCGTACCGCAGGCTATCGCCGTTCAAGGCGTTCTTGGCGGCGATCTTTGCGCCATAGGCTGCCATGTAAACGAACTGGTCTCGGCCCGTCACATCGCCGGCGGCATAGACGCCGCGCACCGAGGTTCGCATATGGTCATCGACAATGATGGCACCGCTGAGCGTCTGCTTCACCCCTGCCTCGATGAGACCGAGGTCCTCCACATTCGGGGCGCGCCCGGTCGCTACGAGAAGGCGCTCCGCGACGATGGTTTCGGCGACCCCGTTGCGCAGGACGGTGAGCGCAGTGCCCCCTTCCGCCGTCTTGTGGGCCGACTGATAGGCGAGGTCGCCCAGAACCGTGATGCCTTCGCTCGAAAGATAGTCGGTCAGCGCGGCACCGATCTCCGGCTCCATATCGGGGAGAAGGCGGCTGCGGAAAACGAGCGTCACGTCGACGCCGGCGCGGGAGAACATCTGGGCGAGTTCCACACCGATATAGCCGCCCCCGAGGACGATCATCGATTTCGGCAACTCGGTCAGGTCGAGCGCGGTAGTGCTGTCGAGCGCATCGACGTCCGGAAGGCCCGGGATAGCCGGCACCGCCGGACGCGTACCTGTCGCAATCACGATCCGGTCAGCGGTGAACCGCCTTCCACCGGCCTCGACGCCATTTTCGACGAGCCGCGCCGTGCCTTCATGGTAGGCGATATTATTGTAGAGAGGCAGGAGATCCGCATATTTCGCCTGACGAAGGCCCGAGACGAGCGAGTCCTTTTCGGCGATCACCTTGCCCCAATCGGCCATTCGTGCCCCGGCCTCGACACCGTTGAACCGCATCGGCGCGGCATTCGCGTGGTGAATGCTCTCGACCGCGCGGATCAGCGCCTTGGAAGGAACGCAGCCGACGTTGACGCAGGTTCCGCCGATGGTGCCGGCACCGATAACGGCGACTTGGGCTCCTTGCTCCGCCGCGGTAATCGCGGCCGAGAACCCAGCCGAGCCGCCGCCCACGACGATAAGGTCGTACTTCTTGGCCTGAGAGCCGTCGCCCCGATTGCAGCAATCACTCATGATACGACTTTCACTTGCGGACTCGGGAAGGGTAGCCAGCGTTGGTGGTCGCCGCGATCAACGCCGCGGTGCTGGTCTTGGCGTCGTCATAGGTGACCGTCGCGGTATGCGTTTTGGCCGACACTTCGACAGCGGTCACGCCGGGTACGCGCGACAGGCTCTTTTTGACGGTGGGAGCGCAGGTCACGCAGGTCATGTTCTCGACCGCCAAGGTGGTGGTCCGGATTGCGGCAAAGGCCGGCCCGGATGCGAACAGCGCAGCCGCGGCCGCGAACAGGGTAAGCTTCTTCATCATGGTCTCCTTGTTCAAAGGTCGAGGAATAGGGGGGCGAGATAGGGGAAGAGGACGGCGAGTCCGATCAGCGCCGTTGCAAGCCACAAGGCCGTCTTTGCCAAGCGGTTGGAGGAAGGCGTGCCGCACTCGCCCTCGGCGCAGACCACGCGCGGCTGACGATAGATCCGCCAGAACCCGGCGGCCAGGAAGGCGATCGCCACCGCCAGGAAGATGGGCTGATAGGGGGCGAGCGCGGTCAGGTTGCCGATCCATGCGCCACTGACGCCCAGTGTGAAGAGCACTAGCGGGACGATGCAGCAAGAGGCCGCGCCGAGCGCGCCCAGACTTCCTCCAACAATCGCTATCCACGCACCACGTCTGGAAGCCGTTTTCGGCTGGGTCATTTTCTGTTCTCCGAATCACGTTGTTGACCCTAGATAGGATCTGTAGCGGCTACAGGTTCAAGAGGTATTTCAGCATGGATCGGAAAAATCTGCAGGACACAGCGCCCCGGCTCCCCATCGGAGCACTGTCGCGGCGCACCGGATGCAACATCGAGACGATCCGCTATTATGAGAAAATTGGCCTGCTCTCCGCGCCTGCGCGCAGCGACGGCGGTCACCGGCTCTATGGCTATGGTCATCTCATGCGGCTCGGCTTTGTGCGGCGCGCGCGGGAACTGGGCTTCACGCTGGACGAGATCCGCGCGCTGCTTCGGCTGGCCGAGGACCGCGATCGCCCATGCACCGAAGCGCGCGAGGTCGCCGTGGTCCATCTGACCGACATTCGTACCAAGATCGCGGATCTTCAGGCCATGGAGTCGGTGCTTGCCGAAACCGTCGTGCGATGCGCGGATGGCAAGACCCCGGAATGCCCGCTGCTGGAAACGCTATTCGGTTCGATCGATCCGTCTGCCCGGCCTCCTGCCGGCTAGCCGCCGTCGGCCAGCACAGACCAATGTCGGTTTTCGCAAGGACGACGCTTTGGCGAAGCTCAATGTCTGCTTCTTTCATTTTCAGTCCGAAAGCCGACAGGCTGGAAACGTTGAGAGTTTCGGACGCCGCCAGGCGTCAGAAAGTCTTCGGTGCCCGAACCGCGGTGGTCATGGTCTGAGCTATGGGGAAAGCTGTTTTGCGCTGATGCTGGGGTAGCCAG